>JAWLEB010000012.1:0-74661 GCA_041686375.1 Bacteroidales bacterium
TAAAGAATGCTCAGTACATTTTATCCACGGGAATGCTATCGTCCAGATAATCAATATAACAAAAATTGATTAATTACCAATTAATTATGCTTAAAATACTAAAATTAAGCTATTTATAAATAGCAAGGGTCCTGGAATCAAAAAATTGCCACGGTTATTTTCAACTTGGCCTAAAGTAATTTATGATAATTCAGCATGAATTTTTATATTTATAATGTTTAACTGATAGATATTCCTTAAATTTTTATGGCGGGTATCTAAAATCCAAATTATATATGCTAGTTATTTCAAAACCAAAGATGAAACTATACATAAAATATATGGTTAGCCTTCGGTGCAAGTTAATGGTGAGGGACGAGCTTAAGAAATTGGGTATTAAATATTTAGTGGTTGATCTGGGAGTGGTTGACTTATTAGAAGATATTTCTCAGGAGCAACGCGAAAGGCTCAGGCAAAACCTGCTTAAAGTGGGTTTGGAATTACTTGATGACAAAAGAAGTATCCTTATTGAGAGAATAAAAAATGTGATCATAGAAATGATCCATTACGCTGATGAGCTACCTCAGATAAAATTTTCCGATTACATAAGCCAAAAACTTGGTTACGATTACACTTACCTGTCAAATATTTTCTCAGAGGTAAAGGGTATCACACTGCAGCAATACATCATTATGCACAGAATTGAGAAAGTGAAAGAACTGCTGCTATACAATGAATATAACCTGACTGAAATATCCTACAGACTCCAATACAGCAGCGTATCCCACCTATCAAACCAATTCAAGAAAATTACAGGCCTCACCCCCACTTTTTACAAGAAGTTGAAGTATAAGCGAAATGAGAATCTTGAGAACCTGTGATATATGTAACTCTTCCTCTAAATCTTGTAACAATTCATCTTCATAAAAGCCTCACCTTTGTAAATAACCAAAATTGATTTACAAAATAATAAATGAATGATTAATAAGATTATTGTATTCCTATTGCTCCTCATGTTTAATTACTGGGTTGCTGATGCTTATTCCCAAAATGATAAAGATAGCATAGCGCTAACTCAGGGAGAAGTTGATAGAAAAAGGAATGCCATATCAACTTTTAATATGTTTCAGGAACCCAGCCACATACTGTTTGGGAGTGGAATCGGGAATCTGGAATCATTGATATTTGAGGCTGATATTGCACCCTACTTCATGTTAAGCATTAGTGAAAGCGTTAGATGGGGAGTAGAGCTTTCGCCACGTATTATAATTCGAATGTACAACCGAAATTCGTACCCCATTCGAACACCTTCATTTATGCCTAAAATTACTTTCTTTCACCAATTTCTTGATAAAGAGGACAGTGAGAGAGATTTGTTTACCTACATATCGGCGATGCATCATTCCAACGGACAGGAAGGCGATTTTTTTAATAATGACAGCACTACCATTAATACGCTTACCGGAAATTTTTCAACAAACTGGATCGAGGGAGGTGTTTTCCTTTCACGGCCAAATGACAAGTTGCTATTCAACACCAACTACGTAAATTTATATGCCATGTATAATTACAAGCAAGAGGAGGCTTTGAGTGGAACTTACGGACGATTAAGGTTTTTTGTTAATGTGAAGAGCACTGTAAAACTCTCAGAAGCCTTTGGGATCATTGTAGCAGCCGGGGATCAAAACAAGAAGTATGTTTTTGATCAATCCATTCAAACGGGCTGGATTACAGGAAAACTGAATGACGCCAAAACTCTGGATATAAAGCGACTGAGTTTCAATTATTCACTGTCATTCACGCCCACATTTCTAAAGCACGCGAACATTTTTATCCAGTATTACTATGGTCAGGATTACTACAATATCCATTTTGACAGACAGATTAAACTGATTCGTTTTGGCATTTCAGCAAGGTCGGGTATACTATAGTAATGCACTTACTGTAAAACTGTGAAATATGTAACTTATATCTGAACTTATATAACATATTCATTATAGTTTGTCTCACCTTTGTAAATGAACGCTATTAACATTGAAACATTGAAATCATCGGAAATTTACTTTTTACAGAAATAACCTGTCAAGCACAGGATAACAAAGCTAATACCGTCCCGTTCCGGCCTTCTAAAACGGGGGTGAAACCGAAAAACCAAACGAGTAGGAAACACTAAAAATAAATACAAAAATGAAAAAATTAGGATTTACCATTCTGCTATCTGTATTTTTATTCTCATTCAGTTATGCTCAGGATTACAATACAGGTATTGGATTACGCGGAGGATTTGCCAATGGTGTAACCATTAAGCATTTCATCAGCTCCAATGCGGCTCTGGAAGGAATTATTTCCACTCGATGGGAAGGATTCCAAGTGACAGGCCTATACGAAATTCATAACAGAGCTTTTAACACCGAAGAATTGAATTGGTACTATGGTTTCGGGGGCCACGTTGGCTTCTGGGATGGCGACAATACAGATCAATATTGGGGAGACCCCGGAGAATCCTACACTGTTATAGGTATAGATGGAATTTTGGGATTAGAATACAATTTTTCTGAAATACCAATTAATCTGAGTGTCGACTGGAAACCAGCATTCAACCTGGTTGGCCATACTGGTTTTTGGGGCGACGGGGGAGCATTATCCGTTCGATATATATTTTAAAAAGAAGTTGCCTTAGTAGGGCATCTTCTTTTTATACCCTATATGAATGTATGTGATTTATGTAAGTTTTACTTAGAGATATGTAACAGTTCCGAATAGAAAAACAACGACCTTTGTTCTACTGGTATTTAAAAAATTATGAAGTTCTAAGTAGAATATAGAATAATCATTAAATCATTAGAATCATGAAAAAAAAATGCATTTCCTACACCATCAAAGAATTTATGGTGAGAATCTTATCAAAAAAATATACACTTAGCCTTTTACTAGTGCTTACCTGGTCTGTGACATTGGCTCAAGCGCCTTTAGCCAGCAAGAAACAAATTGGAATGTTTTTAAACTCAACCACCTGCGTTGTGCTTGAGGATGGAATAAATTTTTACAACAAGTATGTTAAGGAGGCCGTGGAGGAGCACTGGAAAACAACACCATTTGAATTTATAGACCAGGCGGAGTTTGAGGAACGAAGGTTCGATTCAAAGTACTCCTTTTTAGTGTTAATGAAAAATGTTTATGAAAAGGATCCAGATGGAGTAAGTTACAAATACATGAGTTTAGTTTTAGGTGGTACTTCAAAGGACTTAACCAATATGCCAGAAGTTTGGAGCGTCCCACTATATTACACCGATGATAGCAACCTGGACTACAGTTATGCCATCCCTGCCATTGTTTTGTTTGCTCAGATACATGCAAAAAACCTGGAAAAACGGCGATTTTTCATTTCCCTGAGAGGTTTGCGTTACTACAACTCGTCGGGATTTGATGACATGCAGCTGCTTATGAACATTGATGATATGGCGCCCGATGCATACTCAGTTGATAAAATAAACTCAGTCTATCCGCATTTCGTTAAGTTGCTCACAACAAAAGAAATTCAGGAGGAAATTTCTGAAAATCCCAATAACGCCCTTTTTCATTTTCATGTTGGCCCGAATCAGGATAAAGGAGTAGGGAAATGTTTTGAAATGATTTTCGATGTGAAGGGAAATCTTTACTACTATAGTTCTCGTCGCATTACTAACGAGAACAAGGATGGGTTTACTATGAAAGATTTTAAGAGAATAAGATAGGTAAAACAATAAACAACTTTAATTCACTATATAAAAAATTTAAATACTATGAAAATACTAATGATGGGATTTATTGTATTTATGGGTTGGTCGGTACTTTCAACGTATATCTATGTGTGCAAAATTAAAGGGCTTTGCACCCAACCACAAACCACCCTTGTTGAGGTGATGAAACACAGCGACGCCCTTTTTGACAAATCGAAGGTAGTAGAAAAAACAACAATACCCAAGGATTTGGTAATCAACTTTGCCTTTGATAAATCTGACTTCGTATCCGGTGTCGATGCCAGCGAATACTTTGAGAAATCTAACGCATACTTTTTGCATGATTCACAGGCTAAACTTCGTATTACCGGACATACTGATGCAGTCGGCACAATCGAATACAACCAGGCTCTTGGTTTTAGACGAGCACAAGCAATGCAAAAGTACTTTGGGTCAAAAGGAATGCCTGCAGACAGGATAAGCATTGAATCCAAAGGCGAAAATGCGCCCGTTGACAATAACACTACCAAAGAAGGCAGAGCAAAAAACAGAAGAACTGTAGTAACCATTAAACCATAAAATTATGAACACACTAACCGTATTATTAATGCAAGCGTGGGTTGAGTCAACCCTGGTAATTCTATCATTATTGCTGGTATCAGCAATAATTGGATATGCTACCTCATGGCTTTATTTCAGACATATTTATCGTAGAAATATTAAAATTCTTGAAACAGAATCGGAAAAATTTAAACAACAGGTTGTTATCCAGAACGAAGAGATAAACAATCTACAAAAAGAACTTATTGATAAGAATAAGAAACTTGAAACGCTATCAAAGGATTTGGCAACCCTTAATATCGACAATGCCAGCCATGTTTCAGAAAATAAGCTTCATAAGAGGGATGATTTGAAGATGATAAGCGGCATAGGCCCCTTCATCGAAGAGCGGCTAAATGCAATGGACGTTAACTCTTTTGAACAGATAAGCAATTTCAAACAAAAAGATATTGAACGGATGAATGTTGCCATAGAGTACTTTGCCGGCAGGATCGAACGCGACAAGTGGGTTGCCCAGGCCAGGGAACTGGTGAATGAAGAGGAAAGAGAGGCCGCATTAGAGCGGATAAGAGCCAGGAAAACTCAAATTTATTTTGACAGAATAGGGATAGCCAACAAAAACAAGGCTGATGATTTAACCGCAATAACCGGTATAGGAGGCTGGATAGAAAAGAAACTTAATGCCCTGGATATCTATACTTTTAAGCAGATTGCGAATTTCAACAAAGAGGACATAGAGTTGGTTACCGAAGCTATTGAGTATTTCCCGGGGCGAATTGAAAGGGATGAATGGGTCCATCAAGCCAAAGAACTCGTAAGAATTGAGGGTAAAAAAGCCGATCTTCTTAATAAAATAGCGAAGAGAAAGGATGTAATTTCAACTGATAGTTTAGGAGCAGCACATAAACATCAAGCTAATAACTTAACGTTAATTAAAGGAATTAGTCTGTGGATAGAGGAACGGCTAAACTTACTGACTATTTATACTTTTGAGCAGATTAGCAAGCTATCACCTGCGGATGTAAAATCCATCTCTGAGATTCTTGAGGTTTCACCAAACCGTATTCAAGAGGATAATTGGATTGGTCAGGCTAAGGAATTTACAAACACGAAAGTATCATTTACACTACAATAAATCAAGGGGAAGATCTTGAGCTGGAAAAATAGATAAACACACAGCATTACAAAATCGTTCCGATGCGGTTATGCAATATTTAATCACAAATGCTAGCACACCGGAAAATAATAAAATTAATTCAGTAGGTTATGGAGAGAGTAACCCTGTGGCCAATAACGAAACCACAGAAGGGCAAACACAAAACCGCCGGATTGATAAACGTACATATTAACACCTTGTACTTTCCTGGCTGAAAATAAGCTCATCGTATTCATTATCTACCATTAAAATGTGTGAATAATGTAAATTATTCAAAGAGTAATGTAAGACTCCCCTATTGGGAAATCCCTACTTTTGTTATAGCAAACATAATATAACCGTTTATTCCTGTTGGACACATCAATTTCTGAAACAGTCCCGAACTACTAGCATAATAGACAAAAACTATTTAAAATCATGGCACCACTTGAATTTCAATTTAAACTTCTTAACATTCAGGACAGCCTGATGAGATTTGCCCAAAGTTTAACGCTCAATAAAGAAGATGCTGAAGACCTTGTCCAGGAAACCTACCTTAAAGCTCTAAAAAACTACGATAAATTCGTTTACGAATCCCATTTGAAAGCTTGGACCTTTACTATCTTAAAAAATACGTTTATAAACAATTACCGGCGTTCCCGGAGAAAAGTTACGTATGACAATTACCCAATCGATCATTATCCCGATCATGCGTTAACCGCTTCGCACGCTGACAATCCTCACTCAATATTTATATCAAATGAACTGGAGCACACCATCGAGAAACTGGATGATCATTTTAAAAAACCTCTTAAAATGCATTGTGAAGGGTATAAATACAAAGAGATCGCTGAAAGACTAAATTTAAATATCGGTACTGTAAAAAGTAGAATCTTTCTTTCACGGGAGAAACTGATAAAAAAAATAAAAGATTATCATTAGAATGTTTTAACTTAAACTTTGTTAACATGGATTTAGAAATAATTAAACAAATCATTTCCCTGAAGAAACCCAAAAATGGTTCCTCCAAATCATCAGAGACAGCATCCATTGAAACCCTTCCCGAGTATCATTCAGAATATCCAGACAACTCGGAATTAATGAATATTAAAAAGCAAAATGCCCGCCTGAAAAATCAGGTAGAACAATTAAAAACAAAACTGGATAACACCAGAGACAATAACGCAAAATTCATTGCCCTCATAGCTCACGATCTCAGGAGTCCTTTAAATGTCATAACAGGCACCCTGAAATTATTGAAAGAAGACATTGGGCCGGATAAACACAAGCAGGATTATTATATAAAAGATGTATTTGAATCAGCTGAAAATACTTTAAATCTTATCGATAACCTGCAAAATTGGGCTATTGTACAAAATAACAGAAAATACTTCAATCCTGTTAAAATCAATTTATCTGAATTGTTTACAGAATTAATTGAAAGTATCGATTTTTTGGCTAAGCCAAAACAAATAAAATTAGAGAATTTCGTTGATCCCGATTTAAACATATTAGCTGATCCGCAGTTGATTAAAGCAATACTCAGAAATTTAATTGATAATGCCATAAAATTTACCGATAGTGAAGGTACTATTTCATTATGGGGATCGGATCGCGGAAAAGATGTTGAAATAACTGTAAAAGATACAGGTAAAGGAATTTCATGGGAAACTCAAAAGAACCTGTTTAATAATGCTTTTCAAGCAATAAATGGCTCCCGCAATAAAGGTGGAGCCCACCTGGGTTTATTTCTATGTAAAGAGTTTGTCAAGGTGCATGGTGGTACAATAAAGGTGGAAAGTGAACCGGGAAAGGGAAGCGAATTTAAGTTCACGTTGCCTTACAACACCAATGGTTTTTCAGATTGATACAAAATGTAAGATCTGATTGATGTCAGTAATGATATGTAATCTATCAGATTATTACATAAAAACAATTTTTTTTAACTTTAGATATTACCAATTTTGCTTATTTTTAAATACAAAAATTATTCAATATTCTGATTATACTCTGATGACAGCCGGTAAAACAAAAGCCACGAACAATTCGAAAGAAGAAACTACGAATTCCAGTCAGTTTCCCATAGTAGGGATCGGTGCCTCGGCTGGTGGACTGGAAGCGCTTGAACAATTCCTGGGAAATGTGTCTGAAGATAGTGGATTGGCGTATGTTGTCATTCAGCATCTAGATCCCACACAAAAAGGAATGCTGCCTGAATTGTTACAGAGACTTACTAAAATAAATGTTTTCCAGGCAAAAGACGGTATAGTCGTACAACCAAACTGTGTATATGTTATTCCGCCCAATAAAAACATGTCTGTTTTAAACGGGGTACTTTATTTGTTTGACCAAAAAAAAACCAGAGGGTTGCGTCTTCCTGTTGATTTTTTCTTCCGTTCTCTTGCCGAGGACCGAAAAGAGCTCAGTATAGGGATGATTTTCTCTGGTATGGGCTCCGACGGAATTTTAGGTCTGGAAGCCATAAAAGAAAACAACGGAATCGTAATGGTGCAGGATCCCTCTACAGCTAAATATGACAGCATGCCCCGCAATGCCATTGATTCCGTGTTGGTCGATGTTGTTGCTCCGCCAAACAAATTGCCGGAAAAACTCATGCTTTTTCTTAAACATATTCCTATCGCTAAGACAGACACATCCAAAGAAGTTAAAGACAAAAGTGCTCTTGAAAAAATTATTATTTTACTAAGAACCCATACCGGTAATGACTTTTCGCTGTATAAAAAAAATACAATGTATCGTCGCATTGAAAGGCGTATGGCTGTTCATAAAACAGATAAAATTTCTTCTTACGCTCATTTCCTGTCAGAAAATCCAAAGGAAGTAGAACTCCTTTTTAAAGAATTGATGATTGGCGTGACAAATTTCTTTCGGGATGCCAATGCATGGGAAACGTTAAAAGAGTCCGTTATTCCTGAGATCCTTGCCAACAGTCAACCCGGCTCATCTTTGCGGGCATGGGTTCCGGGATGTTCTACCGGTGAAGAAGCATATTCACTGGCTATCGTGTTTAAAGAAGCGCTTGAGAAAATCAATTCGCACGAAGGTCTTACCTTACAGATATTCGCTACCGACATGGATAATGATGCAATCGAGATTGCCAGGAAGGGTGTTTTCCCGGCAAATATTGCCAACGATGTATCTGAAAATCGACTGAACCGCTTTTTTACCGAAGCGAATGAAGGGTATCATATCAATACCGAAATAAGGGAGATGGTTGTATTTGCCCCGCACAACATCCTTATGCATCCACCTTTTAGGAATATTGACATCATTTCCTGCCGTAACCTGCTTATATACATGGATACCGAGTTGCAAAACAAATTGATCCGAATGTTTTATTACAGCATGAATCCTGAAGGAATTATATTGCTGGGAAATTCCGAATCACTGGGCGAACAGAGCCATCTTTTTACCCCCTTGAATGCTAAAAGGAAAATCTTCAAACGATCCGATACAGCCATGCAACCAGGTTTATACGATTTTCCCTCTTCATTTTCAAAAATCAAACCCGCACAAATTGAAGACCAGCCACCTGCCGCATTCCCCCCAAACATTCAAACACTTGCCGAAAAAATGCTGTTAGAGCATTTTGCACCTGCTGGTGTTTTAGTGAATGAAAAGGGCGATATCGTTTACATCAGCGGACGTATAGGAAAATATTTGGAGCCGTCAGCAGGGAAGGCAAACATGAATATTTTTGCCATGTTACGTGAAGGTTTGCGCACCGAATTTCCTGCTGCTTTC
Organism: Bacteroidales bacterium; assembly: GCA_041686375.1. GTDB lineage: Bacteria > Bacteroidota > Bacteroidia > Bacteroidales > UBA12077 > JAGXLC01. The sequence continues at coordinate 9,160 of JAWLEB010000012.1, forward strand.
CGTAAAGCCTTAACGGAAAAAGATAAAGTGAGCTTACCCAATATTAAAGTGACTTCCAACGGTGGTTTGCAACCTGTCAATGTTAACATTCAATGGATTGATAAGCCGGAGGCCTTAAAAGGCATGGTAATGATAACATTTTCTGATATCCAGGAGGTTAATAAAAACAAGGAACAGCCAAATTCCGGGGAAAAGAGCGGGAAAAGTAAAAAGCGAGAGGAGCTGGAAAAAGAGTTACAACGTACCCGGGAAGAGATGCAAAAGAAGCAGGAGGAAATGGAGACTTCACAGGAAGAGCTAAGAGCTGCAAACGAAGAGTTACAATCCACCAATGAAGAATTGCAATCGACCAATGAAGAGCTGACTACCTCAAAAGAAGAAATGCAAAGCCTGAATGAAGAGCTTCAAACGGTAAACGCTGAATTGATGACCAAAGTAGAAGATTACAGGCGGATAGAAAACGATATGAAAAACCTGCTCGACAGCACAGATATCGCCACCTTGTTCCTCGACAAAGAATTGAATATCCGTCGCTTTACCCCTCAGACCACCAAAATATTCAAACTTATAAAAAGCGATATAGGACGACCTTTTACCGATCAGGCTTCTGACCTTATATATCCTGAAATGACTGAAGATGCACTCGAAGTATTGCGTACCCTCGTATATGTAGAAAAGCAAATCCCTACAAAAGACGAGCGGTGGTTTTCTGTCCGGATCATGCCCTACCGAACCTACAGCAATAAAATTGACGGGCTGGTAATTACGTTTATGAATATCACAGATATCAAAAAGAAGGAAAGTAAATTACATGAAATTGAACAGATGCGACGTTCACTCCTGAATGCATCTTCAGATGTTATCATTAAATTATCAGCAAACAGGAAAATTGAGGAGTTTAATCCTGAAGCAGAAAAATTTTTCGGCAAAAAACGAAAGGAAGTTATAGATAAGGATTTTATTAAAATGTTTGTTTCAGAAACGTTCCAAAAAAAGGCTAAAAAAGATATGAAGAAACTTCTTGATGAAGCAAAAGACAACAACTACAAAACGGAGGTAATAACCGCCGGAGGCCAGGTAAAAGAAACAGAATGGTACGTTAATGTACTGTTCAATAATTTTGAAAAACCCGTTGGACTGATGCTGGCCGGAGAAAACAGGGAGTAGTTAGTTGCAGTGGCAGTTGCAGTTGCAGTGGCAGTGGCAGTGGCAGTAGTAGTGGCAGAGGGTGTCAAAGAGCGGCAGTCGGCAGTTCGAAGATTGTGATTGAGTTAAGAGTGGTGCGTTTCTTGGGGACGACCATAAAAGTGCATTAAAAAAAACCATAAAAACATAAAAACATGAGTGAAAAAGAAATGGATTTTACAGATGAGCGAAACTTACGAAGGAAAGCAGAGGAAAAACTCAAAGAGGAGGGGAAAAAAGGGCACATAGCGGAAGAAGAACATGACAAAGAAAGACTCCTGCATGAGTTACAGGTGCATCAGATAGAACTGGAGATGCAGAACGAAGAATTGCAACAGGCTTATGAAAGAGCCGAAGAGGCGCTGAAAAAATACACCATTTTGTATGATTTTGCTCCTACAGGCTATTTTACGCTCGATGCCGAGGGTACTATTCAAGAATTGAATTTTACCGGCGCCGAGCTGCTAAGAGATAAACGCATTAGCCTGATAGATAGTAATTTTAAACTTTTCGTTCATCGAGATTCGATGGACGGTTTTAATAAGTTTTTTAGTAATGTTTTTACCTCTAATACTAAAGAATCATGTCAGCTATGGCTTGGTTACGATGAAAAACCTTTAAGTTTGGTTTACATAGAAGGTGTTGTTATCGGCGATGACCAAAAATGCCTTTTGTCTGTAATTGATATTACGAATATCCAAAAGGCATAATAGCATTGCTAAAAAAACGGAACAACTTGGTTACGCCTTCATATAGCCTGACATTATTCTTAGAACAACAGAATGAAGCATTGCGTTAAAATTATTCATGCCAAAAGTGCTATAGAAAAACAAAGGTTTCCTTTTGATTAGTTGTTATTTCTCCAGCATGTATATCTTTCTGAAATGATACCCATAAACGGTATATGTTATGGCATCGGTAAATAAACCGGGTCTTCTGAAAAGAGTCCAGATAAGTAATTTCCAGTATTCTCTTCTTCCTCTGTCTTGAATACCAATATAATAGACTGATCTCAAAAAAGCAAGAACAAGTGCAAAGTTAATTCGTCGTTGCTTTTTGTATTCACGATTGTAATTCAACAATAGCTGTCGTAGTCTCCTATAATAGGGTTTGACTCCATAAATATTGTGAATTATCTTATTATAGCCGTTTATCAGCTCATTATAGTTCATCTTGGGTATAAAATTCATCGAAAAATCCGTATTATTTCCTGTGGCTTCCGTGGTTAACCTGTTCTCTTCTTCCATCTGTTCATACAGCCGGGTATTCTTAGGGGCATTTAGCAGACCAACCATTGCAGAAACGATGCCGCTTTTTTGTATAAAATCTATTTGGCGCTGAAAAACCCCGGGGGTATCACTGTCAAAGCCCACAATGAATCCTCCTGACACTTGAATTCCTTTCTTTTGTATTTTTTTGACGCTTTGCAGCAGGTTGCGGTTGTTGTTCTGAACTTTATGACAATATTGAAGCGATTGTTCGTCAGGGGTTTCTATACCAATAAAACTTGAAGTAAAGCCTGTTTTCACCATCAGTGACATAAGTTCTTCGTCATCAGCAAGATTAATGGAACTTTGAATGTTAAATTCAAAAGGATACCGATGGGTATGCATCCATTGCTTCATGGCAGGCAGCAAGTCGGTTTTAATAGTCTTTTTGTTGCCGATAAAATTATCGTCTACAATCTCTACCGGGCCACGCCAACCAAGCATATATAAAGTCTCGAGTTCATCTAAAATCTGACGCGGCTCCTTCATCCTGACTTTATGTCCCAAAAGGGCTGTGATCTCACAAAAGTCACAGTTAAAAGGACATCCCCGTGAAACCTGCAAATTCATAAAAGCATATTTTTTCTTTTCCAGCAGTTGGTAATCCGGTACGGGTGTCATAGAAAGATCTGCAAATTCTCTGGTCTTATAAATTTTTTCAGGATGTCCGGCAGCTAAATCTTTAAGTAACAAGGGGAGTGTCAATTCCGCCTCGTTTAAAACAAAATGATCTATCTGTGGGTAATTTTTATATTCCTGGGTAAAAAGTGGTCCCCCGGCAACTATCTTTACATCATGCTTTTGGCATTCTGAGATGACTCTGTTAACCGATTCTTTTTGAATATACATAGCGCTTAGGAAGACATAATCGGCCCACATGATATCTTCATTTTTAAGTGGCGAAACATTCATATCCACCAGTTTTTTATGCCAGGTTGCCGGCAGCATGGCCGAAACGGTGATTAAACCCAGAGGGGGCACTGCTGCTTTTTTTGATATAAATTTTAAAGCATGTTTAAAACCCCAGAAGGAATCCGGATATTGAGGATAAATAAATAAAATATTCATGGCTGATGTATTTTTTAATGTCCAACTTATATACTCTGCCTCTATCGGATAATCTAAATCATGAAAGATTGATAGATGTTCCCATACTTCGGGGCATAGTAAGTATAAATTGTTTTACTACAAGTTCATAAAATCACCGGGAAAGCATTTATATAATTCCGGAAGAAATTTACATGATTCACACATTCTCAATTGAACCACGTCTCTTATAGGCAAGATTTTTGAATTGAGTAGGAGTCAATCCTGTAAACTGTTTAAACTGATTGGACAGATGAGCTATACTGCTGTAATGCATTCTATAAGCTATCTCAGTCATGTTTAGCTGATCATACACAATGAGTTCTTTTACCCTTTCAATTTTATGAAGCAGGTGAAATTGTTCTATGGTAATGCCCTTTACCTCAGAGAAAATATTGGCAAGATAGGTATAATCATAATTAAGCCTATCGGCTATGTAATCTGAAAGGTTTACCTTAATAATGTCATCATTATAATGGACCAGTTCAACAATGGTGGTTTTTATTCTTTCTACCAGAATGTTTTTCTTATTGTTCAACAGTTGTAAACCATACTCTTTTAGTGCATTATCCAGCTGTTCCGTCTGTTCGGGCTGGAGATTTTCAACAATATCTGCTTCCCCAATCTTCACATCCGCATAATGCAGGCCAAGTTTTTCAAGCTCAGACTTTACCACCATCTGGCACCGCATACACACCATATTTTTAATGAATAGCTTCAAGACATATTCCTTTTTATAGCCTCTAAAAGACTTTTTTTGAATGTGAGAACTTTCAATAACAATTGTTATATTTATAAAAATTTAAATCTAATAAATCTTTGGATGTTATGCAAATTCGGAGGAAAAAGAGCAGAAATTGCATAAACGGACAATTAACCGTTGCCGGGGCGGTCATGAACTCTGTTTCTCAGACTGCTGTTGAAGGTTAATAGTCAGTAGAAACAACTGGGCTTTCTTAGTGGAGGCATTTCTTTTTGTTATAAATATTTAAAAAAAATCAGAAAAAAAGACAGTTTACACTATTGGCAGATGAAGGGATGATGTCATGGTTTTCATAGGCCCTATTTTGACAGCACCATTGCGGGTATGCCCTGCGTGAACATGCCTACCTTTGTTTTATTTTTATTTTGTTGCCCCCGATGATAAAGCCACCTATCAACTAAGAAACTGTTTTGATTTTGTCCTGCTTTAACAAATTAGTTTTATTTATAGCCCCGTCCTTTAGGCGGGGTCTGTGGTAAAGCCTAATTATCTGTTCGATTTCTAAAAATTTTGTAAATTTAAAATACAAAATTTTTAGAAATCATAGACCAGGAGGCGCATTTAAATCCCCGCCCTAAAGGACGGGGTTATGCGAAATATCATCTTCAAAATTTGGTAAAGCAAAATTTCTAAAAGAAATCAAAACAGTTTCTAATATGATTCGGAATCTAAATAAGAATGAATATTCTTGTTTTCTGTACATTGTTCACTTATTGAAATTTCCCCGGTAATCGACAAACCATCAATACTCGGCGCACCGTTATGTCCATTTAAATGAATCACTTCCCCCGTTTCAATATCCAGCAACTCAGGTTCTCTTACTTTAAATTCCACGTGAATGGAACCGGGTAACAAACTTTTCATATTCCAGCCGTTTTTAGTATTCAAATCTTCTCTATTCAGCATAATTAAACCTTTTCTTTATTTCAGGATTCAAATCTATAATGCTTATTCCATGTATAAAAACTAAAAAAAAATGATTTTACGATTTCCAATAAAAGATACTGTGTTGAAAACAGATTGTTATACAGATATTTAAGAAGGTATAAAATTCAATAAATTACGATTGGTTAAGCCTAAAAAGATACTGTAAACGTTTTTCCAAGAATCAAAAACGTTTGATATATTTGTCCATATTAAACTAATTACTGCAATGCCCAAACAACAGACAGATTATCTATTTCAACTGATTAAATCGCTTTCAAAAGCAGAGAAGCGTAATTTCAGGCTGTATGTCAACAGGAAAACCAACGGCGAAGAAGCCAAATTTCTGCAATTATTTGATATACTGGAGAAACAAAACGAATACAATGAAGATGAAATCTTAAAAAAAGCTAAATACATCAAGCCCAGGCAATTATCAAACTTAAAAGCTCATCTTTATAAGCAACTGCTAAAAAGTTTGCGACTTCAGCAAGCCAACAACGATCATGAGATAAACATCAGGGAAGGGATAGATTACGCTAAGGTTCTATACAATAAGGGTTTATACAAACAATCTTTAAAAATTTTGGAAAAAACGAAAAATACTGCAATCCGACATCAAAAGCCTGTTTTACAATATGAGATTATTGAGTTTGAGAAGTTAATAGAGCTTCAGTATATTACAAGAAGCATAGAAAATCGTGCTGATGAACTTACCGATGAAGCAAACAATACAGGAGACGACATTGTTTCTGCCCGGAAATATTCCAATCTTGCCTTAAAACTCTACAGCCTTTATTTGAAAGTTGGTTCAGTGAGGAATAAAAAAGATATGCTGATGGTAAGTCAGTTCTTTTCCTCCCATTTTCATCCTCCTCAAAATATCAACCAATGCTCCTTTTATGAAAAATTATATATCTACCAGTCTTATGTATGGTATTATAATATCATTCAGGACTTTGTGAGATGTTACAAATATTCAAGAAAATGGGTTGAACTGTTCCGCGAAAATCCGGGGATGATTCATAACCAAACCGACCTGTATCTTAAGGGTATCAACAATTTGCTCGTATCATTGCACATGACAAGGTATCACAGCATGTTTAAAGAAGAACTTGATAAACTGATAAACCTGCCAGAAAATGAAGATATACCCCTGAATGATAACAATTTATTACTCTACAATCTATTCAGGTATACACATCTTATTAATTATCATTTTCTGGAAGGAACTTTTACAGAAGGTACAACATTAATTCCTGAAATTAACAAGTATATAGAAAACAACAGGCAGCGACTGGATAACCACAGGGTGCTTGTTTTTTACTATAAAATAGCCAGTCTTTATTTTGGAAGCGGGGATTACAGAAAGGCTATCCTCTACCTGAATCATATTCTCAACTATAAAGATACCACGTTAAGGGGAGATATACATTCCTTTTCACGCCTGTTAAACCTGGTAAGCCACTACGAGCTTGGAAATGATGATTTGATAGAATACCAGGTTAAATCAACATATCGCTTTCTTTATAAGATGGAGAACCTGCAGGAAGTGCAGAAACACATACTGTCATTTCTTAGAAAATTAAGCAGGATTGAACCCGGGGAGCTAAAAAATGAATTCAAAAAATTACACGAAAAATTTGTCAGCCTGGAAAATAACCCCTTTGAAAAACGTGCTTTCTATTACCTGGATATGATATCATGGCTTGAGAGTAAAATCGAAAATCGCCCCGTTCAGGATATAATAAGGCAAAAAGCCATTAAGGAAAAAGAAAATTCAAATCATGTTCTTTGACCAATTTAGATTAAGTCTATTCCGGGTTCAAAGTATAAAAGCTAATCCTGTGTTTTTCGTAAGTATTTTTTTATGCCTTCAACAAAATCTTTGAAAGAATTAAATTTTTCACCAATATAGTTAACTTCTACCCCGAGCTTTTTTGCATTAGCTGCCGTATAAGGACCAAAACAGGCTACTATATTCTTATTAATCCACTGAACATTCCCTAACATTTTGATACATGCTTCGATTTCCGCAGTGCTTGTAAAGGCAATCATATCAATCTGTCCGGTACGTATCATTCGCAGTTTTTCAGGATACTTAGTTGCATCAACGGGCTGAGTTATATATCCTTCGATTTTTTCAACGGATATCCCTGAATTTTGTAGGTTTCTAATAAAGTCAGGAATAACATCTGGTTCGGTTAAATCAATCACTTTTGGAGCTACCACTGCAAGGTGCTGTTGATTAATGTTTTCAAATTTTAATAATGATTCAATAATTCCCTGCGGACTTGCTTCTTCCGGATAGAATTCAACTTCTGTATCATACTGTTCCCTCAAATATTCAATGTCTTTGCCTATGGCACAAAACTTCAGAGAATTAAAATTATTCATACGAATATCCAGTTCATCCACTCTTTTAAAAAAGACGTCAATAGCCTTTCTGCTTGGCAGAAAAACCCAATCATATTTGGCAGTACTGTTTAATAAACGGTCAAGATCATCTGTATCCTGATTAAATCGGGTTTCTATAGCTGGCATAAGAACAGGTGTTCCGCCCTCTAATTCAATAAATTTAGCAAGTCGTGGAGCATAATTTGAAGGGGCGGTAATCAGTATCCTTCTATCTTTCAAAATTGAGGTATCCAAATTTATTTTGTAACCATTCTCTTCCGGTAAATTAGTATAAGCAACTCTCTTAAATTGGAAAAAAATTATAAACAATACAAAAGCAATAATTGAATACTTCATATCTTTTGAGTTTAGAAACTGTTTTGATTTCTTTTAGAAATTTTGCTTTACCAAATTTTGAAGATGATATTTCGCATAACCCCGTCCTTTAGCGGGGATTCAAATGCGCCTCCTGGTCTATGATTTCCAAAAATTTTGTATTTTAAATTTACAAAATTTTTAGAAATCGAACAGATAATTAGGCTTTACCACAGACCCCGCCCTAAAGGACGGGGTTATGAATAAAACTAATTTGTTAAAGCAGGACAAAATCAAAACAGTTTCTAACTTATATCTATTTATTTTTCCGGTACATTTTTCAGTGTATATACTAAGAAATCCCAGAATTTTTGGACCGTTTCAATGTTTACCTCTTCATCCGGAGAGTGCGGATAATTAATTGTCGGTCCAAATGAAATCATATCCAATCCGGGGTAAGCCTGACTGATAATACCGCATTCCAATCCAGCATGAATAGCCGTAACTTTCGGTTCTTTGCCAAAGTTATTTTCATACACGTCTTTCATAGTCTGCAGAATTGGAGAATCCGGGTTTGGTTTCCACCCAGGGTAAGCGCCTTCGTGTAAAACTTCAGCACCTGCCAGTTCAAAAACACTTCTTATCATATTTCCTAAATCCTCTTTAGCAGTATCTACAGAGCTTCTCTGCAGAGTTTGTATCCAAATCTTAGCTTCATCCTTTTTGACAACAGCCAGGTTTGTTGAAGTCTCAACAAGCCCTTCCATAGCATCACTCATTCTCATAACCCCATGAGGGCAACCGTAAATAGCTCTAATCAGATTATCCTGTGTGTTTTTATCAATAACAGCAGAAGGCATATCAGTTTCTTTAAGCTCGATGTTAATATTCGGCTCAACTAAAGAAAGCTCATTCTTTACCGCCTCAGTGACTTCTTCTACAAAATTTTTCAATTCCCCAACATGAGAGGAGGCTACTGTAACAACTGCTGATGCTTCTCTGGGTATTGCATTGCGTAAGCTACCTGCTTCAATTTGTGATATCCGTATATCAATATTTTCATTAGCATGCCATAAAATACGATTAAGAACCTTATTGGCATTTCCACGACCTAAGTGAATATCAAGTCCCGAATGACCTCCTTTCAAACCCTTTACTTTAATGCTAAAAGCTTTAGAATCGGAATGTACACCTTCTTCCTTATAATGAAAAATAGCATTTGTTTCTAAACCTCCCGCACATCCAATATACAATTCACCTTCATCTTCCGAGTCCATATTCACAAGTATCTCTCCATCGAGCAGTCCGGGTTTCAAGGCATTTGCCCCGGTCATACCTGTTTCTTCATCTATAGTAAATAACGCTTCAACAGGCCCATGCTCAATTTCATCAGACTCAAGAACTGCCATTGCTGCAGCTACTCCAATTCCGTTATCAGCTCCTAATGTTGTTCCTTTCGCTTTAACTACCTCACCATCAACGTATGCCTGAATCGGATCTTTCTCGAAATCAAAATCCGTACCCGTATTTTTCTGAGGTACCATATCAAGGTGTCCCTGAAGAATTACTGTTTTCCTATTTTCATGCCCTGCTGTAGCAGGTTTTTTAATAATTACATTGCCCACCTCATCTTTGATGGTTTCAAGTCCAAGCTCTTTACCAAATTGTTCAACAAAATCTGCTGCCTTAGCTTCCTTTTTAGAAGGGCGTGGAATTTGTGTCAGATTATAAAAATGTCTCCACAGTGGTTCTGGTTTTAAATTTTTAATATCACTCATAGTTGACTCCTCCTTTTAATTATTATTAATTTTTATTTGAATAGTTATCTTTTTGTAGCTCTCGAAAAGTAATATACCGCTGTTCATAAAGTTGCCCTAAGAATTTTGCAACTCTTTCCTCTACTTCATTAAAGGGTTCAATTTTTTCACCAAGTTTATCAACCAGGCTGTCACAAATCTGCTTGACATTCTTTTTACCGTCAATTTCCAACCATGTAGCTGTTCCCACCTCATCAAGATAAATTGTATAATGCTTCTTTTTATGAGGGGGAATAACAAAATCACGCAGCCATTTTTTTTCGAATTTAGGAACTTTCAAAAATATTTTCCCATCGTCCATCACCTCATGTTCATGTACTCTGACAGGATGAAGCTCCAGAAAATTAGCATTCTTTAATATTTTTCTTCTTTGAAAAAAATTCATTGGTACAATAACCATATTTAGTTCTATAAAATATTCAAATTTATGAAAAAAAAATTGGGATATTGAATCCTCAATATCCCAATTTGCTTATATCTCAAATCTTAATCATTATTCCTGAGATTCATCAGAAACATCTGCTGTTTTTGATCTTAACATTGGTATTCTGACTAGTATGATCCCAATAATAACAAAAATTACTATACTTGTTATAAATGATGGATTCGCCATTCTCCAGATTTCAATCTTGCCAAATGCAAGGCCTGCAAATAATAAACCTATTAACGCCTCTCCTGCAATTAACCCGGAAGCCAGTAATATTCCAATATTATCGGCTTTAGTGATTTGCTTATCAGTATGTTGCCGTTTCTTCTGATAGATCTGTAATATACCTTTAATCATACCACCTATAAAGATAGCAAAGGTAGTTTGTAAAGGAAGGTACATACCAATAGCCACCAACATTGGACTTCTTACCTGCATAAGAATAAATCCCACGCCCATTAACATACCTACTATAATAAGCGGCCAAGACATTTCCCCTCCGATAATACCATTAGAGAGGATCGCCATAAGGCTTGCCTGAGGTGCCGGAAGTTCCTTACTACCAAATCCACCTTCATATCCTAGCTGTTTTCCAACTTCAATATCACCCTCATGAAGAATAAAGAGTGGTATGAAAAGTACAGCAGCCGAAGCAATAACACCAATTATATCGCCAACCTGCATTTTCCATGGAGTACCTCCAAGTATATGACCTGCTTTCAAATCCTGTAACATTTCCCCCGCCACAGCAGCAGAAACACAAATAATCGCTGCCACAGCCAGCGTAGAACCAACTCCCTCTTCTCCTGTTGCACCAAGGATAAGCATAAGTAATGCAGTAACAACAACTGTTGATATGGTTAAACCGCTAATCGGGTTATTACTGGAACCGATTATTCCAACAAGGTATCCTGACACAGCGGCAAAGAAGAATCCAAATATGATCATCACGAGTGTCGCCACCAGCGCTGTCATGAATGCTGCATGAAAAATATAGGTGGTAATTAAGAAGGTAGCTATACCTGCAAAAATAATTCCGACCAATATCCATTGAAAGCTAATATCTTTTTCAATTCTTTCAGTAACTTCGCCCTGAGTAGATTTCTTCAAATCCTCAACAGAGCGTAAAATTCCCTGACTAAGACTTTTACGCATTCCCCAAAGGGTCCAGAAGGTTCCCACCAGCATACCTCCAATGGCAATTGGACGTACAATGGATTTCCATACTTCGTTAATCTGGAACAGTGGCTTTTCAACTGTAGCCATTGCTTCATTCATATTAACTGCAAGATCCTGCTGAACAAGGTATTCACCCCATGCCTGGAGGTCGATATAGGGAGCAAGAAAATAAAAAGCAAGAGGTGTTAACAGACCCCACGCAATTACACCTCCACTAAATGTTAAGGATGCCAACTTTGGACCAATAATATAACCTACACCAATATATGCAGGTTTTAGACCAGGACTTCCTAACAGTATTCCCCCTTTTGCTTTTATGGCTTCACCAGCTCCTGTAATAAACTGTGTTTTAAACGCTATAAATTTTTCGTAAACAGGAAGAAAAATCCTGAATTCACCTAATGATTTGATAAGGGCACCTATCCCCATTGCCCAGAAAAGATACTTAGAACCGGTACCTGTTTGTCCGGTTTTATGAATCTCCGCTGCAGCCAGCGATTCGGGGAACGGAAGGGTTGCATCATTTGCCATAACACGGCGAAGAAGGGCTACAAACATAATTCCCAACACACCACCAGTTAGCATTATCAATACAGAAATTACATAGTGCCCGGGGGTATAAAATTCTTCCCAGATTCCACTAATAAAAAATGCCGGAATTGTAAAAATTGCACCGGCAGCCACAGACTCACCTATTGAGCCTACGGTTCTGGTAAAATTTTCTTCCAGAATTGTTCCTCTAAAAGCCCGTAAAATTGCCATCCCTATAACAGCAGCAGGATAAGTAGCTGCAATAGTCATACCGGCTTTCAGTCCTAAATAAGCATTCGCGGACCCTAAAATTACGGCCAGAATAATACCTATAATTAACCCTCTGAGTGTAAATTCTGCCATTCTTGTTTCAGAAGAAACAAAGGGCACATGTTTGTTATGTTCTGCCATATTAAAAGATTTTGTTTAACAATTATAACATCTTAGCAAATCGGATGTATAAATGTAAAAAAAAAATATATTATGTAACGAATTGATATGGATTAGATTTCAATACTTTCTGATGGTCAATTGATATACTTGATATAAGTGGAATCAAAATTTTGTTAATTTTCTAAAACATATTTTAACTAAAATCGTAATGTTATATATTCAACTATTTGTATATTTGCATATAAAAATTATTTTGATATGAGAAGAGCGTTATTTATTGTATTCCTGTTAGCATTAAGTTTCAATACCTTTACACAGGAAGTTCAGTGGAACAGTTTCGAAGAGGCAGTTGAGAAAAACAAAAACAATCCCAAAAAAATATTAATTGATGTATATACCGACTGGTGTGGGTGGTGCGATAAAATGGAAGAAAATACCTTTAACCATCCGGAGATCGCCAAATACATAAACAAACATTTTTATCCTGTCCGCTTCGATGCAGAATCAAGTGAAGAAGTTACTTTCAGAGGGAAAACGTTTAAGAAAGAAGGAGACAAGAAGAGAAGCCCCCACCAACTGGCAGTAGCTCTTCTCCAGGGCAAAATGTCATATCCCTCTGTTGCCTATCTTAACGAAGACAATCAGTTAATTACAGCAGTACCCGGCTATTACGAAGCGAAAGACATGGAGGTTCTACTGAAATTCTTCGTTGAAGAAGCTTATAAAGATCAGAAATTTGATGATTTCCAGGATGGATACCAGCACAGTCTTGTTGAATAACAACCCATTATCATTCTCTGAGCATTGATGCTACAAATTTCAACCGTTCTTTGATTTTATATCCCATGCCCCCATTTATTATGCATCGTTTTTTCTATAGGCTAGTGGATGAGGGTTTCCGTTGTTAATTCTCGTAAAACTCAATGATTTTCTGTTCATTAAGGTAATCGTGGGGAATCTTAAGCACTGAACCATATTGAAATATATTCAGGTATTTTTCAGCTATTTTTTCGTCTCCTAGTTTAAGTTGTAACAATGACTCAGCCGGAACACGAAAATAAAACGTTGATTTATCCGATCTCAAATTATCTGAAAATTGTTCCATTTTCTTAGGATCATCAAGTTGATCCAATTCAACCCAAACCGGTTGTCCTCGCTGGGAATCTGATTTTAAAACACCATCCGTAGGAGAAAACCTGAATAAAATATTGGGTTCATCAAGATGTTCTTGTTTAGGAACTAACTGCATGGTGTAGGTTAAAGTATCTTTTATTTTCTTACCTGCAAATAAATCCAAATATCGCTGCTCAAGAGTATTCATCTCATCCAGTGCAGCTTTCATCGCCGATCCCTCTGGATAAAAATCTCCCATCCCGGAAATTAACTCAAAGCGCTTTTCTCTTATCATAAAAATAAAGTTGGCTGCCTCTTCTGCTTTTTTATCAATATCTTTTTGAATGGTTTCCTCTTTCTCTCTCGGAACGCGGGCATATATAGAATCCTGCCAAACTCGTTCGTAAATTTTTTTTGTCTCTGTTCCAAAAAATTTTCTTACACTTAAATCCCAATAATGTATTTCATCGGAATGATCTTTATCTTTAAAAAAATTCTCCTTTGAAAACATTTCAACATCTTTATCCAGTGGTAAAATCCATCCTTTCTCGGTATAATTATTATCTAATACTGAAAATGTTCCCTGTGGTTCTATAGCATAAAGATGCTCATAATCGACATCAGTATGTCTTTCTATATTAATATTGCCAAGCTCAAAAAATGTATTCCTATTATGAGGTACAGAAGATATACCAAGTAATTTTGTAGCATAATCATGGTAAGGTCCTGGTATCACTGTTGTTTTAACTACTTCAACATTAAAGAACAATTCGGTTTGTGGCAATGCATACAACATTCCCTGATCAATCTTCTCCATATCTTCGATTTTAGTAACTGTTGTGGTAGCCTTTTTTGCTGATCCACAGCCTATTGTTAAGAAAATAAAAAGAAATCCAATATACAAATATGAATGTTTCATAACTCGTTTAATTTGTTGTCTTATCTCGTTCAAAAATCTATCTGTTTTATACTGATATTGTATCCAATTAACCTGTAAAAATAATGATTTTTTTCAACAACCCGATTTTACTTTTTTAAACGCTTTTCCCAAAGCATTAATTATATCAGTTGCAATTACCGCTTCCTGACTATTTTCCTCAGATGCTATATCGCCAGCTAAACCGTGAAGGTATACGCCGGTAAGTGCAGCAATATGGGGTTGATACCCTTGTCCAACAAGGGAAGTAATTATTCCGGTTAAAACATCACCACTGCCTGCTGTAGACATACCAGGATTTCCATTAATATTAAAAAAGCAAATTCCGTTAGGCATTGCAACGCTCGTGTTTCCACCTTTTAAAACAACTATAACTCCATATTTTGAAGCAAAATCACGCTGCTGTTGAATCCTTTTGAAATGATTCGGTGAATCACCTGCCAACCTGTCAAATTCTTTTGGATGAGGCGTCAAGATTGATTTTTCTGGTAACTGGCCAAGCCATTCCGGATTTACTGCCAGAATATTCAGGGCATCAGCATCCAGAACCAGCGGACGTTCTTCCTTTTCTATTAATTCCTTTAGCGCTTTTTGGGTATTCACCTTGGTATCAATACCACAACCTCCTCCTATATTTGAAAAACGTGAAATATCTGGTATTTTGGAAAAAATTAACTCGGAAATATCTATACTCAACATAGCCTCAGGAACAGCAGTTTGCATAATACTGTAACCGCTCACCGGAAGATGAACGGTAACCAGACCGGAGCCTGTTTTCAGCGCTGCCTTTGCTGCAAGAATAGCAGCTCCCATCTTACCATAACTGCCGTTGATAAGTAAAGGATGTCCAAAATGACCTTTGTGAGCAAAGCGCTTTCGTTTAGCAATATGTTTCTTAACATAATGTTCGGATATAAGAAAATATGGGGATTCAACTTCTTCAATCTTAGTCTGACTCAGTCCAATATCTAACGCATACCATTGGCCAACGAAACCTTCATTTTCCGGGAAAAAAAATGACAATTTGGGAAATTGAAAAGTAAGCGTATAATCCGCATTAAAGATATTTTCAGGGACATTTGTCGAGTTATCCTCTCCGAAAAGTCCTGAAGGTATATCAATAGCAATTCTGGTAGCCTGAAACCTATTAAGATACCGAACAACCTCTGCAGGAAAACCTTCCAAGGGACGATTTAAACCGGAACCAAACATTGCATCAATTATAACCATCTTGTTTGATAATTCGGGTAATTCATCGTCCTTGTGCAGGTAAGTAATCTCCACTAAATTTTGTTTTTCAAGGCGCTCCAGATTTATATTCGCATCCTTAGATAACTTGTCAGAAATCTTAACAATAAAAACTTTAACTTCCCTTTCATCTTCAGCAAGTTGTCTTGCCACAGCAAGTCCATCTCCCCCATTGTTCCCGGGTCCTACAAAAACATTGAATTTAAAATTTTTAGAAAAATAACGCCCTATCCATCGGGAACACTTTCTGGCCGCTCTTTCCATCAAGTTGATTGATAAAATGGGTTCGTTTTCAATAGTGTATGCATCAACTTCTTTAATTTGTGATGACCTTAAAACCTTCATATGGTTATGTTTTATATTCTTATTGAACGCTTTATTAGAAATTGTTATCAGGTAAAGCTTTTCCTGTTGAACAAAAATAATAGTATAATCTGTTAAATAAAAACAGTATTAACACAAAAATGCATGCTTAACTATATTAATTTGCATTAAACTCTTAGAAAATCATTTGGTCATATGAAATGTCCAGGTAAAATAATCATTAACATTACAAATGGCAGTGATTATTTTGCTATTAGAGACAATACATAATTAATGTATTAACAAAACAATAAATTTTTTATACATAAAGCAAATACTTAGTCAAGGAGGCAATATATACTATTAATCGTTTTATCTGTAATAAATTGGCAGTTATTTATTACATATTACATATTCTAATTGGGTACTAAAAAAAGATTTTTATATTTGTCGAAATTTATTTAGGAAATTATTAACCAAAAAACAATAAATTATGTTAAAAGGACATCCGAAAGGACTATTAGTTGCGTTCTTTGCCAACATGGGTGAGAGATTTAGTTACTACACTATGTTGGCAATATTTGTTTTATATCTGCAAGCCAGGTTTGGATTTTCTGCCGGGGAGGCGGGTGATTACTACGGAGGATTCCTCTTTGGTATTTATTTTCTGCCTATTCTTGGAGGAATCATAGCAGATAGATGGGGATACGGAAGAACCATTTTTTGGGGTATTTTGATCGCTTTCCTTGGAAAAGTCATATTATCCGCCCCGGGTTATATGGAACAAGGATATTTCTCCATGCAATATGAGCTCATTGTAATTATTGTAGCATTATTTACAATATCACTTGGTACAGGGCTTTTCAAAGGTAACTTGCAAGCCTTGGTAGGTAAACTTTACGATGATCCTAAGTATGCGCCTAAACGGGATAATGCATTTAACATCTTTTACATGGGAATCAACATAGGTGCTTTTCTGGCACCTTATGCAGCAACAGGAGCTGTAAAGTTCATATTAGGAAAACAAGGCTTCTCATACGAAAACAGCATGCCTCATTTATCTACTTTGCAAAATAATGCTCACCCCTTTCTTGATAAGATGATTGGAACACTCCAGTCTAATTTTAGCGGAGTAGCACATTATACTGACAAAATACAGGCTTTTCAAAGTGAAATGGGCTTTGGAGGTGCAATTTCCAGCTTTACCGACACTTATACATCTTCATTATCCACAGGGTATAGTACTGCCTTTGCGATAGCAGCATTAGCTATGATTTTTTCCCTAGCAGTGTTTGTTGGCTTTAAAAAGCATTATAAACATGCTGACCTTACAGTAAAACAAGCAAAAGCAAAAGCAGAACAAGAAGGAAAAGAAGACACAACTGTTACCATGTCCAAAGAAGAAGAAAAGAAACGTCTGGTAGCACTAAGTCTTGTATTTATTACCGTAGCATTTTTCTGGATGGCATTCCACCAGAATGGTATTACACTAACCCTTTTTGCCCGTGACTTTACCATTAGTCAAGTAAGTTCATTTGACTACTTATTCTTTGACTTAGCTTCATTCATACCTATCCTGTTTTCAATAGGTGGATTGGTTTATATGTTCCGCAGAAACGTGGTATTGAAAACAAGAATAATAGCTTCAGTTATCTTCGTGGCAGGCGCAGCTATCGCTTATAGTGTTTACACTGGTTTTAGCCCAAAGGAAGATATTGAACCGGAGCTTTTCCAATCCTTTAATCCTATATTTATTGTAATATTAACTCCTGTGATAGTTGGTTTCTTTAACTATTTGCGTAAAAGAGGAAAAGAGCCTTCTTCGCCAAAAAAGATAGGAATCGGAATGTTTATCACTGCCCTCGGTTTTGTTGTAATGATGTTTGGAGCATTCCATCTGCAAAATGTGACTGGTTTAAGTCCTTATTGGCTAATAAGTACGTATTTTGTACTAACGATTGCTGAATTGTTCTTGAGCCCAATCGGTATATCATTTGTAGCGAAGGTTGCTCCACCAAGGTTTAGTGGTTTGGCACAAGGAGGATGGCTTGGTGCAACTGCAATAGGTAATCTGCTTGCCGGGCTTGTAGCTAAGCTTTGGGATACAATAGAGCTTTGGCAATTCTTCCTACTATTGGTTGTACTAACATTATTATCAGGGATATTTATATTCTCAA
The DNA here is from genome assembly GCA_041686375.1 of Bacteroidales bacterium. Lineage (GTDB taxonomy): Bacteria > Bacteroidota > Bacteroidia > Bacteroidales > UBA12077 > JAGXLC01. The sequence continues at coordinate 27,223 of JAWLEB010000012.1, forward strand.
TAATGAGAATACTCAAAAATGCAACCCAATCATCAGAAAGTTAATTCATTAAAAATGTTTAAAAATAATATTATGAAAACCCGTTTAACTATAATCACAAGTCTTTTGCTGGGTATATTCATATTTTCAGGTTGTGGATCAGAGGAAACAACACCTGAAAACCTGGATGAAGATATAAAAATGCTACAGGAACTTGAAGAACGCTCAGGCAATATTGAAAATAAAGAAGAAGCTTTTACCCTGTTGAGAGATTTAAATCAAACTATGAAAAGCATAAGAGATAAACTTCTTTCAATGGATGCAGTATACAGGGAAGCTTCTGACGAGGAAAAGAAAAGAATGGAAGAAGAATTTGAGGAGGCTAACGAACAAATGGATGCATCCCTGAAAGTAATCAGGGAAAATATCGATCCATACAAGGACGGGGAAGAGGTATCCAAAATGATTGAAAAGCTCAATGAGATAATGATTTCCAAATAAAACCCTCCTTTCTAAAATAAAAAAGAAAAGGCTGTTTATTAAAAGCAGCCTTTTCTTTTTGGAATCAATAAAAAAACAACCTTCCCAACCAAAGGAAGGTGTTTAGGTTATAATATTATAAAATTATTCCGCCCTATTTTTTATCCTGGGTATGTAATCCACATTCTTTCTTTTCAGGTTCTTCCCACCACCATCTTCCGGCACGAACATCTTCTCCTGGCTGAACCGCCCGAGTACAAGGTTCACAACCAATGCTTGGATAACCTTTGTCATGTAATTCATTATAAGGTACATTATTCTCTTTTATATAATCCCAAATATCCTTCTCGCTCCAGTCATAAAGTGGATTAATTTTAATCATTTGATTCGCTTCATCCCACTCTACAGGCTGAAGACTGATACGGGTAACAGACTGTTCTCTTCTTAGTCCTGTTATCCATACTTTATAACCCTTTGTAGCTCTTCGCAAAGGTTCTATTTTTCTGATATGGCAGCACTCTTTTCTGTTTTCAATGCTATCATAAAACGGATTAATCCCTTTGTCCTTAACCAATTTTTCTACCTTCTTATAATCAGGGAAAAATATGTCCATCTTAATATCAAAATGCTTATTTGTCTCATCAATCAGCTTATATGTTTCCGGAAAAAGTCTGCCAGTATCAAGTGTGATAATTTTTGCTTCTTTGTCGGCTTTTACGATCATGTCTGTAAGAACCTGATCTTCTGCCCCTAAACTTGTAGCAAAAACCGTATCGCCTTTATAATTTTTCAGGAAATAGCTCACTATCTCCTGTGAAGAAGCTTGCTCAAGCAGCTTTCTCATTTCTTGAACTTTCTCTTGATTCGCCATATTCAATTAATTTTAATAGTTAGTATCCTTATTGTATGAAGTGATTTGCAATAATCGACAAATATATACATATAATTCTTTTTACAACAAATTATGAACTAAAACATTAAAATGAAAATCTGAAATACGCGACAAATAATATATACAGCTTAAGTTTTATGAATTTTCGAATCGGATATCCAACTAACCGGAGAGCATAAAAAAGTTTAAGAAACTGTTTTGATTTCTTTTAGAAATTTTGCTTTACAGAATTTTTAGAAATCGAACAGATAATTAGGCTTTACCACAGAATAAAACTAATTTGTTAAAGTAGGACAAAATCAAAACAGTTCCTAAAAATTAATTGATTATATTTGCAATTTTTAAAGAAATTGAAGAATTAATATTAGTATAGATAGAAAATTGTGGAATCAAAAAATTTATAAAATGAAACAATCAATACTACCTCCTCATGGGGGGAATGGATTAGTCAACAGAATGATACCCGAGCTGGAAAGGGAAAATTTAAAAACAGAAGCCGAAAACCTTAATAAATACAAAATTTCAGATGCCGACCTTTCCGTATTTTACAGGATAGGCGACGGAGCCCTGTCTCCCCTGGAAGGTCCGATGAATCAAAAAGAATTTAACCAGGTTCTGGAAGAAGAGGCAATAGAACGAAACGGTACCAAATATGCATGGACAATTCCGTTAGCATTTCCAATAGCCAAAGAAGAAGCTGAAAAACTGAAGAAGGGCGAAACAGTGGTTGTTGAAAACGCGCGGGGAGAAATGGTAGGAACACTGACAATTGAAGACATTTATCCTTTCGATAAAGAAAAATATAATAAATCTGTTTATGGAACAGACAGAACAGACCACCCCGGAGCAAGAATATTCAATGATGATCCGGGAAATTATTTATTAGGAGGTAAAATCTGGGCTTTTCCACAACCTAAACACCCAAGTTTTGGACAATATATGCTGACGCCGGCAGAAACCCGTGCACTTTTCAGTAAAAAGGGATGGGATCGTATTGTAGGATTCCAAACACGTAATGCACTCCACAGAGCCCATGAATATGCTATGGTGTATGCTGCAGAAAAGCTAACAAGAGAAGGGTATTTTGCAGGCACAGTATTGAATCCTCTGGTTGGAGCTACAAAATCAGATGATATTCCTGCGGATGTAAGAATGCGCACCTATGAAGCCCTCATTAAAGACCGTTGGATTGGTTACGGAGACAAAGACGAGGACTTATGGAAAGACAAAGGCTACGATTTAGATGACCAGATGTTACTGGTTGGATTAGATATGAAAATGTTCTATGCAGGCCCAAAAGAAGCCGTAATGCATGCTATCTATCGTCAAAATTACGGATTTACAGACATTGTTATAGGAAGAAAACATGCCGACGCACCATTTGATGACGGAGAAGCTATTTGGGGCGATTTTGACGCGCACAATATTTTTGATAACCTGAAAGGCAATCTTGAAATAAAAGCTGCAAAGGTAGGATTTGCTGCTTACTTCAAAGAAATAAACAGAGTTGGTTTAATTAAAGAATTTCAGCCTAAAGGATATCACACCCTATTTATCTCAGGCAAAGAAGTACGTAAAAAACTAATGAACGGTGAAGATGTGGACGAGCGCATCTTAAGAAAATGTGTGGGAGATATTCTGAAAGAATATTTCCTTACCAAACAACAAACTGAAAACCCCCAAAAAGAGAAACAAAAAAGCACCAATGTGGTTTGGCATGATACGGTTGTTACAAAAGAAGAAAGAGAAAAAAAGAATGGTCATAAAGGAGTTGTTGTCTGGATGACAGGACTTTCAGGATGCGGAAAATCAACCATAGCCACAGACTTACAAAAAAAGCTTTTCGAAATGAATTGCAATGTTTTCGTCTTAGACGGAGACAATGTAAGACATGGATTAAACAGCAACTTAGGATTCTCGCCAGAAGACAGGGAAGAAAACATTCGAAGAATTGGCGAAGTGGCACACTTATTTGCAGAATCAGGAACCATAACAATTACTTCATTTATTTCACCTTACAAAAAGGATAGGGCCAATGCCAGGAAATTAAATGAACCGGAAGATTTTATCGAGATTTATGTAAAAGCACCGCTTTCAGTGTGTGAAAAAAGAGATCCAAAAGGTTTGTATAAAAAAGCAAGGCAAGGAATTATTCCTGAATTCACTGGTATATCAGCGCCTTATGAAGAACCGGAAAATCCGGAAATTTTAATAGAAACTGATAAAATGAGCGTGGAAGAGTCTGTGGATAAAATTATTCACTACATGCAAGAAAAGAATATTATCATGGAAAAACAGATGGCAAAATAAATTCCTATCTAAATCTTATACTTTTATCAATATCAGATGGGGCTCCCTACAAAAGCTCCATCTGTTTTTTATGGTCGGTTCACCTTAGCGTAGATTTTTTATTTTTTTAGCAGCATTGAAGATCCAATAATCAGAATCCCCCCGCCAATTACATTCCAGGATAATGTTTCATTAAAAAATACAATCCCAAATATAACAGCGCTGATAACTTCTATATAAGCCACTAAAGAAGCATTAGAAGCCTTGATTTCTTTGAGTGCGGAAAAAAACAAACCAAACCCAATCACGCCTACAAGTATTGCATATAAAAAAGCAACAAGACTTAAGTCCAGTGGCGGCTTTTCCGAATAAAACAGAAATATCACAGTGAAAACTAAAGCACCTATGAAATTCTGGTGAAAAACGATGCTCCAGTTTGAATAAGCAGGAGATTCCTTCTTAAAAATAACAACTGTAATGGCATAAAATACAGAAGACAATAACATAGCCATAGTTCCTATAAATTCATCATTATCAAATGATATTTGTTTATCAATATGGATTAAGACAATCCCTGAAAAAGCTAACACTAGAAGCAAAATATTTTTTAAAGGTAATGGCTCAAATAAATATAAACGACTCAACAAAACAGCAAATATTGGCCATGTATAAAGAATAATAACAGCATTGCCAATAGGTGCGTTCAAAAAACCTATAAAATAAAACACAAGCCTTATTACATTCAGAAATGATGCGAAAACCAATAAGCCGGATGTCAGCCTGATTATACGAAGGTTCTTCCAGTTTGTAAAAACACCGATTAACAATACAGGTACAGCTACACGAAAAAAAGTTATAACAAATGGATGTAAATTGAGAAATTTGATAAAAACACCGCTAGAACCCCAGATAATAGCAGCAAGTATTATTTTCAGGTAAGAACCATTCATTTTTATCATGTAGCAATCGTTGATTGATAAATTAATTAACTTTGCTAAAAATACAAATCTATGCAAAAATACCTGATAAGTTGTTTATTTCTTCTGGTTGGATACTCCTGCACTGAACAATCACCGGATAAGCAGGATAAAACAGTTTTTCGTTACAACGAATCCAAAGGTATTGCTACCCTTGACCCGGCATTTGCAAAAAGCCAAACTTTAATCTGGCCGGTTAATCAGTTATTCAATGGTCTCGTTCAGATGGATAAAGAACTAAATATCAGACCGGCAATAGCAAAAGAGTGGGAGATATCAGAAGACGGGCTGGAATATACTTTTTATCTGCGCGATGACGTATTCTTCCATGATCATGAACAGTTTTCGGGTAAACCTGAAAGACAAGTTACGGCAGAGGATGTAGTTTACAGCCTGAAAAGAATATATGCCCCAAAAACTGCATCACCAGGAGCATGGATATTTAACAATTTAAATAAAGACAAAGGTCCGGTAGCCGTAAACGATACCACGGTAAAAATCTACTTAAACAAACGTTTTCCCGCCTTTCTGGGACTTCTTTCTATGCAATACTGCTCTGTGGTTCCCAAAAAACTCGTTGAACACTATGGAAAAAACTTCGGGCAAAACCCTTCAGGAACAGGGCCATTTAAGTTCAGCACCTGGCAGGACGGAGAAAAATTAGTCTTTGTAAAAAACCAGAATTATTTCGAAACCGATAGTGCAGGTAACTCCCTGCCTCATTTGGACGCTATAGCAATAACATTTGTAAGTGACAAGCAAAGCGAATTTCTAAAATTTATCAAAGGCGATATCGACTTTCTTTCAGGAGCAACTGCAGCCAACAAAGACGAATTACTGACCAGATCGGGGAACCTGAATCCAAAATACGAGGACAAAATCACGCTATATTCTCAGCCATATCTAAATACAGAATACTTAGGATTTCTAGTCGACACCTCCCTGCCACAAGTAAAAAACAGTCCGGTTAGCAACAAATACTTCCGACAGGCAATCAATTATGGCTTCGACAGAAAAAAAATGGTTAAATACTTGAGAAACAATATTGGCAAACCGGCTGAGAAAGGTTTTATCCCAAAGGGATTACCATCATTCTCCCCGGCAACAATAGAAGGATTTACCTATAAGCCCGACAAAGCCAGAAAGCTTCTGAAAAAAGCAGGTTATCCCGGCGGTGAAGGGTTGCCTAAAATAACCCTTACCACAACAGACGATTATAAGGATATCTGTGAATTTATACAACACCAGCTTGCTGAAATTGGTATCCCTATTGATGTGGAGGTTAGTACCGGCGCAACTTTCAGAGATATGGTAGCTAACTCTAAACTACTGTTTTTCAGAGGTTCATGGATAGCAGATTACCCGGATGCAGAAAATTATCTGGCGCTTTTTTACAGTGATAACTTCAGTCCCGGGGGGCCGAATTACACACATTTTGCGAATGACAAATACGATAGCCTCTATAACAAAGCCCTTAACACAATAAATGAAGTGCAAAGGAGACAGATATACCAGCAAATGGATCAAATGATCGTAGACAATGCAGTAGTTGTTCCGCTGTATTATGATCAGGTAGTAAGATTTACGCATAAAGACATTAAAAATTTCGAGAGCAATCCAATGAATTTATTGAATTTAAAGTATGTAAAAAAAGAACAATTATGATTTTAGTTGCAGATGCAGGATCTTCAAAAACCCACTGGTCATTGATTGACAACAAAGAGATAATATCAACCAGAACGCAAGGAATTAATCCGGTATTAATGAATAAAAACATCATTTATGAAATTCTTCAGACGGATTCTTTACTTAACCCAAAAAAACAAAACATCAATACCATCTACTTTTATGGTGCAGGATGCTCGGACAACTCCCTGCAAGAAAACATAAAAACTGCATTACGCAAATATTTTCCCAATGCGAATATCAATGTATTTTCAGATTTATATGGAGCAGCCCGATCTCTTTTTCATAACACTTCAGGTATTGCCTGTATATTAGGCACAGGTGCAGGATGTTGCAGATACGATGGAAAACAAATCACTCAGCGTAGTCCTTCACTTGGCTTTATTCTTGGAGATGAAGGCAGTGGGGCTTTCTTTGGGAAAGAATTGCTTAAAAGATTTTTCTATGGCAGATTACCAAAGAATTTGGAGGACAAGCTATTACAGAAGCACAAAATCGAAAAAAAAGAGGTGTTGTCACGTATACACCAGCAAAAAGCGCCCGGCAAATATCTGGCAGAGTTTTGTTATTTTCTGGATGAAAATAAAAATGATTCATACATAAAAAAAATGATTGAAGATGGGCTTAAGGAGTTCATTGAAACACATGTAATGGATTTACAACCTAAACCAAATGAAAAGATAAAGGTGACAGGGTCAGTTGGCTGGTTCTTTAAAGATATTCTGTACACAACAGTCAAACAATACGGATTGCAAATTGACAAAATAATTCAATCCCCTATAAACGGATTGGTTGACTATCATCAAAAAGAGATTCATGGTAATAATAATCAATAATTTAAAGATTTTTTTTATCTTTAAATAATTATAAACAGGTTAATATGATGTGGACTAGCGTAATAATAGACGATGAACCAAAATCAAGGGAAACTTTAAAAAAAATAATTGAACGCTATTTCAGCAAACAAATCAGTATTGTTTATTTAGCCGGTACAGTAAAAGAAGGTGTATTTGCCATTAACAAATATAACCCACGCCTCGTCTTCCTTGATATTGAAATGCCTGAGGAAGATGGTTTTAAACTCTTCAACTATTTCGATTATTATAACTTTGATGTAATCTTCACAACAGCATATAAACAATATGCAATAGACGCCATAAAATGTTCAGCGCTCGATTATTTGTTAAAGCCTATCAACTATATTGATCTCAAAGAAGTTATCAAAAAGCTCGAAGATAAAGAAAGAAAGATAACCCCTCAGACACAAATCGAAGCATTCTTAAATAATCTGAATGCTACTACAAATGAATTTAATAAAATCGCATTACCCACATTTGATGGATACGAGCTGGAGAGGATAAACAATATAATATACTGCCAGGCAGAGGAAAATTACACTAAAATTCATACGAACCGAAATGAAATTATAATGGTGGCGAAAACCCTGAAAAATGTTGAAGAATTATTACCTAAATCAATGTTTTTCAGGATACATAAATCCTACCTCGTAAATTTGAATTATATAAAATCTTACAACAAATCACATGGATATAAAGTAATTCTTGAAAACGGTACAAAGCTGGATGTAGCCACGAGGCGAAACGAAGAATTCATTAAAGCCCTTACCAAAAAAGCCACTAAAGAATAACTGTTTGTAAAATTGATTTCGCTCCTCTTTTTTGTTCTGAATTATAAATAATAAGATTGCCTTACCCTAACTTCAATTATTTTCAAATCATTTTTTTCAGTTCCATCATATGCATTATCGTTTCAGACATCTGATCAAAAGGAAAGGATGTAACATTAAAAATAACATCATAAAGAGTATTATCTACTTCTTTCCCTGCTATATCACTTTTGAAAGCATCTCTCTTCTTATCCATATCAGCCACATGATTTCTGGCTTCTTTAATTTTTTCATAACCAAATCTTTTCTTTATCTCCTCTACCCGCCAAGGAAATGGTGCAATAAGTTTCACATGAAGAGACCTTTCAATCTCCTGGGTTAATATCTCTCCTCCCCTGCCCAAAATAATAACATTGCCTCTCAGGCCAAAGGTGTATATGATTTTTTTTATCGTATTCCTTATCATACGGTCGCTTTTATAGTACTTGCTTGACAAAGCGCCTAAAACCTCATCAATATCACTTTTCTTTTCATATTTAAATACATATTCTATTTCGGAAGGATGCAATTCCAGTTCTTTCGCCGACTGCTCCAAAATTTCTTTGCTGATTACTTTCCACTTCCCTTTAACTGTATCCCCAAGCTTTGATTCATTAAGAAGAAAAGCGAGTTTTTGGGCAAGAAACTTACCAGAAGATCCAAATTCACGTGAAATAGTAACTACGGGTCCTGGTTCACCATAATCCTTAGTTGTATCGTGTTCTTTGTGTCTCTCTTCAAGATATTTCTGCAAAATATTCATTTGGATATTTTTTATTATTTATTGCCATATGGATAAAGTTAGATTATTAGTTTCATACTCTGAGACTTATTGCTACAAAAAGTTAATGTAAGTTCATTTTGCAACCCATGGATCCTTCATGCTTTATACATAGGCTTTTCTCTACACTAGTGGGAGGGTTTCAATTTAATAAAAAAACAAGCATGATGCAATTAAAACAGAACAAGAAACCAAAAAGGAGGTAGAAAAATCAAACCGATTCTTTGTGAATTGAGGCTTTTACAGCAGCAGAAGTTGATGCGGTTATAACTACCGAACAAACGTCTTTTATAGTGATATGGATAAGCGGATTCATATCAAAATCTTTTGTTAATTCATCGATTTTCTTTTTGCCGTTTTTATACTCAGCACGCGAAGAGAAAAGTACACGGGTTAACTTAGTAGCTTCTAACAAGCTAAAGAGCATTAAACTTTTTGCATCAATTTTTTCCTGTCCGTCTATTATATCTCTCAACTTCTTCAGCAACTCCTGTTTAGGGGTTAAATCGGCAGAAGGATATATGCTGTAAGTGAACAGCCCTATAAATCTTTTTTTTTGGCGTGTTAAGATCCCCCGATCAATCAGATTATTCAACAAATCAACACGCATGCCTCTCCATTTTGACGCCAGACGATTGACCCAGTATTTAACTTTTCTGTTCTTCCGGGAAGACTGAATATATTCCAACATCTGGTCAATATAATCCACCTCGGTAGAGGAGTTATCTATTACATAAACTCTTCGGTCTTTGACTTCAATCTTATTGGTTATAGCAAGCTTCATCAGAGTTGCTCCCGCAAGACCATGATTTATCGCTAAAGAGTCTGTAAGGAATTTCCCTTTTTCACTATCAAGTGCCAAAAGAAGAAAACTTTCTATGAGGTTAAGGTTCATAACTTCTCATCCGTTTTAATGTTCTGATAAGATAAAGATATGAAATATTCAAATAAAATAAAAAATTTAAGATTCAGCCAATCATTTTTTTACCTCCCGCTCTTCCTATAGTATCACTTCCATAGCGGCGCCTAATCTTATCCATTGACTGATACAGATTTACGAACCGCGTATTATCCTCAAAAAGATTCAACTGCTGAGTTCCTCCTGTGAGCTTGCTAAACTTAACCCCCAACAATCTGATTAACATTCGCCTCGAATATAACTTCCCAAACAATTCCTTTCCTGTTTCAATTAAGACATGATCAAAGGCAGTATAAGAAATACGCTTTTGGATGGTTTGCGTATCGTAATTAGAATATCGAATTTTCACAACCACACAGGCGGTAAGCTTATTTTCACTGCGCAGACGATAGGCAAGAGACTCTATCATAGACGTTAACACCATATGCAATTCCCGCATATCAATGGTATCCCGTTCAAAAGTACGTTCCAGGCTTATCGATTTCCTGTCCGTATAAGGTTTGACAGGAGTATGATCAATACCATTAGCCTTTTTCCAGAGGAGTATCCCATTTTTTCCCAACACACTCTCCAGCATTTCTACAGAAAGCTCACGTAAAGTTTTTATATTACGCACACCCATTGAACGCAACAGAGAGTAAGTTTTGTCCCCTATCATCGGAATTTTACGGATCGACAATGGAGACATAAAAGGTCTGACGAGTTGGGAAGGCACCTGCAAATGGCCTTCCGGCTTCGCTTCACCGGTGGCAATTTTTGAAACTGTTTTATTGACAGATAAACCAAAAGAGACAGGTAGTCCAATATGTTTGTAAATAGATGTTTTTAGCTTCTTAGCCCATTTAAAGGTTCCAAAAAAGCGCTCCATACCGGAAAGATCAATATAATACTCGTCAATAGAGGCTTTCTCATACACAGGTGAATTTTCATGAATAATTTCAGTGACCATATCCGAATATTTGCTGTAAAGATCTATGTCGCCCCGAATAATAATTGCATCATTACATAGTTGACGCGCCATACGCATGGGCATAGCTGAATGCACACCAAACTCACGGGCTTCATAACTACAACTGGCAACTACGCCTCTCTCAGAAAGCCCTCCAATAATAACAGGCCTCTCCAATAGTCTGGGATTCTGGAGACGTTCTACAGATACAAAAAAAGAATCCATATCCATATGGACAATACAACGTTCATCTTTCATAATCAGGCTTTAAGCAATTATTTTAATCAGAAAAAAATAGATATCTTGATTAGATATTAATCAAATTTAAGATTACAAATTAATCATTTTTCAAAAAAATCAAAATATTTTGTTTATATTTATCTGTAATTTTTTAAAAGCAAGGATGCATGCACTTTAGTAAAAACATAAAATTATTGCGCAAACGGAAGAAAAAAACCCAGAACGAGATAGCCCGCGCCATCAATATAAAACGCTCCACATACAGCGGATATGAAAACGAAGTTGCCCAGCCGGGGATGGAAGCACTCATATCGCTGTCAAACTACTTTAATGTAGCGATAGATAAGTTATTAAAAGCAGACCTGTCCTGTCTTAGTGACAATCAGCTTTCACAACTGGAAAGAGGCTATGATGTGTACCTCAAAGGAAGCAAATTAAGAATACTGGCTACTACCGTAGATAAAAACAATGAGGACAACATTGAATTGGTACCAGAAAAAGCCAAAGCAGGTTATCAACGGGGATTTGCAGACCCTGAATTTATCCGGGAATTACCAACATTTCAGCTTCCCTTTTTATCAGGAGAAAAAAAGTACAGGACATTTCAAATAAACGGCGATTCAATGCTTCCGATTCCCGAAGGTTCTTTCATCACAGGTGAATTTATTCAAAACTGGCTTGAAATAAAAAATGGCGAAGCATGTATTATACTCACATTGAATGAAGGTATTGTTTTTAAAATAGTAGAAAATCAACTCGCGGATAAAAACATATTGAAAGTTCACTCCCTGAATCCTCTCTACAAACCGTTTGAAATTCATGGAGAAGAAATCAAAGAAATATGGAAGTTTAAAAATTATATCAGCAATGAACTCCCTGAGCCTGAAATTCCACACAATCAAGTGATAAAAAAAATATACAGGCTCCAGAAAGAAATATCAAACCTGCAGAAAAAGCTGTAAACAGAAGGTTTTCTTTCCTTCTGCCCACAGCCTCTTCAGATCTTTAACCGTAAATAATTTTAGCAATTGAAAGCTATGATCAATAATTATAAAGATAAAAAAACGTCAATTAAAAAACTGATATTTAATCTTATCTTTCGTATGGTTGTTCTTCTGACTTATAAAATCATCATATTACTTCAATATGCTCGGATTTTATCCAACCTTTACTCCCGTCGGCCAGTTTAATTTCATACCATTGCTCCATTTCATCTTCAATATAAACTTTTGTTCCTTCGTGAATTACAAATAGTTCTGTTCCGGAAACAGAAGGGGAACTCCTTACCGTCACTTTGGGTGAAAATACAATGGCCTGATTACTATCAATAACCTCCTGTTTCTGCTGATAAGAAAAGGCAAAAGTACCAACGGAGAGAAATAATGCAAGTAAGGCTATCCAAAAAGAAGACTTTTTCCAGCTATAGCTTCTTGTATACAGATAAACAGAAAATAAGACAAGAAAAATTACAAATGTAGTCATACTCATAAGAGCCCATCCATCAGAAGAGAATAAGTCCACAAAGTTATTGTACCACCGAACCATAAAAAACGGGGGGATTTCTTCAATCTTATCTGTAACCTGCTCTCTGGCAAGAGTCAAATTATACTGAATATCCTCATCGTTTGGTGCACGAAGTTTAGCTCTTTCATAATTAAGTATCGCCGGAGCTATCTGGTAAGTACTGTAATAAGCATTACCAAGATTATAATAAACAGCAACAGATTCTTTCCCTTGTGACAGGATTTGCTCATATACTTCAATACTTTTTGCGTATTTACCCTGATCATAATACTTTCTTGCCGAATCCAGCATTATATCATACTCCTGCCCTAATAAAGGAATGGTATTAAGAATAATCAGAGAAATAAAGATTACTAATTTTCTCATTTTTTATGCTTTAATTTTTTGTTGCTTCAATTTTTGCTGTAATTGTGATATTACCGTAATAGCTTCCTGATAAAGCCCTCCCATCTTAGATTCATTGTCTGCCGGAGCGTATCTTGCATATTCACAATCATCTATTAAACGAAGGAACTGTTCAATTAATTCCTCATCTACATTTAACTGTTTCAGTTTAGCTTCAGCATTATCCCTGTATAATTCGGATACAGGGATGCTTAGTTTATCACCCACATACCCCCATAATGCCTGTAAAATTTCTTCATAAAAGCTCTCCTTATTATTGTCGTTTAGGTATTTGAAGGCTTCCTTCAAGCGCTTCTTAGCATATCTGTTTGCTTTTCTGGATTTAGCCAGCGCAATATTCGCATTTTCTCTGGCTCTCCTTCTTTGCAATAAAAATGTCATCACAAAAAGAAAAGCGCCACCCGCAAAAACAATATAAAATAATGTACTGCCAAATAAGAAATCATCTTTCTCCTTAAGGTCTATGTCTTCTGTTTTTTGATAACGAATATCTCTGCCTATAACATTAACCTCCTCCTTACTGAAATCCGAAATAGCGCCTGGAGCTCTTTCCTCCCCTTCTCCTTTCAAAGCATGCAACTCCATAGGACCTGTACTCAAAGTTTTATATCGTTCTTCAGAAAGATCGAAATAAGCAAAACGTAAAGAAGGGATTTGATATGTACCCTCATGTCTGGGCACTACAGGATACTCATATTCCTTTACCCCGGAAATGCCACTTTCACTGGCTTTAATATCAGTACTCACTTTAGGATCATAGAATTCCAAATCAGGAGGAAAGTTGATTACAGGCATGTCAATGACTTTTAAATTACCCGTACCCGAAATTTTAACTTTTAACGTCACAGCTTCATCAGTTTCAGTCTGATCCTGATCTAAAGAAGCTTCTAGTTGAAAATCACCTACACCCCCTGTAAAATATACTGGTTTATCCTCAGGTAAAGGCTTCACGTTAATTTCCACAGGCTCACTGGAAAGAGATTTTTTTACGGTTTGATTATCCCCAAAAAATTCATCGAAAAAGCTTCTTGACTGCCTGTTTACTCTTTGCTGAACGATACAATCCACTTGAAAAGGGTCAATAGTAATTTCACCACTGCGTTGAGGAAAAAGAATGTATTTTTTCAAGACTCCTGTACCATAAATTTCGCCGTTTACATTTTCCTTTTTCAATTGGCGCAAAGGAGGGGTTTCTATCTCCTCTTTATAAAACCCTTTAAAATCAGGAAATTTAACATTCTGAAGATTGGCAATATTAAGTTTAGAATACAGTTTGATGGTAGCTACAACAGGCTCTTCCCTGTAAACGTTCTTTTTGTCAAAAATAACTTTAACAAACAAGTCATCTTCGTCTATTTCTCCACCTGGCTCATCTCTGTTTGCCGGAGTGCTTTCACTTCCCTTGCTGGAAGATTCATCGGCATCACCTTCAATAACCTCTATATCAACTTCATTCGATTTATATTCCTTCCCGTCTACTTCAACCTTTGCCGGAGGTATGGTAAAATCTCCTGTTTCTTCAGCCCGTAAAACAAATGTATACTGCAACTGATAACTTCTTGTCATCTTACCATTCACAATGCTGACATTAGTACTGGTAGACGTGCTTGGTCCGGCCAAAACCCTGAACCCGTCAATTGCCGGAGAGGTGAAATCATCCACATCAGCATTTACGGTAAAAGTTAACCGAAATTGCTCACCAGCCCTCACCACTTCCGGAGCCTCCGCGGAAAATTTAACCTCCTCGTCCGCATAAGTTCTGGAGATAAAAAGAAAAACACTTATAAATAAGAAAATAAGATATTTCATGTTCACTGTTAATTTAATTTTTGGCCATAAGACATTTTTTCATCAAAATCATGCCTCAGTTACACATCCATGGCATTATTTCTTTATTGTTCATTTTTTACCACTCTTTAGTTGTCTTAGCTTTTTTCTCCGATTCTTCTATTTTCTTCTTCAACTTTTCCTGTAACAACTTCTCATCATTTTCCAAAGCCTGCAGCAACCGCTCTGCATCTTCTTTTGATATTTCAGGTTCACTGGATTGTTGTTGCTGATTCTCCTCTTGTTCTTCCTCCTCCTGCTGTTCATTTTGATCTTGTTGCTGCTGATCCTGTTGGTCCTGCTGATCTTGTTCATCCTGCTGATCTTCATTATTTTCCTGATCCTCCTGATCCTGATCTTGCTGTTGATCCTTTTGATCTTGCTGTTGATTCTCTTGCTCTTCAAGCTTGTTCAAAGCATATGTCAAGTTATGTTTAGTTTCCACATCATCAGGATCATGTTTCAGAGCCCGTTTATAAGCTTCGATGCTTTCTTTAAACTTATCAGAATTTAACAGGGAATTCCCCAGATTATGATAAACTTTCGCCAATTTATCTTTATTCAAATCTTGATTAGCAAGCTCGCTGAACTGTTTGGCCGCCTCCTCATACTTCTCCTGTTTATATAATGCATCGCCAACATTAAAAAGTGCTTCAAATGTTTCCTTACCCTCGCCTATAGCTTTTCTATAAGCAATTTCAGAATTCACATATTTTTTTTCTTTATACTCATCATTCCCCCTGCGGATATATTTTCGCTCCGACTGGGAAAATACTACCACAACAGTTGAGAAACAAAACAAAAACAGTAAACAAGCCTTTTTCCACATAACTATTCTTTTATTTTAAAAGGATTATATTTTGTCAAGCGTTTATTTTTTCTCTCCAAAATCAAAAAATCAATAAAAAGAAAAAACAGAGCAAGTCCGATAAGGTATTGAAATCTATGCTCATAATCAGTATATTGTTTTGACTCAATCTCTTTTTGTGTCATCTCATCGATTTCCTCATAAAGTTTACTTAAGCCGGTACGCGAATTACTGGCCCTTACATAAGTTCCCTTTCCCTCTGCGGCTAAACTTTTTAGCATTGTCTCATCCAGTTTACTAATTACAGTATTGCCATTTTCATCCTTTTGGTATTGCACTTGTCCTCCTGATTCTCTGATAGGAATCGGTCCGCCCTCCGAACTTGCCATTCCTATGGTATGTATTTTTACATCCTCTTCTCCTGCTCTTTGTGCTGCCTGCACAGCCTCTCCTTCATGGTCTTCCCCATCAGAAATTATAATCAAAGCCTTTTCCAAATCACTCTCTGAATCAAAAGACCTCACAGCCAGGTTAATTGCTGAACCTATAGCAGTTCCTTGGGTTGGCACAATATCGGTATCTACCGTTGATAAAAACATTTTAACAGCAGAATAATCCGTTGTAACCGGAACCTGAATATAAGCATCACCAGCAAAAACGATAAAACCTATCTTATCATTATTCAACTGGTCAATCATTTTTGAAATTGATCGCTTAGCCCGCTCCAGCCTGCTGGGTTTGATATCCTCCGCAAGCATACTATTGGAAACATCGAGCGCAATAATAATCTCCACACCCTTACGCTCCACCTTTTCTATCTTAGACCCAAACTGTGGATCAGCAAGGGCAAATATGACGGATGTAAGGGCTGCAATTATGAAAATAAATTTTATTACAGGCCGAATTTTAGAAACGAGAGGCATTAACTGTGAAATAACTGTAATATCTCCATATTTTCTCATTGCTCTTCTTTTTAGATAACGAGCAAATAGGAAGAGCAGAATCAAAATGGGTATTATGACCAAAGCATACAGTATTTCAACATTTCCAAATCTAAACATTTTTACCTCAGTTTTTATGGAATACTTCTCAATATTGTTGTTCTCAAAACTACTTCTATCAACAATAACAGACCAGCCACGAGAGCAAATCCAAAGAATTCTTCTTTTTTCTCACTAAATTCCTGCACCTCAATCTTGGATTTTTCCATCTGATCAATTTCTTCATAAATGGTTTCCAGCTTTTGATTATCAGTGGCTCTGAAATATCTTCCCCCTGTCTGATTAGCTATTTGTTTCAAGATATCTTCGTCAATTTCCACCTCCATATTTCTATATTGTATCCCGTATGGTGTCTCCACAGGATATGGTGCTTTTCCGTGACTTCCCACACCTATCGTATAGACCCGAACATCGAATGTTTGAGCAATTTCTGCGGCAGTTACAGGTGCTACTGCTCCTCTGTTGTTTACGCCATCAGTCAGTAGTACTACCACTTTACTTTCCGCATCACTATCTTTAAGTCTGTTAATAGATGTAGCAAGACCCATACCAATAGCCGTGCCATCTTCGATCATTCCTTCGCTTACATCCCTGAATAAATTTGTAAGTACCGCATGATCAGTTGTAAGCGGGCATTGTGTAAAACTTTCACCAGCAAAAACTACCAATCCAATTCTATCCTCCGGTCTGTCAGAAATAAAATCAATGGCGATATCTTTTGAAGCTTGCAGCCTGTTGGGGTCAAAATCCCTGGCAAGCATACTGCTCGATATATCCAAAGAAAGCACAATATCAATCCCTTCAGTAGTTACATCTCTCCAGCTTTCTGACGATTGTGGCCGAGCCAAAGCAACAATCAACAAGGCAATAGCAAGTACTCTTGTTCCAAAAAGGACATATTTCAGGTAATATTTTAAAGAACTTCTGGCTGCACTTAATCCTTTAATAGTAGAGACCTGTAGAGTAGCCTCTGTTTTTCGGTTTTTTTTATAATACCATATCACAACCGGAATTATTAATACAAGGAGAACTAAAAATTCCGGGGTTTTAAAAGTATTTAAATCAAACAAACTCATTCTTCCTGTTTTTTATTTAACGCTTCTCCCTCTTCATGATTTTCATCTTTCTCTTCACTCTCAGGCTTTTCAAGTTTTGTCTGTGTAACAAATTCATATGCATCATTCAGATATTGCTCATTTTCTTCCGGTGAAGGAATCCATTTCGCAAACTTCACCAGATCGCCCTGTCGCAAAATACCAGCCAGCATCTTATAAAGTTTTTCATCATCAAATCCTGTGTTATGCAACGATAGAAGGATCTCATCAGTAGTTCTTTCCAAAGTCTTTATATCATATCGTAACCACAAATAATAGCGCAAAATATCAACCAATTTAGTATAATATAGTTTGATTTTATCCTGCTGCCACAATCTTTCTTCTTTCAACTTGTCCAGTTCACGCAGAGCTATTACATGAGCAGGTTCCAGTGGTTTTTTAGGTTCTTCCTTGGTCTTCTTATTTCTCATATATCGCAAATAATACCATACTAAAAATGCTATGACCACCAAAGTAAGGAAAACCAGAAGGTATGGCAATATTTCCCTGAAAGACACTGGTGCTCCAAAAGGTTCCTTTATATCAAATATAGTTTTCGTGGTATCTATAGTAACTGTCTGCACCATCAAATCCATTGGTAAGGATTTTATTGTATCGAGCTCATCACCAACTTTATACTGAAAAGCCAATTCAGGGATATGAACTTTGCCACTATCAAAACTCGTAATCAGGTATTTTTGCGTAATCCTGTAACGATCATCTTCTTCCAGAAAAGTAGTATCCGGATTTTCAGCCTCAATAACTTCAATTTTATCCGGCAATTTATCCTTAACATCAAAATCTTGTATGTTCACTTCTTTATCCTGGACAACATCTAAGTGCAGATATATCTGATCACCAATAAGTATTTCATTGGTATCCAGTCTGCTATCTATACCCACTTTTTGAGCATATACTGAATTAGCCAGGAATACAAGAATAATAACAAAGAAAAAAGATGTTTTCTCTGAATCGAATCTATTTTTCATTCGCATCTCATCTATCGTCGTTTAAAAAGATTTACCAATGGTTTTACATAATCTTCACTGGTTGCAATAGCTGTATAATCAACACCTGCTTGTGAGAATGTTGTTTTAATAAGACTATTGGTATTTTGCCACCAATTTTGATAAGCTTTTCTGACAGATTTATTGCTCGAATCCACCCAAAGCGTCTCTCCGGTTTCTGCATCCTGAACATTAATCAAACCGACTGGCGGTAATTCTCCCTCCCTCCTGTCATAAATTTGTAATCCAATTAAATCATGTTTATTACTAGCAATGCGCAAGGCTTCCTCATAATTTAATTGGTTATTTTCATCATCCTGATCGAAAAAGTCTGATAAAATGAATGCCGTACAGCGTTTCTTAATGGCATTGGTAAGATATTTCAATGCCCCTGAAATATTTGTCCCCTTTGATTCAGGAGTAAATTCAATCAATTCACGGATTATCCTGAGAATATGTGTCCTACCCTTTTTAGGTGGAATGAACTTTTCAATCCTATCGCTAAACATAATCACCCCTATTTTATCATTGTTCTCAATAGCAGAAAATGATAAAACAGCTGATATTTCAGTAATTAAGTTTTTTTTCAACTGCTTTTCTGTTCCAAAAACTCTTGAGTTACTCACATCTATAAGTAACATAACAGTTAGCTCCCGTTCTTCCTCATAAATCTTAATATAGGGATGATTAAACCGAGCTGTCACATTCCAGTCAATGTTGCGAATATCATCGCCATACTGATATTCCCGGACTTCGCTAAAAGACATTCCCCTGCCTTTAAAAGCGCTATGATATTCACCCGCGAAGATATTTTTTGACAGTCCCCGGGTTTTAATCTCAATCTTTCTGACTTTTTTTAACAGTTCAGTAGTTTCCACGGTATCTATTTTTTCTTTCTGGTTGTTTTTATTGTAAAAAACCAATCTTCTTTTTCCAGTTCCATCAAATAATTATAATTTTCATCGCTTTCAGTATCAACCCAACTCATATCTTTACGGTATTCATACGTATTATTCAATGAATCCTCCATTGTCCTAAGAAGAGAATAATCACATATTAATTTAGTGAATTTACATTTTTCATTATCGTCCAGAATAAAGAGTATCGTCTGAGTTTCATTAGCATTCTCAAATTTCAGAAAATGATGCTCCTCTGCATTCACCTCTTTAGAGAAAGAAAAATCTTCCTTTTTCTGTTTCATTTCTGTTTTAATCTCCTCAATGCCTAAACCTACAAAATACTGACTATATGCAGTACTCAAAAGAAACATACAGAAAAATACGCATAATAAAAATCTTTTCATCTCTCAAAGTATTAATGCATAGCCTAATACATATAATATTTTATGGAACTTCAATAGTATTTAAGATCTCTGTAATGATATCCTCGCTGGTTACATTTTCTGCTTCAGCTTCATAACTTAAACCAAATCTGTGTCTTAAAACATCATAACAAACCGCTCTTACATCCTCAGGAATAACATATCCTCTTCTTTTAATGAAGGCATAAGCCTTTGACGCCAAAGCAAGGTTGATACTTGCTCTGGGAGATCCTCCGTAATGGATCATATTCTGAAACTTCGCCAGGTTATATTTTTCGGGGAAACGAGTCGAAAAGACGATATCCAGTATATATTGTTCAATTTTTTCATCAATATAGACTTCTTTAACAACCTCTCTTGCATTAATAATATCCTGGGGGGTCAATGACTGATTTGCTTTAGGAAACTGCTTAGCCAAATTCTGCCGCACTATAAGCTTTTCTTCCTCCTGTTGAGGATAATCAATAACAACCTTCAACATAAACCTGTCAACCTGAGCTTCAGGCAAAGGATAAGTACCCTCCTGTTCTATCGGATTTTGGGTTGCCAGTACCAGGAATGGCTGCTCCAGTTGATATGTTTCTTCCCCGATAGTAATCTGTCGTTCCTGCATAGCTTCAAGAAGTGCACTTTGGACTTTAGCCGGAGATCTGTTAATCTCATCAGCGAGAACAAAATTGGTAAAAATAGGACCTTTCTTAACTATAAACTGTTCCTTCTTTTGGCTATATATCATAGTTCCAAGCAAATCGGCAGGCAATAAGTCCGGTGTAAACTGTACCCGGTTAAACTTTGCATTTATTACGCTTGCCAAAGTATTTATAGCCAATGTTTTAGCTAGCCCAGGTACGCCCTCCAGTAAAATATGTCCATCAGATAACAAACCTACTAATAAACCCTCAAGCAAATGCTTTTGCCCCACTATAACCTTATTCATTTCCATCTGGATCATATCCACAAACGAGCTTTCATTGCGAATACGTTCATTCAATTCTTTTACATTAACAGTTTGTTCCATAAGGTTCCGTTTTATAAATTTTATTGTTTCAAATTAAACCAATTTCTTCGATAAAAGAAAACCAATCCTAAGTGAATTTTACCCCAATTTTAGTGCATTTTTATGTTAATAAAAGTTAAATATAATTAATGATTTTTAAGTGGTTATTAAATAAAACGTAGTGACAATTCTGCTAAAAAGAAAATTTATAATTTTGTCGAAAAGACAAAACCAGTGAAACGATATTTTATAAGACTCGCATTCAAAGGCACGATTTATCATGGCTGGCAAATACAAGACAATGATATTACAGTACAGGAAGTACTCAACAAATCATTCAGCACCCTGTTAAGAGAAAACATCAATGTTGTGGGAGCAGGGAGAACAGATACCGGAGTCCACGCCAGTTGTTTTTATGCCCATTTTGATTCTGAAAATATGCAATTCGAGAACAAAGATCATTTCTTGTTCAAGATAAACAACTTTTTACCCAAAGATATAGCCATTTACAATATTTCCCCGGTCACAGAAAAAGCACACAGTCGATATAGTGCAGAATCGAGAACCTATAAATATTTTATAAATAAAATTAAGAACCCTTTTAAGACAGACTTCAGTTATCATTTATTCTATAAGCTGGATGTCGAGATTATGAATAAAGCCTGTAATTTACTTTATGAATATTCGGACTTCACCAGTTTCAGTAAAAAAAATACACAGGTAAAAACCAATCTCTGTGAAATATATCACGCCTCATGGCAGGAAAATGATGAAGAAATCATCTTCACGATACAGGCCAACAGATTTCTCCGCAACATGGTCAGAGCCATTGTAGGCACTATGATAGATATAGGCAGGGGTAATACAGATATAGAAGAATTCAGAAAAATTATTGAGAGCAGGAACCGTTGCAAAGCAGGATATTCAGTTCCCCCCAATGGACTTTTTCTGACCGGCATTTCATATCCATCCTCAATATTTCTAAACGTATAAAACTTAAATAATAAATTTTACATAAGCATCCTTTAACTCTATGGTAAAAATTAATATATTAGCAAAACCAATTCCTAAACAGAATCAATATGAAACTCCGCTTTTCAATAGCCAATAAACTAATACTCGGAATAACAGTGATTATCCTGGCAATATTGGTTAACAGTTACATCATCAATAACTCGTTAAAGAAAAGCAGAGAAATCAATCATCAGATCTCAGAAATATACGCTCCCTCCGCAACCTATCTTAATAACTTGTATAATCAGGTCAATCGTTCCAAGGCTCTAATCAAAAACTGGGTTTTTATTGAAAAAGGAAGTGAGACCCCTGAAAAAAATAGTCTAAGACAGTTGCATAACTATGACATTCCTGAACTCCATGAAAAAATTTCGGAATTGTCATCAAAGTGGGATAGTACAGAACGAAGAGAATACGAACAAATATACGGGGCGATTCAAGATACATTATTTGCAGAACATAAAGATATCATGGAATCTCTCAATTCTATGGAAAGTTATAATGATCCAATGGTAATGTTTGAAGTATCGCCTAAAGTAGAAGAAAATGGAGAAATCATAGAAGAAACAGAAGATATTCTGACTGATATCAGTGAGCTGAGACAAACAATGCAAAATAAAGTTGAAGCATCAAGAACTCAGATGAACAATCTTTTCGACCAATTTCAACGTTCTATAGCTCTCCTGGGGTTAACCCTGACAATTATCTCCATTCTTATCGCACTTATTCTTACACGGACAATTATAAGTCCCATCAACAGAATCAAAAAAGTCATCCTCGACATGTGTAAGGGTGTTTTACCCCGCCGCAAAATTAAAGAAACAAAAGATGAAGTTGGAGATATCTCGGCAGCACTGAATAATCTGATTGAAAGTTTCAGAAAATTCACCAATTTTGCCAATGAAATAGGTAAGGGTAACTATGACATAAGCTTTAAACCATTAAGTGAAAAAGATGATCTGGGCAATGCACTTCTTGAGATGCGTGACAATCTTAAACAAGCATCAGAAGAAGAAGCCAAAAGAAAGACAGAGGATGAACAACGTCAGTGGGCGACACAGGGTATTGCAAAATTTTCTGAAATTCTCAGGGAAAATAACGATGGCATTGAAGAATTATCCTACCAGATTATCCGCAATCTTGTCAAATATATCAGTGCCAACCAAGGTGGTTTATTCATAATTAACGATGATGACGAAAATGAAAAATTCATCGAATTAAAGGCTGCGTATGCCTTTAATAAAAGAAAATACATGGATAAAAGAATTGAATCGGGGGTAGGATTGATTGGACGGTCGGTACAGGAGGGAGAAACCATCTATATGAATGAGTTACCCGATGATTACATAAATATAACCAGTGGGTTGGGCGATGCCATTCCAAGAAGTTTATTGATAGTTCCATTAAAAACGAATGAGCAAGTTCATGGTGCAATTGAATTAGCCTCATTCAACGAATTTGAGCAATATCAAATTGACTTTATAGAAAGAATAGCTGAAAATATAGGTTCTACGCTGGCATCCGTAAAAATCAACATCAAAACGAATGAGCTGCTTGAAAGAAGCCAACAACAAGCAGAAGAAATGAAAGCCCAGGAAGAAGAAATGCGTCAAAACATGGAGGAACTTAAAGCGACCCAGGAAGAATCAACGAGACGGGAAAAAGAGCTAAAAGAAAAACTTGAGGATTGCGAAAGTCAACTCAGAAAATATAAAGGAAAAAAGCAGAAATGATAAACTAATAGATTGCAATTAATTTTATTGGTAAGTCGATAATCGATTGGTAATGTTTTCCTAATTCCAAAAGTGATTCATCATCTTCCTCGTAATACCAATTTACTTCACACTTATTGCCTCCTTTATGTCTTTCTTGCAGAAGTTGGAATAATTCCGATAAATATTTTGAAGAACCGCTGTTGATATATTCGAGCTGGATATCAATCTGAGTAGATTGTAATGGATTTTTGAAATAATCTTTCATCCATTGGAGAATTTCGCTGAAGAATTCTTCAGGATTCTCAGGTATAGCACGCCCTTTTATTGACAGCACCCCTGTTTCAGCATTGAAATCAATTGCCGGGGTTTTTATCGTACTCTCTATCCAAAGATTCTCCATAGGGCAAATATAAAATAAAATTTATTCATATCGTAACGCAACAATCGGATCAACTTTAGAAGCTCTAATGGCGGGAATCAGTCCGCTGATCAAACCAACAACAAAACACAGTAATACCCCCAACAGGATCCACATCCAGGGAACGATAAAATTAGTGCCCATTATCAGAGATACCAGATTACCGATTATGATACCTAAAACAATTCCTGCCAATCCACCCATCTGGCCAATAAGAATCGATTCAAACAAAAATTGTTGTCTAATAATGGAGGACTTAGCGCCTACTGCCTTTCTGAGTCCAATTTCCCGGGTACGTTCGGTAACAGAAACCAGCATAATATTCATAAGGCCTACAGCGGCTCCAAACAAAGTTATGATACCAATAATCGTTGCGGCTATTGATACATATTTCAAATTTTCAAGCAAAAGGTTAACCAAATTATCACTGGTTTCGATCTCGAAATTATTTTCTTCCATTATCCTTAAGTTTCTTATTGCTCTGAACAATCCAGTAGCTTCACTAACAGCAATATCCAGTAACTTAGGATCATCAGGAAGAATCGTTATAACATAGTTCATAACCGGCCGGGCAAAATATTGCCGGACATTGGTAATTGGTATTACCACTATTTTATCGTTATTTACTCCAAATCCGGAACCTCTTTCTTCCAGAACACCTATTACTTTATATTTCCCATTGCCGATTCTTATCACCTTCCCTACCCTGTCAGACAAATTTTTAAACAACTCAGCAGCCAAAACACTTCCAATTATGGCAACGTGAGCATTCGTACGGATCTCATTTTTTGAAAAATTTCTCCCTTCTGCCAACTTATAACCTGATGTAATCAGATAATTATCATCACTCCCTGTAATGCTAATATTTGGATTTGTTTCTACCGAACCATATTTGACTGTTGCCGTGCCTGATGCACTATATCGCAGTGATGTATGCGCAGGGAATGTGTAGTCTTCCTTAAACGCTAAAGCTTCTTTATATTTTACCGGGGGATTGTTAGATGGTTCCCCTCCAGTTGTTGCAACCATTTGCCGGTTGGTAATAGAGAAAGTATTGGCCCCCATAATAGTAAATTGATCACTCAAAGACGCCTTTATAGAATCAATTGCTGTGAGAATTCCTACCAATGCCATTATCCCAAAAGCGATAATAAATACCGTTAAAAGGGTTCGTAAAGTATTAGACTTTATGGAATAAATCGAAATTTTAAAATTCTCCCCCAGTAATGCGCTAAGTCTCATTGTTGCAGTATTCAAATGAATAAACTTAAAGCCATATGATCAATATTACAGTATAAAATTAATGATTTAAAAAGATTTTTTAGGATTTTTGTTTTTAATATCTAATTTTTGTATTTTTTGGTAAATATTACTAAGCTCTGTTTGTGTATAAAACATTTTTTGAAAATGCTATTTATAAATTTTTAATGAATTGTATAACAGAATTATTTAAAAATCATGTTTGAACCTAATTCAGTTTATGCGAAAATTGCTTATGATGCTATCTTGTTGCACATTAAAGCCAAAACGAAGCTAGAAAAGAAAGAATCCGAAATCCCTCAAGCCCTCAAATTAAGACTAGGTTGTTATGTTAGAGTTCTGGACCCTGAAGGAAATGTAAAAAGCAGTTATGGCAATCCTGAACCAAAGCAGAACTATCTTTTCCACGAAATTATTGATAACGCCATTGCAGCAGCAGAATCTCTTTCAGAAGAAGATTTAAGTAATATTACCGTAAACGTGGACGTTTTTTCTGAGCCAAAAGAAATTCAAAATATAGATTTGCTAAAACCCCATAAAAACGGGATTATTATTCAAAATCAAAATAAAAAAAAAGCAATTCTTTATCCGAACCCAGAGGATTTTAGCAATCCTAATCAAATGGTTCAATTGGCAAAAGAAAAAGTCAGTGCTGCTGAGGAAGATAACAGTAATTTCGAAATGAAATATTTTTCAGCAACAAGGTATAAATAAACAAACTTATGAAACAAGCGGTTGCCTTAACCTTACAAGGAAGAGTACAAAATGTAGGGTTTCGTTTTAGTGCTAAACGTAAAGCTGAAGAGTTAGATGTCAAAGGTTTTGTTAAAAACCAGATAGATGGAACGGTTTATATAGAAGCTGAAGGAGAGCCGGAGACCGTGAACAAATTTATAAGTTGGTGTCACGAAGGACCGCCTTCAGCAATAGTTGAAAAAGTAAATAAAGAGACTATACCGGTTAACGGATATAAACAATTTGTAATCAAATAAGAAAATAAAGGAAATTATGCGTGAGGCATTGTATTACAAGCAAAAGCAAAATCAAAAGATAGAATGTGTATTATGTCCGCATAATTGCATAATTAAAGAAGGAAAAAGAGGGATTTGTAATGTCCGGAAAAATATAAACGGTAAACTGTATTCTGAAAACTACGGCAAAGTGACTGGTATCGGCTTTGATCCAATAGAAAAAAAGCCGCTATACCACTTTCATCCGGGAGAAATAATATTATCTGTAGGAAGTTTGGGATGTAATTTCAAATGCAGATTTTGCCAAAACTGGGAAATTTCACAATCAAGTATTGATGAAGTAAGCAGGTTTCAAACCCTTACAATAGAGGATGTCATCAAATTTGCTACAGAGAGAAAAAACAACATCGGGATTGCCTACACCTACAATGAGCCTACAATCTATTTTGAATTTATGCTGGATTTAGCTAAAGAGGTTCAAAATCAAGGTATGAAGAATGTAATGGTAACCAATGGCTTTATAAATCCGGACCCCCTAAATGAGCTACTGGAATATATTGACGCTTTCAGTATTGACTTAAAAGCTTTTACAGAAGAATTTTATAAGAAAAACACTTCAGGAAAACTTGAACCTGTTAAGGACACCCTTAAGCAAATCCAAAGTAAAGGAAAATTTCTGGAAATCACTAACCTGGTTATTCCCAGTTTAAACGATGATACAGAAAAATTCCGGGAGATGATTGATTGGATAGCAACGGAAATCGGTTCCAAAACCGCTTTACATCTTTCCAGGTATTTCCCATGCTATAAGTCTAACATAGAGGCAACTCCAGTATCAAAGCTTCAGGAATTTTACAATATAGCCCAGGAGAAACTGTCTTATGTGTATCTCGGAAATGTACCCTCAGCCGGAGGAAGTGAAACATTTTGCGATCAATGCGGGACATTGCTGGTATCACGTAAAGGGTATTTTACAACCCTGAAAGGAATTGATGAAGAAGGAAAGTGTAAAAAATGCGGAAACAAAGTGTTTGAAAGATAAAATACACAGAATTAAATACGTTAGATCTTAAAGAGGCAAATAAATCCCCAAAAAATCTGCTTATGAAGATACGAAAACCAGTTGTAGCAGGCCAGTTTTATCCCTCAGACAGGGCTGAATTAAATACTTTGATTACTGAAATCTTCAGTAAAGAAAAGGATAACATCAATTATGATCTTGCTCACCATAAAATTATTGGTGGTGTAGTGCCACATGCAGGTTATATATTTTCCGCCTATCAAGCAATTCATTTTTTTGAAATAGCGAAGAAATGCTCGACACAATTTGATACGGTAATAATAAT
Source organism: Bacteroidales bacterium (assembly GCA_041686375.1). Lineage (GTDB taxonomy): Bacteria > Bacteroidota > Bacteroidia > Bacteroidales > UBA12077 > JAGXLC01. Next base: position 54,789 of record JAWLEB010000012.1, read on the forward strand.
TAACCCCAGCCATACGGGTACTGGAAACGAAATAGCCATAGATGACAATGATTCCTGGGAAACTCCACTGGGAAGAACAGAGATTGACAAAGATTTTTCCCGCGAAATGGCTATCCCGGAATCCGATATAGAAGAAGAAAGGGAACATAGTGGAGAAGTAATGCTACCCCTGTTGCAGCATTTTCTGAATTATGAATTCAAAATATTACCAATAACAATAATGCACCAGACATTTGAAAACGCAAAACAAGTGGCAAATGAAATAAAACAGGCAAATGAAAAGCTCAACAAAAAAATACTCATAATAGCTTCATCAGATTTCTCACATTTTGTACATCCGAATACTGGTGCAAAACTCGATCAAAAAGTCATAGATGAAATTTTTGCACTCAACACCCAGGGGATTGAAGAAGTTGTTCGTAAAAACAAAATTTCCGTGTGCGGATACGGACCCATTATGGCTCTTATGGAGTACTCAAAACTACTAAACCATGAACCCGGTATAAGCATCCTGAAAAAAGGTAATTCAGGAGACATAATACCATCGAATGAGGTAGTGGATTATGTATCAATGTTGTTCTATCAGGAAATAAAAGAAAAAGGATAATTGAGTCATTTTGCTATGTGGAACACAGTAATCTATTGGCTTGAAGAGCACATTCAACCCTGTATGTATAAAAAAAATTTAGGGTTTGAATGCCCAGGATGTGGATTGCAAAGGTCTTTTGTTGAATTGTTAAAAGGAAATTTATGGGAAAGCATGAAATTATATCCAGCATTAATTCCCATTGTATTCATGTTCATGTTTCTTGCTTTACACATATCTTTTAAAATAAAAAACGGAGCTCAAATACTTATATATTTATTCATTTTTAACACAGGGATTGTAATTACCAGCTATTTCTTAAAACTAATTCAGTAAAACAAAACTTATGGAAAATACAAATCAATCTAATCAAGCACAACGGCCTCAGGGAGGCGTTATAGAGCCTCTGCCCAATTCAACAGCAGTATTGGTCTTAGGAATCGTATCAATTGTTGCTGTATTTTGTAGTTATGGATTGTTCGGCATAGTACTCGGAATTTTGGGATTAGTTCTATCAGGAAAGCCGATCAATCTCTACACTGAAAACCCAGAAGCTTATACAGAATCATCATACAAAAACCTTAAAGCCGGGCGTATCTGTTCAATTATTGGATTAAGCCTCGGTGGACTGTTTATATTACTGGGGATTTTAGCAATAATAGGTATCTTTGGTGGATTAATTGCTTTATTACCATTCCTAGATAGTCTAAATATAGACATGATAACGTTTTTAACGCTTTTATAGTCTTTCAAAAAGCGGGCTTTTTTCTATTATTTAAATACATTGCATAACCCAGGCGCGTGGGGGCTGTCCTCATGGAGTGTAGCAACTGCCGTTAGTTTGGCAGCATAAGAATAGCAACACAATTTATCGTGGTGATCCGAAATATCTGCCACACCCCACCTCCGGCCCGTTCACGGGCTTCAAATCAATAACGGAGGCCAGGCATACACATATTTTCACAAAAAAGAGGGCAAAGTTTGTCCTCTTTTTTATTTTTGTAACAGCAATATATTAAACAGCAATATGAATTTATCCATAAGCGAAAAAATTGATTTATTTGCCGCACTAGGTAAAGTGTTAAGAACATATTCAGAAAACACAAGAGAAGCGAAACTTGAAGCATATTACAGAATTCTAGACAATAAACTCCCACTGGCAGAGGAACAAAACCCATGGTTTACACGAAAAAACATTTTGCATGCATTGCAGAATATGGGAATTGCCCTGGAAAAATCCAAAATAGAATACTGGATATCTCAGTACCCAACACTAAAAGAAAAAAAATATAATCCATTGAAAATAGGTGTGGTCAATGCAGGAAATATACCTTTTGTGGGTTTTCATGATTTCATTACCATTCTGATTACGGGTAATTTATATTATGGTAAGTTATCATCCAAAGATAAGGAATTGCCCAAAGCCATTAGGGATATTCTGCTTAAGATGGAACCCTCGATGAATGATAATATTATTTTTGAAAATCACATCCTGAAAAATTTTGACGCTATTATTGCTACCGGCAGTGATAATACCTCTCGATATTTTGAATATTATTTTGGTAAATATCCCCACATTATAAGGAAAAACAGAAGTAGTGCAGCAATTCTGACAGGTGATGAAACGGACGAAGACCTCAGGAAAATGGCTGATGATATATTTTTATACTTTGGTCTTGGTTGCAGGAATATATCAAAAATTTATATTCCGCAAGAATTCAGTTTTAATCGCCTTTTTGAAAACATAAGCCATTATGAAGAAGCATTAAAACAGCATAATAAGTATATGAACAATTACGAATACAATCGCATAATCTATCTAATGAACCAGACTCCTCATTTAGACAATGGTTTTCTCCTGCTGAAAGAAGATAAGGCTCTCTCCTCTCCTGTTGGTACGCTCTTCTATGAAAAATACACTGATTTAAAAAAACTAGACGATTATTTTAGCCTTCACAAAGACAATATTCAATGTCTCATATCTAAATCAGAGCAAATATATGACGCAATTGATTTCGGGAAAGCTCAAATTCCCGAACTTTGGGAGTATGCCGACAACGTCGATACCATAAAATTTTTAAGCTCTTTACAATAGATATGCCAAATATGAACAAAAACAAACATCTTATTGTTATTGCAGGTCCGACGGCTGTCGGGAAAACAGACCTATGCCTTGAAATTGCAAAAGAACTGAACACTGAAATCATATCAGCCGATTCACGCCAAATATATAAAGAACTAAATGTTGGTACTGCCAAACCTTCGGCAGAGGAGCTACAAAAAGTTAAACATTATTTTATTAGCAATAAATCCATCCATGACTTTTATACAGCAGGCATGTTTGAACTCGATGTATTGGAACTTTTAGAAAATATTTTCCGGGAAAGAGATACTATCCTGATGACGGGCGGTTCAGGACTTTACATTAATGCAGTATGTAAAGGAATTGACGCCTTGCCTCGTGTAGAAAAAGAAATACGTTCCGACTTGATAAAACAATACGAAAAAGAAGGTATTGAAAGCCTGAGGTACAGTTTACAAAAACTCGATCCTGCATCATACAGAACAATGGACCTGAAAAATCCGAAAAGAATACTTAAGGCACTGGAGATAACCATACAAACCGGGAGGCCATATTCAAGTTTCCTGACCCGGCAAAGCAAAAAAAGACCGTTCAATATACATAAAACAGGCCTGATGAGAGAACGGGATGAATTATATGATCGAATAAATAAACGGGTAGATCAGATGCTCGAAAAAGGCCTGGAAGCAGAAGCGAAGCAGCTGTTCAGGTATAAACATCTTAATCCTCTGGACACTGTAGGATATAAAGAATTCTTTGAGTACTTTGAGGGAAAAATATCCCGGGAAGAAGCCATAAGGCTTATAAAAAGAAATAGCCGCAGGTATGCAAAACGACAAATAACATGGTTTTCCAAAGACCAAGAAATAAAATGGTTTCATCCTGAACAAAAAGAAGAAATTAAAAGTTACATAAAAAAACAAATATCAACATGTTAGTAGACTATCACACACATACTTTTCTTTCTGACGGTGAAGGACAACACGAAGACTTTGTTCAGAAAGCGCACGACATAGGTCTCGATGAAATCGGATTCTCTGACCACTTTTCCATAATTCCTACAAACTGGGGTAGTAATGAAGATGATATTCAATATATGACGGATAAAATTGAAGAGCTGAAGGCTAAGAATGAATTACCTGTAAAAATTAAATTCGGCGTTGAAATAGATTATATTCCAGGAAAAGAAAAGGAAATCGAAAAACTGATCAGCGCTTTACCATTAGATTACGTTATTGGTTCCATACACTTCATCGAATCCTGGAATTTTGATACATCACCAGACCATTATAACGATAAAAACATTGAAACCCTCTATGAAAAATATTTTAATCTACTCAATGAGGCAGTTAAATCTGGCATGTTTGATATTGTGGGACATGCTGATGTGATAAAAAAGTTCAATCACAGACCACAGAAAAAACCGGTAGAACTCTATGAAAAAGTAATTCAATCCATTGCTGCCAATAATTTAACGGTAGAGCTGAATACCAGCGGGCTGAATAAACCTTGTAAAGAATTTTATCCTGATGTTACATTCATGGAAATGTGCTACCAATACGACATCCCGGTAATGATAAATTCTGATGCACACAAGCCAAATCAAGTGGGGCAGTATTTTTCAAAAGCAACAGCATTGCTAAAAGGAATCGGGTATAAGGAAATAAGTACTTTCACAGAAAGAAAAAGGGAAATGGTGGTTTTTTAGCGATGTTTATTCAAAACATACCTTAATGGGCGAACAATACGTTCAAGAAGCCTTGTATCTTCTGTGATGATTTCACCAACGCCTTGCATTTCCCGGGAAAATTCAAGTTCTTCGCCGTAAAACGTTGTCAGTCCATCCGGAAAAGCAACCTCAACGGTATAAACATTATCCTCAGGAACCAATGAAACTGAACGTACCTCTCCCTCTACCATACCATATTCCAGGTAAGGATAATTGGCAAAACGAATGTTGACTTGCTGTCCTTCTTCAACTTTGCCGGCACCGTTAAAAGGAAGTTGCATTTTTCCTATCATTTCTCCTTCATGAGCAGAAATTACAGTCATAACCCTACGGCCTGACTCTACATATTGATTTTCGCTCCAATACTCTGTAAATGAAACTTTCCCGTTAACAGGGGCTTCCAGGAAATAATTTTCTTTCCATTTGTCGATGGCAGCCTCCAAATTATCATACGCTTCAAAAAGAGATATACTATACTGATTGAGCTGATTTTCAAATTGAAGCTCTGTCTCCTTAATATTCTGGTCAATTTTGGAAAGTTGTATCTCGGCATTGGATAAACTGACTTCAGTTTGTTCAAGTGCTTGCTGTTTTGCCAGCATTGCTGTTTCCGACTTTTCCAGCTCTGCTTCAGGAATAACGTCCTGGGCATACAGAGCAGAATCCCTTTCATACTGCTTCAGGGCAAGCCTGTACTCTCTGCGGCTTATATCTCTTTGGCGTTCCAGCTTCCGATAATGCTGCCTGTACTTTTCTTTCTCATTTTGAAGCATAACAATGGTCTGCTGATGGTAGTTCAGAGCTTGAAAATGCTGAAAATCGTCCAGCCGCTTTATAAAAGTAGCATAATAAGATTGTATATCACCCAGCCGATAATGCTCTTCAAAATTATCATTTGCAATATTCCCGTTCCGTAGCCTTTCCCTGGATGTCTTAAGATTATCTTCGAGCTGCATAACATGTTTAAAATATGCAGGATTTTCAATGACAGCAAGGGGTTGTCCTTCTTCAACATCCTGTCCGTCTATAACAAAAAGCTGTTCGATTTTACCACTCGTCCGGGCAACAATTCGTGCCGGTGGATTTTCCGTGGTAACAGTTATTGGAGCAGTAACAACATCCGGATAGCTAAAAAACCAGCTACCGAAAATCAACAGAACAATAAGAAGAAAAATCAAAGTAATCCCCCAACGTATCAACCACCGAGGAGGACGACCCAGTATTTCCTTTACCTCTTCGGAACGCAGGTTGATGTTGTTGGCTTCGTTTTTCTCTTTATTTTTTGGCATATTCTATATTTTTAGTTGCAGTGGCAGTGGCAGTGGCAGTGGCAGGGAAGTAGATTTTTTCGGGATATTTATTATTCGTGCTTCGCATAAAACTATGTTTTTGGTAAAAACTTTTCAGGATTATTGGCCATACCTCCCAACATCTTTCCAACTTCCTGATATTCATTTTGAAGTTCATTTTTCTTTTTCTCTGAAATATAATCACAATTAAAAGAAAAATCAAGCCATACAATTGTTTCACTACATTCAGCATCGGCATCTGTAATTTTACTTGTAAAATGTTTAGGGTATCTTCTTTCCCTATATCCCTCTGCTATATTAACAGATACTGATCTTGAAGCTCTTCTGATTTGATCTGTTAAAGAACATTGCTCTTCTTTAGGAAATGTTTTTGTCAGTTCAAAAATCTCCATAGCCAAATTATAAGATTTCTGAAACACTTTCAAACGCTTAAAACTATATTCCATAAATAACTATTAAAATAAAGTATAATACTCTAATTTTTGCTACTTCTACCATCTATGTTTAGATTGCTATTTACCAGTAAATTATACCAGAACCATCAAAAATTACCGTCCTGCTACTGCTACTGCAACTGCAACTGCTACTGCCCCAACTCCAACTGATTTTTCACAAGTTCATAATATTTACCTTTCGTTTTTACCAGTTCCGTATGCGTTCCTTTCTCCACTACCTGTCCTTTATCCAGTACTACAATCTGGTCTGCGTTTTTTACCGTACTTAGTCTGTGCGCCACGATGACAACTGTCCTTCCCTCAAAAAAGTTATCCAGGTTTTCCATTATCACTTTTTCATTATTTGCATCCAGGGCATTAGTAGCCTCATCGAAAAAAATAAAATCCGGATCTTTATAGACGGCACGTGCAATAAGAATTCTTTGTTGCTGCCCCTGTGAAAGCCCAATACCATCCTTCCCGATCTTTGTATTGTAACCCAAAGGCAGAGATTCTATATGTTCCTGTATATTGGCAGTCTTAACAGCATGTAATAGCCGTTCTTTATCCACTGTTTCATCAGAAACAGCTATATTGCTGGCAATGGTGTCAGAAAAGATGAAACCATCCTGCATAACCACTCCGCACTTATCCCGCCACATACGATTGCTGATATTCTCCAGCTGAATATCACCGACCTTAACAGACCCTTCCACAGGTGGATAAAAACCCAGCAGCAACTTAATCAGTGTGGTTTTGCCTGAACCGGAAACACCAACAACTGCAGTTACTTTATTTTCAGGAATCTTCAAATTCACATCTTCAAGCACATAGGGTGAATGTGGTCCTTCATATTGAAAATACAGTGAATTGATGTTTATATCAGCTTTTTCAGGAAGGATAGATATTTTTGGCGCTGATACATCCTCTTCATCATCTTTGTTATGTATTTCTCCAAGTCGTTCAAGGCTGATCTTGGCATCCTGTGAAGTATGCAAAAAGTTGATTAACTGCTGAACAGGACTGTTCAACTGTCCTATAATAAATTGTACAGCCATCATCATACCGAGCGTCATAGAACCCTCAATTACGGCTTTGGCAGCTATAAAAATAATGATCACATTCTTTACCTCATTAATAAAGACACCTCCGGCCTGTTGATATTGCTGAAGAGACAAGCTTTTAATCTTCACTCTGAACAACCGGGCTTGAATACTCTCCCACTCCCATCGTTTCTGCTTTTCACAATTCTGAAGTTTAATCTCCTGCATTCCCGTTATAAGCTGTATCAAATTACTCTGGTTATCAGAAAGCTGTGCAAAACGCCGGTGATCCAATTCCCGCCTGCGTTTCATAAACAGCAATATCCATCCAATATACAATCCACTACCGAGAAGAAAGATAAGAAGAATATTCAGGCTGTATATCCCAAGCACAATTCCAAAAATAATGAGGTTGACAAACGAGAAAAGCGTGTTCAGGGTCTGGGTTGTAAGAAAATTTTCGATACGCCTGTGATCCTGAATACGTTGTATTAAATCACCCGTTATCTTGGTATTGAAAAAAGCCACCGGCAATTTCATCAACTTGATGAGAAAGTCAGAAATAAGCGATATATTCAATCTTGTACTTAAATGGAGTAATATCCAGCTCCGGATAAAGTTTACGGAAGTTCTCCCTACAATTAAAACCAGCTGGGCAATGATAATAAGGGTAACAAAATCCAGGTCCTGGTTATTGATACCTTTATCGACAATGGATTGCGTTAAAAAAGGCAGGATTAACTGAAGGAGACTACCCACAATCAATCCAAGCACAAGTTGAGTGATAAACTTCTTGTATGATCTTAGATAAGAAAACAAAAATTTAAACCCGGATTTATCCGGTTTCTCGTCTTCCTGACTGTAAAAATCAGGCGATGGCTCAAGCAATAAGCACAACCCCTTTTTTTCACCCTCTTCCTCTGTTGTTGCCCATCCGCGTATAAATTCATCCTTAGGAAATTTAATTCTCCCACGCGCCGGATCGGAAACAAATACGGTGTCTTTCTTAATTTTATAAACCACCACGAAATGGTTCTGTTTCCAATGGGCTATGCAGGGCATAGGAACCTCTCCTGTAAGCTGTTTCCAGGTAATTTTCACCCCCATAGTACGAAAGCCAATGGATTCAGCCGCATCGCTGATACCCATCATGGATACCCCCTCACGTGTGATATAACTCCTGTCCCGTAAGGTCTGAAGGGTATAGTTCTTACCGTAATGTTTGGCAACCATTCGCAGACACGCAGGCCCGCAGTCCATAGCATCGTGTTGTTGGTAGTGAGGGAATTTGGGCATGAGCTTTTTATTTATTCACTGATTTAGTAGGTAAATTTAATGATTTTGGTTTATGTTCTTTGCTAAAAAATTAAATTTCCCCATTCAATAAAACAAATTTCAGATTAATCTAACACAACCTCCTTTAGGACAGGCGGAAAGTTAAATATCCTTTATGTAGAGACAATTCTCCCCAACATCCTGACTTTCTGCATAAATTTTTATTAATTTTGATAGTATAACCAAAATATATACAAATATAAAATTCGAAGTAAAATTCACCGGTATTGATGAGGCCAAAGCCCAAACGCTTACTCAAAAGTATGCAAATCCGTTCTTTGAGCAATCGCATAAAAAAACCATTAATTATCAATCATCTAACAGCACAAAAGAATTGATTGACAACCATCCGATCACGTATGTAATAGTTTCGGATCCTATGTTTGAAGAACAGCTTCAACCATTTATAGAGTGGAAAAAATTAAAAGGATACAATGTTGTTGAGGCTTATACAGATAACATCGGATCAACAAAGTCAGAAATAAAATCCTACCTGGAGGATTTGCATAATAATCCAGATCCCACAGCACCCAGCTTTGTTTTGTTTGTAGGTGATGTGGGACAAATTCCCGCATGGTCTTGTGATGAAGATTCTCATGTATCGGATCTTTATTATTGCGATTATACAAATGATTCATTACCCGATGTTTATTACGGCAGGTTTTCCGCACAAGATACATCAGAATTGCAGCCACAAATTGATAAAACATTTGAGTATGAAAAATATGAAATGACTGATCCCAGTTACCTGGGAGAAACCCTCCTGGTTGCAGGACATGACGACACTTATCAGGATCCCTATGGCAATGGAGCTATGTGGTATGCAGACAACTATTATTATAACGAGGTCAATGGGATTAATTCAAGCTTGTTTTTACAACCAGCTGATAATGAAGCAGTACATGATTACATTATAAAGAATATGAACAATGGCCTGGCGTATGCAAATTATACTGCACATTGCAGTTCTGAGGGCTGGGCGGATCCAGTTTTTTCTTTATCGGATTTAGATAACCTAACGAATGAGGGAAAATATGCCCTTTGGGTAGGTAATTGCTGTTTATCTGTTAAATCGATGACAATGAAACATTTGGCGAGGCTGCTCTGCGTGCAGAAAAGAAAGGAGCCATTAGCTACATCGGCGGAGGACTCTACCTCGAAGCCAAGGCCGGGTTCACGCTGTGAAAGCCAAGGAAATAATGTCAATCTCGTGCCGCACAAAGACAAAAAACGCAGAAACCCTATGTCTCATTAAAAAACCAAATGTCATGAAAAAATCAATCTTTATCATCGCTTCTATGGCCATCACACTGCTTATGGCGCACCAAAGCAAAGCACAAGAGCACTGGTACGCACGGGCAGGGCCTTCGCTGGCTATGGGGGTTGTCGGTGTCGAGTACCGTTCACACGGCTTGAACGACGCGTTCGGATTCCAAGTGGGATACGCAGGAAAGTTCTCCGGCGACTTTCCTGGCGTCGGCATAGGTCTGAATTTCTATACTGACGGGGATCCATACACCAAAGGCAGTTACTGGTATCTTAGCTATTATCATGGGCCTGTCATCACGATCACTGAAGGTGGAAACACAGAAAGCTACGGTGCCTTTTCCCTAGGCTTGGGCTATCAGTGGCCCCTGGGACAGTATTTTGATTTCAAACTAGGAGGAGGTGTCGGATACGGGGGAAATACCTTTATACCTTCTCTTGACATCACGCTGGGACTCGCGCTTATCAAGTGATACTTGTCTTTGCTGAAGGTTGAGGGCGTACCAACTAGCTCTCGACTTTCTTCCAGAACCCTTTGTTTCATCCCAAACACATTGCTTATGAAAAAACTCGTTTTTCTCATCATCCTCTTCGCTCTTTCGAGCGAAGGAATCTCCCAACAGCTCCTTATCGTTTGTGAACCTGGCTACAGGGTGTACCTCGATGACACGCTCAAGGGTGTCACGAGCGATGCCCAGGATGGCTTGCTCATAGAAGGTTTGGCTGTCGGGAGGCGCGAAATCACCGTGAAGAAGAGAAGTGGTTTCATGAAGGTGTTTTTCGTTGACATCAAGGAAGGCTTAAACGAACTGATAGTCGAGATTGATAAGAGCGCTGGTTTCCCTCTGAAGGATGGGTACTACGTCACCCGCTTCGCGATACGGGAAGAACATGCGCTTTTCAATTCTGTCAAGAAACATGACTACCTGATATTGTACATGGGTGCGGACGACCCTTCTACAGAGATCGTGGAATTCGATTGGACGTCGTATGCAAGGTTCGAGGACGAAAGCAGGACGGTCTATACGATGAAGGACCTCTATTATGGTCTTTTTTTGGATGTCTATAACATCCCTGATCTGCGGCGGAAACGTCATAGTTACCTCTACTCGGGCGAGATGAAATTAACGGCATCAGGTTATGTAAGTCTCCGAATGATAATCCCTCCTCAAATAGGGGTTAGTAATGGTTCTGTCATCATCGGAAACGGCCAGATAGATGAGAACGGCAAGGATTTCACGCTCTATCTGCGTGGTACGAAAGGGCCTGACAGGAATTTCGACAAGGATTTTACCTTCAAGTTCGTATCCATGCCGTCCCGGCCAGCCAAATAGCAACTCGTTGTCGAATAATCAAAACCAATTGTCATGAAACATATTATTTTCATTATTGCCTTGTCCTTCGGGATGGCCTTGCAAGGGGTATCGCAAGAACTCACCATTGTTAGCGAACCTGGATTCGCTGTCTATGTCGATGGTGATTTCAAAGGTTTAACACCCAACGTACGAAAGGGGCTCGTGTTAGAAGGCCTCCCTCTTGGTACCTGTCGTGTCGTTGTGAAGCTTGATGAACTTTTCTCCAGGGAGTTCACGGTGGACATCCGTGAGGGTTCAAACGAGATATCTGTGAATGCTTTCGGCGAGGGTATCTTCCCTCGGTCGAACGGGTATTATATCGGTGCTTATGACACTGTCTCGGTCGGGCTCTTTGGCCGCGAAGTGACCCGCAATGTCGTACTGTACACCGGCATCGACAACCCTTCCACTAGGGATCGGGTGGAATTCTCTTGGACTCTGCTTGAGCTTCCTGTCGGTCGTAAGAAGAGCGATAAGCTTATAGAAGTGTATCGTAAGTGGCTCGCTCTTTATAGGGCTTTGGATCGCTCCAAGGCTCATAGGAATGGCATCTATGGAGGTGAGTTGAGATTCGATGATACCATTGCGTCTTTCAAACTCGACTATGCGGTTCGGGATGGTCGCGACCAGTTCACAGGCCAGCCCGTATTCGATTACCGGGAGATCCATTGGTTCGCACGACTCAGTGAGGAGGGCAAGCACTTCGTGATGACCTTGCTCGAACCTCCGTCTGGTCCTGCACTCGATTATTACGGGTCCAAGGGCATGGAGGAGAAGAAAGTGGATTTCTCGTTCGTGCCTTTGACGCCCTGGGAAGAGGAATAGTTTTCTTTGTCGTGTCTGTTTTTTCTCTCACTTCTTGAAAGGCTGCACTTCCGCAGCCTTTTTTTACACAAATTATTTTCTATATAGTAATATATTCTGCCAAATATTTATAAAGCACCCTCGCCTCTCCAAAGCCATGGCCAAGAAAAAGGACGACAGCGGCATCCACGTCCACGCGGAATACAATATTGTAGCAGGCAGTATGTGAGCTTATTACAGAAAAATCGGATAAAAATTAGCATGACCGAAGAAAACCACTGTTATGAAAACGCTATAGCCGAGCGAGTTAACGGAATCCTGAAAGATGAGTTTTATCTTGATCAAACCTTTTTTTACCTTGCTATTGCTAGAAAAGCTAGTAAAAATGCGATTGAAGTATACAATACTCATAGACTTCATTTATCTTTACGGTATAAAACACCAGATTCAATGTTTAAACTTAGAGCTTAAAATAATGTTTAACCTGTAGACTTATTTTAGAAATAGACATTAAACTATGTACCCATATCACAATAAAATAAAACAGCGAATAAGGAATAATGAACTTATCAGGTACGAATATGTGGATAGATATAAATCAATAAGTCCATGCCTACTGCTTCACTTTGAAACAGAACCCAAAATAAGACCAATTAGACAACATAGGTTTGAAGAATACAACCTAATTCTGGAAGAACTAATAAATAACAAATGAAAGTACTTCTAACAGGAGCAACTGGTTATATTGGTAAAAGACTTCTTCCTGTTTTGGTTGAAGCCGGTTATGACGTGATATGCTGCGTGCGAGATTCTAAAAGGTTCAATCCTCCTGAATCCATTAAGCAGCAAGTATCAGTAATAGAAATCGACTTATTGGATGAGAAATCGCTTGATCGTATTCCAAAAGACGTTGATGGGGCCTACTACCTTGTTCATTCGATGTCATCCTCAAGTGAATACAAATCACTAGAAAGAACCTCAGCAATAAATTTTAGAAATGCCCTTGAAAGAACCCATATCAAACATGTTATCTATCTCAGCGGTATAGTTAATGAATCAGAGCTTTCTGAACATTTGAGTTCTCGAAAGGATGTTGAAACCGAGCTGGGAAAAGGGAACTATAATTTTACAACCCTCAGAGCAGGAATAATTATTGGTTCAGGAAGTGCATCCTTTGAGATTATCAGGGATCTGGTGGAAAAACTACCGATCATGATTACACCCAAATGGCTAAAAACTAAATGCCAGCCTATTGGAGTATCTGACGTTATTTTTTTCTTATCAAAAACATTATTCAATTCACAAACCTATAACGAGAATTTTGATATTGGTGGTCCTGATGTACTCTCCTACAAAGAAATGTTGCTGGGCTTTGCTAAAGCCAGAAATTTAAAGCGTACCATTCTTGTTGTTCCTGTTATGACACCTAGACTATCTTCGTATTGGCTTTATTTTGTTACATCCACATCTTACCAACTTGCCGTTTCGCTTGTAAACAGCATGAAGATTGAGGTAGTCTGCAGAGACAACCGTATTAATTCAATTCTTGGAATTAAGCCAATTAGTTATAGCCAAGCTTTAGAAAAAGCGTTCAGTAAGATTGAAAATAATGAGATAATTTCTAGTTGGAAAGACTCTTACGCAAGCAGTGGGGTTAACTTTAATGTTTCGGATTTCATACAAGTCCCAACATTTGGATGTTTTATCGATCAGAGAAAAAGTAAAATGGATGATCGGGAACTATGCCAACGTAAAATTTGGCGTATCGGTGGTGAAACCGGATGGTATTATGCCAATTGGCTTTGGAGACTAAGGGGGTTCTTAGATAAAATGGTCGGTGGGGTTGGACTCAGAAGAGGGAGAACCAATCTTAATTCAATTAGCCCAGGAGATGCTGTAGACTTTTGGAGGGTTTTATATGCTGATAAGAATAATTGCCGTTTGCTCTTATTTGCTGAAATGAAACTACCTGGAGAAGCATGGCTAGAGTTTAAGGTTATAGATGACGAACTCGTACAAACTGCTACATTTAGACCATTGGGTTTATGGGGTAGACTGTATTGGTATTCGGTGCTACCTTTTCATGGTATAATCTTTAGAGGCATGTTAAAAAATATAACTAAACACAACAAAAGCTAAACTGCATTAAAACGCAGTTTAGCCAAACCGTTGGGGCATAATATTTCGCGGAGTGCCAAAATTATATATATGAAAAATAATACATTATGATACATAAGATAAAAACGGTAAGTCAAGGAAACAAAATTACATTTGCTACAACCTGTCCACATTGCGGAAATAATGGCACATTTCAGAATGTATTTGGACAAGATACATTCGAATCTAATTATAAATATTGGTATGGTTCTAGAAAGTGTCCTAACCCAAAATGTAATGGGCATATTTTCTTTATTTCGGATCCCGCAGGTCAATTGATTAAAACTTATCCTTCATTGAAAATTTCTTTTAATAGTGAAAGAATTCCTGATAGGATAAAAAATACATTCGATGAAGCACTTATTTGTCATGCAAATAATTGCTTTATTGCATCGGCTATCATGATTAGAAAAACTTTAGAGGAAATTTGTCTAGAGAAATCTTCTGAAGGTGAAAATCTATTTAAACGAATAGAAAACCTAAAATCAAAAATTGTTATACCAGAGGAATTGATTAATGGAATGCAGGAATTAAGGTTGTTGGGGAATGATGCTGCACATATTGAGGCAAAAACATATGAACAGATTGGTAAGGATGAGCTTGAAATTTCAATAGAATTCACAAAAGAAATTTTGAAAGCTGTTTATCAATATGAGAGTTTACTGGATAAATTAAGAAATTTAAAACAAGAAGAATAACCAAACTTTATATCTTATGGCAAAAGAAACTGTTAATCTAAGTGAGATTAATTTGGATGATTTACCCCAAAGAAAATCTGTTTATGCAATTTTTGCACAATCAAAAGATAATCTAGAACCAATTAATTGTCGTTATGTTGGCGAAACAGATAACCTTGAAGAAAGAACTAAAGTTCATTTCAATGAAGAAAAAGAACAGAATGAATGTTTAAAAGAGTTCATGCAATCTTCAAAAACAAAGATTATGATTTATGAGCTTTTACCAAATACAGATAAACAGGAACGGTTAAAAAAGGAGGAGTCATGGATAAAGCTATATAAGCCCAAATGTAATGAATAAAATACTATGCCCAACATGCTATATACTTTGCGACAAGAAGTTGTTAGTCAGACTATTAAACGTTCATTGAATGATTTAGTCCATCGTGCTGCCGATGGTTTCCTACTCCGGCATGCATCCCCGGCGACGGGGTTGTGTAAAGCCCGGACGACAACGTAGCCATATCTTCCAGTACCAGGAAGTGAGGAGCTCCTTCTCCGTAGTAATACTACGAAGGAGAAGTTAGGAATGAATGGTATGGTAATCCGGCAGACGACGGAGAACTATCGATCAAGATTCGTTAGGATGAATAGGCCAAAGGTACCCCCTACTGGCGCAAACGTCCACTTGTCCATTTTTGCCGGGCTCACATCATTAATATTACTCACCGAATTTACTCTATACTCAAAAACCTTTTCTTCCACTATAATCAACAGCACTACTATACATGTATTCTTCAGGCCTAAAAACAAATCCTTCGTTTACAGGATTACTATGGAGATATTCAAATTTTTGCTTTCTAATCGTATTATTATCTATCCTCTGATGAAGACCTCTATCCAATACACGGTTGCAAAACTTATATTTTAGGTTCATTCAAATGGTTCGCAAGCGGACGCTTGCGCTAGTTGGGAACGACGCGTTGCCCTGAATTCTCTGTTCACTTTCTTTTGATTTTAAAATATATTTTCTAATTTTATTATGAAACCCGGGCTACCTGTTTTGTAACAAAGAATTGGGCAATGACGGGCTTGTTGCTGAAAGTAATTGAATTGAGAATGGACTGAAGTTTTTGACATGGTATGACTATGAAATCTTCATCAAGTGAAATCCGAATGCACAAACCGGCATTAAAAGAGGGGAACTGAAACATGAGGATTTTACTGCGGTGAATTGTGCATCACTCAAATGACAGACTAGTATTATGCGAACATACAAACATTTGTAAATATTTTATGCAGCTCAGCAAATCGAAATCCACAAATCCATTATAAAAAAAGAAAGGAGTCAACCCCATGTTTCCAAGCATTGTGAAAGTACAGAAACAGTTAAAAAAATTGCTTTACAAAACTTTAAGAATCTTCCATCCTTCCGGGATGGTTTTGATGTTATTGCTTGCCTTTATTTTGTCTAATCTTTCCCGGGTTTCTGCCCAGAATGACCTGCAGGAAAATGAGAGCAACGATAAATTGATGTCCGCTCAAACTTTCAAGGATCTGGAGATGCGTAATATCGGACCGGCACTGATGTCGGGCCGCATCGCCGATATTGCAATCCATCCAGACAACCCCCATCTCTGGTATGTAGCAGTGGGTTCAGGAGGTGTCTGGAAAACCACCAATTCCGGTACCACATGGGAACCCATCTTTGATGACCAGACTTCCTATTCCATCGGCTGTGTCACCATCGATCCCCACAATCCCAAACGCATATGGGTGGGTACAGGAGAAAATGTTGGCGGCCGCCATGTTGGCTATGGCGATGGTATATACATGAGCGAGGATGGCGGTCAGACCTGGACCAACATGGGACTCAAACTATCCCAGCACATCTCCAAAATCATCGTGCATCCTGAAAAACCAGGCACTTTATGGGTTGCAGCCCAGGGACCCCTCTGGTCAGCCGGTGGACAGCGCGGTCTTTACAAAACCACCAATGGGGGCAAAACCTGGCAAAATACTCTCAATCCAGATAAATGGACCGGCGTTACCGACGTAGTGATCGACCCCCGCAATCCCAATCGGCTATATGCAGCCACGTGGCAGCGGCATCGCACGGAAGCCGCTTATATGGGTGGTGGACCCCAAACGGGTATTCATCGCAGCGAAGACGGTGGAGAAAACTGGAAAGAACTGAAAAAAGGCCTTCCCAAAAAGGATATGGGCAAGATCGGTCTGGCTATCTCTCCCCAGCGACCCGATGTCGTCTATGCCGTCATAGAAACGGAACTTCGCAAAGGCGGCCTTTGGCGTTCCGACGACCGGGGAACCCACTGGGAAAAACGCTCCGATGTGCATTCCGGCGGAACCGGTCCGCATTACTACCAGGAACTTTATGCCAGCCCCAACCAATTCGATAAGATCTACCTGGCTGATGTAGTCACCCGGGTTTCCGAGGACGGAGGCAAAACCTTCAGCCCTTTAAGCTCCAATAACGTCCATGGCGACCATCACGCCCTGGCATTGAGGGAAGGTAAACCGGGTTACCGCCTCCTGGGTACCGATGGAGGCGTCTATGAGAGCTTTGATGGGGAAAAAACGTGGCGCTTTATGGATAACCTGCCGGTAACCCAGTTCTATAAAGTATCAGTGGATGATAAAAAGCCTTTTTACACAGTTTATGGAGGTACCCAGGACAACAACACCCAAGGTGGCCCCTCGCGTACCGACAACGTCAACGGCATTCGCAATTCCGACTGGTTCATTACCCTATTTGCCGATGGTCATGAAACGGCAACCGAACCCGGTAATCCCGATATCATGTATTGTGAATGGCAACGGGGTAACCTGGTCCGTGTCGACCGAACCACCGGTGAAAAAGTGTATATCCAACCCCAACCTGATGCCGGCGATCCCCCACAACGCTTTAACTGGGATTCTCCCATCGAAATCAGTCCTCATAAACCCACCCGTCTTTATTTTGCATCTCAGAACGTGTGGCGTTCTGAAGACCGTGGTGACAGCTGGGAAAAGATTTCCGGAGACCTGACCCGCAACGAGGACCGTCTGAAATTTAAATTTATGGGTCGCCAGTGGAGCTGGAACTCGGCCTGGGATATGGTAGCCATGTCCAACTATAATACAATAACCCAACTGGATGAATCTCCCTTGAAAGAAGGACTCATCTATGCAGGTACAGACGACGGACTCATTCAGGTTACCGAGGATGGCGGAGAAAACTGGCAGCAGATTGAAGTCAGCTCTTTCCCCGGCATCGAAGATGACCGGGCCTTTGTGAACGATATCCGTGCCAGCCTGCACGACGTAAACACCGTATTCGCCGTGATCGATCTGCATAAATCGGGCGATTTCCGCCCCCTTATCTATAAGAGTACCGACCGGGGCAAGTCCTGGCAACGTATATCGGACGACCTACCGGAACGTCACATCGCATGGAGGATCATGCAGGATCATAAGAAAAAGGATCTGCTGTTCGCCGCCACCGAGTTCGGAATCTTCTTTACAGTGAATGGGGGAGAAAACTGGACCGAATTGACTGCCAGTGCTCCCAATATTGCCTTCCGCGACCTGTCCATCCAGCGGAGGGAAAACGACTTGGTCGGCGCCTCTTTTGGCCGGGGTATATGGATACTCGATGATTATACACCCTTGCGCAATGTATCTCAGGAACAGTTGGAAAATGAAGCGATCCTTTTTGATTCCCGCAGAGCCTGGTGGTATATTCAGCGCTCACCATTAGGAGACGATGGAAAGTCTTCACAAGGCGATTCCTATTTCATAGCACCCAATCCCCCTTACGGTGCGGTCTTTACCTATTACCTGAAGGAGAGCCTGAAGACGCGTGAAGAAAAGCGGAAGAAAAAGGAAAAGAAAATGGCCGAAATGGATGAATATCAGCCCTATCCCGGATGGGATGCACTTCATAAAGAGCGCACCGAACCGGAACCCAGGATTCTCCTTACCATTAAAGATCAAGAGGGAGAAGTGGTTCGCCGTGTTTCCGGACCAACAAGTAAAGGATTACACCGGGTATCCTGGAACCTTCGCTATCCACCTGCCGAACTGCCTGATGACCAGGAAAGCTATATCACCGAAGAGGGTAACGGACCTATGGTAGCTCCCGGTACCTACCAGGTGACCCTCTCCAAACAGGTAAGGGGTGAAACCATCCAACTGGCCGGACCGACCGAATTCAAGGTAAAACGTATGCGCCAGCTTGCCATAGAAGGCAAA
Organism: Bacteroidales bacterium; assembly: GCA_041686375.1. Taxonomy (GTDB): domain Bacteria; phylum Bacteroidota; class Bacteroidia; order Bacteroidales; family UBA12077; genus JAGXLC01. The sequence goes on from JAWLEB010000012.1 coordinate 73,822, forward strand.
AGTACGGATAAAGTAGCCGCTTTCTGGCAACGCATCTCAGAACTTAAGCGCAGCGTTCATGCGGCAAATGAAGTGATGGAAATGCTGAATAAACGCGTTGAGAGGCTTGACCGGGCACTGAAAGCCTCCGAGTCTGCACCCGACGGTCTGGATCAGGAGCTCCATAAGATCACCCAAACCCTCTACGACCTGGAAGTTGAACTTCATGGACAACAGGCCAAAAACATGGTCAGTGAACCTGCTAAACCCACCGTAAGCGATCGCTTGCAGGCAGCACAAATCGGAACCCAGAATTCAACTTACGGCCCAACGCCTAACCTGAAGCAGACCCTCAGGATCGCTGAAAAACAATTCGAAAGCATCCGCAAGCAACTGAACCAACTCAAGGAAGAGCGTATCCCTGCATTCCAGGAGAAGCTTACTGAGGTCGGTGCACCCTGGACACCAGACCAGGAGATACCCGCTGTAAAAAAACCAGGTGAACAATAAAACCGACTAAAGAACAGGAATCCAAAAAGGTCTGATCCCTCACAGGAAGGGATCAGACCTTAGTTTATTACCCACACTCCCAACTTCTGAAAAGTTACAGGCCGGCAAGGCTGATTTTTATTTACGCTTTAACTCTATACTCAAAAAGCCTTTTCTTCCACTTACGGGGCATAAGCGTAACCATTCGCCAGTTGGGGGAACCATTCATGGCAACTTACTTTTTGTCAAATATTTATCAACATGCGTATCAAACCCACAATTTTCTTGTAAATTTGATAGAACAAGAATAAAAACAATTGTTGTTTACATCCAAATAACTGAGATAAACACAATTGGTTTTATACTAATGTT
>JAWLEB010000013.1:0-71985 GCA_041686375.1 Bacteroidales bacterium
TTGATAATAAAGCAAGAAAAATATATGAAATAGTATAATAAAGTCTCGTCCGGACCGCATTAATTACCCAAAAGCTCCTGAAATTCAGGAGCTTTTTTTATTGCTGTGTTGCCTCTGATGCGCTTGCTGTAGCTGCATGGATAATCCAAATATAAAATACTGAAGATATAAAAACTATAAAAAGATTGGTATTGTAAAATTCTATTTCTCGTTAAAACAGGTTCAAGCAATTACTTCAAACTTTCAGCTCCCACTTTACAATGTACATCCGTTCCTAATACTTAATAACAAAAACAGATTCCTCCAAAAGCATCAAATTTGATATTATCCTACTTATTTTCTATCTTCATAAATTCAAAATTAACTTTATTTTTTCATGAAAATCACCCGAAAAAAATTCATCAAAAACACTTTACTCACCACAATGGGCATTGGTTTTATGCCAAAAGTGTTCAGCAGAACAACCACTCCAAAAGCCTTTTCCGAAACCAGAAAGCTTGGGAATACAGGCATCGAAGTCACCCCCATAGGCGTTGGCGCTTCACGGACACAAGAACCTTCGGTTCTTAGGGCTGCATTGGACGAAGGCATCACTTTTCTGGATACAGGGCGCTCATATGGAAAAGGACAGAATGAGATTATGATTGGTAAAGTTCTTAAAGGCATGCGAGAAAAGTATGTAATTCAATCGAAAATGAAAGTTGACTTAAAAGAAGGTTCTGCAAGTGAATCAGAGATAAGAAAACAAATGGAAAACTCCCTGAAAGAAAGCCTCAAAGCTCTCCAGACTGATTATATAGATGTAATGTTGCTTCATGGAGTGCGTGAAGAAGAAGCGCTAAGAAATGAAACAATCAGGCAAATTTTCGAGGAAATGAAAAATCAGGGCTCAATAAGGGCTTTTGGTTTTTCTGCTCATACCAACCACATCAATGTCCTTAAAGAAGCCAACAAGGATCATTTTTTTGACGTGGCGATGGTTCCTTTCAATCCATTCGGAGCTTTCAAGCATTCTCAAAGTGACTGGAGTACTTCCTGGGATCAGGAGGCTCTGATAGAGGAGTTGAAAACGGCACATAGCCATGGAACCGGAATTGTAGCAATGAAAACCTGTTCGGGTGGCAAGTATGCTTTGAACAATAAAGAAAAGTCCAGCTATTCAGGTGCTGTAAAATGGGTACTGGAGCATGATTTTATTCATACCTCGGCAGTGGCTATGGGAAATTTCAATGAAATCCGGGAGCACACGCAGTAATTTCTTTATAAGGCTCAGTAAGAATGGCACGGTAACAAGGGTAAAAATAATTTTACCCGTTATTGCGTGAACCATTTTTAATCTTTTATGTCATAATAATAAATCTAAAATCAATGAAAAATATTCTTCTTATCATCGGAACGCTGACTTTATCATTTATTATCTTTACTTCCGGAACTACAATAAAAGATAAAGAAGAGGATCAAAAAGGAACCTTAATCATTGCCAACAAAAGCGGGGACGATGTATCACTGATTGATCGTGCTACTGGCAAGACAATTAAAAAATTACCTTCAGGGCTTCAACCTCATGAGGTGGAAGTTTCCGGAGACGGTAAATTTGCAGTTGTCAGCAATTATGGTGACAATGATAATCCCGGAAACACACTTTCAGTATACGATGTAAAGCGAGCAAAACTTTTAAAGACTGTCGATTTGGAAGATAACACCCGACCGCATGGCATGGAATGGCTTAACGGCACCAGCAAAATGCTTGTTACAACAGAAGGTACTGAAAGCCTCCTCCTTGTAGATATAGAAAAAGGAGAAATTGATCAAAAAATGAATACAGAGCAGGAAATTTCGCATATGGTTGCTGCTGCACCTGATGGCAAGTATGCGTATGTGTCCAGTATACGCACAGGAAACGTTACGGTTTTCAACCTGGAAACAGGAGAACTTCTGAAACAACTTTACAGTGGAGAGGGTGCAGAAGGCATTGCCGTGTCACCTGACGGGAAAGAGTTATGGGTTACAAATCGTGCTGAAAATACAATCGCTGTATTTAATACTAAAGAACTCGAATTAACAGAAAAATTAGAATGCGGAGACTTTCCGATAAGGACAAAATTTTCACCAGACGGAAAACATTTTGTTGTAAGCAATGCAGAATCAGGAGAGATAGCAGTATTTGATGCAAATAAAAAAGAAATCATAAAAAAAATTAAACTTACACCCCCCGTACCAGAAGACAAAGATGCAGAGAGATACTTTGACGAATTTGAAGGCACATCAGTACCCATTGGCATTGTAGTACCGGACAATAAGACTGTTTACATAGCAAATACACGTTCAGATGTAATTTCAGTACTCAACCTGGAAGAAATGGAAATCACAGAGCATTTCGAAGCAGGAAAAGAACCGGACGGAATAAACTTTTCTCCAATAATGTCAAAAAAATAAAGTATAAGGATAGACCGCTAAAACAGAAATGATTCATTATCCTTTGTCATCTCGTATTATTAATTGTAAATTGCACTAAACCTAAATAAAAATATATGACTAACAATCAATCAAATGCACCAGAAATTGAGCAAATCGTAAAAAAGTACTACAAGTCAATCATCACGGTTCTTGTTTTGATCATTCTGGCGTTCAATTCATTTTTCCAGATTGGCGCGGAAGAGGTCGGAGTAGTGACACGGTTTGGAAAACACATACGCACAGCTAATCCAGGACTAAAAACCAAGATTCCCTTTGTAGAAAAAGTTTATAAAGTTGCTGTTGAAAGACAAAAAAAGCAGGAATTTGGTTTTCGCACTTCAGAGCCAGGTGTTAGAACAAGCTATGCCCGTTCAAGTTCCACACAAGATGAATCTCTAATGCTGACAGGAGACTTAAATCTTGCAGACGTTGAGTGGGTGGTACAATACCGGGTAGATCAACCTTACAATTACCTTTTTAAAGTAAGAAATTCCGATAATACGCTTAGAGCAATTTCTGAGTCAGTAGTAAGGCAAATAGTAGGAGATCGCACAGTTAATGAAGTCCTTACAGTTGGCAGAGTAGAAGTAGCCAGTAGGGTAGAAGAAAAAGTCCAGAATTTATGCAGGGAATATGAGCTGGGTATACAAATCGCTCAGGTCGTGTTACAGGATGTCAATCCACCGGAACCTGTTAAGAAAGCCTTTAATGATGTGAATGAAGCCCAACAGGAAAGAGAAACCCTAATTAATCAGGCTAAATCTGAATACAACAGAATCATTCCAAAAGCCCGGGGACAAGCAAAAGAAACCATTCAAAAAGCAGAAGGGTATGCAACCAGAAGGGTAAATAATGCGGAAGGTGATGCCAATCGATTTAATGAACTTCACAGGGAATATGCCAAAGCTCCTGAAGTAACCAAAAGAAGAATTTACATGGAGACTATGCAGGAGGTACTTCCTGAGTTGGGAGATAAAATCATTACACATCAGGACGGGAATAATGCTATCCCATTACTCCAGAAACAACTTAACAGATAAAAAACACAGATTAATATGAAGACAAAAAATAAAATAATCCTTATAATTGCTCTAATCATAGCAGGAATAATTGTTCTGACGGAAAGCGCTTTTATTGTAAAAGAAACCGAGCAAGTGGTTATAACACAATTTGGAAAACCAATAGGCGATGCTATAACTGAACCGGGTTTAAATTTTAAAACCCCATTTATTCACAAGGCTAATTTTTTCGAAAAACGCTATATGGAGTGGGATGGAGATCCTAATCAGGTACCCACAAAAGAAAAAAAGTACATATTCGTTGATACTTATGCACGTTGGGAAATTACAGATCCGCTGCAATTTTTCAAACGACTGACAAATGAACGGGGTGCACAATCGCGCCTTGACGACATCCTTGATGGAGAAACGCGGGATAATATAGCAAGTCACAGACTTGAAGAAATTGTAAGAAGTACAAACAGAGAAGCTGATACTACAGGCAAAATAAGTGAAATAATAGAAGATTCCCTGCCTGATATTGAAGTTGGCAGAGCAAAAATCCAAGATCATGTTTTGAAAATAGCCAATGAAGAAACAGCAGACCTTGGAATAGAAGTTCTGGACTACCGGTTCAAGCGAATTAATTATATTGAAGATGTACAAAACCGGGTCTACGATCGTATGAAAAGTGAGCGTTACAGAATTGCTGAAGAATTCCGCTCCGAAGGAGCAGGTGAAGCATCAAGGATTAGCGGTGAAAAGGACAGAGAGTTGGAAGAAATACAATCGGAAGCATATAAAGAAGCAGAAACAATAAAAGGTAAGGCAGATGCTGAGGCAGCAAACATTTATGCAAGTGCATACAACCGATCCACATCTACAAGAGAATTATACCGGTTCACAAAAGCAATGGAAACATTTGAAGCTACATTTGATACCACTACGACGGTAATCTTATCAACAGACAGTGAATTATATAAGTATCTCCAAAATATAGATTAATCCACGGAAACAAGGTTGTCCGGCTCCGGACAGCCTTGTTTTTTTTGTAAGATTACTCTTGTTTAATAAGCTCTGCATCAATATTGATCTCTACATCTCTTCCGACAACTAATCCTTGTCCGAAAGAACTATCCCAGTCTACATTATAATCAAATCTGTCTATCTTCCCGGTCAACTTAAAACCTGCACGGATATCTCCCATAGCCTCAACAGTTCCCAAATGTTCCATTTTAAATGTTTCCGTACGAGTAACATCCTTTATTGTCAGCTCACCTTTAAGCTTGTATTGGCTGTCTCCTTCTTTACTGATTGAAACACTTTGAAATTTTATTTCAGGATATTCCTCTACTTCAAAGAAATCCTCTCCCCGCAAATGCTCATCACGTTTCTCATTATCCGTGTCAATACTTTCGACGGGTATCGTAACACGAATATCCACATCTGTAAAATCTTCCTGATCGGCTTTTATATCACCGGAATATTCCTTAAATTGACCGGTAACATTAGAAATTTTCATATGCTTCGTAACAAACTGAATTTTGGTGTGGGATTTATCAATTTGCCATTTGGTGGACTGAGCAGATACCATTCCTGTAATTAAAAAGAATAATCCAACGAATAAAATTTTATTTCGTACCATAGTTCTGATTTTAAATGAATAATAATTTTATAAGATCAGTTAATATGACAAAAATCATATTTATTTGTTCATTTTGTAAAATCATAAAATATTTGTATTATGCAATCATGATCATTCAATACAATACTTAAACAGATGGATCATGGATCTAATGTATGAACTCAGAATTCTCTTACACGTGGTAATCGCTGCATTTTTATCAGGCATTGTAGGATACGAAAGAGAAAAAACAAACAAACCCGCAGGAATCAAAACAAATATGATTGTAGGGGGCTCTGTTGCCCTTTTGGTAACATTGGGAGAAGGCATCACTATCCACTTTCAAAATCTTGGTCTGACTGATATTATCCAGACCGACCCTACACGTATCATTCAGGCCATCATTGTTGGGGTAAGTTTTATAGGAGCCGGAACCGTGATGCATGTAGAGAAAATTTACAAGGTAAAATACCTGACCACAGCAGCATCTATTCTTTATTCTACCGGCTTAGGCATTAGTGTTGCCCTGGGATATTACATTCTTGCTGTCGGGCTAACATTGTTTATTTTATTGATTTACTATCCCGTACGATGGATACAAAAAAAGTTTATCAACCCGGATAATTTTGAAGAACAAGAGCCTGATTGATAATAATGCATAAACCGATAAACTAAACCATGAGCCAGGAAATCTCCTCAAAAGGACTTATAAGGAAATTGGGGTTCTTTCCAGTTGTAGCCATAATTATTGCTGATATGGTGGGAACCGGAATTTTTACCACCTCAGGGCTGCTCATGGAAAACCTGCGTAATCCTGTTGTAATGATTTCTTTATGGGCCGTTGGTGGTTTCATTGCATTAAGCGGGGCTGTATGTTATGCAGAATTGAGTACCGCCATGCCCCATTCTGGCGGAGAATATCTGTATTTATCAAAACTCTTTCACCCGATTGTCGGATTTCTTAGTGGATGGATTTCATTTATTGTGGGCTTTTCTGCACCTGTTGCGGCTACTTCCATAGCAGTAGGTGAATATATGATAGAGGCTTTTCCTGCTATTCAGGAGTTTGGAAATATTGGTCCTTTTTCCGGGGCTGCAGTTTTTCAAAAATTCCTGGCCATCATTGTGATCCTGTTTTTTGCTGCTATCCACCTTCGTGGAGTAGAATTGGGAACAAAAGTGCATAATGGTTTTACCTTATTAAAAATCATGCTCATAGTCGGGATTATTATATTGGGCTTTTCTTTTGGAAAAGGAGACATGAATAATTTTTCCGTTCTTCAGGACACGGATACTAATTCTGTAGGTCTCAAGGCTATCGGTTTATCTGTCATGTGGATAATGTTTGCATACAGTGGCTGGAATGCTGCCAGTTACATTGGTTCAGAAGTAAAAAATCCTGCAAAAACCCTTCCCCGTTCATTGTTAGCAGGAACACTCATTGTAATAATTATTTATGTCCTTCTCAATATCCTTTTTGTTTATGCGATTCCGCCAAAAGACATGGAGGGTTTGATATCTGTAGGAGGCAGAGCTGCAACACAATTATTCAGCAGTTCCTTTGGCCAAATATTTTCTGTATTGGTGGCTATAGGCTTACTATCAACTATAAGCTCACTGATAATACTGGGGCCAAGAATCTACTATGCCATGGCAAAAGAAGGGCATTTTTTCCCTTTTGCAGCAAAAATACATTCCAAAACAGGTGTACCTCACTGGTCAATAGGCATACAAGTAATCGTAGCCATCATCATCGTTCTAACAGGCACTTTCGATGACATACTTACATACATGGGATTTTCTCTCGGAATCTTCCCCATATTAGCAGTATTTGGTATCTTCAAACTGAGAAAACAAAAACTAAAAAGTTACAAAGTACCCTTATATCCAGCAATTCCGGTGTTCTTCATCCTTATCAACATTATGATATTAATCCTCGGATTTGCCGAAAGACCCATAGCTTCTTCCATAGCTATCCTGACCGTTCTCGTGGGAATTCCGTTATATTATATATTTAAAAACATAAAAACAATAAAATAAAACCCTCATCCACAGCATGTAGACAAAAAAACATGAACAGAACGCAGATGACACAGATTGAACGGATAAACGCGGATTTATTTATCAAAATTAATAATTGCCTTAAGATTCGTTTTGTAACTCATTTAAAATAAGCATAATAACTGCAATTTATTCAAATGAACGTGAAAATTTCATTATCCGAACTGATTAAATATAAAATATTGAAAGTGATTGTTTAACCTAAATTATATTCTTGTGAAAGAAGGATAAAATAGATGTACGGCAACGATAAAGCGATTGAACGATGAAACGAAAGTGTAAAAAAAGACAGAGGGATGGTAATCAAGGGGCGAATGGATAGAAATCTGTCATTGACAGAAAACGTTAATCGCTTCATATGCTTTTTCTATTCCCAATTCTCCTGCATTACTTAAATCAATACATCCTTTGTCAACTTTTTGTAGATAAATATAGGTTAAGCCCCTGTTAAAATATGCTTCCGCAAAATTGGGTTCAAGAAAAATAGCTTTTTCATAATCATCAATGGCACCCTGATAATTTTTATTTTGAGCCTTTACATTAGCCCTGTTAAAATATAAATAGATGAATTCCGGCGCTCGTTTTATACCTTCATTGTAATCCTCGATAATTCTTTCATAATCATGATACCTGACCTCATTGCTTATGGGCTTATGCAATAAGCTATTTTTTGTACTTTGTTCAATACTGATGTTTTGGGTCTCATGGTCCATTTTTCTTATATAATCTATCATCTGAGTCCTTAAGTTGGCTCTAATATAGTAAGCCAGAAAATCATTCTCATCATCCCGGCGATCAATAACACAATTCATTGTTTCGATGGCATCGTTATAATTTTGCAAATAACCGTTTAACAAGGCATATTTATATTTCAGTTCTATGGAGTCCGGGTTACTGGTGATTTTGTGCTCTAACTCTGATATCTTTTCCCGAAATTCATTATTCCGGGAAGGATATTCAAAACCAAAACGAAAGTTTTCGTCAAGAAAATCAATATCTGCAAGGTTATAATCTTCAGGCGCATATCGATCCACAGTTTCCGAAATATTTCTTTTCTCACCCGGATCATAATGTATACTGTAATTTTCAAAAGGTTCAATGGATTCATCAGCATTGCCAAACTGATGAGGGAGATTTTTACTTCCCTGAAGTGAAATCAACCTTTGAAAATTTTCAGAAGTATCTGCAAAATTGACTTCTTCAAGCTTGTTGCTACTGTAATTCGAGAATATTTGTTCAGCCTTTTGCCTGTCTTCATACGCTCCTTCATAGTCGTCCAGCTCTGCTCTGGCAATGGACCTGTTCATATATGCTTTGGCAAAATCAGGATACAAGTTGATAGCCAGAGTCAGATCTCTTATAGCCTCAGGATAATTAGTCCTCTCCATTTCTACTAAAGCCCTGTTAAAATAGGCCAAAATATTTTGCGGATTATGCTCTAACACCTTATTATAGTCCTCAATAGCTTCATCATAAGCGCCAATTTCAGAGTTCAGCAAGGCTCTGTTATAATAAGCCAGTGCATTAGACGGTTCAAGTTCAACCACATGGTCGAGGTCTTGCATTGCCGCTTCAAGTTTATCGAAATGATAGTACACCATAGATCGTTGCAAGAGCGCTTCAGCATTTTCCGGGTCACTCTCCACAGCGCAATTTAGATCCTCCAGTGCCTTGTTGTATTCTTTTTGTTGGGAAAACACCTTTCCCCTGGTTATCAAGGCATCTGTATAGGTGCTATCTATTTGTATTACTCTGGATAAGTCATTGATTGTTCTGGCAGTATCTCCTTTATTCAAGTACGCTAAACTTCTGAAATAATATGCCCTCCTTTCGGAAGTATCTTTTCTAATCGCCCTGTCAAAATCTTTTATGGCTTTATCATTTTCCTCAAGACGTAACCAGCTATATCCTCGTTGAGTGAACAATTCCTCATCAGAAGTTTGAAACTCCTGTGTGCGGTTAAAATCTTCTATGGCTCCATGAAAATTATATAACTGAATACGCGTTATCCCTCTGTAATAATAAGCATTCGAAGCATTCGATCTGAGCTTTATCGATTGAGTATAATCTTCTTCAGCGCCATGTAAATCACCAAGATTATATTTTGCTATAGCCCTTAAAAAATAGGCTTCAGAAAAATCCGGCTTATTCCGTATGACAATATTAAAATATTCAATTGCTTCGGCATATTCATAGAATTGCAACTTCTCATGTCCATGTTCCAAATAATACGAGATATTCAACTGACTATATCCCTTCGCAGCAAAAAAGAAAAAAAATATAACCAAAAGAATGTGAAATCTCTTTAAGAAAAAAAACTTTCTAAAAAACAAATAACTATTTGCGCATCTTAAAAACTTATGAATAATCAATCCCTCCAAACGTAAAATAAAAATTAAACCTGATAAATTAATTTAACAATGTTTTCCAACTCATGTTGATCAATGTCATCAAATGCATCGAGCTCTTTGCTGTCAATATCCAGAACCCCAATAAGATGATTGTTATTATTACGAATGGGAACGACTATTTCAGATTTAGAACGTGAATCGCATGCTATATGGCCCGGAAATTTTTCGACATCTGCAACAACAATCGTTTTTTGATTATTAATACCTGTCCAGCAAACTCCTTCATTCTTCGTTAATTCCTGACATGCAACCGGTCCTTGGTAAGGGCCAACAATCAGTTTATCAGCTTTTAAGAAATAATAGCCCGTCCAGAAATAATAATCCATTTTGTGATGTAAAACAGCTATGACTGTAGACATCCGGGCTAATTCATCAGAACTGGTTGGTAATAATTCTTCTAATTGATTATATATCCGCTTGTAACGTTCCTGTTTTTTATTTTTTCCCATGATTGATATCAATTAAAATTAACGTGTTAACAAAACTAAATATTTTTTTTAAAGGTATAAATATATCTCACCTATATATATAGTTTAAGCATTATTCATCAAACATAAATAATATTTTATAAAATATTGATTAAGAGCTTTGTACTATAAACATGTTAAAAAAATAGTTTATATATTTTTCACAAGTACATCAATTTCAGGGCATATACTGCGTTGCGAAAACCTCAAAATAAATCACTATGTCTTCGGCTTGCGACGCCCTGTATCTGCCCTAAACTTGATGCATGAATAATGCAGTCCTCCTAAAAGCGTACTTTTTTCTATTATTTAAATACATTGCATAACCCAGACGCGTGGGGGCTGTACTCATGGAGTGTAGCAACTGCCGTTAGTTTGGCAGCATAAAAATAACACCACGATTTATCGTGGTGATCCAAAATATCTGTCATACCCCACCCCGGCCCGCTCACGGGCTTCAAATCAATAACGGAGGCCAGGAATTTCTCTAAACACAAAAAAAATAAGCAGGTATCATGTATCTTTTCAGCATATTAATCTGTTGAAATAAAGCCTGTTAAAACGTTTATGTATACGGGATGTAAAATGATAAGAAAAAGATTTTTTTAAAAATTTTTATTTTTTTTTTAAGTTTAATAAACTTGTTAGAAAAAGTTTACTCCAAATACATGACAACAGATTATTGGAAGTTATCTAATCTAACACATAAATATTATGCATAAGCTGAATTACCTGTTAATTATAATACTTTTATTCGCAGGGTGCACTACCAACAAATCGGGTAAAAAATATTATAAAGATGTAGCACCTCCGATAGAAGAAACAAATTTTAAGCAACTCACATCCCATGAAGATATTATAAAGTATCTGGAAAAGGTTGATTCCCATAGCAACAAATTAACCCTGGAATATATTGGTAACTCAGTAGAAGGGAAAAAGATTCCATTGGTAAAATTTTCAAAAGCGGGGAAAGTAGAGGAAAACAAGTTAAAACTTCTTATGTTCGCCCAGCAACATGGAAATGAACCTTCGGGCAAAGAAGGCATGCTTTTATTAATTAATGATTTATTGCAAAACAAATATGACAATTGGCTTGATAAGGTTGATTTGTTGCTGATACCCCAGTTAAACCCAGATGGTGGGGACAAGAATCAGAGAAGAAATGCAAACAATGCTGATCTCAACAGGGATCATCTGATTTTAGAAGAACCAGAAACTCAAGCCATACATAAAGTTTTTAAAAATTATCAACCTGAGATAACTGTGGACATCCATGAATATTATCCATTCTCTCAAAGCTGGAAGGAATTCGGATATTTGAAGAATTTTGATATTCAGATAGGCGGTCTTACAAATATAAACATAGAACCACAGATTATTGACATATTTTACGACAACGTAAAGCCTTACATGCAGGAACAACTTAAAAAGGAAGGATATTCATTTTTTGAATATACATTAGGGAACCTCTCTGATGGAGGTAGATTAAGACATAGTACTGTTAGTATAAATGATGGACGCCAGAGTTTTGGCATTTTAAATACCTCCTCATATATTGTAGAAGGCAGAAGGGGCCGGGATTCTCTCGATAACCTTGAACACAGAGCCAGAAGTCAACACCTTACTGCAAAAGGCTTTATCGAACTGGCAGCTCAAAATGCTGAAAAGATTAAAAACACCGTAGCCAGGGGACGTGAAAAACTCATCAAAAACAACGGTGAAGAAAAGATCTCTATTCAGATGAAACATGTTAAAGGAGATAAACCTCTGCAGTATCCATTAAAATCAGTAAAAACTGGAGAAGATACAGTTTTTGTGGTAGACGAGTATCATTCGGAAAGAAAGTCGCAGCTAAATGTGACAAAACCATCGGCATATCTCATCCCTGCCTCTGACAGTAATCTTGTAAAATGGCTCGATCGAAGTTTTATTCAGTATACAGAATATATGCCAAGTAAAAATCATGCCATATATAAATATAAAATTTTAACCAATATAAACAATGCTGATAAAGATTTAAAGAATTATAATGTTGAAGTTGAATTACAAAAGTGCACAAAAAAAATTACAAAAGGCGATTATTTGATGGTTCCAACAGCTCAGCTAAGGTCAAACAAAATTACTATTGCACTGGAACCCCAATCAATGAGCGGACTTGTAAATTATGACTCATATGAATACCTTATTAAGGACAATAACACATACCCAATTCTAAGGCTGGAAAAACGATAGAATACCAATTTCTTAAGGTGGATAAAACTCATACTTTCAATAAGTGCCTTTAATTAATTTTGAAGGCACTTTTATTTATCGTAAGAGCATGCTTAACTCAATTGAACAAAATCTGTTTGACCGGGAAAAGAAGGCTTTCCGCCTTCATCTGGGGTATTCTGTAATTGATGGTATGATGCGTGGAGCACTTATTATGAATGAATTTGTATTCATTAAAAGTCTAAAGGGCTCTAATTATCTACTGGGAATGCTTTTCCAATTCAGTGTCATTGTTCTGATATTTTCTATATTATTTAATGAGCTTCTGAGGAGATCAAGCAATAAAAGACGATTTCTAAGGATAACAGGAATTTTAACCCATCTGCCGCTCCTAATATTATTATTTTTCCCGGCGCATGAATTAGATTTATCGCAAGCCCTGTTTTATCATTTTTTGTTTCTATTCATATTTTTATTTTATTTTCTCTCAAGGCCGCTTATCTTCCCAACCATTAATCTTCTTTTAAAACACAACTACCGTCAGGAATATTTTGGAAAACTATATAGTATAGCCACCTCTTTCAATAAAGCATTAATGCTCATAACCACCCTTTTATATGGAATACTCCTTGACTACTTCCCTTATGTATACACGTATGTTTTTCCGCTGCTGGGAATTATAGGGGCATTTTCAATTTATCTATTGTCCCGAATTGAGTATAATGAGGGTCAGTCTGTAATAAGAAAAACATTTGGAGATTCGCTAAAATCATCATTAAACAGCCTTGTCAATATTCTCCGAAATAACATCCCCTACCGGCATTACGAAATTAGTTTTATGTTTTACGGATTTGCTTTTATGAGCACAAAAGCAGTAATCACTATTTTCTATAAAGAAGCACTAGACTTAAATTACTCGAGTGTAGCCTTTTATGAAAACGGATTCAATGTGCTCACTATAGTCCTATTACCGGCATTCGGGAAAGTCATCGGAAAGCTGGATCCAAGAAAATTCGTAATCTTAACATATCTTGCCCTGGCATTGTTTATATTCTTTATAGGTCTCACAGAATTTTTCCCTTTTTATTCTGTGGTTTTTGGAATACAAATATACTATTTTCTGTTGCTGGCTATAATTTTTAAAGGAATCTTTGCTGCTACCATGGCTCTTTCCTGGAGTATAGGCTCTTCCTATTTCTGCAAAAAAGAAGAGGCTGGAAATTATCAATCAGTTCACCTTACGCTTACCGGACTCAGAGGACTGGTGGCACCCCTGATTGGAATATATTTCTATGAACTATTTGATTTTTCAGGGACCTTCGGAATTGCAGTTATATCATTAATAATAGCCATGGGGCTAATGCATTGGTCCTATAAAAATTTCAGTGCAAAAAAATATTAACATTCAAATTAGCTGTTAGTTCGTTTCACCAAAAAAAAATAATTTGGGTTAAAATAAAATTCCCGGGAATATCGATTATTTACTATCCCGGGAATTTAGATATTTCTCTCACCTGTTTTCTATACTGAAAAGATATTATTCTACAAGTTCATATCCTCTGGTTTTACCTTTTTTAGTAGCAGGAATTCCTTTTTCCATCCAAACAGGTGCGGGATCGTTTTTGAGATAGTGGTCAAAGAATTGTTTCATGCGGATACTAAAATCTTTACGGTTGGGACTATCAGCTCTTTCATTATGCGGAGCATCATTATAATTTAACATCCATACCGGTTTATCAAGTCTGCGTAATGCCACAAAAAACTCTATTCCCTGATACCAAGGTACAGCGCCATCAGCATCATTATGCCTCATAAGCAATGGAGTATTAACCTTAGGTGCGTAAAATAGAGGTGAATTTTCTATATAATGAAGCGGCTTTTCCCACAATGTACCACCTATACGACTTTGTGTTTTTTCATACTGGTGCATACGACTTTTGCCAGTACCCCAACGGATACCACCATAAGCGCTTGTCATATTTGATACAGGCGCACCGGCTGAAGCTGCTGCATACATATCAGTCTTAGTGATAATATGGGCAATTTGATAGCCTCCCCAACTTTGACCTTGTATGCCAATTCTATCTTTATCTATAAAATCTTTTTTATTCAACAGTGCATTCGTCCCGCCAACTACATAATTATAAGCACTTTCTCCCGGATAACCCATTTTATAGCGTATATTCGGCATAAAAACTACATAACCATTGCTGACATAAAAGGAAACATTTATCGTAGAACGGCTGGGTCTGGGCAGACGATGCCTGTGCATTCCGTCAGAAGATAAACGATAAAAATAAACTACCATGGGGTACTTTTTATCTGGGTCATAATTCTCAGGTGTATAGAGAAGGCCTTCTTCTGTAGTACCCTCTGTAGTTATCCATTCTACCAATTCAACATCACCCCAAAGATATTCCTCCTGTTGTGGGTTTGCCTCTGAGACTCGTTTCGGATCATTAAATTGTAAATCACTATACCATATATCAGGAAACTGTTTGAAAGAAGCCTTTTGCCATATTACTTTATCGGTTTCTAAAGCCTTTTCAGGAGTGTAATAAGAGTAATCTCCCATCACAAGTTTTTGAGGATTCCCTTTACCTTTAAGGTCAGCAGTAAAATATCCGGAAGCTTTCGTATCTTCATCAAATGCCCTTAAGAAGAGATCCTCTTCAGGATTAATAAATTCCTGCTCAGAATCCAGTTCCCGATAGCGAAATTGGATATGATGATCCCTTCCATATCCATTGGTAATATTTATAGGTTTTTCTTTACCCGATGGATCCACACGCCAGATATCATACCTGTCATAAATTAGCAAATATTCATCATCTTCTGTCCAGCCGGCAAAACCATAAGAAGATGGATCTCTCGGACGATCATGATCTTCATCGTATAAAGGGAATTCAATATCTTTAGTAAGATTAATTTCTTCCTTATCAGTAATTCCGTAGGAATACCAATTGCTATCAGCGAAAGAATACCAATAAAAATAATTCCCACCTGTTGAAATATCAATATAAGATTGAATCTTTTCCTTAACCAACTCTTTTTTGCCGGTATTAATATCAACAAGATAAACATCCTTATATGAAGGACTATTCCATGATGTTTGTTTGAGATAAGGCTGTCCGTTTGTACCAATTGCTACATCTCCATTCCCTTTTAAAACCGGCTCCACATTTCTGACTTGTTCATCAGCCAATTGAACAATTTTATCTTCATCAATATGATAGACAGCCAGATATGTACGTCTTTCTTCTCTTTCCTTCTGTCTTAACTGTTGAGGCTGTAAAAGAGAATCTTTCCAATTCCAAACATCCAGTTCTACTTTTTCCTCTTCAATAAGGGTATCCTCGGGTTCTTCCAGTTCTCTCTCTTTAGTTCCGAAATACAATCGTTCATCATTATCAGAAAAGTATATATTACCGTATTCACCCACGGTCCATTTTTCCGGAATCTCCTGTGTTAAGGTATCAACAAGCTTGTTAGGTTGATCTTTTCTCTTGCTCCAATAGTATAAATTAAACACCTTAGTTTCAGTCGTATCCATAGAATGAATAAAAGCAAGCTGTTCACCATCATGATCAATGCTAATATCTTTGCTTAGACCTTCTTCTGAAAATATGATATCTGACTCTTCCTTTCTCGGATCAAAAACAACTACAGATGATTTAAGAATCTTATCGTTCTGAAGCTGGACAAAAGATATGAGATCACCCTTTTCAGATATTTCGTAATCCGTTACCTGATCGAATTCATATGTTTTTTCCTTTACCGGATGAAAAACAGTTAATTTTGTTCCCTCTGGAGCTGAGTCATCGGCTTTTTCATTATTATTCTCTTTATTGTCCTCAGAATCATCATCTTCCTCTTTCTCATGATGATAAACCATCCAGCCGGATTCTTTTTCCGGTAATTTGAAAGATTTAATCCTTTCCTGCTTGATCAGTTCCCCAGAATCAAAAACATAAATGCCTAAAGAATCTTTAGGTAATTTTTTCTCTGGAACATCATCTAGTTTCTTTTCTTTGATTGAATCAGTATACGGTTCAATCTTAAAAACCAAATAATCAGAATTTGCTGCAAAGCCAGGGTTTACGCCTCTATCAAAAGTTTTTTCAGCGTTTATTTCGGGATTCCATAAATGTAATACTCCATCTCCTTTAAAAGGTTTAACTTCATAAGAAACCCATTCTCCATCATTGGAAATAATTTCATCGTCAATCTCTTTCCACTCTATTAAATCTGAGATTGAAAGAGGCTTCTTCTCGTTTTGTGAGAAAAGACCTGTTGTAATACATAAAAAAATAGCGGTAGTGATTAGGGTGAATCGCCTCATAGTAATTAATTTTAAGGTTTAAACATCGTTTGTAACTAACTGTAATTTCTTGGATGCAAATCGAAAATAATAGTTTAATCAATACGAATAACAGTTCGGCCTGTTATTTCACCATTAAGAATTTTGGTAACATGTTGTGGAATTTGTTCCAGGGTTATTTCATGCAACGTTTCAGAGGAAAATTCAAATTTCCATTCATTTGCAAACATATGCCATATTTTTTTCCGGTAATGAAGATCGGATTCCACAGAATCAATCCCAATCAATCGGATTCCTCTAAGGATAAAAGGAAAGACAGTAGTATTCAACTTTGGAGAATCCACGAGTCCACAACATGTGACCGTTCCTCCATAAGCCATCTTACTGAGAATAGTGGATAATATCTTTCCTCCAGCAACATCAATAGCTCCGGCAAATTCACCTTTCAACATTGGTTTTTCTAAATTATCGGAGAACTCATCTCTCGCAATAATCTCATCTGCACCAAGTTTTTGCAGTAAATCATATTGCTTTTCATTTCCTGAAACAGCAACTATTTTATAATCATATCTGGATAATAAAGTTAACGCTATAACTCCTACGCCACCGGAAGCGCCCGTAACAACAATGCTGCCTCTGTCTTTTACATCGTTCAGGAATAATTCAGAAACCGATAAACCTGCTGTTAATCCCGGTGTCCCCAGACCCATAGCATACTTCAAACTTAATTTTTCAGGTTTATGAATCAACCATGTATCAGGCACACGAATATACTGAGAAAACCCGCCCCATGTGTTCATACCCAAATCGAAACCAGTAACAATAACTTCTTCACCTACTTTAAATTCAGTGGATTCCGTTTCAATAATCTCTCCTGCAGCATCAACACCGGGAGTATGAGGATAATGCTTTGTCACCCCTTTATTACCAGTGGCAGAGAGGGCATCTTTAAAATTCAGGGAAGAATATTTTACCTTGATAAGTGTATTATTCTGAGGGAGTTTATCAAATTCACATTGCTGAACTTTCTGTTCATAACTTCCATCTTCATTTTCATAGACCCTTATTGCGTTAAAAAAATCTGCCATATCTCTGTATTTAAATGTTTATAAACCCGTCCTGAATGTACTAAAATATTAAACTTAAGTCAAACAAACAATCTTATCAACATTCTGTATTATATTTATAGATTAAATTTATAAAATATCACGCATGCCAAAATACGCACATATTCTTATATTCTCTGTTATATTCTTATCCCCTGTATTTGCTAATAGTCAAAAAAAATTTTTAGATTCCTCAGATACACAAACCATAACAAATGCAGGAATGACTTCAGCCGTACTATTTACAGGCGCTATTTTTTATGATCAAAAACTAAATAATTTCATACAAAATAATCAAAGTGGCTTTTTATCTGACTACGCAAACTCTTTCTATCGTTTAGGAGATAAAAAAATTCTTGTGCCGTTAAATGCTCTAATCTATGGAGGAAGCTGGGCATTAAAAAACGAAAGAATGCAGCATACATCTTTAAATGCTTTTAAAAGCATATTAAGCACCGCTATCCTCACGGAAGGAGGTAAACAGGTTTTCGGCAGAACCAGACCTTACATGGACAAAGGTGCATATCATTTTCGTTCATTTCCTATTTTCAGGAATAACAGCAATCATTACAAATCTCTCCCTTCGGGGCATGCCAGCTTATCGTTTGCTTTCATCACTCCTTACGCTGAAGAATATTCAAGGTGGCTATATCTTATTCCCACTTCTGTTGCTTTTAACAGAGTTTATAAAAACAAACACTGGCTTTCTGATGTTATTTTAGGAAGTACTATAGGCTGGTTAAGTGGTTATTTTTTCCACCATAAAAATGAGCATATAGAAATTACGCTGAATTCAATTATTATAAAATTTTAATAATATTTTATATAATGATGGTAAATGCTTTTTTTTACTACATGACTGGAGTGCTTGTCAACCAATTTATTGATATACAATTCATCCAGTAAAGTCCAGCGCTTTTGATCAAAATTCTCTTCAGGCAGTATATAATTCCATATTTTTTTACATCCTTTCATATCATTCAACTCATCATGCTGGATTGTCAATACATCATACCTTTGTTTGATCCTTTCCATAATTTCAAACAAGTCTTCTATCCATTCCTGGATACTTTTATATTCATAACTTGTATAGAAATCAATGAAACTGTCAATTGTCTCATGTAATTCCCTCTCCACCAGAACTACAGGTGCGGCGGGGAATTTCTTAACCAAATCGTCCATTATATAAAGCAATGCAGGATCCGAATTTCCAATATTCTGAGCCTTGTGAGATTGCATCAACTCTTTAAGATCGTTCATATTAAAACAAAAACGGCTTGCTTCATGAAAACAAAAGGAGTCATTATAAGTAAAAAAATTGGCTAACCAACTTGTCCTTGATCTTGGAAGTCCTGTAATAAAAAAATTATGCTTCATGGTTTTCTATTTTTAATAGATACATTTGAGAACGCATTAAGTCAAAGAATGCCACCAAATCTAATAAATTTAAAATAAATTTAACCTGCCTAATCCATATTTTATTTTAAACAATTTGACAGAGCAATAAACAAATTTGCCTGCAAACTTGTTAATAGTTTAAATAAATGCAAACAATTATGAAGCGAATAATATTTGCACTTTTAATTTTAAATATAGCTATGACAGGTATTTCTCAAAATCTAACCGACAAAAGCTTTCATGATTTCACCGTGAAAAATATCAATGGAGAAGACTTTAAGCTGTCGAATCTGGAAGGCAAGAAAGTTTTAGTGGTTAACACGGCCTCAAAATGTGGATTTACGCCTCAATACGAAGGACTTCAGGATCTATACGAAAAATATGGTTCTAAAAATTTCGTTATTATTGGATTTCCCGCTAATAATTTCATGAAACAGGAACCCGGA
The DNA here is from genome assembly GCA_041686375.1 of Bacteroidales bacterium. Taxonomy (GTDB): domain Bacteria; phylum Bacteroidota; class Bacteroidia; order Bacteroidales; family UBA12077; genus JAGXLC01. The sequence goes on from JAWLEB010000013.1 coordinate 19,501, forward strand.
AGCAATGAAGAAATAGAACAGTTTTGCAAAAAGAACTATGGGGTTACCTTCCCAATGATGGCAAAAATATCTGTAAAAGGGGATGATCAACATCCTCTCTATCAGTGGTTGACACAGAAAAAATATAATGGAAAAAGGGATTCCAAAGTAAAATGGAATTTCCAAAAATATCTGATTGACGAAGATGGGCAACTTATAGATGTATTCTACTCTAGAACGAAACCTCAAGCTAAAAAAATCGTCAATTGGATTGAATCGTAGTAATACAATTTAGGGGTTAAAGTGAAGGGTGGTTATCTTAAACTATAAAAATTTAAGAACGTAACCACCCTTTGTATTTATAATACTCCAGCAATTCTTTCAGTAATGAAGCCCCTCCTCCACTAACGAAGATAAAAGCCAATTCATAAAGCCATACCTGTCGATAAACAATGCATAAGGGTTTTATATACAAAGTTGTTCACAAAGAAGCTTGTAATGCCAAATTTACCCAAATATATCATTTCAGCTCCTGAACAACCCTACCAATCGTATTCCATGCTTCTTCCACGTGTCTTTGCTCCACCTCAGTTTGCCCAATCACCATTCTCAGGGTATATTTGCCATGAACTTTTGTATGGGTAAAATACATTCTGCCGGTCTTATTTACCTTGTGAAGCAGCTGTTCATTCATTGCATTCAATACATTCTCATCATTTTTATCAGCCGGATGGTATCTAAAACTCACCACATTCATTGTCACCGGGGCAAGTAATTCAAAGTCGGGATGCGTTTCAACCCAGTGTTTAAATTCTGAAGCAAGTTTCATATGATATCGTAATTTTTCCCTAATACCACTCATTCCATAATATCGTAACACGAACCAAAGTTTGAGCGCTCTGAATCTTCTCCCCAATGGAATTGTCCAATCTGAATAGTTATTTACCTGGTCGTCTGTCTGAGTTTTCAGATATTCAGGAATGAGTTGAAAGGTATTTACAAGGGCTTCCTTATCTTTCACGAAATAGGCTGAGCAATCAAAATTAGTAAAAAGCCACTTATGTGGATTAAAAACAAAAGTATCCACTTTATCGGTGCCTTTGAGCATCCACTGATATTCTTCAAGCAAAAGGGTATTCCCTCCATAAGCTGCATCAACATGCAACCAGAGATTAAATTTCTCTTTAATGTCTGCAATCCGGGCTAAAGGATCAACAGATGTCGTCCCTGTTGTCCCAAGTGTAGCAACTACAGCTAAAGGTTTGTACCCTTTATCTATATCTTTTCGGATTGCTTCTTCGAGTTTTCCAGTATCCATCTTATTCTCATTATCAACAGGGACTTTCACCAGATTTTCTTTCCCAAAACCCACAACCTTCACAGCTCGTTCTATTGAAGAATGTGTTTCAGTTGAAGCATATACACGGAATTTATCATGGTCATAAAATCCCTTTTCATTAATATCGAAATTCGTTGCTTTTTCTCTCGCTGTCAGAAAAGAGACCACTGCTGCAGTAGATGCAGAGTCCTGGATAACACCATAAAAATATTCAGGAAGCTTAATTCCGCGCTTTAGCCAGTTCATTATCTGCTCTTCAAGCTCCGTTGCCGCTGGTGAAGTTTCCCATTTCATGCCTTGTACACCAAGAGCTGCTGTAATCATCTCTGCAAATAGTGAAGGCAGGCTTGAATTAGCCGGAAAATAGGCAAAAAATTTCGGACTCTGCCAATGGGTTATTCCCGGCATAATTATATTATCCAGATCTTTCATGATCTCCGTAAAAGACTCATTTTCCTCTGGCGCCTGAGAAGGTAAACGTTCGAAAATGTCACCCGGCTTTACCTGTGATTTGACCGGATAATTTTCCAGTTCCTCGTAATAATTTGCAATCCAGTCAATTACTTCTTTCGCCTGTTTTCTGAATTCTTCTGTTTTTCCTGACATACCTATAATTTTAGTACTATCACTAATAATTCTCGTAAAAAATAAAAATACAAATTAATCCCTCTAATCCAAAAAACAAGATTTAATCCTAAAAGAATTATGAATTTTGTAAATTTGACACATTGTACTTAAACAACACATTATGAAAAAATTATTATTTCTTTTACCCTTAGCCATTATGACCTTTTCTTGTTCACAGAAAGAAAAGGTGGATACAATTCTTACGAATGCAACCATCTATAGTGTTGATAAAGATTTCTCCAAAGCCAATGCTGCAGCTATAAACGACGGAAAATTTGTAGCTGTTGGTGAAAAGAAAGAGATTCTCCAAAAATTTTCTTCGAATAACACGAAAGATCTCCAGGAGAAATATGTTTATCCCGGTTTTATAGATCCCCATTGTCACTTTCATGGATATAGCCTTAATTTGCGAAAGGTAGATTTAGTAGGCACTCAATCGCTGGACGAAATTGTTGATCGTTTAAAAGACTATAACGAAGAATATGATCCTGAATGGATTCTTGGAAGAGGCTGGGATCAAAATGACTGGGAAAAAAAGGAATTTCCCCACAAAAAAGCACTTGATGAAGTCTTCCCTGATAAGCCCGTATATCTGACAAGAATCGACGGACATGCAGCTTACGTAAATTCTGCAGCCCTTGAACAAGCTGGAATGACAAAAGCCAAAGAGGTTGAAGGAGGCAAGATCATGCAACAGGCAGGAGAACCCACAGGCATCCTAATTGATAATGCTATGGGTGTAGTTTCAGAACACATTCCGCCCCCAACAGAAAAAGAAGAAATTGATGCAATACTCCAGGGACAGGAAAATTGTTTTGAAGTTGGTTTAACTATGGTGGCTGATGCCGGTTTGTCTTACTCCCCTGTCCACCTTATGGATTCACTGCAGAAAGAAGGGGAACTGGAAATGAATATTTATGCCATGCTGAGTCCCACAAAGGAAAATATAGATGTATTTGTTAAGCAGGGTACATACAAAACAGATAAAATGCATATACAATCGATTAAGCTGTTTGCTGACGGCGCTTTAGGCTCACGTGGAGCATGTTTGCTTGAACCCTATAGCGATGATCCTGAAAATTATGGAATAATAGTTACTGATAAAGACTCCCTTCAACATTTTTCAGAGCTAGCTTACGAAAATAATTATCAGGTCAACACTCATGCCATTGGAGATTCAGCCAACCGTCTCATGTTAAACATCTATGGTGATTTACTGAATGGCGAAAACGACCGCAGATGGCGAATTGAGCATGCTCAGATAATTCACCCCGATGATTTTGAGCTATTTTCAAAACACTCAATCATACCAGCAGTTAATACAACTCACGCGACATCCGATATGTATTGGGCAGAAGACCGTATCGGGGAAGAACGAATCGAAAACGCATATGCCTATAAAAAATTATTGGAAGAAAACGGATGGCTTCCCAATGGAAGTGATTTTCCGGTAGAAAATATTAACCCATTATACGGATTTTATGCAGGGGTTGCCAGAAAAGACCTGGAAGGTTATCCTGAAGGAGGTTTTCAGAAAAAAGATGCCCTGACAAGGAAAGAAGCATTAAAGTCTATGACCATATGGGCGGCAAAATCATGTTTTGAAGAAAATCAAAGAGGAAGCATTGAAAAAAATAAAGAGGCTGACTTTGTTGTTACAGATCAGGATCTTATGAATGTTAAAGAAGACAACATACCGGAAACACAGGTTTTAGAAACTTATATTCATGGTGAAAAAGTATATGAGAAATAAAACTATTGTTTTTAATATTAATATATTCTAAATACCATGAAAGAAAAGGATGATTTAAAAATAGCTGTTCTCATTGATGCTGATAATATTCCTTATTCAAATGTAAAAGGAATGCTTGATGAGATAGCAAAATTTGGCAAACCAACAATCAAAAGAATATATGGAGACTGGACAAAGCCGACAGTATCAGGTTGGAAACCTGCTTTACTTGAACATGCCATAACTCCGGTTCAACAGTATAGTTATACAACAGGTAAAAATGCAACAGATTCAGCCATGATCATTGATGCTATGGATATTTTGCATAGCCAAAAAGTAAACGGGTTTTGTATTGTATCCAGTGACAGTGATTTTACAAGGCTGGCCACACGATTAAGGGAATCGGGCATGTTGGTTCTGGGAATTGGAGAAAAAAAGACCCCCAGCCCATTTATCATGGCCTGTGACAAATTCATATATACTGAAATAATTGGAGGGGCAGAAAAAAAACAAACGAAATCTCCCCGCAAATCTGGAGTTAAAAATACGGAAAAACCTACTACCACTGCATCAGGACTTGATAAAATTAATAAAAAATTAATCCAGTTAATAAAAAGTACAATTGATGATGTAGCCGATGACAGTGGATGGGCATTTCTTGCAGAAGTTGGAGCGCTGCTCATTAAAAAGAAACCAGACTTTGATCCACGAAATTACGGATTCTCCAAACTTACTCCTTTAATAAAGTCGTTAAACAAGCATTTCACTATTTATGAAAGAGAAGTAGAAAATACGCAGATAAAACACATTTTTATAAAAAATAAAAAATAACCATGTTTACTCTGGTATTTTAAGTAAGAAGGAGCGGAGCAATAAATCTCAGATAAAGCAATTTAAATTTAAAATGTATTTATTAAAAGGGTGTTAGAATGTTTTCGCCCCAATGCTAAAAACATATCATCTTTTAATAATCAAATTACGACATGAAACTAAACCACCTCATCATAAGGTTTTGTTTGTAATTTACCGGCTTTAAGTATTCAATGGTTCTGCGCCAGGTCTGCCATGGCAATTTTTATATTTTTTCCCGCTTCCACAAGGACAGGGCTCATTTCTACCAATCTTTTTCCCTACCTTTACTGGTTCTGCCTTCTGGGGCTGTTGCCCACCACTGGTGACTGTTTCCGGTCGTTTGGTCTCATATTTGCTCATATCCAGCTTTCTTCTTCTTTGAGCCTCCTGAATTTCTTCAGCATCTTGAACAGGAATGTGTCCTTTAATCAAGGTTGCAGTGATATCTTTATTTATCTTCTCAAGCATATTCTTGAAAAGTTCAAAGGCTTCAAACTTGTATATCAAGAGGGGATCCTTTTGCTCATAAGTCGCTGTCTGCACAGATTGCTTCAGATCGTCCATTTCTCTTAAATGCTCCTTCCATGCATCATCAATGGTGCTAAGAATGACCGTTTTCTGATAAGATTTTACTAGTTCCTCACCTTCTGTTTCGTAAGCTTTTTCAAGATTAGTAACAACCTGTATTGTTTTTGTTCCATCTGTAATGGGTACAACAATATTTTTATACTGATGGGAATGCTTTTCATAAACATCTTTAATAACAGGATATGCCTGCTGAGCGATGGTTTCTTCTTTCCGTTTATATGAGTTCTTAACCACTTCATAAATCTTTTCAACAACTTCCTCTGAAGACATTTTGAGAAATGCTTCCTCAGAAACAGGAGATTCAATAGATAGTGTCCTTATCAATTCGAATTTGAATCCTTCGAAATCAGAACTATCCTGAAATTCTTCAACAATGCTTTCGGCTACATCTCTCATTGAACCAGCAATATCCACAGAAAGACGTTCTCCGAACAAAGCATGTCGTCTTTTATCATAAATTACCTCACGCTGGGAATTCATCACATCATCATATTCCAGCAGCCTTTTACGAATACCAAAGTTATTTTCTTCAACTTTTTTCTGCGCCCTCTCTATCGAGCGTGATATCATCGAGTGCTGTATCACCTCTCCTTCTTGAAGTCCCATACGAGCCATTATATTGGCAATACGGTCAGAGCCAAACAATCTCATAAGGTTATCTTCCAGAGAAACGAAGAACTGGGAAGAACCAGGATCTCCTTGTCTTCCGGCGCGACCTCTTAACTGTCTATCAATACGTCGGGATTCATGCCTTTCAGTTCCCACGATTGCTAAACCACCAGCTTGCCTGGTTTCTTCGGAGAGTTTAATGTCCGTCCCCCGTCCCGCCATATTGGTAGCAATTGTAACAGTTTTAGATTTACCTGCTTCGGCAATGATATCAGCCTCTTTCTGGTGCAATTTAGCATTCAGCACATTATGTTTTATGCCCTGTATCCTAAGCATTTTGCTTAACAGCTCCGAAACATCAACAGCAGTAGTACCCACAAGAACAGGCCTCCCTTTATCAATCAATTGCTGAATTTCATCTATGACAGCATTATATTTTTCCCGCTTAGTACGATAAACCATGTCATCCCTGTCATCCCTTATAACCGGTTCATGTGTCGGAATAACTACCACATCGAGTTCATAAATATCCATAAATTCACCCGCCTCTGTTTCTGCAGTACCAGTCATCCCAGACAACTTGTGATACATTCTGAAATAATTCTGCAAGGTTATAGTAGCGAATGTCTGTGTTGCAGCCTCTACCTTAACATGTTCTTTTGCCTCCAGTGCCTGATGAAGCCCATCAGAATACCTGCGCCCTTCCATAATTCGACCTGTTTGTTCATCCACAATTTTGACCTTATTGTCCATCACGACATATTCTTCGTCTTTATCGAAAAGTGTATAGGCTTTTAATAATTGTTGCAAAGTGTGAACTCTCTCCGACTTCACAGCATAATCCCGGAGTAATTCATCTTTTTTAGCAATAATCTCATCTTCTTTTAAATCTTGTTTTTCCAACTCCGCCAATTCAGAACCAATATCCGGAAGAATAAAGAAGTTTGGATCTTCCGTCTTGGCTGTTATCATATCCAACCCTCTATCAGTGAGTTCTATAGAGTTACTTTTCTCATCAATTATAAAATACAAATCATCGGTAACCTTATGCATGTGTTTACTGTTATCCTGCATGTAATAATTTTCAGTCTTCAGCATAAGTGCTTTGTTACCTTCTTCACTAAGAAGTTTAATCAAAGCTTTATTTTTAGGCAGCCCCTTATAAGCCTGAAGCAGCAGGAAACCTCCTTTCTCCCTGTTCTCTTCTCTCAACTCTTTTCTTGCGTCCGTTATGATTTGATTAACCAGCTTTTTCTGCACGGAAACAAGTGTTTCTACCTTAGGCTTCAAATCCTGAAATTGTTCGGTATTTTCTTTTGCTACCGGTCCTGAAATGATTAAAGGAGTTCTCGCATCATCAATTAACACGGAATCTACCTCATCAATGATGGAGAAGTTATGTTTTCTCTGCACCAGGTCTCCTGGATTAATGGCCATATTATCCCTGAGATAATCAAAACCAAATTCATTATTGGTCCCATAGGTAATATCTGCCTGATATGCTTTACGTCTTTCGTGAGAGTTAGGCTCGTGTTTATCTATACAATCCACTGATAATCCATGAAATTCATATAAAGGTCCCATCCATTCCTGGTCTCTTTTGGCCAGATAATTATTCACTGTTATCAGATGTGCCCCCCTCCCTGTTAATGCATTAAGGAACAGCGGCAAAGTAGCTGCGAGAGTTTTCCCTTCTCCGGTAGCCATCTCAGCTATTCTTCCCTGATGAAGTACTATCCCGCCAATTAACTGCACATCATAAGGAATCATATCCCATACAACCTGACTTCCTCCTGCTTCCCAGGAATTAAAATAAGTAGCCTTTTCTCCGTCAATCTTAACATAATCTTTAATTGCAGAAAGCTCTCTATCAAATTCAGAAGCTGTAACTTCTATCTCTTCATTTTCCTTAAAACGCTTTGCAGTCTCCCGCATGATAGCAAAACCATAAGGTAAAACTTCCTCTAATTTAGATTCAAGTTTTTTATCTATCTCTTTTTCTATCTCGTCTATTTGATTGTAAAGTTTTTTCTTTTCATCCACTTCAGTATCAGGAAGTTCAGCCTTCTCCTTCAAGTCTTCTATGTTCTTCTCTTCGTCTTCTATATATTTTAAAATTTCTTTTCTTAACTGATTACTTTTATTTCTTAACTCATCAGTACTAATATCATGTAATTTCGAATATTCGCTGTTAATTTTATCTACGATAGGTTGTAGTTCCTTAATATCGCGTTGTGATTTGTCTCCGAAAATTTTTGTTAATATTTTAGTTATAATATCCATGTCATATATGTTGTTTTTTATTCTTATCTTTCCAAAAGAAAATAGCTAATAAATTTTCAATTGCAAATTTAAGCTAAATAGGATAGAATTATTAAATATTAAGATAATAAAAAATCCTCCTTTAAAGTAACAAGTTAATTCATATTCATATTATCAAGCAATGCAGATTAAGTTAAACTAAATTAAAAAATATCAATCGTAATAATAGCATTAAAATAACCTTATAAACTAAACATTATGAAATTTCATCATTTATTTGTGTTTATTTCTCTCTTTATTGGGCTTTCCTTGCAAGCACAGGAGACAGATAAACTACATTTTGTAACAGACCCCACTTTGTCACCGGATGGGTCTACTGTTGTTTTTACCTATGAAAATGATTTATGGAGTGCTGACGTGAAGAGTGGAAAAGCATACCGGCTCACTGGTATGGAGGGTGTAGAATCACATCCCCGTTTTTCTCCTGACGGAAAATGGCTTGCGTTTTCTTCTACTAAAAATGGCAATGCCGATGTATATATAATGCCTACAGGAGGAGGGGAAATTAAACAACTCACGTGGCACGATGCTGATGACTATGCAGAGAGCTGGTCATGGGACAATAATTCCATATATTTTACATCTGACAGATACAATCAGTTTGCTACCTTTAAAATTTCAGTACAGGGAGAAACTCCCGTAAAGCTTTTCCCAAATTATTTCAACACTCCTCATCACCTGGTAGAACATCCGGAATCAGATGCTGTCTATTTTACAGAATCCTGGGAAAGTTATCGTTTTCCCCAACGTAAGAGGTATAAAGGAGAACATAATCCGGATATCAAATCGTATAACCCGGTTTCTGAGGTTTATACAGAACACACTGATTATGAGGGTAAGGATTTCTGGCCTACCATAGACAAGAATGGTACCGTATACTTTGTCTCCGATGAATGGAATGAAGAATACAACTTATACAAACTGGAAGGTGATCAAAAGACAAGACTAACCAGCTTTGAAAGTTCTATAGGGCGTCCCCAGGTCAGTGCAAATGGAAAAAAAGTAGTCTTTACAAAGGACTATCAACCCTATATTTATGATGTTGCTGAAAATTCTTCCAGAGCCTTAAATATCTCACTATATGAGGAAAATATGCTTAAAACTGACAAAGAATTTCAGGTAAAAGGAAAAATTTCTGCCTTTGATATTGCACCGGACAATAAGAAAATGGCTTTTGTATCAAGAGGAAGGTTATTTATAAGCGATATAGAAGGTGAGTTTATTCGTGAACTCGAAACTGAAAAAACAGAGCGGGTAGTAGAAGTCAAATGGAGAAAAGACAGTAAAAACCTGATATATACACGCACAGACAAGGGATTTACCAATCTGTTCACTATAGATGGCAAAGGAACAAAAGAAGAGAAACAACTTACCGATGTTGAAAAATCTCACCGGCATATTCAGATGGACAAAGAAAGAAACCGGCTGGTTTTTATACGTGGAAGTGAGAAGCTAATGATGCTTAATCTGGACAACTTAAACACATCTACCCTGGTGAAAGATGAATTCTGGTTTAGGGGTTCCAAACCACGATTTTCTCCGGATGGAAATTACATTGTTTATACTGCTTACAGGAATTTTGAACAGGATATCTTTATATACAACATCGATGAAAAGGAATCATTCAATTTAACCCGTTCCGGAATTACTGAACAATCACCCTACTGGTCGCCTGATGGAAGATATATATATTTTTCCTCAGATCGTTTTCAGGTTTCATTTCCAAGAGGAACAGATGAATCGCATCTTTATCGCATTCCGTTGTTTAAATTTCAGAAAGAATTTAAATCAGAAAAGTATGAAGAGTTGTTTGCAGACAGTGAAAAACAAGATACGTTGATACCAGAGATTCAGTTTGATTTGGATCTGGTAAAACAAAGATGGGATGAGCTGCACGTTAGTAGTGGTCAACAATATCAACCGTATGTCTTTTACTATGATAAAAAGCCTGTTGTTCTTTATGCCTCCACGCAAGATGGCGATTATGGCTTCTGGAAAATGGAATTACCGCCTTTCGAAAAACCGAAAATGAAAAAGCTTGACGATAAAAGATTTGGAGAAATTGTCCGTATCAAAGACGATTTTTATACACTCATTGATGGTAACGTCCATAAAATTGACCTCAATAATAACGAGACTGAAAAAATTGATGTTACGCATTCTTTCAGCAAAAAACTGCAAGATGAGTTTGAACAGATGTTTTACGAAAACTGGTCTATTCTGGCAGAGTTTTTCTACGACGATGAATTTCATGGTGTGGATTGGGAAGCCATAAAAACAAAATATAAAACATATTTGCCTCATGTTCAGACACGTGAAAATTTAAGGACCCTGTTTAACGACATGCTCGGTGAATTAAATTCTTCCCATCTTGGATTTTCTTCAAACGGTGAAGAAGAGGAAACATATTATACCTTACATTCAACAGCTATTGGCGTTCTGTTTAATAAGGAAGACCCTTATGTGGTAGAGAAAGTTGTCTCCAAATCACCATTGGATCTGACAAAAAAGCCCGTTCATTCTGGTGACCGGCTTATTGCAGTAAATGGCAAGAAAGTTGAAGTCGATAAAAACAGAGAAAAATACTTTAGTTTTCCTGATATGCCCGAAGAGCTCACCCTGACGTTTGAAAGAAAAGGAGAACAATTTAAAACGCTTGTTCACCCGATTTCTTCAGGTAAATTTAATCAATTGTTATATGATGAATGGGTAGAAGAAAAGCAAAAGCGGGTTGACAAACAAACAGATAAAAATGTAGCCTACGTGTACATGGAAGATATGGGGTCCGAAAGTCTTGAGGACTTTTTAATAGATATGACTACCGAAACGCTTTACCGGGATGGATTAATCTTAGATTTACGCTACAACAGAGGTGGTAATATTCACGATGATGTGTTGCAGTTTTTATCACAACGTCCTTACCTGCAATGGAAAGCCCGTGGCGGAGAAATGTCACCTCAGCCCAACTTTGCTCCATCAGGGAATCCTATCGTAATATTAGTAAATGAACATAGCCTGAGTGATGCTGAAATGACAGCTGCCGGATTTAAAGAACTTGACCTGGGCACTATTGTAGGTACAGAAACATACCGATGGATTATTTTCACTTCAGGCAAGCAGTTGGTAGATGGTTCATATACCCGTTTGCCTACATGGGGCTGTTATAGTCTGGATGGACGTAATCTGGAAAAAACAGGTGTAAAGCCGGATATATACATTAATAATAACTTTAAACACCGGCTGGATGATGAAGACCCCCAACTCGACAAAGCAATCGAGGTTATTATGCAAAAGATTAAAGACGAGGAATAAAAAAACGCAATGAAGTGAAGACGGATATAAAAAAGCCTTCATGCTGGAATAATAAAAGCAATTAGCCCAAAAACAAAGTAAGGGCTAATTGCTTTAACAAAGCTATTGAGTATTTTATTTCCCCACAACAATTTTACGCTGAATAACGCCAGCTTTTCCACCTATCTGGATAATATAGACCCCAGGATCAAAAGCTTTCATATTAATCGTCGTTTTATCAAAAGAACGAGCTGCTTGATCATATACCAATTTCCCTGATATGTCCATGATTCGAATATCAACAGCATTGGAAAACCCGTTATTTTCAATCACAAGCATATTCTTCACAGGGTTAGGATATATTTTAATTTGAGATTCCAGTTCCTTATCAATTCCTGTAGTTTGTTTTGTATATATATTTCCTGTTAAAGCAGGTTCCAGGTAACAACTATCTTGTATTTTATATTCAAGTACTTTAAAATTATAACCCGTTTTTCTGTTTAATCCTTCCACAACCACAGAATCTCCATCATCATTATAAACGACAAAATAATCATCGTCTACGTTACTGCCTTCTCCAAAAACATTATCAGCCTTATAGCCAATACCGGAAACCGGTAGTCCCTCTCCACTGCTACCTTCTTTAACAATAACTATAACATTATCTCCTGTCCCCCTCATCCATTTGGCAGTAATTGAACTGTCTGTTACCTTACTAAAAACCAGATCGGTAGCTTGTTCTGAAGGCGCATAACAACTTGTTGTAGATTCCAGCATTGTTCCTGGAGAATATCGCTCACCATTAAATGACCAAAGCTTATAATAATAATTCGTATTCGTTTCCAAAGAATGATGCGTGTATTCACTTTGCGTATCATCAAAATAAAGTACTTCTCCACCATCTTTTATCCGATCACCCTCATTATACTCAACTGCAGAGTCAGGTTCTCCAAAAGAATCTGTATCTGACCATGCAAGCAATACAGAATCATTATCTGTGTTTACCTTCCAATCAATATCTATACTTTCAGGATAAACAAATGTTTTTATTTCTGAAGGATTTGCCACCATTCCGCTCAATGGCAATCTGGCTTCCCATAAACCTCTTCCGTAGGTTGCAGCAAAAATACGGCTATTATCAGGTTCAACTTCATCATAATAAATATCAAGATCATTTACCACAACATTAGGTAAACCCGTATTAAAAGGTTCCCAGTCATTATCACCGACCTTTCTGTACACTCCCACATCCATTCCCAAAAACAACTCTGTAGACCAGGTATTGTATTTATTTTCTACAATGTCTAAGGCGGGTAACTCCGGCAATCCTGCTGATATGTCACTCCAGCTTTCACCACCATCGACAGATTCATATACATTCTGATTATTATAATTTCCAAGTGAAACCCATACTGTATTCGGATCATCATGTTTAACTGTAACTGATACAATTTTATTGGAAGATAAGGGTAAGTCATTGTTGTCTATCTGCTCCCAGGCTTCACCGCCATCAGTAGTTTTCCAAATTTCATTCCGCCCGGCCAGGTAAATTGTATTTGGATCAGATTCAGCAATAGCTATAGCTCTTATTTTATCAGCAATGTCGATATCTGAAATACGTTCCCAGTTATTGCCTTGATCAGTAGATTTAAGCAAATCAGAATAACCAGCAAATAGGGTGCTGTGATCTTCAGGATGCATTTCTATTGGTGTTACCCAGGCTCCAGTGATTGTATCGGTAGAAATAATTGTTTTTGAATTTTCCCATAGGTCTGTCGTACGTCTTATTGCACCATTTGGCAACGTACCGTATTGCGTATTAACATCCGTATAATCAATCATGCAATCCATGCCATCGCCTCCCTGCACATCATACCATTTACCTTTATGATAAAGTTTGGTCCCATTGTCCTGCAGTCCATTGAGTACTACGTTTGAATCCGTCTGTGCTGATGCGGAACGATATATCTGACTTATTACCATACCATCGGTATAGTCTTCCCAGGTAGATCCGAAGTCATCAGTTTTATATATTCCACCGTCATTGCCTTCAAATAGTTCAGAAGTACCATTACGGAACTCCATGCAGTGTTTATCAGCATGTACCGCAGGAGCTCTATCACCCCACCAGTGGTTTACAATCTCCCATGAGTCGCCTCCATCTTCAGATAACCAAGTATTCACTCCACCGACGTATACAGTATCGGCAAAATTCGGGTCAGCAGCTATAGTCAAATCATACCAACCCTGACCTCCACTATCAGAGCCATCGGATTCCCAGCCTAATAAATTCTTGTTATCATACGTTTTATTGTAAGAATCGCCACCGTCTTCGGAACGATAGATCCCTTCAAGTCCCGATTGATCATTGGAAGCAACAGCATAAACAATTTCAGGATCGTCAGCAGTTACTGCCAGCTCAATCCTATTGCCGGTAATGTTATCGATCTCTGTCCAGTTTTCACCGGCATCTGTCGATTTATAGATCTTTGCAGGAGAGATGTTTGTATTACTGGTTGTAGAACCATACATAATTTCAGGATTACCGGGTTTAAATTCCATATCAATGAGTCCTGTCCATGATATTTGCTCCCAGTTGTCTCCTCTGTCTATTGTCTTATATACTCCTTTGTTTGTAGCAGCGTATAAAGTGCTATCATTGGGGTGTAGTAAAAGACGTGTTGTTAAAACTCCCTCTTTTACTGTGAAAGAAAGTGATTCTTCCCAGGAATCACCACCATCAGTTGACCTTAAAACGCCAACACTTCTGTTATCCCAGGCATCTCTGTCGCCGGTAGCTATAAATAAAGTTTGAGACTCACTGTAATCATCAACCACAGCTATATCACTAACACCAATGACGGTATGGTCGTCATTCTGCACAGTCCAGTTTTTTCCTCCGTCAGTTGTTTTCCATAATCCTCCAGATGGTGATCCCACCCAATAAATGTCATCATTCTCAGGATGAAATCCTACGCAATTAATTCTTCCGATGCCGTGATATCCACTCTTTGAAGAGCTTGTTCCCAGATTGCTCCATTCTATAGTTTCACTCTTTTGTTTTGTAGACTTTTTCCTTAAATATTCCTTATAAACTTCAAAAGCCGACACATCAGGGAAAGTACCGGTTTCGGGATCAACTCTTATTTCCCAAAACCATTCCCATCTTTTAAATTGTTTCCATCCTCCAACTTTTTTCTTCTTTCCATCTCCATAATAATATCTATCTTCAGCTTCTTGACTTTCCCAGTAATCGTAAAATGAATTCTGAATATCATAGAATGTAGCCTCACCTAATTTTTTCTTATCAAGATTATCTATCCATGGTTGAGCCAATGAACTCTGGGTTAAAAACATACTCAAAGCTAAAAAACATAACCTCTTCATAATGGAAAAATTTATCTGTTTTTCTAATTTAAATTAACATATTAGAAATATCAATACTTGAATCTGATATCTGACCTGAATGATTGCTCGTCTAACAAAAGATTTAACATGTACAGTGAGTTTCAATCTACTATTTCAAATTCTTCTACAATTTTATAGGCCTGATTTCTATCCGGTTTATAATAAATTATTGTTATTCGGTAAAGACCCTTTTCAGCTTCTGCCGTATGTGTTTCCGGAACTCCCTTTTCATTTTTTTCACCACACCACTCTTCGATTTGATCCCATTGTATAAAGAATTCATTTCCAGGCATTAGTAATTGTTTTTCTGGTGGCTGGGGACAAGAAGCACCACATGGACAGTATCTGATACGCACTTTTCTCCATTTTTCCCCTTCTAATTTCTCCATCCTTATCTGTTGGGGTTCATAAATATAGATGGTATCGTTTTCTGTAGCATTTGCAACAGTTATATCTATTTGTTCACCCCGTTCATATTTGTCGTTAACATCAATAGAGATAACATCTTGTTTTTCTTTAGCATCTTTTTGGATTATTGCTGCACAAGAAGATACAACAAAAGACCAAAACAAAATTACATAAATGGTAACTTTCATGGCTATATCCTAATAAATATTGTCTTCAAAGAAAATATTGCAATATACAAAAATATAAATCATAATAATTTCTGACAATCGACTTTATTATCATTATTTTTGTCATAATAAAATTCAAGAAATATCATGGAGCTATATCTGGATTACAATGCTACGACCCCTATAGATTCAGAAGTTGCTGAAGCTATGAAGCCTTATCTCAATCAATATTTTGGCAATCCGTCCAGTATGCACCATTATGGAAGAGAAACAAAAAAGGCCATTGAATATAGTAGAGAACAAACGGCAAAATTAATTCATTGTCAGCCACATGAAATTATTTTCACAAGTGGGGGTACTGAATCCAATAATTACGCAATCAAAGGAATTGCCCTTAAAAACAAGCACAAAGGCAATCATATCATTACTTCTCAAATAGAACATCCTGCAGTAACAGAAGTTTGTAAATACCTGGAAACAATGGGTTTTGAAGTTACTTATCTTCCCGTAGATAAATATGGCATGATTCAGCTTACAGACTTAAAAAAGTCTATAAAACAAAAGACCATTTTAATTAGTATCATGCATGCTAACAATGAAATCGGGACAATCCAACCCATTGATGGCATTAGCCGGATAGCCATAGAAAACAACATATTATTTCATACAGATGCAGCACAGAGTGCAGGAAAAATTCCTGTTAACGTTAAAGAAAACAATATTGATTTGCTCTCTCTTGCCGGCCATAAACTCTACGCACCCAAAGGGGTAGGTGCTTTATACCTCCGGGAAGGTATCAAGCTGGAGAAATTAATTCATGGCGCTGATCATGAAAGAGAGATGAGAGCCGGAACAGAAAATGTACTTGAAATTGTAGGTTTTGGTAAGGCATGTGAAATTGCTCACCGTGATATGGAAATGAACAGGGACAATATGCAAAAAACCAAAGACAATTTATATTTCAGGTTATCAGATAAATTAAAAGAAATTAAACTAAACGGACATCCGGAAAAAAGACTTCCAAATACTTTATCATTAAGCTTCAAAAGGATAGAAGCGAATTATATTGTAAATGAATTAAATAGAGTCGGAATAGCAGTATCAGCAGGAGCTGCCTGCCATACAGAAGACATACAGGTATCTCCGGTACTGGAAGCTATAAACCTTGAAAAAGAATATGCCATAGGCACCATCAGATTTTCAACAGGAAAAAATACTTCGGTATACGAAATAGAGCAGGCTGGAAACATTATCGTTGAAACAATCCAAAAGCTACAACCAGATTCAAATAAATTAGCTCAGTCAGGCATTAAGAAGCAATACAAATTAACAGAATTCACGCAGGGAATGGGTTGTGCATGTAAATTAAGACCACAAGAGCTGGAAAAAATTCTGGCAAAAATGTCTGTACCTGATGATCCAAACATTCTCATCGGCACACAAAACTCTGATGATGCTGCAGTCTACAAGATAAACAGTGACACTGCAATTGTCCAGACTCTTGATTTTATAACACCTATAGTAGATGATCCATATACTTTTGGTGCTATTGCTGCAGCAAATGCTTTAAGTGATATATATGCCATGGGAGCCAAACCCATTTTTGCTTTGAATATTGTTGGGTTTCCATTTTCTAAATTGCCTGTATATATTCTCGAGGAGATTCTTCGCGGTGCGACAAACATTGCCAAAGAGGCAAAAATAAACATAATAGGCGGCCATACTATTGATGATCTGGAACCTAAATTTGGACTTACCGTTACAGGAACAGTTCATCCTGACAAAATATTGAGTAATGGTAATGCTCAGCCAGGTGATGTTTTACTATTAACCAAACCTCTGGGCACAGGTATTCTGTCCACTGCCGTAAAAAGAGGTTTGGCAGGGAAAAAAACAATTGATGATTTACAGCAGGTTATGACCACCCTGAACAATACAGCAGCTAACGTGATGAATAATTTTCCGGTGCACTCATGTACCGATGTAACTGGCTTTGGGCTTCTGGGACATCTGAAGGAAATTGTAAATGCATCGAACATCAGTGCTAAGATATATATGGATAAAGTACCTTTATTAAATGAAACCATAAAATTTGCAGGAGCCCGTGTTATTCCGGGTGGTACACATAATAACCTAAAGTATCTGGAAAACTATTTAACCTGGGATAACGATATTCCTGAAATGAAAAAGCTTATTCTCTGTGATGCACAAACTTCAGGAGGTTTACTGATAGCATTACCTGAAAAATACAAAACAAAAATTTTAAATCAACTCGGGGAAAGAGGAATCAAACAAGCTTCGTGCATTGGTAAATTTACAGAAAAAAATAAACAAAACATTAAAATCATAAACTCATAATCCTATGGAAAACAGATGGACTCTCAATAGCCAATATGCTCTTATAACCGGCGGAAGTAAAGGTATAGGGAAATCTGCAGCGATAGAATTTTTAAACCATGGAGCTCAAGTTTGTATTGTTTCAAGAAATGAAGAAGATATTCAGGAGCTTACAAGCAAGCATTCAAATCTAACAGGCATAAAAGCCGACCTCAGCAACCATGAAGATCTTTCAAAAGTCATTAATTACATAAAGGATAATTTTCCGCATCTTGATATTTTAGTAAATAATGTCGGACATAACATCAGAAAAAAAACCACAGAATACACGACAGAGGAGTATGAGCTCATAATGAACACAAATTTAAAATCTGCATTTGAGCTAAGCAGGATGGCATATCCAATGCTTAAAAAATCAGGCCAGGCAAGTATTGTAAATGTTTCCTCAGTAGCAGGGCAGAAACATATCCGAACCGGCTCTATTTATGGAATGACGAAAGCAGCGATGATTCAGCTAACAAAAAATCTTGCCGGTGAATGGGCAAAAGATAATATTCGCGTCAATGCTGTCGCACCCTGGTATATAAAAACACCACTTGCAGAAACTGTCCTGAAAAACAAGCCATACCTCAATGAAGTCCTTGAAAGAACACCTATGAAGAAAATAGGTGAACCAGAGGACGTTGCCGCAGCTATAGCATTTCTATGCATGCCAGTTGCCAAATATATCACAGGTCAATGTATCAGTGTTGATGGTGGATTTACAATTTATGGCTTCTAATCAAATACAATCATAATCTGAGATCAAAAAATTAGTATTTTGCCAGATGGCCAACCAAATTTTTGATTGTTCCAATTTCAATATAGGAAGCACCGTAGCTTCGACCAAAATTACCAGCCAACACAACCAATAAGTCATCATTGTTAAAATGATAAGCATCCTGCAGATGGTCTATAGCATCCAAAAGAAACTCATGGGATGTTTCACGGGGTTTCATGTAATCTGTAATAACACCATAGCTAAGTTGTAATTCCCTCATAGTTCTTTTGGAATAACATTGGGCAAAAATTGGTTTTGTTCCGCGATATGCAGAAATACTACGTATTGTTCTCCCGGAAGTAGAATCAGCGATAATAGCTTCAGCCTCAAGATTAATTGAGGCTTGTACTGCAGATTTACAAAGAAAATCTGATATTTTGTTATTAATAACCTTAATGGGGATATCATTGAATGGATCTTTAGAATTTTCTACTTCCTTAGCAACGGTTGCCATGGTCTTCAAAGCTTCCACCGGATATTTCCCATTTGCTGTCTCTCCACTAAGCATCAGAGCATCAGCCTGACTATATATAGCACTCGCAACATCATTCACTTCGGCCCGGGTAGGTCTCGGGCTCTTAATCATTGAATGTAACATTTGCGTAGCAATAATAACAGGCTTTCTTTTTTCAATGCACTTATTGATCAGCATCTTTTGAATTCCCGGAATTTTTTCATAAGGTATCTCAATAGCCAAATCTCCTCTGGCAACCATTATTCCGTAAGCCAGCTCCAGAATTTGATCAATATTATCAACACCTTGCTGATTTTCAATCTTGGCAATAATTTTAATATCACTGTTTTCTTTATCCAGAATTTTCTGTACGGCCAAAACATCTTCTTTTGACCTTACAAATGAATGTGCTATAAAATCAATGTCATGTTTTGCAGCAAGATGAATAAATTTTTTGTCTTTTTCACTTACCGATGGCAAATTAACATCCACATTGGGCGTATTAACACTTTTCCGTGGTTTTACAATCCCTGAATTCAATACCCTGCAACGTAAGACTTTACCTTTTTTTTCAACAACCCGAAGCTCAATTTCCCCGTCATCAATCAAAAAATTATTTCCTTCCTTCAAATCATCCGCAAAACCGGGGTAACTAACATAAATATTCTTTCCTTCCGAGTGTTTGTCTGGATTTCCTTCAACATCTATTTCTTCCCCCTCATATAATTCAATAACATTAGGTGAATCCACAGTTCTAACCTCGGGTCCTTTTGTATCGATAAGTAAGGCTATTCGTTCAGAGACGTTCTGAACATTTTTTATAACTTTTAAAGTATCTTCCGGTTGCTGATGGGCTGTATTCAGACGTACAACATTCATCCCTTGTTCGTAAAGCTGCTGGATAAAATTAATATCGCATTGTCTGTCAGAAATGGTTGCTACAATTTTTGTTTTTTGCATTAAACTGGAATTTAGTATTTATTTTTTTGTGAACGTATAAAGCGTAAGGCTTCTATTGCCAGTCTGTATCCATCAAGACCAAAACCTATAACTGAACCATTACATTTTGGCGCCAGAAGTGATTTATGCCGAAACTCCTCTCTATCGTATATATTTGAAATATGAACTTCCACTACGGGTACTTTAATGGCAGTTATTGCATCACGAATTGCAACTGAAGTATGGGTATAAGCTCCAGCATTAATCACAATCCCTTCAGTTTCCTTCCCCGCCTGCTGTATTTTATTAACAATTTCTCCTTCTACATTTGACTGATAATATAAAAATTCAAAATCAGTAAAAAGCTCTTTCAGCAATTTAATATAATCTTCAAATTTGATATTACCATAAATATCTTTCTCTCTTTGACCTATTAAATTCAGGTTTGGCCCGTTTAAGATTTGAATCGTCATATATTTATTTTTTTTGTAGCTTCGCTGATTGGTTCATACTTTTTTAAGAAAAATCTAATGGATCTTTATATAGCTTATAATAAATTAAGAATATGAGCAAAAATAATAATTTACTACATTAATTTTGACTATTTATTCGTTTTTAAAAAAAAGATAATTTTTCATCAAAACAATAAAATTACGAACAATGGGTACGTGGGAAATAACAATACAAGATTTTATCAATTTTCTCCGGCTCGAAAGATCGCTATCTAAAAACTCAATAGATGCATATCTAAATGATGTAAAAAAATTTCATCAGTATATAGAGGCTAAAAGATTATCTTTACGCCCCAACCAAATAAAACATGAACATATAAGAGATTTTATCCATTGGATTAATGAATTGGGCATGAGCGAATCCACACAATCGAGAATTATTTCCGGCATCAAATCCTTTTTTAAATATCTGTTAATGGAAAATTATATTGAATCCGATCCATCTGAGTTATTAGAAGCACCCCGAAAAGGATTAAAACTTCCCGAAGTACTCTCTGTTGAAGAAATAGACAAACTTATAGAGGCCATTGACTTGAGCCAGCCGGAAGGTCAGAGAAACAAGGCAATAGTTGAAACTCTTTATAGTTGTGGATTACGAGTGAGTGAGTTAACAAATCTGAAGTTATCTAACCTCTACTTTTCAAAAGGCTTCATAACTGTAACAGGCAAGGGTAACAAACAGCGCCAGATTCCCATTAGTAATAAAGCAATGAAAGAGATAAAAAGTTATCTCCCCTATCGAAATCAACTAAACATTAAAAAAGACTCTGAAGATATACTTTTTCTCAACCGAAGAGGAAACCAGCTCACCAGGGTAATGATTTACAACATTATAAACCGTCTGGCCATAAAAGCGAATATAAAGAAAAAAATAAGTCCGCATACCTTAAGACACTCCTTTGCAACCCATCTAATAGATGGAGGAGCAGATTTACGTGCAATACAAGAAATGTTGGGACATGAATCAATTATTACTACGGAAATCTATACACATCTTGATCAAAATTATTTAAGAAGTACCATAATCGAACACCACCCAAGAGCTTAATTCTTTTTATGTGTTAACAAAATAAGCAAAAACACCTTGAGATTTTTTTCGGGTTGCTCCCCAAAAAAATCCATTGAAATTAAACCTATGCATTGCATTATATATCATAACAAAAAGCCCTAAAGTTAGATGGGTATATTATTATTTTATTACGGGTTAATCTTCCGTCTTAGACAGAGATAGGCAAATAATTAAAAAACAATAATAAAATGAAAAAATCAATCTTTTTAGTATCCCTGATGGTATTCCTGTTTTGGTCTTCATTACCCGCCCAAAAAACAAAGGAACAAACCGAATTAACTATTGAAAAAATCATGCAGGACCCTGTTGATTGGGTTGGCAGTCTGCCAAAAAATATTCACTGGGCATCTGACAGCAGAACAATCTATTATAACTGGAACCCGGATGGTAAACCTGCCGAGGAATTATATAAAATAAACCTTGACGATTTGCTTAAACCTGAAAAAGTCAGTATTGAAGAAAAACAACATATTCCTCCTGCTTCAGCCAGCATGAATTCAAGTAAAGATAAAAAGATATATAGTAAAAATGGAAATCTTTACATATATAATATTAGTAAAGATTCTAAAAAGCTTCTATTCAGCGCATCACAAAATATTCAATCGCCATCCTTTACACATAATGATGAAGGCGTGACTTTTGTAATGGATGGAAATTTATATAAATGGGATTTACAAAAACAGAGCTTAAAACAACTGGTAAGTTTTGTATCGGAACAACCCCCGAAGAGCAAAAAAGAGCAATCTGCCAAAGACGAATGGTTACAAAGCCAACAGACAGAATTATTTGAAGTACTGCGACGAAAACAAGATCAAAAATCCTACAGAGACAGCATTAAAAAGACCAAAGAAAAACAACCCAAAACTATCTATACAGGCGGGGCTTTTGCCACTAACATAAAATTAAGTCCCTGCGAACGTTATATAACTTATACACTTTACGAAAGAAGTAAAAGCAAAAATACCAAAGTTCCTCATTATGTGAATAACACAGGATATTTAGAAATTGAGAATGCTCGGTCGAAAGTCGGAGGCAATCAAGGAAGTTATCAAATGCATATATATGATACAGAGAATGATACTACATATCCTGTATCAACAGATGAAATTCCGGGAATTACGGAAAGAGGGGAATATTTAAAAGAATATGAAGAAACTGATAATGATAATGATTCTCCTCGCGAAGTGCGTACATTCGGGCCTCATTGGTCGGAAGACGGAAAGAATGCATTTATCACGCTACGCTCTGAAGATAATAAAGACCGCTGGATAATGCTTCTGGATGTGGCTACAGGCGAACCGGAATTGTTAAACAGACAAAGAGACGAAGCCTGGGTTGCCGGTCCGGGAATTGGCAGAGGAGGATGGGGAGAAGAAACAGGGTGGCTGCCTGATAATAAACACATATGGTATCAGTCAGAAGCTTCAGGGTACTCACATCTATATATCCTTGATGTTGAAACTAAAGAAGAAAAAGCATTGACAGAAGGAAATTTTGAAGTATATAATCCGGAAATTTCTGATGACGATCAACACTGGTATTTTACAACCAATGAAGTGCACCCTGGAGAACGACATTTTTACAGAATGCCCCTGATGGGAGGAGAAACAGAACGCCTAACCTCCATGGAAGGAAGAAATGAGGTAACACTTTCTCCTGATGAAGAGTATATGGCTATACGTCACTCCTACTCAAATCAACCATGGGAAATATATCTCAAAAAAACATCACCAGATGCTGAAGCAAAGAAATTAACTCATTCATTAACAGACGATTTTCAAGCTTACCAATGGAAAGAACCGGAGGTTATTACTTTTAAAGCCTCTGATGACGAACAAGTACATGCTCGTCTTTATAAACCAGAATCTATTGAAAATACAAATAATGCTGCGGTAATTTTTGTTCACGGAGCAGGCTATTTACAAAACGCACACAAATGGTGGAGTAATTATTTCAGGGAATATATGTTCCATAATTTATTGGTTGATAGGGGTTACACAGTTTTAGATATAGATTATCGTGGAAGCGCCGGATACGGAAGAAAATGGAGAACAGCTATATACAGGCATATGGGAGGTAAAGATCTCTCTGACCACATTGATGGCGCAAATTACCTGGTTGAAAATCATAACATTAATCCTGATAAAATAGGTATATATGGCGGCTCATACGGAGGGTTTATAACTTTAATGGGACTTTTCAAACACCCCGGTGTTTTTGGAGCTGGAGCAGCGTTAAGAGCTGTAACGGACTGGGCTCATTACAATCATTCGTATACATCTAACATTTTGAATGAGCCAACAAAGGACAGTATAGCCTACCGAAGAAGTTCACCAATATACTATGCTGAAGGACTTAGCGATCCTTTATTACTATGTCATGGCATGGTTGATGATAATGTTCAGTTTCAGGATATCGTAAGACTGACTCAACGCTTTATTGAACTTGGAAAAGAAGACTGGGAACTATCAGTTTATCCGGTAGAAAGACATAGTTTTCAAGAACCCGAAAGCTGGACTGATGAGTATAAAAGAATTTATAAACTGTTTGAAGAAAATTTGAGATAACATTTCTGAAAAACAGGTGCAGAAAAAGAATAAATGATTATCAAATAAATAAAAAGCTGTGTAACAAGTTTTTGTTACACAGCTTTTTTTATCATTATTATTACAGATCTAATTTATCTGCAATATCATCAGGCAAGGCATCTTTATGAAGCATAATATCCATTGTTTTATACCGTACAAATGCCTCGGAAGCATATAAATATCCATCGTAAATATGGTCTTCATCAGACCATGAATTTTTTACTTTATAATATTTAGTTCCATTCTGGTCTTCAGCAATACCGGTAATATGCATACCATGATCATCAGTGGTCTGCCAGTTATCAAAAGCCTTTTGTCTCATTTTCTGAGTTATCTCTTTCTCCGGAACGGGTTCTTCAAAACTATACATCATCTCCTCTTTTTCCTCCTCAGAGAGATCTTCCCATCTTGATCTTTCAGTACCATCCATTTCTTCTAAATCTTTAGATGGAACTATGGCTACTCCATTCTTCCAGGAGAATCCTTTTTCACTGACATCCGCAGCCCATGCCACAGTATATCCTGTTTCTATTGCATGATCGATAACCTCAACAAGTTCATCTACAGGGAGGTTGTATACTTCACCGTAAGCCCAATTATCAGGCACTTCCAGAATAAATTCAGAATAAAATGGATGATGGGTATAAGAGCTAAGTTCAATATAATCGTCAGGATCAATTCCAGTATAATCAAATGCGAAAGTAGTTGGGGTATATTCTTCTCCCTCATATGTGAATTCTTCAGGATTTTCCCCCAGGTAGGTATCTAATAATCTGTCAAATCCATCATGCCATACAGGAGTTAGCTTCTTGTTTCTATTTTTCATCACCTGATCAACATATCCTTTGAGAACTGCATCAAACTCACCATGTACATGTTTCTCTTCTCCATACTCTAATCCATCATACACGCTCTCGGGTACAATTCCATACTTCTTAATCATGTTTGTAACATCATGGAAAGCTCCCCCACCTGCAAAGTTGAGGTGTCCATGAAAACGAACATATTTTCTCGCTTTTTCAGAATATGCATGTCGCACTATCCACATTTCTGATAGATCAACCGGTTCTTTGCCCATCCTAATCATCTCTGATTCGAGCAGAGAAATGGCAGAAAAACTCCAACAAGTACCTGAACGATGTTGGTTCTTTACCGAAGTAGCAGGCAACTCATTTACTACAGTAAACTCATAACCATTATCATCCTCCTGAGCAAATGAAGGCCCAGTAATAAAAATTGCTACTAGAAGAAGTAAAGCAAAAAGGTTTAGTTTTTTCATAATATAATTATTTTAGGTTTTATACTACAAATATTCTAAAAAAAATATTAATTATCACAAAACTATAGTTGGACATCAACGAAAAAATAAATAGTTTTGAATATTCAAAGAAATATATAAACATGGAATTTAGACCATCAGAATTAATTCTTAATAAAGATGGAAGCATTTTTCACCTTAAACTTAAACCCGGTGAAATAAGCAATTACATTTTATTAGTAGGAGATCAGAACAGAGTTGATCTTATAGCCGATTTTTTTGATTCTATTGAACTTACCAAACATAACAGAGAATTTAAAACGGTAACGGGCATTTATAAAGACAAAAGAATAACAGTAATGTCCTCCGGAATCGGGACGGATAACATCGATATTGTTGTAAATGAACTGGATGCCATAAAAAATATAGATCTTGAAACCAGGGAAGTTAAAAAGCAACTTAAATCACTAAATCTAATCAGGATAGGAACATCCGGTGCTATACAGGGTGATATTCCTGTAGGCTCATTTGTGCTGTCAGAAAAATCAGTAGGATTTGATAATTTACTGCACTTCTACGATATAAAAACAGGTAATGTAGCTATAACTGAAGCATTAAAAAAACACTTACTCTGGGAAAAAGAATTTCCGTTTCCTTACATTGTTGATGCCGGAAAAAATTTGTTCCAACACTTTGAAAAAACCTCAAAATTTATTTCTGGCATAAACATTTCTTCTCCAGGCTTTTATGGACCACAAGGCAGAAAACTAAGAATTCCACTGGCTGACGAAGCACTAAATCAGAAAATTGAGAGTTTTGAGTATAATAAGAAAAGAATCACAAATTACGAGATGGAAAGCTCGGCTCTTTATAGTCTCTCAAAACATCTTGGCCACAACGCATTAACAGTTTGTGCAATAATTTCAAACAGAATCAATAAAGATTTTGCCGGAAATTACAAACCAATCATAAGAAAATTAGTAAAAGAAGTATTGGAAATAATTGTGAATTAATGATCCTGTGAAAGATTTAACAAACAAAGACATAAAAGCTCTATTAAAACTAATAGACGACCCTGATGAAAATATCTACAACATTGTTCATGAGAAATTGATACATCAGGGTTCAAATATCATCCCAGCCCTGGAAAAAAGCTGGGAACACACCCTTGATACTAAAATACAAAACAGGCTTGAATATTTAATTCAGGAAATTCAACAAAATTCTACCAAATACAATTTAGAAAAATGGCTAACAGCAGAACCAAACGACCTTTTTAAAGGGGCCTTCCTGATTGCAAAACACCAATATCCTGAATTAAGCTATGAGTATTATGACAAACTACTGGAAGAAATAGTAAAAGATATATGGATAGAAATCAATGAAAATCTTACGGCGCTTGAAAAAGTCAGAATAATAAACTATGTATTTTTTCAAATTTATAAATTCACTAACAACACAACCAATTTTTATGCCCCGCAAAATAACTATATAAATCATGTGATGGACACCAAAAAGGGAAATCCTATAACTTTAGGTATCCTGTATTCAACCCTTGCAAACCGTATGGATATTCCAATATATGGAGTGAACCTGCCTAAAAATTTCATTGTGGCTTATAAAAATAAATTCGCGCAAACTGAGGATCTAAACAACCAAGTTCTTTTTTACATTAATCCATTTAACCAGGGAACGATTCTTAGCAAAAAAGAACTTGACCATTTTATCAAAAAACAAGGACTCAAGCCTAAAAAGGAATATTATACACCTTGCAGTAATATTCAAACATTACAAAGATTAATCAACAATTTAATGCATGCATATGATAAATTGGGTTATCCGGACAAAATAGAAGAGTTTAGTAAACTATACAACATTCTCTCAAAATAGCAGAAGGAAATGACTAAAATAAAAAGTTTATCTTTTTTATTTCCGCCATCGTACATGCCTTGCTGGACAATATTTCTGATGGATTTACTCGTGTGTATGATTTCTATATCATCTTCCTACCTGATTTTTGACAATTTTAACCAAATACATAGTGATATAGGGCTTGAATTCAGTTTGATACTAATTTTTGTCCTCTTCATACGTTCAATTACTTTTATAATATTCAGAACATATGCAAACATTGTAAGGTATACAAGCGCCAAGGATACAGAACGAATTATTATCGTAGTTCTTGCGGGCAGTTTAATATTTTTATTTTTTAACCTTATCAGTTACTATTTCATAAATCATATATCCCTTATACCATACCCTATACTTATCACTGATTTTCTGTCCACTGTATTTCTGATGACTTCGTTACGCCTAATTGTAAAATCCTTATATCATGAACTTTATAACCCAAATAAAAATAAAACAAACGTCGTTATTCTCGGAGCCGATGAATTTGGCGCCATTACAAAAAGAACCCTAGACAGGGATGCCGGCACCAAACACAAAGTAATCGCATTTTTTGATGATGATGAATCCAGAATCGGAAAAAACCTTGAAAATATTACAATATACAGTATAAAAAACCTGTCATGTTTTTTAGAAAAATATAATGTTGAAAAATTAATTATTGCAAAGAAAAACATTGATCCCTCAATAAAAACAAAAGTAATTGAGTACTCTATTGCAGCCAATGTTGCAGTTCTGTCAATTCCGAATATAAGCAAATGGATAAATGGCGAACTGAGCTTTAACCAGATCAGAAATATCAAAATTGAAGAACTATTGGAAAGAAAACCTATAATACTGGACGAAGAACAAATAAAAAGACAAATTCTCAATAAAATAATTTTGGTCACCGGCGCAGCAGGTTCGGTAGGCAGCGAAATCGTAAAACAGCTTATTCGCTATAAACCCAAAAAAATTATTCTCTTTGATCAGGCAGAAACTGCTTTGTACAATCTTGAACTGGATCTATATGAACTATACCATTTCTATGATTTTGAAATTGTAGTTGGCAACCTTTCCGAGCAATCCAAACTCAATCATCTCTTCGAAACTTATCATCCATCAATTGTATACCATTCAGCAGCATACAAGCATGTTCCTATGATGGAAAATAATCCGGCAGAAGCAGTGAAAACAAACATCATTGGAACAAAATTACTGGCCTTAACTTCAGATGCTTACCATATAGAGCAATTTGTTATGATCTCTACTGACAAAGCTGTAAATCCCACCAACGTCATGGGCGCTTCGAAAAGAATTGCAGAAATGTTCATCCAATCTTTCAATAACCATAGTAATACTAACTTTGTCACTACACGGTTTGGGAATGTGTTGGGTTCCAACGGTTCTGTGATACTGCGTTTTAAAAAACAAATTGATGCAGGGGGCCCGGTAACTATAACTCATCCGGAAATAACAAGGTATTTTATGACCATTCAGGAAGCATGCCAGCTTGTATTAGAGGCAGGAGCTATGAGCCAGGGAGGTGAAATATATATGTTTGATATGGGAGAGTCTGTAAAAATAATTGACCTTGCAAAGAAAATGATCTATCTTTCAGGTTTAAAAATAGGAAAAGACATTCAGTTGCAATATACCGGACTCAGACCGGGAGAAAAACTCAAAGAAGAACTGTTGAATGATAATGAAAACTCTATCCCTACATATCATTCAAAGATTTTAATTGCAAAAGTGAGAAACAATCATTTTGAACAAATTCAAAGTGACATTAACGAATTAGAGATATTCACAAGTACGAATAATTATTCAAAGATTGTGAGAAAAATGAAAGAAATCGTCCCCGAATTTATCAGCCAGAATTCTATATTTGAAAAAATAGATCTGCAAATACAGAAAAAAAAACCACCAGCCAGTTATAAGTTTAAAAGTTTAAGAGACTAAGAATTTAACAGTGTCAGATAAGCTTATGTACTTCGCCATCTTCATCAAGTATATATTTATCATGACTTTCAGGACAAAAAGCAATATTCTCTTCATCAAATACCAGGCGGTGTCCGTATTCACTCATCCACCCTGCTTGTCGTCCGGGATTGCCCAGTATCAACGCATAGGGTTTAACATCTTTAGTAACAACAGCTCCTGCACCAATAAAGGCATATGCACCTATGGTGTTTCCACAAATAACTGTGACATTTGCACCTATTGAAGCCCCTTTTTTAACAAGCGTTTGCTCATATTTACCTCTTCGCACTATTTCACTGCGTGGATTAGAAATATTTGTAAACACCATTGAGGGTCCCAGAAATACATCATCTTCGCAAATGACTCCCGTATAAATTGATACATTATTCTGTACTTTCACATTATTCCCCAGGATAACATCGGGTGCAACAACAACATTCTGTCCGAGGTTACATTTCTGGCCAATTTTGGCGCGCGGCATTATATGAGAAAAGTGCCATATTTTAGTGCCTTCGCCAATTGTACATCCTTCGTCAATAACTGCAGTCTCGTGTGCAAAATATTCCATAATTCAGATTATTAATTAAAAAATTCATGAATTGCTTCTGTTATGTATGCCAATTGTTCCACATCAAGTTCAGTGTGCATGGGTAAAGAAAGAACAGTTTCAGCAAGCTGCTTTGAAACCGCTAATTCTGTTTGTTCATTTTTTTCATCCATATAAGCTTCCTGCAAATGCATTGGTACAGGATAATAAATCATGGATGGAATAGCTCTTTCTTTAAGATATTGTTTTAAAGTATCCCGAATTTCTTTATTCTGCAAAGTTATGGTATACTGATGAAAAATATGGGTAGAATAAGCTGTTCGCAGAGGAACTTTAACTTCGTTAATATTTGCCAACATTTTGTCATAATAATCAGCGGCCCAACGTCTTCTCCTGTTGTATTCATCCAGGTATTTCAGCTTAACATCAAGTATTGCAGCCTGAAGTGTATCCAGTCGTGAATTTACACCAACTTCAGAATGGTAATATTTCTTTTCCGAACCATGATTGGCAATTGATTTTATTTTGCCAGCTAAATCAGCATTATTTGTATAAATGGCCCCACCATCTCCAAAACATCCAAGATTTTTTGATGGAAAAAAAGACGTGCACCCAATATCTCCTAATGTACCGGCTTTCCCTGACAAATCACCTCTACTAAAATCCGACCCGATAGCCTGGGCTGTATCTTCAATAACAGCCAACCCATATTTCTCAGCCAGTGCATTAATTTCATACATATCAACACATTGCCCAAACAAGTGAACCGGAACAATGGCTTTTGTTTTTTTTGTAATGGCGTTTTCAATTTTTTGAATATTAATTAAAAAGGTATCTTTATCCACATCAACCAAAACCGGTTTTAATCCCAGAAGCTTAACAACTTCAACGGTAGAAATGAAAGTAAAATCCGGTGTAATTACCTCATCACCGGGTTTCAAATCCAATGCCATCAAGGCAATTTGCAGGGCATCTGTTCCATTAGCACAAGGAATAGCATGTTCTGCGCTCAAATATTCAGATAAATTGTCAGCGAAGTCTTTTACCTGAGGTCCGTTAATAAATGCTGTAGAATCTATAACTCCTTGAATTGCATTGTCCACCTCAGATTTAATATTTTGATACTGAGCATGGAGATCAACCATCTGTATTTTACGCATATCGACCTTGTTTACGGTATTAATAACTATTTTATCATGGACGTATCACCAGCAAAAATAGCAAGAAGTGTCCAAATAAAAAACGGGTCGTTGAATATATGACCCGTTTTTTTCAATTACTTAATAAGAAGTAATGTTATTTTGCATAATTAACTGCTCTTTTTTCTCTGATGACGGTTACTTTAACCTGTCCGGGATATGTCATTTGATTTTCAATATGCTTGGAGATATCGTATGATAATTTTTCAGCATCTGTATCGCTAACATTATCACTTCCTACGATTACTCTCAGTTCTCTTCCTGCCTGAATAGCGTATGTTTTAGTAACGCCTTCAAAAGATAATGCCAATTCCTCAAGATCACGCAAGCGCTGAATATAGGACTCAACAGCCTCTCTTCTGGCTCCCGGGCGTGCACCTGAAATTGCATCACAAACCTGAACGACTGGTGCAATCAAGCTGGACATCTCTGTTTCTTCATGGTGTGATCCAATTGCATTGCATACATCGGGTTTTTCTTTATATTTCTCAGCTAGTTTCATCCCCAGTAATGCATGTGGCAATTCCGGCTCATCATCAGGCACCTTACCAATGTCATGGAGTAAACCCGCTCTCTTAGCCAATTTAGGATTAAGACCCAGTTCACTTGCCATAATAGCAGACAGGTTAGCAACTTCCCTGGAGTGTTGCAATAGATTTTGTCCATAAGATGAACGATACTTCATTTTTCCTATCAAACGAATCAGTTCAGGGTGTAACCCATGAATTCCCAAATCTATTGCAGTTTTCTTACCAACATCATTAATCTCCTCCTCCACCTGTTTCTGAGTTTTGTTAACAATTTCCTCAATACGTGCCGGGTGAATACGCCCATCAGTAACCAGTTGATGGAGTGATAATCTTGCTACCTCACGTCGTATTGGGTCAAACGCTGATAAAGTGATAGCTTCAGGAGTATCATCAACAATTATTTCAACGCCAGTAGCAGCTTCCAGGGCGCGAATATTACGACCCTCTCTTCCGATAATTCGGCCCTTAATTTCATCATTATCAATATTAAACACTGTAATAGCGTTTTCTATAGTAGTTTCCGCCGCAACTCTTTGAACTGTCTGAATCACAATCCGTTTTGCCTCTTTGTTGGCATTCATTTTAGCTTCCTCTACAATTTCATTCATTGTAGACATAGCTTCAGATTTTGCTTCAGCTTTCAGGGATTCAATAAGCTGATTTTTTGCCTCTGTAGCAGACATTCCTGAAATGGTTTCCAATTGCTCAACGTGTTGCTTATGTAGTTTATCAAGTTCCTCATTCTTTTTTTCAACCACTTCTATCTGCGTATGCAGATTTTCTCTTATTGCATCAAGTTCTTTTCTTTTTCTTTCTGTCTCTTCCATTTTTTGAGACAGGGTGTTTTCTTTTTGCTTGATTTTGTTCTCAGCGGCCTGTACCTTATTGGTTCTTTCATTAATGTGTTTTTCATGTTCTGACTTTAATTGGAGGAACTTTTCTTTAGCCTGAAGGATTTTATCCTTTTTTATTACTTCCCCTTCAGATTTTGCATCTTCAATAATTTCATCCCTTTTCTTTTTTAAAGCCGTTTGCCAGATATAATAGGACAAAAAACCGCCACCTACAAAAGCTGCTATACCAACAATAAAATTAATGGTTAAGGGTGATAATGTCCCGAATATTTGTGTTGTTATCATAGTTATCTATTTTTTGTATATATATATATTAAAAAAGCCCGCATAATTTTCCCTAATGCTGTGAAGAACCCCTGTGTTAACATGGGTGAAGCTGCTATTTGAGGTCGACCTTCCCCTGTCCCGTTATTAACGGGAATCCGATTTCTCGGAATGGGGCCTGCTCTAACTCAAACAAGCTTGGCTTCAATTGGATAAGTGTTGAGTTTTCCAGCCATTAAGGGACTATGCGGGCATTATCTTTATGTAAAGAACATTAGTATTTTTGCAAAATCTCGTCTAACTCTTCA
Organism: Bacteroidales bacterium; assembly: GCA_041686375.1. Classification (GTDB taxonomy): domain Bacteria; phylum Bacteroidota; class Bacteroidia; order Bacteroidales; family UBA12077; genus JAGXLC01. Next base: position 52,372 of record JAWLEB010000013.1, read on the forward strand.
TTAATCTCTTGCAATTCTTCCAGTATCGGTGCTTGATTCGCCTGATCTTCAACTTCCAGATATTTAATTACAAACTGCAATGCAGCCATCGCCAAAAAATCCTGATTATCCTTATCAATATAACGTTGCTTATATTGCAATATTTTCTCATTAATCATTCTCCCTGCGCTTCTTATCCTTTCTTCATCTTTGACATCGATTTTCAAAGGATAATACCTATCTGCAAGATTCAATTTTATGGACAACTTTTCTTCTGCCATATCTAACAATTCTACTTGTTTAAAAGAGCTATACAATTGTCAATTTCCCGCACAATCCTGTTAATCTTTATCTTGGCATCATGAGCTGAATCGACTGATGCCAAACTTTTTGCCAATTCCAACTTTGTATATTGTTCTTTTAAGTTGGAATATTCAGCTTCCTTTTGCTTTAACTGATCTTTCAGTTTTTTATTATCATTATGAAGACGAAGATTTTCTTTTTTTGAATCTTTATATAATTCAATGAGCTGTTTTGTCTTGCGTTTTAACTCATTGACCGTATTTAAATATTCTTCCTCCATGCTTCATTCTGATTATACATACAAAAATAATACAGGTTTTGTAAATAAAAAAATAAACCATCCTCTTTTTTAAACAGTTGGTAAAATATATTAGATTTGTCGTCTAAAATCAAAAACAATGAACAAAATATCTTACATCTTCCTTTTTATATTTATCGTGTCACCTGTATTGCTTTCTTCTCAAACAAAGCATTCTCCAGAAAGTTCTATTCACTCACCGGTTGATATTCCCATTTTTTTATCCGGTAACTTTGGAGAGTTACGTTCAGGTCATCTTCATTCGGGTATTGATATTAAAACCCAGGGAAGATCAGGGCACAAATTACATTCGATATATGATGGATATGTCTCCAGAATTAAGATAACAGAAAATGGATACGGAAAAGCTTTATATATTCATCACCCGGATTTGAATATAACCTCAGTTTATGGTCATATGCAATCTTTTACTGAAGAAATTGAGCAATACGTATTAGATAATCAATATCAAAAAAAATCATATGAAATAGAGCTCTTCCCTGAAAAAAACCAATTTAAAACTGAGAAAGGTGAATTTATTGGCTTTTCAGGAAACAGTGGTAGCTCCAAAGGCCCTCACCTTCATTTTGAAATCAGATCGTTGGATAATCAGCAGCCGGTTAATCCCTTATTTTATGATATAAAAGTCAAGGACAACATTCCACCGAAAATTTTTCAGGTAGCCTTATATCCTAAGGGAAAATACAGCTCTGTCAACAACTCGAATGATAAAGTCATCCTTAATACCCGCAAAGCATCGGGCAATAAATATGTTCTTGAACAGAACGACACACTCAACCTTCACGGGCATATAGGTTTTGGGTTAAAAGCCCATGATTTCATGAATGGAAGCAACAACTGGTACGGAATTTATGAAGTTAAACTATTAGTAAACGGAGAAAATATATATAAACATCAAATTGATGAATTTGCATTTCACAATACTCGCTATATCAACGCTATAATTGATTATGAAGAAAAAACCAAAAACAATAATACCATTCAAAAATTAAGGCTTCTTCCTAATAATCAGTTAAATATATACAAACATGTTAAAAATAAAGGTTTATATAATTTTACAAAAGACACTACGAAAGACATTACTTTTATAGTCTCCGATGAACAAGGCAATAGCTCCTCTTTATCTTTTGAAGTAAAAACTTCCTCCCGGCCTGCTGTCTTGGACACAACAACTAAAACTCATGACGCAATTTTTCCTTATAATCAAAGCAATACTTTCTCCAGAAAGGAGGTCAAGCTAAATATTCCGAAATTGGCCTTTTATGACACCGTTTTTTTCCAGTATAACAAAATCGAATCTGACAACAATATATTTTATTCTTCGATACATCAGGTACACAATCCTTACACACCAGTGCATAAATATTTTGATCTTTCTGTAAAGGTCCATAATCTCAAGTCATCATTGAAAGACAAAATCTTTATTGCTAAAATTAAAGAAGATAACAAATATGATTATATAGGAGGCAATTTCAGAAATGGGTTCATAACTGCAAGGGTTCGGGAATTTGGTGATTTTGCAGTATTGGCAGATACTTTAAGCCCGATAATAGAGCCTTTAACTAATATGAATAAAATAAGCAAAACACAAAGAATTGCTTTTCGAATAAAAGATGATCTTTCCGGGATTAAAAACTACAACGGATACATTGATGGTCAGTGGGTATTGTTTGAATATGACCCAAAAAATGACCTTTTATTTCATGATTTAAGCAATAGTCCTGTAAAATTTAATAACAAGCATGAATTGGAGCTTTATGTAAGCGATAATAAGAATAATATTGCCACATATTATAGTGAAATCAAAATCCATTAAAAATCCCTGTACAATATGAGAAAAGCACTTTATATTAAGCTATTTGCCATTCTTACAATTGCCGTAACCCATTCATTCGGTCAAAATCCAGCGGTAACCATATCCGAACTGGAAGAACATATTGAATTTCTGGCATCAGAAGAACTCTCAGGGAGGTTTCCCGGAACAGAAGGCGACAAGAAGGCGGCTGACTATATACGCGCGCAGTTTAAACAAGCGAACCTGGATTTAGCAGAAGGAAAGGGTTTCCAAAAATTTACAGTGGTTACGGGAAACCTGGTGGAAAAAAGTAATACGATTAAACTCGATGATTACGAAGGACAGCAATATAAAGATTTTGTTCCTTTCCCTTTTTCCGGAAGCGACACCATCAATAATAAGCCCGTGGTTTTCGCAGGTTATGGCTTTGATATTGAAAATGAGCATATTACATGGAACGATTATGAAAATCTGGATGTTAAAGATAGCTGGGTAATAATATTACGGGGTTATCCTAATATAGGAGACAAGAAAAAACATTTAAGGGAACAAAGCAGCGACAAGGCTAAAGCCAGTAAAGCCTTTGATAAAGGCGCATGTGGCGTATTCTTTGTAGCCGGAGATAAAAATTCAGATAAAAACTCATTCGTCAATCCGGACATAAGAAAAGGAAGCTTAGAAATCCCTGTTGTTCACATTAAAACATCTTTTGCGGATAAAATAATTGAGAATTCAGGCACCAACATCCAGACCATAAAAACTCAAATAGAAAAAACACAAAATCCGAAAAATTTTAATACCGAGCAAACTTTAAGCAGTCAGATTGCTATCCAACCCAAAGAAGTGACTACCCAAAACATTATTGCTGAAATTGATATTAATTCAGATGACTATATTGTTATTGGCGCCCATTATGATCATCTGGGTACAGGAGGTCTCGGCTCAGGCTCACGCCAGCCAGATACTACAGCTGTTCATTATGGAGCAGACGACAATGCTTCAGGGGTTGCTGCCATGCTGGAAATCGCTGAAAAGCTCAACCATGAAAAAGAAAGCTTAGAGAGTAATTTTCTCTTTATTGCTTTTGGCGCAGAAGAAAAAGGCTTAATCGGTTCCAAATACTTTGTTAATAATCCTGCTATTGAACTGGATAAAGTTAAAGCCATGATCAATATTGATATGATTGGCCGTCTAAATCAGGATGATGAATTACAAATAGGAGGTGTTGGTACATCAGAACATTCAGAACAAATACTTGACTCAATCAACCTTTCCTATAATTATCAAACTGGATATTCCCATGAAGGATATGGGCCATCTGACCATTCATCCTTTTACAGCAAAGAAATCCCGGTATTTTTCTTTTCAACAGGTCCTCACTTTGATTATCACACCCCTGCCGATGATACTGATAAAATCAATTATTCAGGAATACAAAAAATCAGCGAATATATCTACGACCTTATCAAGCATCTCAATATGCAATCCATTGCTTTGTCGTTTCAGGAGACAGGAGCCAAAGACGAGGAGAAAGAAGTTACAAACAAGAAAAAGCTTAAAGTAACACTAGGTATTATGCCTGATTTTGCTGGAGTCGTAGACAAAGGCTTAAGAGCAGACATTGTAATTAATGGAAAACCGGCAGATAAGGCAGGGATGGAAAATGGTGATATTATAACGGCTATTAATGGTCATGAGATAAAGGACATCTATGACTACATGGAAAAATTATCTGATTTAGAGCCTGGACAGACTATAAATGTAGAAATACAGCGTGACGGGGAAAAAAAAGTTTTCCTGGTTCAGCTTTAAACCGGTAATATTTATAGTTTATGAAACGTCCATAATATGTTCTCTGCCTTTGGCATGCATACTGCCCCGGGCGGAAAACACGTGACAATAACTAATAAAAAAATCATCAAATGAAAAAAGTAGGATTGTGGATATTGGCTATTATCCTGACCCTTACAGCAGCCATCTACCAAAGAAAGACAGGCCCAACATACCCTAAAGATACAGATATAGAGATCAATAACAAAAAATACTCTGTAACTTTGCCCAGAAGTCATGTAAGTACAGAAGATTGCGAGATAAGTCTTGATGTACCACCCCCGGTAACAGGCAGAATATATTACAAACGCTATCCAACGAATAAGGAATGGCAAAGAGAAGAATTAGAAACAGAAGACAACCAATTAAAAGGTTATTTGCCTGCACAGCCTCCGGCAGGCAAATTAGAATATTACCTGGAATTAAAACATAATCAAACAATCATACACATAGCTCAAAACGAACCGGTCATCATTCGTTTTAAAGGAGAAGTTCCGGATGCTATCCTGGTTCCTCATGTCATTTTTATGTTTCTCGCTATGATGTTTTCAACACTGGCCGGATTATTTGCTCTTGGTAAATTTTCGGATTATAAGCTTTATGGATATATCACGATAGGCCTGCTGATTATTGGAGGTTTTGTTTTTGGCCCCATCATGCAATACTTTGCGTTTGGAGATTTCTGGACCGGAATACCTTTTGGCTGGGATTTAACAGACAATAAAACACTGATTGCTTTTGTCGGTTGGCTAACTGCTATACTGTCTAACCAGAAAAAAAATAAACCCAAATATTATATTTTTGCAGCGTTGCTGCTATTACTCATTTTTTCCATACCACACAGCCTTATGGGTTCGGAGTTAAATTATGAAACCGGGGAAATAAAAACAGGAATGATTTTAGGCTTTTAAATGGTTTTATCATAAAAATTTTGTTTGGAGGAGGCAGTCTAATTTTGTTTAAAGTTGCCGGGGTGAAAATCCATTTAATAACTTTTTGATAAAATCTCCTTCGATAAAAAAATGGAGGCTCTCTTTTTACGAAAGACAGCCTCCATTTTCTCTTTCAAAAATACCTTAGAACTATTCTTCATCCATATCCAACTCATCCTCTTTCTTTGCGGTATCTTCCATCTTCTCTTCTACTTCTTCCATCCTTTTTTCTCCTTCCTTCTGGATTTCTTCAAATTCTTCTTCAACGTCTTTTTTTTCTTTTTTCGGAGCGTCTTGGCAGGAATATAAGCCAATAAAACCAATAACTGCCAAACTCATTAAGAATAGTCTGATTTTCTTCATATCAAAAAAATTTTACGGTTTAGGTACTGTTAGCAATTATATTATTCGATTTAAGTTAGGAACGAACTTTTAACTAATTTATTACAACTAAATTTACAAATAAAAGAATATTAAGGCTTCTTAAAATCCTATTTTTTTGATTATGCCTCCTTTCACCCATCTTCCTGGTATAATGATATTTCCAAGGGAATAATAATCCGTATCAAGAATATTATTAATATGAATAAACAACGTCCAGGCATCCTTACTCCATTGTACCTTTCCATTAAATAACCAATAAGGTTGATAGCTTTGATCACCATTATACGCATTTATACTTTTGTCATAATACCGGAAATCGCCGTTTCGATCCCTAAAACTGCTTTGCAGAGTAAAATACCAATTTCTTCCAAATGAACCACTAAAATCCATATCAATTTTGTGCTTTAGGTAACTTAAGGAATACTTAGATTCAAAGCCATTAGTTATTTTATTCTGATCAAGGTAGGTATACTTTAGCTGTGCTTTTGTTAAAACCGGGATGTCAAATCCTTTTTCCAGGGAGAGCTCTATTCCTTTATTTTTCACTTCAGTAAGATTTTCACTTACCCACTTATCCTCACTATCTTGTTCATCAAGCAATACCCATGCAATAACATCATCAGCACTGGAATAAAAAAATGATAAATACCCCGAATAGCTCTCCCTGAATATTTTTATGCCAGTTTCGTAACTTGATATTTTTTCTGGTAGTAAATCAGGATTTCCTTCATTAGACGGACCTTCATAAAATAAATCGGTAAAAGTTGGTTGCCGGAGTGATTTGTTATAAGAGGCAAAAATACTATAATTGGCAGGAAGTTGATAACTTAAATCTATGCCGGGGTAAAATTTCATTCCATCGTTAAACTCACTGCTGCTGCTCCCTAAAATTCCTGCAGAAACTGTAAAATCCGACCAATGGTAAACATGTTCAAAATATAAATCTGCATGAGTCCTTGAATATTCTTTATCATAAAATCCATTAGGATCTCCTGTGACCTCAGTTATTTCATCCACAGGTTCACCAAGAACATTGCTTAAGAGTGTTTCACCCCTCACTTCCATTCCCAATGCGGTTTTCCCGAATGCAGATCTGTAGGAAATATTAACCCCGGTACCATAAACGTCTGTCATATGGTAATTATGTCCGGAGTAGTAATTCCATGGTTCATAAACGCCGGGAGTATATTTAGCTGTGTCCTGAGGTTTCTTTACGAAATATTCTCCTTCCCGTTCATACCATTCTGGCGATTCACGGAACAATTCATAACGATCATTATGTCTTCGCCAGTAAAGAGAAGGTTCAATCTCAAACTGATTTCCTATGGAGGCTGACAAAGCCGCAAACTTTATATCATTTTCCTCAAACTGATGGGGATATTCAGGTGTATAAAAACTCTGGGCTCCATATGCTTTATTTTGATACCCGGCTTGCAGATTGATTTCTCCTTCTTCAAAACCATACACCCCATGATAAAAAAAACTAGCAATACTGAAATCTGTGTTTTCTATATAACCATTTGAAACTCTTTTCGATACAGAAAAAAAATGTCGGAATGAATCATGAGAGAAATTAGTAGTGAGATTTGTTTCATACAGTCCATATTCACCAACAAGCAAACGTAGGCTTAATTCATTGGTATCAAGCGGCTGGGTTATTATGTTGATGGCGCCTTTAAAAGCATTTGGACCAAATACTCGTGAACCTGGGCCTTTCAAAATTTCAATTTTCCGGACATCTGATAAATTCACAGGGATATTAAGGGAAAAATGGCCAGTCTGGGGATCTGTAATATCAATGCCATTCAGTAAAATAAGGTTCTGGTCAAAACTTCCTCCTCTTATACTTAGGTCCGCTTGTACTCCTAACGGCCCTCTTTCGCGGACATCCATACCGGCTGTATAATCAAGAGTTTCCTGCAGAGACAAAACAGGACTGAGTTCAAGTTCATCCTCAGAAAGTGTATTAACTATCCTTGACAACCGGGAATATACAACAGGAGCCCGTCTGGCGCTCACAATAACTTCATCCATATCAAGTGTTTTGTATACTTCCACACTGTCTGTTTGTGCATAATTTGGGAAAGATATCATAACGAGAGAATAAGTAAAACTTAAGGTGCCAATTTTAATATACTTACCCAAAGTATTAAACACTGAATAACTCTTCCTTTGCCAATGTTTAAAAAATAATGATGGTTTCAACCGGTAAATTTTGCGTTTCATAATAAATTAAATATTTAGATTAGAAAATCCGCAAAAATAACGAAACCCAAATTTTTCTGGAATGATATATCAAAAAAATACCACTGATGCATCACATCTTATTCACGCTCGTCTTTAAAATAAAAAAGATATAAATGACAAATGAAAGTCACATATTAGCCAGAAGCACTGAGAATAATATAGAAAAAGCGGATAAAACCTCAAGGAATTTTATAAATTTACAGGTTGCAGCGAAAGAAAATATTCACTCGTCATTTATAACAGATATGAATAACTCTGATACGCTTTATAAAAATATACATCAGGATATTATTGACAGATGTAAGAAAGGAGAACAAAAAGCTCAGTTTCAACTATATAAACTGTATTATAAGGCAATGTATAATACGAGCTACAGGATTATCAACAATCAAATGGAAGCTGAAGATATCATGCAAGAAGCCTTTTTAAAAGCGTTTGACAAAATTCATACATATAGTGGAAAAGTGAGCTTTGGTGCTTGGTTAAAAAGGATTGTCATTAATCATACACTGGACAAGATAAAAAAAAAGAAAATAGACTTTAGTTCTTTGGAAAATAAGCATTATGAACTGCAAGACGATAGTCCGCCAACTGATATAGAGGAAGAACAAACTTCAGAAAAAGTGGAGGATATCAGGGAAGCCATAACAGAGCTGCCCGACGGTTTCAGAATAGTGCTTTCATTGTATCTGCTGGAAGGTTATGACCATGAAGAAATAGGAAAAATACTGAATATAACAAGCTCAACGTCACGGTCACAATACACAAGAGCAAAAAACAAACTTAAAGAACAGCTTGAAAAAAAGAAAAGTTAAAAGGTAAAAAATGAAAAATTTAAAAGACATAATAAATCGCAACAGAGAAGATTTTGACAACCTCGAACCTGGTGAAGGGCACTTCGAGCGATTTCAGCAAAAACTTAAGGAGCACCAGAAAAAATCAAAAAAATTTAACTGGACAGTTCTTCTGAAGGCTGCATCAATAGCAATATTGGTATTCCTGTCGTCTCTCTGGGTATATGATAACGTTTACAAAACACCACAGAAAGAAAGTTTTGCAGAGCAAAATATCTCTCCCGAAATCAAAGAAACTCAATTATACTATTCGACATTGGTAAATCACAAATATGAGCAAATTAAATCCTTTGATTTTGAAGATAAAAAGCAGAAAAAAATGCTCTTAAGAGAATTACGTGAAATGAATGAAACTTATGAAAATATACAGGAAGATTTACAATCGAATCCCAATGACCCGCGGGTATTAAATGCCTTAATCAGGCATTATCAAAGAAAGTTGGAAGTTATGAATCAAATACTGAATCAATTAAAAAACATTAATCAAAACACGGAGGAGTCAAAACATGAAGCCACTAAAATTTAAAAAACTTGCATGGATATTTGCGCTGATTATATTTACAAATGCTGCAATATATGCCGGGACAGATGAATATTCCAAAGAAATTAAAAAAGAATATGATGTCGATGAACATACCCTTATAGATATTGAAAATAAATATGGCGATGTCAATATTATTAACTGGAACAAAGACAAGGTAAGTTTTGAAATACAAATTACTGTTGATCACCGCAATGAAGAAAAAGCCAGAGAATTACTGGAATACATTAATGTGGATCTTAGCCAAAGTGATAATACAATTAAAGCTGTAACAGAAATCGATAGCAAATTTAACAGATCTGGTGGAATATTCAACTTTTCGTCCAATAACAAAGAGTTTAGTATTGATTATACCGTCAAAATGCCAAAAAATTTGAATATAAATTTAGCCAATAAGTATGGAAATGTTCATATAGATGAACTAACCGGGAGGGCTAATATAAAAGTTAAATATGGTAACCTGAAGGCTAACAAAATCATCAGAGACAACACTAACCCCATGAGTCATGTATCCCTTGGATACTCAGACGGTTCAATTAAAGAAGTTGAATGGCTTAAATTTGAGATAAAATATTCCGAATTAGAGATGGAAAAAACAAAAGCCCTGATTGGCATAAGCAAATATTCAAAGCTTTATATTGATGAAAACAGTTCAATCGTTTGTGAGTCAAAATATGACAAGTATGAGGTTGGTCAGCTAAGCAACTTTGTTTGTGAAGCAAAATATACAGACTTTAAGTTTGATAAGCTCGATGAACAATTGGATTTGACAACAAAATATGGTGATATTCAGATAAATACAGTAGACAAAAATTTTAAAAAAATCAATATTGATAATGGTTACGGCCGCATCAAGTTAGGGATAGACAAAGAAGCCTCTTATCATCTGGATGGAAATGCTGATTATGCGGATATAAAATATCCCGGAGGTAATAATATAAACAAGATAGAAAAAAATACCAATCTGAAAGTATCTGGTATTATTGGTAAAAATAAGGATACAAAGTCAGAAGTAAAAATCGATACCAAATACGGAGATGTAAATCTGAATCAATAACATTCCAGAATACACATTAAAGAAAGAGTTGCAAATTCTAGTTTGCAACTCTTTTTGGTTTTTATCCTTTCTTATTTATAATCTCGTAAAATGACCATAATTCAATTCTAAGTGCCAAAGACAAGACTATGGCAAAATTAAGGAATTATAATTCACTTCCCAGAAGATTCAAATCCGTATAATTTCTTTAGCTTGTGAAAAATATCTGTATTTTCATAAACGCCCTGAAACTCTGAAGCACCAGCACCAAAAGCAAAAACAGGAACCATAACACCCGTATGTCCGTCGGATGAAAAATGAACTTCTACTTCTCCTTTTTCAATATCACCACCTGTCAAAGTCATTCCTCCACATTCATGATCAGCAGTTACAATTACTAATGTATTTTCGTTTTTATCGGCATATTCCTTAGCAACTTTTATGGCATTCTCAAAATCCTCAATTTCTTCCATTACATAATCTATATCTTGATCGTGCCCGCCCCAATCAACTTGTGAGCCTTCCACCATAAGGAAAAACCCATTTTCTTCATTATCAAGAACATCCACCGCTATCTTTGTAGCATCAGGAAGCATATCATCTCTGCCTTCAGAGTACCTTGGATTATGTCCTTCTGCTGTTAAAACAGCTAACTTACCATTATCCACGCCTTTAAATTCATCCAAATCAAAACCTACTCTATAGCCTTTATTTTTCAGACTGTCAACTAAATTTTTTCCATCTTCCCGTTGATTAAAATATTTTTCTCCTCCACCAATAAATACGTCAATATCCGTCTTGAGGAAATCTGCTGCAATCTCTTCATAATTGTTACGACTTTTATTATGGGCAATAAATGCAGCAGGTGTGGCATGCACAATAGCACTTGTACTTACCAAACCTGTTCCATATCCGCTCTGTTCGGCAATTTCAAGGATAGTCTTCAAATCCTTTTCCTCTGGTGACATACCAATATAGCCATTATTTGTTTTCGTACCTGTAGCTATGGCAGTGCCACTTGCAGCAGAGCAAGTTATAAAATCATCATCAGAATATGTTTTTTGAAAACCAATATGTTTAAACTCTTCAACAGTCAGAGAATTTTCTGCAGTTGCCATACCGGCATAAAACTGGGCCGTGCCCATTCCGTCTCCAATCAACAATATAACATTTTCTACCTTTGCATCTTCATGAGAAACAGTTTTATCAGAACGGAATTTATCGTTGTCTGTAGTATCACAGCTTGGTATATTGAATAAAACAGTAAGTCCTAAAACAACTATCACTAATCTTTTCATAATCAAATATTTTTGGTTCTAAACTTTTATGATTTCACTAAAAATTTTTGCTTTATATTATTTTTCTCCAAACAGCATTAACGAAATGCGTTGTTTTGTCTTTATCCAAAGGGATTCAGGTTTTACCAGTGTCTCTCAGAACAAATCGTCCGAAATGTCTTGTATAAAAGCTGTATAAGTCGTTTCGTCTTCAACTTTTGCCATAGAAAGAATAAAAATAACAGGGATATCCTCTCCCTCAGCATTCGTAATGGTTGCTTTTTTTCTTTCACCCACAATTTTATCTTTTCCAGGGTCCAGATACCGCAGGATAAAGTCCTCATAATGCTCAGGTCCTTTAGAGAACAACTTTTTCACATTTCTTCCCAGAATCATATCTCTTTCAATTCCCCATAAATCCTCAGCCGCTTTATTAAAAAATTTCACGTTCCCTTCTTGGTCAATTGTTACTATTGCATCGGAAGTACCCTCTAATGTCAGTTCATTACGCAGTTTTTCTTTCTTCATTTCCTTGAACTGCTGTTTAACTTCTTCTCTTGCCTCATCTAATCTTTTGCTGAGTTCTGACCGGGACTTTCTCAATTCCTCCTCTTGTCCTTTCAGTAATTCCGTTTGTTTCCGTTTCTCGATTTCCATCTGTTTTTGGATGGTAATATCATGAGCAATATAAATGATTTTCGCCGTTTCACCATACACATCATTAACAACAGTAATTGTAACCTGCAACCAAACTTCCTTACCCGTTTTAGTAAGATGTTTAAATTGTCCCTGATATTTCTCTCCCTGAACCACTTTGTTCCAGATTGCTTTAATTTTCTTAAGATCCTTAGGTTGTATAAGTTCGAAAAGGTTCATATTCTTAATTTCCCCGTCAGAATATTCCATTGTATTAAGGAAATTCTGATTAGCGTCAAGAATATCACCCGAAGGTAATAATTCGAGTTTATGCGTAGAACGATTCAGTGCTTGTATTTGTGCCTCATAATCAAGGATTTGCTGTCTTTGCTCCGTATTATCCAAGCCAAGATATAAGATTTTCTCAACACCGCCATCATCTCTTCTCATAGGGGTATATGTTGATATCGTCCACAAATCTCGTCCCTGTTTGGTAACCATTTTCATATAACCTTCAAAATGTTTACCACCCTGTGCAAGACTTGCCCATAATTCATCAAACCAAGCAAAGTCTTTATCATCAATAAACATAGAAATCTTCTTGCCTTCCACCTCAGAAGTATGCTCATAGCCTAATTTTTTAACAAATTTAGCATTGGCATATTGCAAGGTACCATCAGGATCAAACTCAGCGTGAATCATTGTATGGTTAACAGCATTTGAAAACAAGATAAACCGCTTACTTTGCCTGTCTGCTTCTTCCTGGGTAGCCTTCAGCTCTTCCATATTCTGCCGCATCTGTTCTTCTTTCGCTGCCAGCTCCTCGGCCTGTTTTCTTGATTCTTCAAGTAGTTTGGAAGTTTTTGTATTTACTTTAACATTGGAAATGGTTGAAGCTATACTCTCCGCCACCTTTTCAGCAAATTCAATAACATAATCTTCTAATTCTTCAAATGAAGCAATTTCAAGAGCGCCATGAACCTCCTCATTAACTTTGAGCGGAAGAATCAGTAAACATCTTGGTGTAGCTTTTCCCAATCCGGAAGTAATATTAACATATTCGTCAGGCACCTCTGTCATATATACTCTTTCCTTTTCCAGCACTGTATTTCCCAATAAACCTTCGCCGAATTCAACACGTTTATCCGGAAATTTTCTACGCTCATAAGCATAACAGGCAGTCATCTCCAGATATTTATCATTTTCATCTTCATCATTAATGACAAAAAAAGCTCCCTGGTTAGCACCTATGTATTGAACTAAGTTGCTAATCAGCTTATAAGATAATTCTTCCAGGTTATCAGTATCATGCCTGAGAATTTCGCCAAATTTTGCCAAGCCTTCTGACAACCAATGTCTTTGGCGGTCTTCTTCTCTTCTTTGTTGTTCTTCTTCTTTATTCTTTTTCAGCTCATCTCTCAATGCCAAAACAGCACTCCCCAAAACATCATCGTCCCCCTGAACTTTATAAGTAGCATCTGTATTTCCTCTCTTAATTTTCTCAACAAAATGATACACCCGCTTTGTTCTATCTAATTCCTTTTTTATTGCTGAATTCAGATTTCTTAGAGACTCAGAATAATGGTTACTGAGTAGATAAGCATAAAATGCAAGAGCAAAAGGAGATAAATCCAAAATAATATAAGCCGGATTCCGGCTATGATGACTTATTATCTCCTCTATAGTTAAATCCTTGACTATAAAATCAATAAACAATACCAACAAGACGGTAGCCAAACCTATAACAAAACCGCTTAAAGTATATTTGAATAGTATGCTTCTTTCACGGGAATTGTTCCTATTCATATCAATTAAATAGTTTTTAGGAATTAAATATATAGATTATTTTGAAGAATACAAGCTTCCTAAAAGGATAATTTTATGGTAATTCCCGTAATCAATAAAAGTCCCTTTTAACATTTTTTAAGGGTTATGAAAGTTATGATTTCGCTAGGCGATATTGGTTGTCCCGCTTGTTGATCATTAACTCTTTCTGGCTGTTCAAGGGCTAACAGAGCATTTTTAAGTTCCACAAAATTTCCATTAATGCTTCAGTAAATCTCTCGCTGAATTTATCCACCATGCCTATAACTTTATCAGTACTGCCTAAAGTTTAGCAGGTACAAAAGGTTTGATTATCCAACCTGCAGCACCAGCTTCTATAGCTCCATATTTTCTTGCAGTCTAAGATTCTGTAGTCAAAAACAGAACAGATATACATTTGTACGCTTCTTTCACGTTATAATTTCCACTCTTAGTAAAACTAACAACTTCCTGTTTTCTTTCTGAATCATCAACAATTAAGATATTATTCCCTAATGACTATTTCTGTTATCAGCCTTTGCTCCTATAGGTTTAATTCTTACGTGCTTGCTGTTTGTTTTCATATTCGTAAATTTAAATGTTCAACTTAAAATAATTCTAAATCTCCTCTCCCCCATCTTCAATTACATCCATTTCATGCTCGTCGCCACTGGTAATTTTATAATAAGACTGGAAATCTTTTTTCAGATTCAGAAAATCTTTGGAAGAGCATTTGTGTAATTCAATAATCTTCACACTTATTTGAGAAAACAGGCTTGAGACTTCTTCCAAAAAAAACATTTTCAAGAGGTTAAATAAATAAAAAGTATTATCCTTATCTTTCATTATCGATACATCTCAATATCCAAAACATGTTTTATTTTATAGAGAAAATGATTTATGTTAATGGGCTTTCCTATCACATCGTATGCACCCAAATCTTTTGTTTTCTTAATATTTTCTGCGTTAGCATATGCTGTAACAACTATTACCGGAATTTCCTTTGTTGAAGTATAGTATTCCTTAAATGAGTTCAAAAAACTAAACCCATCCATTTCAGGCATCAATAAGTCCAGAAGTATCAGATCAACATCGTGGTTCCGGGATATAGAGAGAGCCTTTTTTGAGCTATTGGTCAATATAACATCATACCCCGTATCTTCCAAAATGGCTTTCAAAAGAACTAAATTTGTTTCACTATCATCGACAACTAAAATTTTTTTCATTCCCAAATTTTTTATTTAACCAGATATGAAATATCTTTAGTGATTTGCCAGAGAAGAAATATTCTTATAATTTATTATCAAAAATACTAACATAATCACATACTTAGCAAGGAAAAACCAATGAGATAAATTACTTAAACAATATGATATAGATTCATTAATATCGGTGATACAAATCACCATTAATGAAATAACAAACTATTTATCGTACGATTATATATGGATAAACAAAGGATATACTCAGAAAAAAATATAGACAAAAACCTTCAAGATGAGCTGATTCCTTTTCAGGATTTGTTGACAGAAGATGAGCTTAGAAAAATAAAGGACAACAGCAATATCGTAACTTATAACAAACACGATGTTATCTTCAAACAGAATACACGAACATCACATACTATGTTTGTAAAGAGAGGGTTGATTAAAGTATACCGGGAGAATAGAAACAACAAAACTAAAATTATTAAAATAACCATGGCAGGACAATACTTAGGTTTGAATTCTACCTTAGGAGAAAATACCTTCGGTTATTCCGCAGAAGCTTTAGAAAAGTCGGAAGTTCTAATGATTGATTCCCTAATTTTTGAAGAAGTACTCCAAAACAACGGAAGATTTACTTATAACATCATGCGTTATCTTTCTAAAGACAATTTAGTCCTTTTCCAACAAATTATTTCACAAGCCCAAAAACAATTGCCGGGAAGAATAGCTGACATTATCCTGTATTTTACTGAATACATCTTTAATAGCCAAAGTTTTACTTTTCCTCTTACCCGCACTGAACTTGCGGAATTAGCAGGTACAACTAAAGAAAGCCTCATAAGAACACTAACTGAATTTAAGAATGATAAAATTATTCAACTGGAGGGAAAGAAAGTAAAAATCATTAGCTATGACATCCTGAAAACATTAAGTAGAATTGGTTAAAAAATAAGATCAATTATGCCTGAAGACAAATTAAACTTCCTGATCGTCGATGATATCATCATAAACAGAATGCTACTGAAAGAAATTACCAAGGAGTTTGCTTATTCGTTTACAGAAGCTAAAAATGGTAAAGAAGCCATCAACATCCTCAAAGAGAACGACATTGACTTAATATTGATGGACATTGAAATGCCTGTTATGAATGGAGTGGAAACAACCAAATATATACGCTCCGAACTTGACTATCCAAAAAATAAAACACCAATTATAGCCATTACAGCACACAACCCCGATGATTTTTTTGAAGATTATAACAACGCTGGCTTTAATGAGCTTCTTACCAAACCTTATTCATTCAATAAGATAAGACGCATTCTAAAAAAAATAAACTTATAATCTTGATGGTGCCGCGTTTGAACCTATCATAAATATAGCTGACAAAATTTCTTATCAACTTATATCATGATTAAACAGTCTGCTAATAAACTATTTGTATTTTACTTAACTGACTTTAAAATTTTATTATATTTGTAAAAAAGTAATTAAATACTTTAATAGATAAATGTCAAAAGTAATCCATTTCCCAAAAAATGTGTCGATTGCCTTTTATTCGTTGATTTTTCTTTCTCTGATGAAGAAAAAGATGAATGTAGAAGAACTCGCAAAATATACGCACAGCTCTAAAAACCATACAGCAATGATATTAAAAAATTTAGCAAAACATGGCTATCTAAAATCGAACAGAGGACCTGACGGGGGATTTAGATTAAATATACCTGCCGAAGAAATCAGTTTACTGAAGATCTGGGAGCTAATTGAAGGAAAATTTGTTATAGTGAATTGCCTGAGTCACAATAAAGCATGCGTTAAAAAAATTTGTATCTTCTCAGATAAGATTTACCACATACATAAAGGGTTTTATGACTTCTTACAAAACAATACTATAGGCAGCTTGGCCAATAGATTACCGGATTTTTAAATAAGGACCGCTCTGAAATAATACACAAAGGAACATTTTATGGGTTAGATTGTTAATATTAAAAAATGTCTTTGTTTATTCCAATAATAACAAGAATTTTATAATTTTATATAATCTCAATGTAAATAAAACAGGAGGTTCAAATGGCTATTACTAAAGTTTGGATTGAAGAAGGATGCACAGCCTGCGCCCTGTGCGAAGACATATGTCCTGAGGTTTTTGAGCTAGGTGATCGGGAAGAGGCTATTGTGAGGCCTGATGCCGATTTAAGCGCTTATGAAGATGAAATTAAAGAGGCTGCAGAAAGTTGTCCCGTTGAAGTGATTCTACTTGAAGAATCATAAGGGGTAGCAGTATTTTAACCGTCTTTGTAATACTTGTGTATGTCTTATTCTGAGCACAAGTATTATGATGGGCTAAAAATTTACTTAAACAACATAAAATCTATGCTTATGAAACCCTCATCCACTAGCGTAGAAAAAGCCTATGTATAAACCATGAGGGTTCCATGGGTTGCAGAATTAAATTACGTTGACTCTTGAAGCAATAAGTCTCAGCGTATGAAACTAATAATCTATTTGATCCAAATGAAACGTCCATGATAAGTTCCATATGGCAATTAATAAAAAAAATAAACATATGAAAAAATTACTTTTTTTATTATTAATGTTACCAATGCTTGGTTTTTCCCAGCGGGATATGTCTGACATTGAAATAAAATCAACAGAAATGGCTCCTGGTATTTACAGACTTTATATAGGTGATGGTGTAGCAATGATTGCCTATTATGGCGATGATGGCCTCCTAGTTATTGATGCTGCTTATGAGCAGACAAGTGAAAAGGTTATGAATGAACTGGAAAGCCTTGGAGGCAACAATATTCATTATCTTATTAATACCCATCAACACGGGGATCATACGGGTGGAAATAAAGTGATAGGGAAAGATGCTGATATCATTTCTCACCATCATGTTAAGGATTTTGTAAGTAAAGACCGGGGAGAAGGTGAAAGCAAACAGGAAGCATTTCCTGATTATGCCAGACCTAATATCAGTTTTAGCGATAGTATGACGATGCGGTTTAATGATCAGACATTGACTCTTATTCACTTACCAGGCGGACATACTGGTGGAGATATTATCATCTATTTCCCGGATTCCAAAGTTTTAGCAGCAGGAGATCTATTATTCGCTGACAGATTTCCTTATGTAGACATCCAAAATGGAGGCAATCCCTTTCGATATATCGAAAACGGACATTGGATTGCGAAAAATTTTCCCCATGATGTGACAATAATTGGCGGACATGGTCCTGTTTATAGCATGGATGAATTCAAAGAACATAACAAGATTCTTGAGAAAACGATAGGGGTTATTAAGAAGGCAAAAGAAAAAGGAAAATCGTTGGAGCAAATGCAGGAAGAGCAAATTCTGGAAAAATGGGAAGAATACGGTTGGAATTTTATCTCTGAAGATAAGTGGATAGAAACGATATATGGAAGTCTGGAATAGAGTGAATAAATCCGGCTGGATTGTTCCTCAGGGCATATTACAGAAAACTGATATAATTTAGAGGTTTAGCTGACGATTGCCTGGTATTTGCAAAATTACGAGTACAATTTGTATTTCAAATGTGCTATGTGGCTATTTATCTACAAAATTCACCAAGTATTGATCGTCAAAATAACCTAATGGCAATTTGTTTAATCTGATTTGTAAATGTTCATTTATATCGGTGTTAATGTTATTTAGAATAATCATTACTTTTGCTTAAAATTTTAATTTTTATGGAAGAATTTACAAAAAGGCAAGAGGAAATAATTACCAAGGCAATAAATATCATAGATGATAAAGGAATACAGGGATTGACCATAAAAAATTTATCAAAAGAAATTGGTGTTACTGAAGGTGCTATTTACAGGCATTTTGAGAATAAGCAAAAAATACTTATCTCAATTTTATCCCGATTCGCGGAAAATATGGAGGAATTGCAGAGAGATGTTTTAAATTCTGAGAACACAACCGAAGGTAAAATTTCGTTCACTTTACACCAATTGAGGGGTATGTTTGAAAAAAATCCTGCTATCGTTTCTGTGATTTTTGCAGAAGAAATTTTCAAAAATGACAAACAACTTGCTAAAAAAATAACAGAGATTATACATTTTAACCATGATTTTTTCAGGCAGATTATAAGCGAAGGACAAAAACAAAGAGAAATAAGGCATGATCTGGATGAAGGGATGATAGTCAATCATGTGATAGGTTCTTTTCGCTTGCTGGTGAAAATTTGGAAACTTGAAGAGTTTAAAGTTTCCCTGAAGAATGGAGTGGATGATCTTCTGAAATATTTAAAAGCCACTATATGGGCGTAAAATAATATCCCGGAATGTATTCTTCCGGGATATTTTATTGCTCTTGTAATTTGGTATTATGGATTAAGTTCTTTCACCTGTTTTGTGCACCGCTTTAACGCCCCAAAAAACACCCGTTGATTATCAGCAAATTAGCGGTTAAAAATTTGAAATTTGGGTGACCCGTTGTATTTT
>JAWLEB010000014.1:0-70137 GCA_041686375.1 Bacteroidales bacterium
TGAAGCTTAAACTTCTCCTACCCGGAAAATAATCTTTTTAAAAGAAAATTTTTCTATTTTACTGAGAAATAATATTTTAATTACATGAGTGTTTTTTTTTATCCCACAAAGAAATATTACCTGATTTTTGTTTTTTTATTGACTGTCATTTTAGGGATAACAGCTGGTTATTTGTATAACAAATTTGAATCAGAAAAAACACTTAAAGACTGGAAAAATAATCTGGAAACCTCTGTTCATCTAAAATCTGGTCAGATATCCTCATGGTATCTCGATGAGTTATATGACGTAAAAATCATCGCAGAAAATGAATATCTAAACTCACAAATAAATACATGGTTAAAAAGTCATCGAAAGAAAGATTCCACGAGTCTCGTTGAGAGGTTATCCTCTGTTGAAGACGAACATAATTTAAAGAGAGTAATATTAATTTCCCCTGATGGGAAATTTTTGCTTTCTACCGATTCCGTCCGGAAATTTATTGGAGATTGTCAGACTGAAACAATTAAAAATGTACTAGAGGCAAAAAATGAATTATCGACAGGTTTCTTCCGATGTTATGAATCCGGAGATATACTTATAGCCTTTTTAGCTCCTGTTTATGATGGACAAAATAAACTGGCCGCAGTACTTACTTTTCAATATGATCCGGATGACTTTCTGTATCCCTTGGTTAATACCTGGCCAACATCAGAGGAGAGTGCTGAGACATATTTAATACGCAGGAACAATGATAGTGTCACCTATTTGAATGAATTAAAACATCTTAATAACTTACCTCTAAAATATTCCGTTTCGATCGATGATACAAGTATTGCTGCTGTTCAGGCAGCTTCAGGATATGAAGGGTTCCTTGAGACTCAAGATTATGTGGGCAATAAGGTTTTGGCCTATAGTACACCAGTAGAAAGCACCCCCTGGTTTTTAGTCTCTAAAATTAACAAAAAAGAAGTATTGTCAGAAATCAACCGGGAAAGTTGGTTTGTTGCACTTTTTGTCTTAATTCTGCTCTTACTTGTAGCATCAGGGTTATCATTTTTTTATACTTCCCGGCAACGCAATATATACCGAAAGCTTCATGAAAATACAGAACGGTTGAACAGAGCGCTGGAAAATATTCCTGATGTAGTAGTGATTTATGATAACAATTTTAAGATCATTTATGTGAATAAAGCATTGGAGAAACTTTCGGGGTCTTCTCGTAAAGATTTCCTTGGAATGCATGAAAAGCAACTATGGGGATTAAAGAATCATAATATAACGATTGATTTGTTGAACAAAACACTTTCTACAGGAAAAATTCAATCTTGCGAGATAGATGTTACCTTCCCCCGGCATGGAACCAGAAATCTCCATGTTACTTATATACCCTTGTTTGGTAAAAATAACAATGTCAAAGAAATAATGGCGATCGTTCATGACCTGACTGAATTCTTTCAGCATCAACAAGAATACAAAGAATTAATTAACAACATGCATGAAAGTGTTTTTGTAGTTGACCAGAATGGAAAGTTTAAGGAGATTAATGATTCAGCAGTGGATTTATTGGGATATAGCAGAGATGAATTGCTTTCTATGGGACCTGGTGATATCGATGTGAGTTTCGGATATGGTGATATACTGGAATTTATTCGCTCTCAAAACCACCAGATATTTGAAACAAGACATAAAACAAAAAACGGTAAAGTTATTTCGGTAGAAATTAGCAATAGTCCTATTACTTATAGGGGAGAAAAAGCCGTTATTGCCATTGTCAGGGATATTACCGAGCGTAAACAATCAGAATATAATCTCAGATTATTAAGCAGGGCAATAGAACAAAGCCCTGTAAGTGTTTTGATAGCTGATGCTGGTGGGCATATAGAATATGTAAATCCAAAATATACGGAAGTAACCGGTTATAAATTAGAGGATATTCTCGGTTATAATCCACGAATTTTAAAATCGGATTACCATTCAAAAGAATTTTACGAAAATTTATGGAAAACAATTTTAGCAGGTCAGGACTGGCATGGAGAGTTTAGAAACAAGAAGAAAAACGGAGAATTGTTTTGGGAAAGCGCTATTATATCCCCAATAGTTGATAAGAAAGGTACAATCAGTCATTTTGTAGAGGTGAAAGAAGATATTACGGAAAAAAAGGAGATGATAGAAGATTTAAGACAAGCGAAGGAGAAGGCTGAAGAAAGCGATAAACTTAAAACAGTGTTCCTGCAAAATATCAGTCATGAAATACGCACACCAATGAATGGTATTATGGGTTTTACGGATTTACTTAAATCACCGGGTATTTCAGAAGACAAGAAAAATGAGTTTATTAAAATGATTCAAAAGAGCAGCAATAGAATGCTCAATTTAATTAATGATCTGGTGGATATATCTGTTATAGAATCTGGAGAAATTGAAATGTATAATGAGCATGTTTCAATAAATGATATACTTAAAAGTCATTTTGAACGATATAAAATCGAGACCGAACGAAAAGATTTGAAGTTTTGGTATGAAACAGGATTGGAAAAAAACAGGGCCGTTATTGAAACAGATGAAACCAAATTTCAGAAAATCCTTTCTAATCTTCTTGACAATGCTTTAAAATTTACCAATTCAGGAGAAGTGACATTCGGCTATACCATTGAAGGTGAATTGCTCCAGTTCTATGTAAAAGATACGGGAATTGGAATTCCGGAAGACATTAAGGCAGTCATTTTTGAGCGTTTCCGACAGGCCGATTCAACGATTACAAGGCCATATGAAGGTACCGGGCTTGGGCTGTCCATTTCAAAAGCCTATGCTGAAATGCTTGGAGGCGATATATGGGTTGACTCTGAACCGGGCAAAGGGTCTGTATTTTATTTTACCATACCTTATAAAGCGCCTGAAGGATTTGAACACCTGGCAAGGGTAAAAAACAGTTCTGTTTCAGGTCAATCACAAGTAAAAACCATCCTGCTGGTTGAAGATAATGAGGCTTCACGGGAATTCATACAAACTGTTTTAGAAGAACATGATAATATAAATTTACTGCATGCTGAAGATGGAAATCAGGCTGTCGAAATGGTTAAGAACAATCCTGAAATAGATATTGTCCTGATGGATATAAAATTGCCTAAAATGAATGGTTATGAAGCTACCCGGAGAATAAAAAAGGAACGACCAGGACTTCCCGTTATTGCTCAAACTGCTTATGCCATGGAAAGTGATAAATATAAAGCCCTTGAAGCCGGATGTGATGATTATATCACCAAACCCATTGACCAAGATCAACTGATTAAGATGATTTTCTATGAGAG
This sequence comes from Bacteroidales bacterium, assembly GCA_041686375.1. GTDB lineage: Bacteria > Bacteroidota > Bacteroidia > Bacteroidales > UBA12077 > JAGXLC01. The sequence continues at coordinate 3,291 of JAWLEB010000014.1, forward strand.
GATTTAAATTTAACGCTGTGGATTAAACTTGCAGGTCAGATGATGATAGGATTTTATGGATTTGATACATCCACAATGCTTTTTTTTTAATTTCGATTAAGGGAGTGTGAAAATTTGTTAATTTTGTATACTAAACTCGAAGTATGAAATTATGAAACAATCAAAATACATATTAGTAATATTGCTTTTATGGGCAACAGGAACTTTTGCCCAGCAGGGGAGTGGTTCCTTTTTAGAACTTCACCGAAGAATGAAGGACAAGGAAATGAGAAAGTATAGCAGCTCCTATCTAGACAAAGCTGAAGGAACACCTTATCTTTCTGAAGAGTACCTTGCAAGCAAAGTCTATTTTAAAGGCCAGACTAAACCTGTAGCAGCAGATCTTAGATATAATATGCATTCTGATAATTTCGAATTCATCCGGAGTGGTACTCGTTTTATTATTTCCCCACAAATAGACAGCATCAAATATTCAGAACATAGTTTTGTTCATAAAACTTATATAAAAGAGAAATGGGGATTGTTTGGGAGCTCTACCGATACAATGGAAGGCTTTTTGGCCTGGCTTGTGAAAGGCCCTTGCTCTCTTTATAAGATTTATTCTGTTGAATTTCGTGACGCTAAAGCACCAGAATCAGGCTATGATGACTATAAACCTCCCAGATTTGAAAGGAAAAACCCCACCTATTGTATCCAGCTTAAAGATGATCCACATCCGCGGGTAGTTCATTCATTCGGGATAAAAAAGTTTTTAGATAATTTTGAATCTTCGGAGAAGGAATTAAAGGAATACATTAAGGGAAACAACCTTCGCCTGAAAGAAGAAGATGATCTGATAAAATTTATAAGGTATTATAATCAGCATTATGGAAATAAATAATTATTCCAACCATAGATTTTTTTGGAAAAACACAGTGTAACAGAGATTTATTTTTATTAAATTTACCAGTATATAAATATTCATTTGCAGAAACCCTTTTAGATTCTCAACATATCATTTAAAGTTATACATTAAAACAGATTCTTCATAAAGTTTCAAGGGGATAAGGTATTTCTATAAAAAATGTAGTCTGCTTAAAATAAACAGAGTGCATAATTTTAGTGGTCGGGGTGGTGAGACTCGAACTCACGACTTCCACGTCCCGAACGTGGCGCGCTAACCGGACTGCGCTACACCCCGTTTTTTGAAACTTAGCTTATTCAATAGCATGGCAAATTTAAAGATAAATTCCTGAGATTTAAATCCAACTAATCCATGAGTTTGGTTCTTTCCGTGTGCTTAATCTGGGTTAATGTTCCATACTTACATGCGACTCATATTCAGGGAAAAACCTGGAGATGACCTCCAGATTAAAATTTTGCATAATCGCTTCTTTCGGTTCTCGTTCCAGTAAGAATTCAAACGACTTTTTTACGAGTTCTTCCTTTGGAATTACTCCGCCGGTCAATTTTTTGTGGAACTTATCGTTTACTGTCACAGTGTGGGTGGATTGGGAATTATCTTCTTCAACAGTCACCTGGAAAGTGTTTTCATCTTCTTTTGTAACGGTAATCATAAGGCTTGGTTTTAATAAGTTTTCAAAAATGATTATATTCAAATTTACAGTTTATTAGATGAATATACAAGATGCTAGTTTTTATTCCATCTGTTTTATGTTGATGTTTATTAACATTGTTTTCTAAATGTTCCCTCATACATTGTATACCGGCAGATACGACTTTATACAAAGCCTTTTGTATACTTGATTGTATGAATGTTCATTTTCTTATGATTCTAATTTTTCAGCTTCCTGCAATAGTAAAAAATTTCATTTTTAGGCAAACAATACCTTTTTACAAGAGTGTCGTCTAGTGTTTTAATAAAATCATCTTCAATCACCTCAAAACCAGCAGAAGAGAGTTTGTCAGGATAATCTCTGCCATATAATCTCACGTGATCACGCTGCCAAAAATGTTTTTCTCTTTCTTTTGGACCTGTAATATTAGGGTCTTCGTAAGTTTTTTCTCTGTTTCTATCTATTGGCACTTGAAAGATTCCCCAACCACCGGGTTTCATAACTCTGTAAAACTCTTTCATCACTATAAGATCATTTTCAACGTGCTCTAAAAGATGATTTGCAAAAATCACATCAAAGCTGTTCGTTTCAAAAGGAATTTTATGAACATCCATTTTTATGTCAGCCCAAGGGGAGTTCAAATCACCTGTTATATATTCTATATTCTTAATTTTTTTAAACTTCTTTAGAAAACAGTACTCCGGAGCTATATGCAAAACCCTCAAATTGGTGGTGAAAAAATTCGTCTTCTCCTTAAGATATAAGTAAAAGGCCCGATGCCTCTCAAGGGACATTGAGTCTGGAGCTAAAGCATTCTTACGTGGATTGCCTCTTCCGTATGGCAATAACTTGCGATATTGAATTCCGGTAATGGGATCTTCATATTTAGTTCCTCTATAAAAAGGAGACAAAATGATTAAAAAAAAATGAGCTACATGCTGTAAATAATGTCTCGGAATAAATTTTAAGGCAAATTTGATCAAATGTTGCATCTGCTTGTTGGTTTTAAGTTTTGAATCCGCTTTTCAAATCCCAAAGATAAAAAAGTCCTTTAGTTATCTCTTATCGGAAAAAGCAAAAGTTCAATTCATTCTTTACTTTTTGGATTTGATATAAAATTTCCGGACAGTCATACAACGTATCAGAAGGTGAAGAACAGCTACTCAATGACGAAGAAGGTCTTGTTATTATTATACGAAACTCCTTCGCGGGTGAGTTAAGAAATGATAACCAGGTTGATCTTCAGCTTTTAATTAATGCAATCAAAGACAAAGCCGCGGGTTTGATGAATGCTTATTCAAGTGCAATGATTTCTGATTTCAATCTTGAACTTGTAAGCGACCTAAGCTATTTGCATTCCACGGGTAGTGTTAAGCCGGTGGAAAAGGTATATTCATATTGGTATAACCCTGAAATGGATTATAAAATATACATGGTTCCCGGCATTTCAGTCATCCTGGGCTTTGGATTACTTTTCCCGGTAATCAGCGACTCCCAGCAACAGGTGATTTTTGTAGTTTTTTATGCTGGTTTTCATTTTAATAAGTGGCATTTTCACTCCAATTGAAAGCATGCCGGAAGGTAAGCATAATCAACCCAATGGCATATTTTATGCGTGTAATTCGGATGATTTTGCTAAAAGGGTCGGGTTTCACAGATATTTTGCCTGAATTTATAAGTTTATTTGTTTATGTTTTAATAAGTCTGAGCTTTGCGGTATAGAAATACCGGGAAGTAACATAAAATATTAAGGCAGGATGTAGGACTATTAAAAATGGAAAGCGATTTCCTTATTTAACCCTAAAATAATATTCTTTCATCTGATTTTTTATTATATTTATCTCAAAGCAATCTAATAATTTGTAATTTTATAATGTGATCCTCATCCACTAACGTAAACAAAAGTATATGCATGAACCATTCCTGTCGGTACAAAATGCATGCGGGTTCCATGGTTGTTAGATTCAAAAAATTGTTGATACATGTAACACTAAGTCTTAGATAATGAAACTAATAATCTAACTTTATTACCAAATTAATATTTCATTTTAAATAAGTATGATGTTATATATTATTTTTGTATGAATTGTATTTTTCCTGAAAAATTATGAAAAAGAAATATTTAAACATACTGTTTATCCCTTTTTTTATTATTTTATTTGATGGTTGCGACAAAGAACAGAACCTTCAATCCGGACTGAGCGAGAATGACCCATGGGGAATGCCTTTGAGACGAAGGGAAAACGAATTGTTTTCAGGGAATAAAGTCTATAATCCATCTTTTGAGCAAGGACGGTTTTTCAGAGACCATTTGAATACCTTTGAGATAGACGGCTGGAAAGAAATTACACAAAAAGGCGATGAAGTAGAATGGGTTGATGTATCACGTGATAAATATTCACGGCAGGATGTGTTTTTTGGCAACCGGGCGGTAAAGATAACACGGAGAAATGTCCATGAAACCGAAGAACAAGGGGCGGGTCTTATCAGCGATTATATAAAGGTTATACCGGGGAATTATTCTTTAAAGTATTATATAAGGTTAAAAAACATCCGCTCTCACAAAAGTCGCTTTGGAAGCCGACTGATGGATGCAATTCATATAAGGATACATTATTATGATAAGAATAAAATTGAAATAAGCAACGACATGGTAAGCCCTGTTGATGGGACCAAATTTGACAATGGCTTTAAATCTTTTCAGTTCAGTGGTTTTTGGAAAATAGATTCGTTGGATTGGACACATGCAAGGGGAATTTCACACAAACATCCTTTTTTTAATGGTAATATACCCGAAGAAACCAGATATGTTAAGCTATTTTTTGGTTTGAAAGGGCAGGGTTCCATGTGGATAGACAATGTTTCATTAAACTATACAAAACATAATTTCACTTTAGATGAGAGACTGAGTCAATTTACTAAAAAAAAATACAAGCCAACGGATTTAGTCATACCCAAACCACAAAAAATTGAACCCGGAGAATCTGTTTCTTTCTATAATCCGGTTAATCCGAATAATAAACCTGCCATAGTGCTCCCTGATAACCCGGATGAAGTGACATTGAGTGCTGCAGAAAGATTAAAGAAGAAACTTCAGCAGTTAATTACCAGTGCAGGAGAAACGAATAATGTTAATATCTCTGTTTTAACGGATGATAAAGCCCTAAATCCTGATGAATATTCCTTAGTCTTTGCAATAGGTAACAATGCTCTAACCAGAAAACACACTACAACGCAAAAAAAAACCATAGCAAAGAATCATCCCCAGGGATACTTCATTACCAGGCAAAATGATAACTCAAATGTCATTATTCTGAAAGGCACCAACCCAATCGGGAATCTTTATGCGGTAAACACTATTAATCAGCTCCTAGCAGACTCAAATCTTGTTTATCATCATGCCGAAATTGAAGATTTCCCAGACTACCAGAACCGTGTCTTGGTAACCAATATGAACACCACAAAACAGTCCGGTCAACTTGAATTGTTTGAATCTTTAAAGTTTAATCATCTATTTTGGGATGTGGATTTAACAAACCTTACCCAAACGACTTTGAGTAATACATTAGAGAAAATTCAGGAGCAGCAAGGCAGGAAAGAATTAACAACAATTAAACAAGGCATTGCCGTTAACCCTTACAAGCCAATTATAGGAGACAGCAAGGAACTTTCGGTGGTCACTGATAAATATGATTATAGCCGATTGGAACAGTTCATTAAGGAGGCATCAGATAAAAATTTTGATGATATAATAATACACCTGGAAAACCAGGCAGACAGCTCTGGATATACTGAAGAATGTTTTGAGTTTTCTGATATTTTGGAGAACACCAGCTCATACAAGAGTTTATGTGATATTCATGCAGACTTGATAAACCAAGTAAATGAATGGAATCCTTCGTCAAAAATTTACTTTCTGCCTGCGTGGAATAGCACGGATTGTATTATAAAAAGTAATGGGAGAGGAGAATTTTATGTAAACGAACTCTTCAGAAAAGTGTCACCTGATATTGCTTTTCTATGGAGGGGAGCTACAAAAACACCGAGGGTTATAGATAATATTGAAGTCTACCATATCGAAAAGATCAGTGGCAAAGAACCGGTCTTTTATTGTAATGATATCCATCCGGTTTCACAAACAAGCAAATCTAACCAATTGACTAATAACCCTCAAAACCTCCAGGTTCACAGCATTTTTCAAAATTTTGAATTGGTTTTGCCGGATAATTTTTTTAATACTTCTCAATATGGAACTTTTTTGACTCGACTTGATGGCACAGAGGGAACAATTCTAAACCAGATAAAACTGGCTACGCTCGCTAACTACTTATGGAATACCGATGAATTTGATTCGGATAAAGCGTTATATATAGCTTTAGTTGCATATTTTGGTAAAGAAGGAGCCCTTAAGCTGATTGAATTTAATCAATTATATATGAATTTATCAGAAATTTGTCTGAGAATGAGAGAGGAAGGACCCAGAAGAAAAGATACCAAAATTGCTGAACAGTATTTTAACAGGCTCGACGATTTGATGAAGGAAATCAAAACTACCTTTGAAAACAACAAATTAAAAACTGAATTAAGTCAACTAAAAAACAGTTTGTATAAAGCATATAATCAAAATGTTAAATAAATTGTGTAAAAAGGTTTATCAGATGTCAATGTTAGATATAAAATAATTTTTAGTTTTACACTTTATTTTAGGAAAGAATAATTATGAAGGAAGAATATAACAACTTATTTAATGAGAATCATTTTGATGAATTGATTGGTCGTTATGAAGAGATGATAAGATCAGGACGCACTTATTATTTTGATGTGGAGGATTTTGAGTATATACTTGATTATTACGTTGATACCGATCAGTATGGAAAAGCGTTGAGAGCTGTTAAGTATGGGCTTAAAATACATCCGCAGGCTATATCTTTGATGATTAAAAAGGCTCATGTTTTGCTAAAAAATGAATTTCCCCGGAAAGCTTTGACTACGCTTAATAATATAGGATCAGTAGACCTATTGAATAATGAAATTTTTATGGCCAGAGGCCACGCAAATGTGATGCTGGGCAACAGTAGTCAGGCTAAAATAGAATATAATAAAGCATTAAAATTGGTATCCAATAAAGAAGAGGCAGTTGAGCTAATGCAAAATATAGCTCAAACCTTCGAAATAATATATGATTACAAACAGGCGCTTCCTTATTTGTTAAAAGCATACAAGTTGGACAATGAAAATGTGTTTGTGCTTCAGGATCTTGCACATTGCTATGAAAAACTTGGAAAACACGAATTTGCCCTGAAATATTATCATTATTATATTGATATGGATCCATTTTCAGAAGAAATTTGGAATTCAATAGGCAGAACATATAAGGAATTGGGAAATATAGAAAAAGCTATTAATGCTTTTGAATATGCTAATGCTATTAGACCTGATTCTTATGATTCTATATTTGAGCTTGCTATTTTATACCAGGATCGTCGTGAATATAATAAAGCTATAAAATACTATAATGAATACCTGGAAGCCACAGAGGAAGAATCAGCAGAAATTATTTTGAGCATTGGATATTGTTATAATGCTTTGAATGAACATAAAAAGGCTTTGGAATACTACCACAAAGCATTGGAGCATAATCACCATAATCCGGAAATATACCATGAAATATCAAATATATATTTTGAACAAAGTAATTACTGGGATGCTCTGTTTTATGCAAAACGAGCTACAATAATTGATGAAGAGACTGATTATTATTTCATTTCCTATGGCCAAATAGCTTCCCTGCTGAAATTAAAAAGTGAAGCTATCATTGCTTTTGAAAAGGCAGTCGAGCTAAATCCAAAAGTCTATAATAATTGGATTTTGCTTATTGATGAATTGATAAGGCATGGATATATTTATCGTACAATTGCTACATTAGAAGAAGCCATTGCAAATGATTTCCGCAATTCTGAAATTTACTTTCGTATTGCAGCATTTTTATATAAAGACAGAGAATACATTAAATCCCTTAAATATTTTAAGCGAGGTATGAAAGATAATCCTGACAATAGAACCATCTTTTTTGAGATTTGTCCGGAAGCAAAAAAATCTAAAGCAATTAAACAATCTATTAAAGGCTGGATAGAAAATTTTTGAACTCCCTTATAAAAATCCAGTAAAGCGATAAAATACCTCAACCTTTATGCCCAAAAGAACATTACCAAATTATCTGACCTTAATAATCAAAGGATTGAGCATGGGAGCAGCAGATGTTGTGCCTGGAGTTTCAGGCGGCACCATTGCTTTTATTACCGGCATATATGAAGAGCTTGTATTTTCCTTAAAGTCTGTGAATGCAGATGCCTTCAAAAAAATTTTTAAAAACGGCCTTTATGCGTTTTGGCAAACTGTCAATGGTAATTTTTTATTCTCCGTTTTTTTGGGGGTACTAATTAGTGTATTTTCACTGGCCAGACTGCTAGAGTATCTATTGAATAGTTATCCCATATTTGTATGGTCGTTTTTTTTCGGCTTAATAATAGCTTCCGCTATTTACATTTCTGGCAAAATAAAACACTGGAATCTTATACGAATTCTGGGTTTATTAATGGGCATTGCAATAGCTTATTTGGTGACTCAATTATCACCTGCCCAAACAACAGAAGCCTATTGGTTTGTCTTCCTTTCAGGCGCGCTGGCAGTTTGTGCAATGATTTTACCGGGCATTTCAGGGGCATTTATACTTCTACTGCTCGGAAAATATCAATTTATTCTTGGCGCTATTGGAGATCTGAATGTATTGATTTTATTAATTTTTCTAATGGGCGCCATTGTTGGACTGATAAGTTTTTCCAATATGCTATCCTGGTTTCTGAAAAAATATCATGATACAACAGTAGCTGTTCTTGCAGGATTTATGATTGGCTCATTGAATAAAGTCTGGCCCTGGAAAAAAACTACGGAAAGTTTTGTGGACAGGCATGGAGAAATTCAACCCCTGGTTGAAAAAAATATTTTACCATCTGCTTATGAAACTATTTACGAAGCCAATTCATATTTTATTTATGCCATAATAGCTGCTTTTATAGGATTTATGCTTATTTTTTCAATAGAATATATTATGAAAAAGACGTGGAAAAAAGAGTGATTTGAGCAGACCGTTTTTAAACGAAAAGGTGTTTGGCTTATGAATTATTAATTTTCCAGTAATTTCAAACCGGATAAATCAGCACACATGCAGCTATATGGTTTAATAGGATATCAGTTGACACATTCATTTTCCCCTGATTATTTCAATGAGAAGTTCAAAAAGGAAAATATAGATGCCCTGTATAAGACTTTTCCTATAAAAAAACTGTCAGAACTTTACACGATTATAGATAAAAACCCTGACCTCCAGGGCCTCAATGTGACGATTCCCTATAAAGAAAGCATTATTCCTTACCTTGATTTTATTGATGAAGAAGCCAAAAAAATCCATGCTGTTAATACTGTGGTGATTAAACGAGAGCACAGCCAAATTTTGTTAAGGGGCTATAATACAGATATATATGGTTTTAAACATTCTATTTTGCCTTTTATTACACAACAAAAAAATCGCGTAGCTTTGATACTTGGGACCGGTGGAACTGCAAAAACAGTGGAATATGTGCTTACCACACTGGACTTTGAAATATATAAAGCTACGCGTTCTCAAAGTCAGAAAAATCAAAAAATTTTGAATTACAATGACCTGTCCCGAGAACTAATTCAACAAACAAAACTCATTGTTAATACAAGTCCGGTAGGAATGTATCCGCACATAGAAGAAAAACCGGCAATACCCTATGAAGAGATTGACAGCGAGCATCTTCTGTTTGATGTGGTTTATAATCCTTCAGAAACTTTGTTCCTCAAGGAAGGGGAAAAACGGGGAGCTTTGACAAAAAATGGCTATGAAATGCTTATTCTGCAAGCACAAAAAGCTTGGGATTTATGGAATGCTAAAAATATATAATTTTCTTTTTAAGTTTCCGGTTAATTTATCCACAAAATCCTGACATATTTCATCTTTTATGTTCTTAAAAATGAACATTTTTGACTATCTTTATGGTCGAAATGTTAAATTATAAACAATTGATATACAATGGATTTGATAAAGCAAATACACGAAAGCGCAAAAAATTTGAACAAAAAAATTGTCCTACCGGAATCAACTGAAGAACGAACTCTTAAAGCTGCAAATATTCTTATAGAAAAAAGTATTGTAGAAGTTATTCTCCTTGGCACCCCAGATGACATTAAACAAAAAGGTAAAGAATTGGGCTTAAGCCAGATTTCTAAGGCTCATATAATAGATCCTAAAAACCATGAGAAAAAACAAACCTATCTTGATCTCCTGGTGGAATTAAGAAAACATAAAGGCCTTACTAAAGAGGAAGCAGCTAAGTTGGTTGAAGATCCGCTTTATCTTTCTACCTTAATGATAAAAAACGGAGATGCAGATGGAGAAGTAGCTGGTGCGGAAAATGCAACAGGAGATGTATTGAGACCAGCATTTCAGATTGTTAAAACGAAGCCCGGAATTAATGTGGTGTCAGGAGCATTTTTTATGACATTGCAAGATAAAAATTTTGGTGAAAACGGACTTATTGTTTTTGCAGACGGAGCAGTCCACCCTAATCCTACAGCCAATGAACTGGCAGAAATAGCTATTTCTACCGCCGATACAACAAAAGCAATAGCCGGATTTGAACCTAAAGTTGCCATGTTAAGTTTTTCTACCAAAGGAAGTGCTAAACATGAGATGGTTGATAAGGTAGTAGAAGCCACAAAAATCGCCAGGGAAAAAAGACCAGATCTTAAAATTGATGGAGAATTGCAAGCAGATGCTGCAATTATTGAATCAATAGGTAAGAAAAAAGCTCCGCACAGTGAAATTGCCGGACAGGCAAATGTTCTCATTTTTCCAAGTTTGGATACCGGAAATGTTGCTTATAAACTTGTTCAGCGTTTGGCACATGCTGAAGCAACTGGTCCTGTTTTACAAGGTCTGGCAGCACCTATTAATGATTTGTCCCGCGGATGCAGCGTGGAGGATATAGTTAATCTAGTAGCTATTACAGCAAACCTGGCGGAAAATGAAAAATAATTGTGAAATACTAAAACATTAAATATATAACGAATATGAAAGTACTAGTTCTAAATTGCGGCAGCTCGTCAATTAAATTTAAATTGTTTAATATGGAAACATCTACAGTTCTGACTAAAGGAGTTGTAGAAAAAATAGGGTTAAAATCGTCTTTCCTTAAGTTAGAATTGAATGGTGATAAAAAAAAGATAGATATTGATGTCCCTGAACATACAAAAGGTATCGAAGATATTCTGAATATTCTTGTTAGTAAAGAACATGGTGCTATAAGCAGTATGAAGGAAATTGATGCAGTTGGACACAGAGTTGCTCATGGTGGAGAAAAATTTAGCCACAGTGCACTTATTACCGACGAAGTAATTAAGGAAATTGAAGGAGTTAGTGATTTGGCTCCCCTTCATAATCCCAATAACCTGAAAGGTATCTATGCTATTCAAAAATTACTCCCCCAAGCACCCCAGGTTGCTGTTTTTGATACTGCATTTCATCAAACCATGCCAGATTATGCTTACATGTATGGCTTACCATATGATATGTACACAAAATATGGTGTAAGAAGATATGGTTTCCATGGTACAAGTCATCGTTATGTGGCAGAAAAAGCTTGTGAAAAGCTTAATGTCAGTATGAAGGATAAAAAGATAATAACCTGCCACTTAGGAAATGGAGCGTCGATAGCTGCAATTAATAAAGGAAGTTCAATAGATACTTCCATGGGTTTGACACCTGTTGAAGGACTAATCATGGGAACCAGAACAGGTGATCTGGATCTTGGTGCATTTATCTTCGTAATGGAAAAAGAAGATATGACATTGAATACCGCCAAAAGCCTAATTAACAAGCACAGTGGAATGTACGGTATAACAGGCATCTCCCCGGATATGAGAGAAATTCGGGAAAAAGCTGCAAAAGGTAATAACCGGGCTATGCTGGGCTTGAATATGTACAATTACCGGGTTAAAAAATATATAGGTTCATATGTTGCTGCCATGAATGGAGTAGATATTATTGTATTTACCGGCGGAATAGGAGAAAATGATTGGGAAACACGACGTGATGTATTGAATGGTTTGGAATATCTTGGACTTGAATTTGATGACAAGAAAAATGAAAAGAAAAAAGGTGAAGAGTTAATATTGACTAAAGAAAATTCTAAAGTTGTTGCAATGGTAACCCCTACGAATGAAGAATTGGTAATTGCACGGGATACAAAGGAAATTATTATTAATAACTAATAAAAACAGGTATTATGATATTAAAGTCCTTAGACGACCTTATTGACATTGCAGCAAAAAAGGAAACAAAAAAACTGGCTGTTGCTGCAGCTGGGGGACAAGCTGTCTTAAATGCAGTGAAAGATGCAAGTGACAGAGGTATTGTTATCCCCGTGCTTGTTGGAAACAAAGAGAATATTAAACAAATTGCAAAGGAAATTAAATTTGATATCCAAAATATTGATATATACAACGAAGAAGATTCTACCAAAGCTTCAAAAAAGGCTGTCTCGCTTGTTCGTGAGGGTAAGGCGGATATATTAATGAAAGGTTTAGTGAGTAGCGCACCTTTACTAAAGGCTGTCTTGGATAAGGAGCAAGGGTTAAGGAAAGGATCTACGCTAAGCCATTTTGCCTTAGTTGAATCACCATATTATCATAAACTTTTGGGTATTACTGATGCAGCAATGAATATTGCTCCGGAATTTCATGAGAAAGTTGATATACTCAATAATGCAGTTGATGTATTTCAAGGATTAGGCAAAACAAATCCGAAAGTAGCGGTCGTGGGACCATTGGAAGTTCTTAATCAAAAAATTGAATCGACCACCCACGCAGCAATGCTATCAAAAATGAATGAAAGAGGACAAATTAAAAATTGCCTTGTTGATGGTCCACTTGCTATTGATAATGCTGTGTCAAAAAAGGCTGCTGAACATAAAGGAATCGAAAGTGAAGTAGCTGGAGATGCTGATATTCTGATGACACCAGAATTGAACAGTGGAAATATTTTATATAAAAGTATCATGTTTCTGGGTGGAGGCACTTCTGCCGCAGTAGTAATGGGCGCTAAAGTCCCCATAGTATTGACATCCAGGGCTGATACGGAAAGAAGTAAAATGATGTCTATTGCTTTGGCTGCTGCAATGTAAATTGATTTATATAGCTATATTAAAACAAAAAACTATATGGACGAATACTATATTCTGGCCATCAATCCGGGCTCAACATCCACGAAAATAGCAGTTTTCAAAAATGCTAAATCGACTTTTCTGAAAAACATTAAGCATTCTACTGAAAACCTTAAAGAATTTAGGAAAATTGTCGATCAGTTTCATTTTCGAAAAGAGGTAGTTCTGGATGAACTAAAAAACACGGATATAGAAATTAAAAATATTGCTGCTGTTGTGGGCAGAGGTGGACTTGTTAAACCTATTGAGTCTGGTGTATACGAAGTTAATGAGGCTATGATAAAAGACCTGAAAGAGAGTCCACTTGGCGAACATGCCAGTAATCTTGGAGGGCTTATAGCTTCAGATATTGCAGAATCACTCCCTAAAACAAGAGCATTTATTGCTGATCCGGTAGTGGTTGATGAAATGCAGGATATAGCAAGGGTTGCAGGTCATCCAAAATTTAAAAGACATTCAATATTTCATGCTTTGAATCAAAAAGCCATCGCCAGAACACATGCAAATTCACTTGATAAAAAATATAAAGAGCTAAACCTTATTGTTGCTCATTTGGGTGGAGGAATTTCTGTAGGGGCACACCATAAGGGAAAAGTTATCGATGTAAATAATGCCCTTGACGGAGACGGACCCTTTTCACCTGAAAGAAGTGGTTCTCTGCCTGTAGGCCAACTGGCTAAGTTATGCTTTAGTGGAGAAGTAACTTACAATGAAGTGAAGAAAATCATTAAAGGTCAGGGCGGATTAGTTGCATACCTGGGGACTAATGATGCTTATGAAGTTGAAATGATGGTAAGGGATGGTAATGAGAAAGCTAAATTAATACAAGATGCATTGGCTTACCAGGTAGCAAAGGAAATTGGATCATTAGCTTCTGTACTTAAAGGAGAAGTAGACGGCATATTGTTAACAGGAGGAATGGCACATAATCCTTTATTAGTAGACTATATTCGCAATATGGTTGATTTTATTGCTCCTCTTACTGTTTATCCTGGAGAAGATGAAATGACGGCACTGGCAATGAACGGCTTGAGGGTCATTAAAGGAGAAACAGAACCCAAAGTTTATAGGTAGAAGATAGGACATACTTTTTTACCATATGACAATTCCCTGTGAATCGATATTCCGGGGAATTTTTGTGACATTAAATTTGATTTATTTTAGTGATTTGTCTAAATGGAGTGTTTGAGTTAGGATAATATAATTTTAAGCTTCTTATTCCGTTCAATAAAAAATAATTAATTCTATGAATTAACGATTAATATAAAACGTTTAAATAATCATTTTTTGTAGTAATAAACCCTTATCCACCAGCGTAGACCAAAGGACATGGATAAACTCAGATGATACGGATTGAGCGGATAAAAGCGGATTTATTTATCAAAATTAATAATTGCCTTAAGATTCATTTCATAAATCATTTAAAATAAGCATAATAACTGCAATTTATTCAAATGAGGTAATAACTTTTAAAAAAAACAATATTCAAATGAAAAAGTATCTTGCCATAATATTGGTACTCTGTTTCATCGCATTTAACATAAATGCCCAAAACAATAACGACAAAGACGATGAAGAGGAAGATGATAAAAAAGAATTTAAAGAAAATCTTTTTTTTGGTGGATCCTTATGGGCACGATTTGGAACTATAACGCAGTTGGAGATAGCGCCGGTGGCTGGATACCATATTTCTCCCAGACTTGATGCAGGGATAGGTTTAAGATATGTGTATTACAGAACAAGTTCTGCCTTATTGGAAAATTTTTCCGCTCATATCTATGGAGGGAGTGTTTTTACCCGGTATGTACTTATCAAAGAATTGGAAAAAATCCTTCCTTTTAACGTGGAAGGAAGATTTACTTCACATTTTGAATATGAGGGACTGAATATGCCATCGAGAATGGCTTGGACAGAAGATTTTGCAGGAGATCGATTTTGGTCGCATAATTATCTCGTTGGCGCAGGATTACAACAAAAGATAGGTAAAAAAGCCTATTTGAATATTTTTATTCTATACAACCTTAACCAAAAGTCTTATAGTATATACGAAAATCCAATCATACGAATCGGTGTTAACTTTTAATATTTTTTGTGTCAAGTTTTTCAGAAAATATTGAAAAAGCAGACTGGAAAAGGTTTTGCAGTCTGCTTATGTATTTGATAATAAAATCATTACAGCACAAATATAATGCGCCCAATGTTTTATTAATCTTTCAGGTTAGTGCTCTACTTCAAAAGTAATTTTTACATTGACCCGATAGGCTATAACATCATTATTATTCACTTCAGCACTCATTTCTTTAACATACACAGATTTGATGTTTTTTACACTTTTTGAAGCTTCGTTGACTGCATTTTGAACTGCATCTTCCCAACTTTTGTTGGATTTTGCTAAAATTTCAATAACCTTTAATACACTCATAATATTTCCCTTTTTAGTTATATTTCTAAGGTAGAAAAGAATAACCATAATGTCAATAAGAAAAATAATAAAAAAATTAAAATATCCTGTTAAGGAAAGTTATGAATACAAATAAAAGCGAACTAAAAAATTCGATGCTATTTGCTGTTTTGATGAAGTAAATTTTTTCTGAGATGCGCCATCCGGATTGCCGAAATCGCCGCTTCGTCACCCTTGTTTCCATATTTCCCACCAGCACGGTCTTTAGCCTGTGTAAAATTGTTTGTTGTAAGGACACCAAAAATGAAAGGCTTCTTATATTTAATGTTTAACTCGGTAATTCCATACGTTACACTGTCGCAAACGTAATCGAAATGCTTTGTTTCCCCTTGAATAACGCAGCCTAGGCAGATATAGGTATCAAGCTTAAGGCTTTCTTCTAAAAGCTGCGCCCCTAGAGTAAGTTCAATACTTCCCGGAACACGCCTGACAACTATATTTTCTTCTTTTGCACCAGATTTTTTAAGGGTCTCTATGGCTCCATTTTTCAGTGCATCGGTAATTTCATTATTCCAGTCAGCTACAATTACACCAAATGAAAACGCTTTGGCATCAAGGTTTTTGCTGTTGTTTTTATCGGAAGATGTATGCAAATGGGTAGTCATAACATCAAAATTAGGAGTTGTGTTTCCTGATTGTCAATCTTGTAATACTTTTGTTGGCTTCTTCTTCCTGTCTGGAGTCCGGATATTTCAATTTAATTTCTTCATATAATTCAATCGCCTCTTCAAATTCTTCTTGTAATTCATAAACAAAAGCAGCTTTACTCATAAACAGAGGGGTTGTGAATTCATTCTCTTCTTTTAAGGCCTTATTATAGAATTTTAAAGCTTTATCATCTTCTCCAAGCTCCAGATAAGCATCACCAATGGCTCCGTGTTTTAGCGGTTCCAGAATATCGTCTTTCGTCTTAAAATCATCAAGATATTCAATCGCTTGATTATATTGACCGGTTTTTAAATACGAAATACCTGCATAGTAATTTGCAAGATTTGCTGACTTTGTAATTCCATATTCATCAATAATATCTAAAAAGCCCAGGTAATTACCATCACCGTTTAAGGCAAGCTGAAATGAATCCTGAGCAAAATATTGTTCAGCTCTGAACATTTGCCCCTGCGCTTCTTCTTCCATAGGGGTCTTATAATATCTGTTAAATGCCAAAAAACCGGCCACTAAAATCAATATCACCAGAACAATTGTGGTTAATGTCTTTTGATTGTTCTCTATAAATTGTTCGGATTTACTTAAAACATTTTCTACCGTTTCAAATTGTTCCGGTGCTGCTTCTTTTTTCTTTTTACTCATTTTTATTTTTGTTTTTTTGTCTATTTTTGATTTCAAACTGCAAAAGTAATTTTTTTGTCTTGTAATTAATAAATTTCAACAATAAAATTCATCTCATTTTTGCTTTTTACAGGATTATAATTTTTTGAACGAAAGATTTTTTATGTATTTACAATCATTATCATTAACAAATTATAAAAATTATACACAGGTCGATCTTAACCTGTCACCTAAAATGAATTGTTTTATAGGGAGAAATGGCGTCGGGAAAACAAACCTGTTAGATGCTGTTTATTATTTATCTATGTGTAAAAGCTTTCTTAATCCAATAGATAATCAAAACATAAACTATACACATGATTTTTCTGTTTTGCAAGGGACTTTTATCCTGAATGACAAAACAGAAAAAATTTATGTCAGTATTGACCGCAACAAAAAGAAAAGAGTAAAAAGGAACAAGAAAGACTACCAAAAATTGTCAGAGCATATTGGTTTTTTACCTGTGGTCATGATATCCCCTGTAGACAGTAATTTGATTCTGGGAGGAAGTGAGGAAAGGAGAAAATACATAGACAGAGTAATATCACAATATGACAAGGACTACCTGAATGTCCTGATCCGTTATAACAGGGCTTTAAATCAGCGAAATCAACTGCTAAAATCTTTCTACGAGAAAAGATTCTTCGACACTGAAACCCTTGATTTATGGGATGAACAGCTAATTCAGCTTGGTAAGGTGATATATAAAAAACGGGTGGCGTTTACCGGTGAACTTGTTCCTGTTTTCCAGTATTACTATGATATGATTTCATCACATAGTGAAAAGGTGGAATTGGTTTATAATTCCCACTTACATGAGGACGATTTAAGAAAGCAGCTCAGCGGTGCGCTTGAAAAAGACAGAGTCGTACAACATACGACAGTGGGTATCCATAAAGACGATCTGGATTTAACATTGGGGGGGCATCCTATAAAAAAAGCGGGTTCACAAGGACAACAAAAAACTTTTCTTGTAGCTCTGAAACTGGCTCAATATGATTTCATAAAAAAAATTAAAGAATTTTATCCTATTTTGCTACTCGACGACATTTTTGATAAATTTGATCAGCAAAGAGTCGAACAGATTATTAAGCTGGTTTCAAACCAGAATTTTGGACAAATTTTTATTTCGGATACCAGTAAAAAACGGCTGGAAAAATTACTGAATGAGAGCGATATTAACTATCAGCTATTTAACATAGAATCTTCAGGAAAAATAATTAACAACCAAATCACCAATGAGAAGGAAAAACACACAGAAACTTGATGAAATAATTGATAGCTATCTAAAGCAGATGGATATTGATGGGAAATTGAAAGAAGTAAAGATCACTTCCTCATGGGAGGAAATTGTTGGTAAACTTATTGCCAGAAAAACCGATAAATTGTACATCAAAGACCGAAAACTTTTTGTCTATCTTAATTCATCAATTGTAAGAAATGAACTATCAATGCTGAAAGATTCTCTTCTGGGTGAATTAAATAAGAAAGCCGGGGATACCGTAATCGATGATATAATTCTTAAATAATAAAATCCCCAGCCACTAACGTAGAAAAAAGCCTATGCATAAAGCATGAGGGTTCCATGGGTTGCAAAAGTCAACATATGTTGACTTTTGTAGCAATAAGTCTCAGAGTTAGTAAAATAATTCTCCGAAAGCAAAGAAAAAGGCTATTTCTTTATTTGCATTTTCCAGCGAATCTGAACCATGAACAGCATTTTTTCTTGTAGTCAGCCCATATTTTCCCCTTAAACTTCCTTTATGTGCTTCATAAGGATCAGTAGACCCCATTAACTTTCTAAAATCTTCTACAGCATTGTTTTTTTTAAGAACTATTGCAGCAACCGTTCCAGAACTCATATATTCAACCAGTGGTTTATAAAAAGGTTTACCCTTATGAATACTGTAAAAGGATCCCGTCTGTTCTTTAGTCATCCTCAGGGTCTTAATAGATAGAATATAAAATCCGGCATCACAAATGTCATTCAACATAGAACCAAGTAAGTTTTCGTTAAAAGCCCTAGGTTTAATCAATGCTAAAGTCTTTTCCATACTATAAATTTTAAAATATTTTCTTCTAAAATAGAAATTATTCTACATTTAACTAATTTAATTGTAAATATTTTAAATTTGAAAATTTTACATGAATTAAGTTTAAGATAGATCAAAAGTCAAAAAATACGAATGACAAATATTAATAATGAAAATATTAAAAAGGTTAATGAATATTTAAAAGATAAAAAAAATATTCTGATTATAACCCATTACAACCCGGATGGAGATGCAGTTGGATCCTCCCTGGCGTTGTACAGCTTTTTCAAAAACAAAGGCTTTAACGTTGATGTAATTGTTCCTAATGAATATCCAAAGTTTCTTCATTGGTTACCGTATAATGATAAGATAATAATTTTTAATAGTAATAAAAAACTGATAAAGAATAAATTAAAAAAGGCTAATTTACTTTTTTTTATAGATTTTAATGTCCTTGACCGGATTCAAGGCATGCATTCATTAATAAAACAAACTAACATTCCGAAAATTCTGATAGATCATCATCCGGAACCGGAAAATTCTTTTGACATCACAATTTCATCTACTGTAGTAAGCTCAACAGCAGAATTATTGTATGAATTTATGACAAAATTGTCAGGGGAAGAAAGTATAGATCAATCTATTGCTGAATGTCTTTATACTGGTATAATGACCGATACCGGCTCTTTTAGTTATAATTCTTCTCTTCCGGACACTTACTATGTTGTATCCAAACTTTTAGAGAAAGGAATTGATAAAGATAAAATTTACTGGAATGTTTATGATAATTATTCCACTGATAGAATGAGACTTTTGGGTTATTGCTTAAATAAAAAAATGAAGGTTATTCCTGAATATGCAACTGCATATATCAGTATTTCTGCTGATGAACTTAAAAGTTTTAATTACCGGCCTGGCGATTCTGAAGGGTTTGTTAACTTTCCGCTATCCATTAAAGGAATAGTCTTTTCTGCAATTTTTATTGAACGGGAAGACCATATCAAAATTTCTTTTCGATCCAAAGGAAGTTTTAATGCTAATAAATTTGCAGAAAATCATTTTAATGGAGGTGGGCATAAAAATGCTGCAGGTGGCTATTCTGAACAAACGATGGATAAGGCCAGAGGTAAGTTTGTAGGGTTATTGGCAGAATACAAGGATAAACTTTTAAACAAGAGAATATAAAGTGGTTATGAAAAAACGCAAGTATATTTATTGGGCTAGTGGTATAGGTTTGTTGCTTGTCATTATAATTTTTTTTAGTATTTATACATCTTATTTTCAAAGCAATAGAATACCTATTCAAAGTAATAAACAAAGGCCATCCCATTCCATGCAATATTTAGAAAATATAAATAAATTTTTGCACGAAAAAGATAAAGAGCGTATAAATAGCTTTATAGAGCGCAGAGGTTGGGAGATGTCTACTACTGAATCGGGATTATGGTATCAGATTGAGGAGAAAGGTGATGGACAAGACATTAATATTGGTGATTATGTGAAATTAGATTATGAAATGAGGTTGCTTGATGGGGACTTATTATATTCTTCCAGGAAAGATGGAAAAAAGGTAGTACAAGTGGGAAAAGGTAAGAATATAAAAGGATTACATGAAGGGTTGCAGCTTCTAAATGAAGGTGATATTGCGCGATTCATAATACCTCCACATTTAGCATATGGATTAATTGGTGATGGAGAAAGAGTTCCTGCAAAGGCAATTTTATATTATAAACTTGAAGTTTTAGAAGTTGCCGGTACCAAAATTCAACCTTAAAAGTTTTGCATTAATCGTTAATTCATTATATTTTTAGTGAATTAAAAACAATCATCATGGTACAGAAAAGCGTTTATTTCCTTATTCTACTGTTTATTGTGTCAGCTTGTAAAGAATCATCAAAATATCCCGGATATTCAAAGTCTGAATCGGATATCTATTACAAACTTCATGCTTTCAGTGAAAGTGAAAAACAGGTAAATCCAGGAGATTATATTACTACTGATATTTCTTATGAGACAATGGGCGATTCACTCTTTTTTGAAGGAAGACGAAAATTTCAGGTTTCAGAGCCTGAGTTTGAAGGTTCTGTTGATGACTGCTTTCTAATGATGAATAAAGGAGAAAAAGCCACTTTTATTCTTCCTGCAAAACAATTTTTTAATGCTACTCTGGAAACTGATCTTCCTCGTTTTCTGGATAGCATGGATAGTCTTAAGATAACTGTCGACATGCTTGAAGTCCAACGACAAGATGAATTTTTAAAAGAAAAGGAAGCGTTTTTAAGCTGGATTGATGATTTTGGAGAATACGAAAAAGTACAGTTGCAACAGTTTTTAGAAGAACAAGCAATAAATGCTTCACCAACCGAGTCGGGCATTTATCACCTGGTGCTGGAAGAAGGTACGGGCCCTGAGGTTAAGGAAGGAGATACCGTATTGGTACATTATGAGGGTAAATTTTTAAATGGGAAGTTTTTTGATTCTACAAAACAAAGAAAACAACCATTTGAATTTGTCTATGGACAAGAAATGCAAGTTATTGAAGGAATGGAAGAGGTGATTGGTTTAATGAGAGAAGGAGAAACTGCGCTGGCCATTTTTCCTTCTGATGCAGCATTTGGGAAAAGCGGTTCATCTACAGGTATTGTACCTCCATACACTTCTGTAATATATCAGGTTACTTTATTAGATGTTAAAAAGCGTAAATCTTGAAAACATTTATTTTATCTTTTCTGTTATAAATATTTTAATTTTACTTCTTAATTTTAAAAATTAAAATTTAGAATATTATGAGTTTACTCAAAGGAAAAACAGCATTGATTACTGGCGCAGCCCGAGGCATAGGTAAAGCTATAGCTCTGAAATTTGCAGAAAACGGAGCAAATATAGCCTTTACCGATCTTAACTATGGTGAGAATGCTAAAAGTGTGGAAGAAGAAATTAAAAAAACAGGTGTTAGAACAAGGGGATATGAATCTGATGCCAGTGATTTTGAAAAAACACAGGAAGTAGTTAATAAAGTGGTAGAAGATTTTGGTCAAATAGATATATTAGTTAATAATGCAGGGATTACCAAAGATACATTGTTAATGCGAATGACTGAGGAACAGTGGGATGAAGTAATAAAGGTGAACCTGAAATCCGTATTTAATTTTTCAAAAGCTATTCAACGCCAAATGCTTAAGCAAAAGTTCGGTTCAATAATTAATATGAGCTCAGTAGTTGGAGTAAGTGGTAATGCCGGACAATCAAATTATTCTGCCTCCAAGGCTGGAATAATAGGTTTTACAAAATCCATATCCAAGGAGCTGGGATCCAGAAATATCCGGGTAAATGCTATAGCGCCCGGGTTCATTATTACGGACATGACAGGTAAATTACCTGATGAGGTCAGAAAAGACTGGGAAAGCAAAATACCTCTCAGAAGAGGCGGAAAACCGGATGACGTAGCTAATACGGCATTATTCCTTGCAAGCGATCTTTCTTCATATGTGACTGGACAAGTTATTAATGTCTGTGGAGGAATGAATACTTAAAAAATTTAATACGAGCAGGTTGATTAAGGGCGATCCGTTATATGTTGAAAATGAAGAAAATTGTCTTTTTATTAAATATCATTGGCTTTTACATTTTGTCAGGTTGCAATCCAACTTCTCAAATAAGCACAGAGATTCTTGAACCCGGAAAAATCAGTATTCCACAAAAATTGAATTCCGGGGTTTTGATCCTTTCAAAACCAGAAAATGATTTTGAATTGGTAGAAGATGAAGAATTTCCAACCTTGATTATTGAAGAAATGAAATATGGGCTGGCTGATGTGATAAAGCAATCTCCACGCTTTCAATCCGATGAAATAGTAATTCCTGACAATGAAGAATTAAAAGAATATTTGGAACAAGATTCGTTAAATTGGCTTGATATGAAAAAAATTGCCGATCAATTTGATGTGGATGCGGTATTTGTTATGGATGGATTTACATTAGACAGCTCCCTCGAAGATGAGCGAGTTTATGAGCAGGGAAAATTCTACTACTATGTGACATTTACGATTGTTTCCAATGCCACATGGGAAATATTCTATCCCTATCAAAAATTGCTTATAGATGAATTTAATTATTCGGAAAAATTTATTTGGGATGCTCTGGCTACTGACCGTAATGCGGCATTACGCCAATTACCAGATTATGATAAAGCATTTTTCGAAGCTGCTTACTGGACAGGCTATGATTATGCCAAACGTACTTTGCCTACATGGGTAGAGAGTACAAGAACTTATTACACCAGGGGAGACGATGCATTCCGCGACGCTGTGGAACTGGTAGATGAAAACAAGTGGACTGAAGCTATTGAAAAATGGAAGACAAATCTTGACCATTCTAACATTGAAATTGCATCCAGGGCAGCATTTAATATAGCTTTTGCATTTGAAATGAAAGGGGATATTGAAAATGCTATCAAATGGGCAGAAAGGTCTTTTAACATTAAAAATAAAGAACGTACTGCTGAATACCTGGAAATTTTAAAAGAACGCAAGGAAATGATTGATGAACTAGATGAACAAATTTGATACAACAATTTTCGGAGATTTTAAGAGGGCATATTCTTATTTTCACACAAAAATCTGTCATCCTCATCTTATAATAATCCTAAACTTTGAGGAAAATTTTGAGTTTAGTGGAAGTTCTTGATCAATGTATTGAAGACCTTGTTCACAAATACACTGAATTATACGCTACCTATACCTGCATAGCCAGCAGACAATGAATGAGGGTCTCCTGGGATGCAGAATGAACTTACATTGACTTTTGTAGAATTAAGTCTCAGAGTATGAAACTAATAATCTAACTTTATCCAAATGAATGCAGAGTTACTTTTTTACATAATTGTTACTATAGTTATAATGGATTACCTGGTTGACAGGTATCTTGAATATCTCAATGCCAAATATCGTGGTAAATCTTTACCAAATGAGCTGAAAGGAATATATGATGAAGATCGGTATAAAAAATCCCAGGAATATGAAGCTGCAAATCACCGTTTTTCGTTATTCTCCAGTTCCTTTAATCTGCTTGTAATAATACTGTTTCTATTTTTGGAAGGATTTGCATTTGTAAATGATCTTGCAAACAGTATAACCACACACAAATTATTCGTTCCACTCGTTTTTTTTGGAATCTTGTTTTTAGCCTTGGATCTTGTGAATCTTCCATTCTCTCTTTATGCAACTTTTGTTATAGAAGAGAAATTCGGCTTTAATAAAACAACTTCCCGGACTTTTATTCTGGATAAAATTAAAGGTTATATGCTTATGACCATTTTAGGAGGCGGAATATTGGTACTTATTGTATGGTTCTACCATCAAACCGGGAACAATTTTTGGCTTTATGCATGGGGAATAGTGATCATTTTTTCCTTGTTTTTAACGATGTTTTATACTCATTTAATTTTACCTTTATTCAATAAGTTGACGCCTTTAGAAGAGGGAAATTTAAAATCGCAAATAATCAACTTTAGTAAGAAGGTCGGTTTTCAGCTCAAAAATATTTTTGTAATGAATGGTTCAAAACGATCCACAAAGGCAAATGCTTTCTTTAGCGGACTTGGCAGGAAAAAGAGAATAGTTCTGTTTGACACCTTAATCGAAGACCTGAAAAATAACGAAATTGTAGCTGTCTTAGCACACGAAATAGGCCATTACAAAAAAAAGCATACATTAATTAACTTAATCATTTCAATTGTACAGACCGGTTTGACGCTTTTTATTTTGTCATTGCTTATCGATAACCCTATGTTGTCTAATGCATTGGGAATTGCGCAACCAAGTTTTCATATTGCACTGATTACTTTTTCCCTGTTGTATAGTCCAATTTCAACCCTGCTGGGTATTGCTACAAATTATATTTCCAGACAAAATGAATACACGGCTGATGCATTTGTAAAATATCATGGCTTAGGTGATAGTTTAATTGAAGCTCTTAAACGGCTATCTTCTAAAAACTTAAGTAACCTGACTCCCCATCCAACCTATGTCTTTGTGAATTATTCGCATCCAACACTGTTACAACGCATTCATTCTATAAAGAATCAATCAGAAAGTAACGAATATCATGAAGACTGAGATAATAACAATAGGGGACGAAATTCTGTCAGGGCATATTCAAAATCTTAATGCTCAATGGTTAGCAAATCATTTAACTGAGAATGGCTTTGACGTGAGGCGTATCACAACCTTACCAGACAACACACAGACTGTAATCGACTGTTTTCAAATGGCCACCGAGCGGTCTGAATTGGTTTTTGTTACAGGAGGTTTGGGACCTACAAATGATGACATCACTCATCAGGCTATTAGTGAATTTTTCAAAGTAAGATGGAAGTTCAATGAACGGGTATATGAAAGATTAAAAGAGTTTCTCCTTGAGAGAGGCTATACTATGTCACATCACAGTAAACAAAACGCTAAGGTACCGGAAAACGCTCAAATATTTATTAATCATGAGGGTACTGCACCAGGGTTAATGCTTCAAACAAACAATGTGCCCTTCATATTTGTACCTGGCGTGCATGTAGAAATGAAAAAAATGGCTGAGGAATCTATTATTCCGCAATTGAAAAAAGTCTATCTTAAAAATTCTTTAATCAATGAAGTGATTGTAGTACAGGGTATAACAGAAGCTCACCTGGCAAAAAAGTTGAAATACTGGGAAAAGAATTTGCCTTCAGAATTTTCTCTTGCATATTTACCGGGACCAGCACTTGTCAAGTTAAGAATAACAGGACGAGGAAGTAATCACCAGATATTAAGAGATATAGCAGAAGCAAAAATAGCCGAGTTATATGATATAATTCCAGAGCATTATGTAGCAAGAGGTAATGTTACTTTGGAAGAGGTGGTCGGAAATATGCTTGCTGTAAAAGGAGAGACACTAAGTACAGCAGAAAGTTGTACGGGTGGAGCTATATCTGCTGCAATAGTTTCAGTTCCCGGATCCTCAGATTATTACAAAGGCTCGGTGGTTGCTTATTCAAATCAGATTAAGCATTCTGTATTATCCGTTAGTGAGGATATTATTAAAAGGTATGGTGCTGTTAGCCGGGAGGTTACAGAAGCTATGGCGAAAAATGTCAGGGAATTGTTTAAAACGGATTACGCCATTGCTGTATCTGGAATAGCAGGACCTTCAGGAGGCACGTATGAAAAACCTGTGGGAACTACATGGATTACGGTTGTTCGTGACTCACATATCGAATCAAAAATGTTCCTGTTTGGTAAAAACAGAGCTACAAATATTCAAAAAACCAAAAATACAAGCTTGAATATGCTGAGGAAAATTATGTAATTTTATGAAAATTTCTTTGTCAGGAATTTGATTCTTTGAATAAAAATACCGTAATTTGCAAACCGTTTGTTATAACGAATAGAAAAAATAAAAAAATGTCAAAAATTTGTCAAATAACAGGGAAAAAGAGAATAGTGGGTAATCATGTATCACACTCTAACAAAAAGGTTAAGAGAGTGTTTCAGCCTAATCTTTTTAAGAAAAAATTCTATCTTCCTGAAGAAGATAAATGGGTTACCCTTAATGTGTCCGCTTCCGGAATGAAGATCATTAATAAAAAAGGTCTGAAAACTGCTCTTGAAGAGGCAAAAAGAAACGGTTATATTAAAAACTATTAAAACGTAAAATATGGCTAAGAAAAAAGGAGATAGGGTGCAAATTATACTGGAATGTACAGAACAAAAGAAATCTGGAGTTCCAGGCATTTCCAGGTATATAACAACAAAGAATAGGAAAAATTCCTCCGGAAAACTGGAGTTGAAAAAATATAACCCTTATTTGAAGAAAGTTACTGTTCACAAAGAAATAAAATAGATTAGTTATGGCTAAGAAAACAGTTGCAACATTACAAACCAGCAGCGGTAAAGACTTTATCAAATGCATTAAAGCCGTGAAGAATAAAAATAAACAAGGCTATGCATTTGAAGAAAAAATGATACACAAAGACAAAGTTAAAGACTTCTTTGCCAAGAAATAAACGAAGTACTGATTTGCAAAAAATAACATTGATAAACAAAAGCTTTCTTTTAGTTAAGAAAGCTTTTGTTTATTTTTACACCTGAATAATTACAATTATTTCTCAATAATAAAGACAAACAGAATGGCCGTATTCGGAATGTTTTCAAAGGATAAAAAGGAAAACCTGGATAAAGGGTTGGAAAAAACAAAGGAAAATGTTTTTAAAAAACTTTCTAGGGCTGTAGCCGGTAAATCCAAGGTTGATGATGAAGTACTGGATAACCTTGAAGAAGTGCTTATCTCTTCTGACGTAGGTGTAAGCACAACACTCAAAATTATTGAAAGAATTGAAAACCGTGTAGCTAAGGAAAAATATATGAGTACAAATGAGCTGAATAAAATCTTAAAAGAAGAAATATCAGGGATGCTAAAAGAAAATCAACCTGATAATGAATTTACTTTTGAAGCTAAAGATGACCCATATGTTATTATGGTGGTTGGTGTGAATGGTGTTGGAAAAACTACAACCATAGCTAAATTGGCTTATTTGTTTAAACATTCAGGAAAGAAGGTTTATTTAGGTGCTGCAGACACCTATAGAGCTGCTGCTATTGATCAGCTCAGTGTATGGGCTGAAAGAACAGGTGTACCCATGGTAAAACAACGAATGGGATCGGATCCTGCGTCTGTTGCCTATGACACATTGAGCTCAGCAAAAGCTAATGAAGCTGATGTAGTTATTGTGGATACCGCCGGAAGATTACATAACAAAACCAATTTGATGAATGAGCTTGCCAAGATTAAAAGAGTAATGAAAAAAGTAGTTCCGAATGCGCCGCATGAAGTTTTATTAATTCTTGATGGCTCAACAGGGCAGAATGCATTTGAACAGGCTAAGCAATTTACACAAATTACGGATGTAAATGCTTTGGCTGTTACAAAACTTGACGGCACAGCTAAAGGCGGAGTAGTTATTGGTGTGTCTGATCAATTTAATATTCCGGTAAAATACATTGGAATCGGAGAAAAATTAGAAGATCTGCAAGTATTCAACAGAGAAGAGTTTGTTGACTCCCTCTTTAAGCAGGATATTTAATATGAAAGATAAACCTCGTGTTAGCATAATTACTCTTGGATGTGCAAAAAATCTTGTTGATTCTGAATTTCTTGCAAAGCAACTCAATGTTAACGGATACAATGTTCACCACGAGTTGGTTACTACAACTGAAACTGTAATCATCAACACATGCGGTTTTATTAATGATGCAAAAGAAGAATCTGTTGAAACCATCCTGAATTATGCTGAAGCAAAAAATCAGGGCACTATCCATAATTTATATGTAATGGGCTGTTTGTCAGAGCGATTTAAGAATCAGCTTGAAGAAGAAATTAAAGAAGTGGATGGATTTTTTGGCGTGGATGAACAAAAGAATTTGCTAAAACAATTACATCTTACTTATTCTCAAAAATACGATAAAGATAGACAACTCGCAACCCCACAACATTATTCATACTTGAAAATTGCCGAGGGATGTAACAGGAAATGCTCTTTTTGTTCAATTCCTTTAATTAGAGGACGTTATAAGTCTGAACCTATAGAAAAACTTTATGCTGAAAGTTTGCTTCTATCAAAACAGGGAGTAAAAGAAATTAACCTTATTGCACAGGATTTAAGTTATTATGGCTATGATATATATGGAAAACAGGTTCTGCCTGAACTATTAACAAAGTTGGCCACAATAGATAATTTTCATTGGATACGTTTGCTGTATCTATATCCGGATAGTTTCCCTTTCGACGTTTTGGAGATCATGAAAGAGAATAAGAATATTTGCAACTATTTGGATATCCCATTACAACATATCAATGATAAGTTACTTAAAAATATGCGCAGGGGCATAAATCGTAAAGATATATATGAGCTTATTGAACATATAAGACTTAAGATACCGGATATTACCCTTAGAACTACTATGATGGTTGGCTACCCTGGTGAAACGGAAAGAAAATTTGAAGAACTTAAATCGTTTGTACAGGAAATTGAATTCGATCGATTAGGGGTATTTGCATATTCTGAAGAAGAAGGGACCTACTCAGAAAAAAACTTTAAAGATTCTATCCCCGCCAGCGTTAAACAAGAACGGGCTGATGAACTAATGCAAATACAACAGGAAATATCCTTAAAGCATAACCAGTCTAAAATTGGAAAATTCTTTGAAGTTATTGTAGACAGAGAAGATAAAGAATATTATTATAGCCGTTCCTTTGCTGATGCTCCTGATGTTGATAATGAAATTTTAATTCCCAAAAAGGATAAAAACTTATCTCAAGGTAATTTCTATACCGTAAAAATCAACGATGCTTATTACTATGACTTAATCGGGGTTGCCATATGAGTGACATCATCCACTCTATCCCTTATTGTATTTTTTAAGAACACCATTCTTGTTTTTGTCGATTTTATTTTATTAGCTGAGAACCTCAGTTAACTGTCTCATTCTACAAAATCTCTAATAAAAAAACAGGGAACCTCGCTCAGGCTCCCTGTTACCCGTATAACATTACCAAACGTGAAAAAATTTACCACCTGCGCTATTCCTCAAAATCTGCGAAGCATTGGTAATGCATAATAGGTAACTGCTTTCTTTACTTATACTATTTTTTTAGCAGCATCTAAAGCTGATTCATAGTCAGGTTCCTGACCAATTTCCGGAACGTATTCCACATAGGTTACTTTATCATCTTTGTCGATGACGACAACTCCTCTGGCCAGCAATCTTAATTCTTCAATTACAAAACCATACTTAGTCCCAAAATCCAAATTTTTATGATCTGACAGGGTAATAAGGTTATTTATGCCTTCAGCTCCACAATATCTTTGTAATGCAAAGGGGAGATCGTTAGATATAGCTAATATTACAATATCATCACTTAATTTTGATGCTTCTGTATCAAAAGTTTTATTCTGCTTTGAACACACTCCTGTATCAATGGATGGGAATACCGAAATAATTTTTACTTTGCCTTGAAAATCGGAAAGTTGTACAGGTTTTAACTCGTTGTTTATTACTTCAAAATCAGCGGCCTTATCGCCTGGTTTAATTTCATTACCTATCAGCGTTATAGGCTCACCTTTGAATGTTACTTTCTTACTATTCTTTTTCATATTTATATATTTTTCATATTTGACTTCATAATTTCTCCTCCATATAAAAACCCAAATTGGAAAAAATTGTTCAATTTGGGTTTTTATATGGAGTTGAGTTTATTTATCTAATTTTTCTGAGTTTCGTCCGGCAGTTTCCCATTATTTTGCTCCTCATCTGTTTTTACTTCCTTTTTGCTGCTTTTTTTACTTTTCTTTACATTAATGTCAATTTTGTCTTCCTCTGCGCTATATTCAACTTTGAGCAAATCACCATCCTTGACGCTGTGTTTAATTATGGTTTCAGCCATTGGATCTTCAATATACTTTTGAATAGCTCGCTTTAGAGGTCTGGCGCCAAATTGTACATCAAAGCCTTTATCTGCTACATAATCTTTTGCTTTTTTTGTAATTTCAACACTATACCCAAGATTTGAAATCCTCTCGTAAAGTCCTTTCAGTTCAATATCAATGATTTCATGGATATCCTCTTTCGTAAGTGAATTAAATATCACAATGTCATCCAGTCTGTTCAAAAATTCAGGAGCGAAAGACCGTTTTAAGGCTTTTTGTATCACATCTTTAGCAAGTTCATTCGATGTTTTTGCTTTTGCCTGAGTTTCAAAGCCAACACCTTTACCAAAATCTTTTAACTGGCGACTGCCAATGTTGGAAGTCATTATAATAATTGTATTCCTGAAATCAACTTTTCTTCCCAAGCTATCTGTCAATTGTCCATCATCCAGCATTTGGAGTAAAATGTGGAACACATCTGGATGTGCTTTTTCGATTTCATCAAGCAATACCACAGAATAAGGCTTTCTTCTTACTTTCTCAGTAAGTTGTCCGCCTTCTTCATATCCGATATATCCCGGAGGGGCCCCAACAAGTCTGGAGACTGAAAACTTCTCCATATATTCACTCATATCCATTCGGATAAGATTATCTGTTGAATCGAACAAATACTGAGCAAGTACTTTCGCCAATTGTGTTTTTCCCACACCAGTGGGACCTAAGAAGATAAATGAACCTATGGGCTTGTTAGGATCTTTCAAGCCGGCTCTGTTTCTTCTTATGGATTTAACAACCTTTTCTATGGCTTCATCCTGTCCAACTACATTATGGCGTAATTCTTCATTCATCTTCATTAGCCTGGTTCCTTCAGCTTCAGCAATTCTTTGTACGGGAACACCTGTCATCATTGCTACAACTTGTGCAACTTCTTCCTCTGAGACAGTTTCCCTGTTTTTTTCAAGCTCTTTCTCCCAGTTATCTTTCTCTTCTTCCAATTTGGCAAGCATTTTCTTCTCTGTGTCCCTGTAATTAGCTGCTGACTCAAAATTCTGATTTTTTACCGCAGTAATTTTCTTTTGTTTGATTTCTTCAATTTCCTTTTCAAGCTCAACAATTCTTTTCGGGACAACAATATTTGAGATGTGTACTCTTGAACCTGCTTCATCCATGGCATCAATGGCCTTATCCGGAAGGTGTCTGTCACTTATATATCTTTGTGTCAGATGTACACAAGCTTTAAGTGCTTCCTGAGTATAATGAACATTATGATGATCTTCGTACCGTTCCTTAATATTATTAAGTATTTCCAGTGTTTCATCATGTGAGGTCGGATCAACCATCACTTTTTGAAACCTTCTTTCCAGCGCACCATCCTTTTCTATATGCTGACGATATTCATCCAGGGTGGTTGCACCGATAGTTTGAATTTCTCCGCGTGCTAGTGATGGCTTCAGCATATTGGCAGCATCTAATGAACCTGTAGCGCCACCAGCGCCAACAATAGTATGAATTTCATCGATAAACAAGATGATGTTCTCATTTTTTGAAAGCTCATTCAAAATTGCTTTCATTCTTTCTTCAAACTGTCCCCTATACTTTGTTCCGGCAACGATTGAAGCTAAATCCAGCGTAACAATGCGCTTATCAAATAATACCCTTGACACTTTCCTTTGAATGATACGCATAGCTAATCCTTCCACTATCGCTGATTTGCCAACTCCCGGGTCGCCTATAAGAACCGGATTGTTCTTTTTTCTTCTACTGAGAATCTGAGCCAAACGCTCAATCTCTCTGTCTCTTCCTACTATCGGGTCAAGTGCATTTTCCTCTGCGGCTTTTGTTAAATCAAGACCGAAATTATCCAGCACTGGTGTGTCAGATTTCGCTTTGCCTTCTGACTGTTGGCCTTTTTTGCCTGAGCCAAAAGGAATTTCTTCATCCTCTTCTCCAAAATCAGCTTTTGCTTCTGTTTCCCTCTGTTTTGTTTCCATTTCAATTCTGACATCTTCATAGTCAATGTCAAATTCACTAAGTAGTTGCGTTACAAGACTGTTTTCGTCTTTGAGAATAGCTAGCATCAAATGTCCTGTATTGATGGTATTGCTATTGAAAGATTTTGCCTCCAAATATACTAATTTTAAGGCGCGTTCAGCTGTTTTGTATAATGGAATGTTTTCTGCCTCAGTAGCAATTTTATCATCCGTTTTTATACGATCTTCTATCAATTTTCTGAGATTCATAAGATCAACCTCAAAAGATTCCAGAATGTCTATGGCTAATCCTTCTCCCTCTCTGAGCATGCCCAGTAACAGGTGTTCTGTACCTATATATGCATTACCCAGCCTGATAGCTTCCTCTTTGCTAAAAGTCAGGACATCTTTAATCCTTTGTGAAAATTTTGCATCCATATATTTTTTCTCTCCTTAATAATTCTTATTCTTTAAAAACAATTTAACATAAATAAATCTAAATTGTTCTACAACCAAATAAATTCCTTGTTCATTTTAATTGAAATTCCTTCTGCAAAATTACAAAATCTATCCGGAAAAATATGTACAGATTCAAGCGATAATTTTTTGTTTTGCAAATCGCTTTAGTAGAATTTAAAATGTCGGATTATGTTCTATGCCATTGCTAATCAAATACCTAAATTTATCTGTTAATAAACCATGATATTTTATTATGGTTTTGGAATGAAAATTAATCTAATTTAGTAATTTTGAAAACTTATTTTCGAAAGAGTTTATTGTGCTAAAACCAATATGAAGACTATGGCTGAAGAAGACAGAATGATTAGAGTAAATATTGAAGAAGAAATGAAGTCCGCCTATATCGACTATTCCATGTCAGTTATAGTATCCAGGGCTTTGCCAGATGTAAGAGATGGACTAAAACCAGTACAACGCCGTGTATTATTTGGGATGTCTGAATTAGGACTGTATTCTAACAAGCCTTACAAGAAATCAGCTAGAATTGTTGGAGAGGTATTGGGTAAATATCACCCGCATGGTGATTCTTCTGTTTATGAAGCAATGGTTAGAATGGCTCAACACTGGTCTTTGCGGTATCAATTGGTTGACGGACAAGGAAATTTTGGTTCAATGGATGGGGACGGCCCTGCTGCAATGAGGTATACTGAAGCCCGCCTGAGAAAAATATCTGCTGAAATCCTTAAAGACCTTGATAAGGACACTGTTGATTTTCAATTGAATTTTGACGATACATTGAAAGAGCCTACTGTTCTTCCTACAAGAATTCCTAATTTGCTTCTGAACGGTGCTTCCGGAATTGCTGTGGGAATGGCCACGAACATGCCACCGCATAACCTAACCGACTCTATTAATGCCATAATCAAATATATAGACGATAATGAAATCTCTGTTGATCAATTGGCGGACATTATCGTAGCGCCTGATTTTCCAACCGGAGGAATTATTTATGGAGTGGCTGGAGTTAAAGAAGCATACAGAACCGGCAGAGGTAAAATTGATATCCGGGCGAAAGCAGAAATAGAAACAGATAAAAATGGTAAAGAAAAAATTATTGTAACAGAAATACCCTACCAGGTTAATAAATCAGAACTGATTAAAAGAACTGCAGAGCTGGTTAACGAAAAGAAAATAGAAGGAATATCCAATGTTAATGATGAATCTGATCGTGATGGGATGCGAATTGTATATGACTTAAAGCGTGATGCAGTGCCCAATATTATTTTGAATAAACTCTATAAGCATACGCAACTGCAAACAAGCTTTAATGTTAACAATATTGCATTGGTAAATGGCAGGCCAAGGCTTCTAAACCTGAAAGATCTGATCAAAAAATTTGTTGACCATCGGCATGATGTTGTGATTAGACGTACAAGGTACGAACTTAAACAAGCAGAGGATCGTGCACATATTTTGGAAGGGTTACTTGTAGCGCTTGACAACCTGGATGCAGTTATTAGCCTGATAAGAGGATCGGATACACCGGAAATAGCCAAAAAAGGCTTGATGGAACAATTTGAGCTTTCTGAAATCCAGGCAAAGGCTATCCTTGATATGCGACTTCAAAAGTTGACAGGACTGGAAAGAGGGAAGGTTAAAAAAGAGCATGCAGAGTTGATGAAGCAGATTGAATATTATAGACGTGTCTTAGCTGAAGAATCCCTCCGAATGCAGATTATAAAGGATGAGCTTTTTGAAATAAAAAAGCAATATGGCGATGATAGGAGAACAGCGATAGAGTATGAAGCTGGTGATTTTAATCCTGAAGATTTTTATGCTGACGAAGATGTAGTAGTCACCATTTCCCATCTGGGATATATAAAGCGGACATCACTGACAGAATATAAAACACAGGGTAGGGGCGGAATAGGAGTGAAAGGCAGTACTACCAGGGAAGAGGATTTTCTGGAGCACATGTTTATAGCCAATATGCATAATACAATTTTATTTTTTACCGAATCGGGAAAATGTTTCTGGCTAAAAGTGTATGAAATTCCTGAAGGCACAAGAAATTCAAAAGGCAGGGCTATACAGAATCTCATAAGCATAATGCCTGATGATAAGGTACAAGCTCACATTAATGTCGATACACTGAAAGATTCTGATTATATCAACAACCATTATATATTGCTTGCCACAAAGAAAGGAATTATAAAAAAGACTTTTTTAGAGGCTTACAGCAGGCCCAGACAAAAAGGAGTCTATGGTATTAACATAAAAGAAGGAGACCGGTTGATTGCGGCTAAACTAACCAATGGAGAAAGCGATATTATATTAATATCCCGTGAAGGTAAAGCAATACGTTTCAATGAAACAAAAGTAAGAAGCATGGGACGATTAGCTACAGGAGTCCGGGGCATTAAATTGGGAGGAGATGAAGACGAAGTTGTTGGAATGGTTAGCATAGAAGAATATGATGAAGATATCCTAGTTGTTTCAGAAAAAGGCTTTGGAAAGCGTTCTTCTATTGATGATTACAGAATAACCAACA
This sequence comes from Bacteroidales bacterium, assembly GCA_041686375.1. GTDB lineage: Bacteria > Bacteroidota > Bacteroidia > Bacteroidales > UBA12077 > JAGXLC01. The sequence continues at coordinate 38,404 of JAWLEB010000014.1, forward strand.
GAGGAGGCAAAGGTGTGAAAACCTTGAATATTACAAATAAAACCGGTAAACTAGTAGCTGCAAGAGGGGTTGCAGACAAAAACGATCTTATGGTCATTAATCGTTCCGGAATAACTATACGTGTTCCGGTGTCGGACATTCGAACAACAGGAAGAGCTACACAAGGAGTGAAGCTGATTAATTTAAGAAAAAATGATTCCATTGCGGCAGTCAGCCAAGTAAAAGTTGATGACAAGAAGAATGTGGGGCCTGATGATGGAAATGAACAGAATAAAGAACAGATTTATTAAATATTGTTAATGAAATTAATAGTAATTTGAATAGACAAAAAAATATTTTATTTTTGCGACAAATCTAAAGAATTAATTCCTTAAAAATGAGATAACATGAAAAAGAACAGAGTTGTATTATTATCAGCAATGGTGGCTATGCTTGTTTATTTGAGTAGTTGTAGTGAAAAAGCCTACGTAAACCGCGCTCTTACATGGGCTGAAAATGGTGAAAAACTTGATACCGCAATTAAATCAATTGACAAAGCCACAGAACTTGAAGAAACAAAAGACTGGCCAAAAACTTATTATGCAAAGGGTTTTGTTTACCAACAGATTTTTGAAAGTGAAGACGAGGAATTTAAAAATATAGTTGAAGATCCTCTTGTAAAGGCTTTCGAAAACTATAAGAAAGCATATGATATGGATGAAGAAGATAAATATAAGGGTAATATAGATGCTGCAATGTTTGCTTTGCATAATAATTTTATCAAGCAAGGAGTAGAAAGCTTCGAAGACAGAGATTTCGAAGCAGCATTCACTAATTTTAAATATGCCCTTAAAGTAAGCGATATGCCACTCTTTGAAGAGCAGATTGATACTGCTGTTATGTATAATGCCGGTGTTTCAGCGCAACAGATTGGCAACTGGGAAGAAGCTGCTAAATATTATTCCGAAGCTGCTAAATATGATTATGAGGGAGAAACAACTTATATTCTCCTGAATAATGCTTATTTGCAATTGGGTGATACGGCTAAAGCAGTCGAAACTCTGGAAGAAGGTTACGAAAAATATCCCACTAATGACGAGATGATTGCAAGTTTGGTGAATCATTATTTGAAAAATACAGATGAACCAGAAAAATCTTTGAAATATCTCGATAAAGGTATTGAAGAATTTCCCGATAACCCAGAATTTTATTCAGCCAAAGCACAGGTGTATGATAAAATTGGTGAACGTGAAAAGGCTATAGAATTTTATGAAAAAGCTCTTGAAATAGAACCTGAACACTACTTATCCTTATATAATCTGGGAGTAGTTTATTATAACCAGGGTGTAGAACTGGAAACTGAAGCAAACCAAACGAAGGATGATGAAAAGTATGAGGAACTAAAGAGTAAAGCTGAGGAAAAATTCTTAGAAGCAATACCACTGATGGAAAAAGCACACGAAATTGAAAATACTGAATTGTCAATTTTACAAACTTTAAGAACGCTTTATTACAGGGTAAGAAATAAAGATGAAAAGTACCTTGATAAATATGAAGAGACAACTCAAAAACTTGAGCAGCTAAAAGAAATGGAAGATGAACAAGAATAGCAGCAGCAACAAGTACAAGGTAACTTGATTAAATTGTAGATTATAAAAGGAGGGAATGAATGATATTTCCTCCTTTATTTATATATAATTCTATTTAACATAATATTAATTATCGGACAAAAATATGAATTGATTTATGTTGAAATATTTTATACCTTATACGACTACAATTCATGGTTACAATTTTTGCAGTACTTTATCGAGGCACTTGTCTCTCAAGGTGTATATTTGTTTTTCCAGAGTTATGAAAATTGTTAAAATATAAAGATATGAACCTGGAGCTGATGTTACATAAATTTCAATGCCCTTATTGTTGTGGTCATATTTCAGTTATGCTTGATCCGTCAGTTGATGAACAGGAATATGTAGAAGATTGCGAAATTTGTTGTAATCCTATTGAAATCTCTTGTGCATTTTCTGATCATAAACTTATCTCTTTTACAGCTAAGACAACTGATTAAACCATGCAAAAAAAATCCCGCCAAACTTTGGCGGGATATAACTTGTAAAAAGGATTCTTTTGAAATGATTAAATCGCAAAAGTATATTCATTATACTCTTTTAACATTTACAGCATTCATACCTTTTTTTCCTTCTTTCAAATCAAAAGTCACGTCATCGTCTTCTTCAATATTATCGACTAGACCTGTGACATGTACGAAATACTCTTCATTTGATTCTGCATCTTTAATAAACCCGAATCCTCTGGATTCATTAAAAAATTTAACTTTTCCTTCTTTCATAATAAATAAAAATAATTAATAATTCTCCGACAAAGGTATACCTATTTATTGAATTACCAATAGTATATAATAAAAATTCAATATTTTTTTATTTTTTTTTTATAATATCATTTCAAAAATTAATTTTAAAGTAATAATTAAAAGAGGAATTTATGAAAAAATCTGGTTCTGCTGATTTACCTCTACATACAGGCCGGGTTCCTCCCTGGCTTTATGAACGAATGACTAAGATTGGAAAAGCTATAGCTGAGGCCATTATAGAAGAATTTGGGACATCTGAGTTTCTCAGTAGAATTTCTGATCCTCATTGGTTCCAGTCCTTAGGAGCTGTCATGGGAATGGATTGGCATTCTTCGGGGATAACCACTTCTGTACTTGGTGCATTAAAGAAGGCAATTAATCCTTTAAGTCATGAATACGGAATATACGTATGTGGAGGCCGGGGTAAACACAGCAGACAAACACCAAAAGAATTAATTGAGATAGCCAACACTTATAATTTAAACGGAAACAAATTAGTAAAATCCAGCAAGCTCAGTGCAAAGATTGACAATACAGCTTTACAGGATAATTATCAGCTTTATTTGCATAATTTTATTCTCAATAATAAAGGTGAATGGGCGGTAGTCCAGCAAGGAATGAATGCCGAAAATAGGATGGCCAGACGCTATCACTGGCACTCCCCTATGATTAAGTCATTTGTTGAAGAGCCTCATAAAGCTGTTTGCGGCAAAAACCATGGTTTAATTCTCAACCTTGCAGCTAAGGAAGCAGGAATAGCAAGAGATGGCATAATGGAAATCACAAAGGAAAAACCCTGGAAAATGATGGAAGAAGTCAAAAAGCTAACCATGCCAACTCACCATAAAGTTTTATATACGGATATTGATCTTAAACGCCTTGGAAGTGTACTAACTCTGGCGTACGAAGGGGCTTGTAAAGACTTTGAAAACTTGCTCTTGGTTCATGGTTTAGGGCCAAAAACATTACGTTCCTTAACCTTAATCAGTGAAATTATTTACGGTACCCCTTCCCGATTTACCGACCCTGCCCGATTTAGTTTTGCCAATGGTGGCAAAGACGGAGCACCTTTTCCTGTGCAAACCTCTGTATATGACGACACAATTCAACAGCTTGAAAAGTTGTTGACCAGGGCAAAACTCGGATACACAGATAAAAAAACAGCTTTCAAAAATTTATCAAAAGCAACAATATCTATAGAAAAAAAATTCCAGCCAAATCCTATACAATACGAACAATTTCTTGAAAATGAAAAAAAAGAATCATGGAAACATGGCGGTAGAACAGCTTTCGGCAAATCCCTCCCTCCTAAAAATGAAAATTCCGGACCAAAGCAACTTAAATTGTTTTGAATATATACTTTATATAGAAAAGTCAATACATTGAAAGTGAGACAATAAAATTGTATATTAATTGTATTATGTCATTTGGATAAAGTTAGATTATTAGTTTCCTGCGCTGAGACTTATTGCTACAAAAGTCAACGTAAGTTAATTCTGCATTCCATGGAACCCTCATGCTTGATGCATAGTCTTTTGTCTATTTTAGTGGATGAGGGTTTGTTTCAATGGCGATTTTATAGTCAAAACCCCTCTTATTTTAATTAAAGCGATACTTGTGTAATAGCAAAATATTTTCAGCAAAATATATTGCTAACTTCTATGTATCCGACCAATCCAACTCCTCTTTTAAAGTGAATAAATACCCATTAGCCTTGCGGTAAAAAAAGTTATGAAGACAAGAACGAGTATAGAGCATATAAGCGCTAGAAAAGTAAAATATTAAACGAAGGATACCTCCAGGAAGCCGTTTTCTTTGATTGACAACAAAACAAGGACGTAACCGGGAAGGACCGGAAAACTATTAAAAGGCTTTACCCGTTATCTTCAAACTGATGGTTATAGCGCTTATGATTGGTTTGGGAGACAAAAACACATAACACTGTAGGGATGTTGGCCTCAAAACAAGTGAAAGTCCGAGAAAGCACTGAATTATGAACATGAGCGGGCAGACTATTTCATGGAACAGATACAGTAACTTTACTCTGCAGAGTGTGAAACCAGAGAGCAAGGATTAGATTCTGAGCGGTACAGAGTTACGTTGTTCGGATAGATACGATCAGAACATAATTAAACTAGACATAAAATATTATTATTAAGACTATTATATAATAAAGATGGAATTATTACTTTAAATAATTTTGAAATTCGTTCTGCATCTTTTCTATCTTCGGATCAATTCGAAATTTGCAATATGGTTGATTGGGATTTTTTTGGTAGAAATCCTGATGATAATCTTCTGCAGCATAAAAATTGGAGAATGGCTCTATGTCCGTTACAATAAGATTCGAAAATTCTCCGGATACATCTAAATTGTTTTTCGATTTTTCGGCTACAAGCTTTTGATTTTCATTATGATAAAATATTACTGATCTGTACTGACTGCCGATATCAGGACCTTGCCTGTTCTGTGTTGTTGGATCATGTGTTCTCCAGAACACTGCAAGAAGCTCTTCATAGTTTATAATCTCAGGATCATATTTAATCTGAACCACCTCGGCATGTCCTGTTTGTCCGCTTGTTACTTCCCGGTAGGTCGGATGATTTACATTTCCGCCAGAATACCCGGAGGTAACTGACTCCACTCCTTTTAGAGACTGAAATACGGCTTCTACACACCAAAAACATCCAGCTCCTAAAGTTGCCGTTTCGAGCTTTTTATCATTCATAACATCTTTATTTTGACTGTATAAAACATTCAAGTTGAGCAATATAAATAGTAATATAAATATTTTTACTGTAGGTTTCATTTGGATAAAGTTAGATTATTAGTTTCATGCTCTGAGACTTATTGATACAAAAGTCAACGTACGTTCATTCTGCATTCCATGGAACCCTCATGCTTGATGCATAGGCTTTTGTCTATTTTAGTGGATGAGGATGAGAATTTTATTTTTTGACTTTTATTGTACAACAAATATTACGCACTAAAAGTTGTAAAAAAAACATCTAAATATTTTTATATATACATAAAGATATGTTTTATATTTGCAGTTGACGAATGATATACAAAAGGCATTTAAATCATAAATAAGCTATTGACAATATAATTTGGCAGACAGATGAGGAATAAACTTCTTATATATACTTTTACCCTGCCGAAAGATTCTTTTGGTAAACGCTATTATAACATAATAAAATAACGATAAGCATATGAAAAAAAAAGTCGTGATAAACAAAAAAATGTGCCCACAGAATCACCCTTGTCCAACCGTAAATATTTGTCCGGTTGGCGCCATAGAGCAATCTTCCCCGTTTAGTGCTCCTGAAATCAACAGGTTGAAATGTACAGGATGTGGAATATGCCTGAATACATGCTTTGCTTTTCAATGTGCAAATTGTTAGGACACTGTTAACTAAGTGAATTGTGATTCTGTCACGAAAAAGCCTGCATTGTTGAGTAATGCAGGCTTTATTTTATCTTGAACTGTTTATTTTACCTTATGTATCAACTGTTCGAACTTAACTCTTCAACCTCCTTAAATACCCGTAAAAAATTTTCTCCCCATATTTTCTTAATCTCCTCCTCGGAATAACCTCTTTCTACCAGTTCTTTGGTCACATTTGGCATTTGACTCACATCACTACAGTCTTCCAGTCTTGCTCCTCCGTCGAAATCTGTACCTATACCAACATAATCAATTCCGATAGTTTCCACAACATGGTCAATGTGGTCAACCATATCCTCAATTGAAGCCAGCTTTTGAGGATATTTTTTATTGATCTCACGCCATTCTTGGCGTGCTTTTTCTCTTTCTTCTTCGTCTAATTCATCAAAGCTACCATATTTTTTACGGAGGGCGCTAAACGCTGAATCTCTTTGTGGATCTTCCTCCATTTCTTTAATATAATTTGTCAAAAAACAAATTTGTATAACTCCTCCATTTTCTTTTAATTTCATAAGCATCTCATCTGAAAGGTTCCTGTTATTATCACATAAAGTTCTTACACACGAATGCGAAGCTATCACAGGGGCTTCAGAGACTTCGATTACATCATTAAATGCCTCATCTGAAATATGTGACACATCTATAATCATCCCTAATTCATTCATCTTCTCCACTACATCTACACCGAATTCACTTAATCCATTATGTTCAGCTCCGTCCGGGTCCGTTGAAGAATCGCATATATCGTTGTTTCTTGTGTGACATAAAGTAATATATCGTGCTCCTAAATTATAAAAACTATCTACATTGGCTAAATCTCTGTTAATCGGATACCCGTTCTCAAGTCCAATGTAAATAGCCCGCTTTCCTTTGTTTTCTATCTTCTTTGCATCCTCTGCTTTTAGGGCTAGTTCAGCTATGTCCTGATTATTCCTGACGGAATTATGTATAGTGTCAAAAATTTCGATCGCCTTATTTTTGGCTTTTTTATAACCTGATGGCGTTCTGTCGTCCTGGCCTAAAAATACTGCAAAAAATGCAGCATCAAGACCGCCTTCTTTCATGCGCGGAAGATCAACAGACGACTGATCATCAGTACCCTCGTGGTTCACACCAATATCAAAATCATCCCGGACCATATTTAATGGTGTATCATTGTGGGTGTCAATTGTTAATGCTTCTGCATGAATTTTTAAATATTTGTCTCTTTCTTTTTCTGTGTTTTGTTGACAGTTAGTTAAAAAAACACCAAAAGAAATAATCACTAAGGATGTAATAATTTTTTTCATCTTCATTATTTTTGAAATTTAATAGTTTATATCCTTATAAAAGCTTATTAATAAAGCTTTATTATTCGATACACTTTTTGACTTTGCATAAGTTGCTAAGTTTAATTGTCCTTTTTACCAATATTTAGAATTGGTTTTATTGAATAGAAAGAAGGCGGTTAAGAAATATGAAGTAATTCAGTGGTTAAATCCACCGGGAATAAAAGTTTATTGAAACAAATTTTCAGGCACCAATTAACAAAAAGGATCTGTACAATAAAACAGACTGAATTATACCCACATCATGATGAAAAAAATATAATTGAATATCAGTAAATTTGTGTTTCAATATCTCCAAACAGATAAAAGGTTTGAACGCTCACAATTTAATATTTTTTCCCGCTCTCATCCAACATCGGTACAAATCTTACCGTACTGATTTCTTGTTTTTTTAATTCACTGTCTTGTTTCTCAAAAAGTACCATTTCCTGTACAAACTGTCCACCAATGGGAATTACCATTCGTCCCCCTTCGGCAAGCTGTTCTTCTAATGGTTCCGGAATATCAGAAGGAGCGCATGTAACAATTATTGCATCAAATGGAGCATGTTCTTCCCATCCTTTATATCCGTCACCAATTTTGAACTTAATATTATTATATCCTTGTTTCTGAAGGTTTTTCTGAGCTTCTTCCGCTAATTCTTTGATTATTTCAATTGTATATACCTCAGATGTTATATGGGATATTACTGCTGCCTGATACCCTGAGCCAGTACCTATTTCAAGAACTTTATCCCCCTCTTCAAGTTCCAATAATTCCGTCATCAGTGCCACCATATAAGGCTGTGATATGGTCTGCCCATTCCCAATTGGCAATGGCCTGTCGGCATAGGCCATATCACGGTAGTTTTCAGGTACATATACATGCCTGTCAACATCTTTCATTGCAGCGATTACTTTCGGATCCTTAATTCCTCTGTCCGCTATCTGTTCCCTAACCATTTGTTGCTTTTCTTTGTGATAAGTCTGAGCAAAAATTGTTACGGGTACAATACCAAATAACATTAGACCGATAAATAGTTTCTTCATAATTTCAAGTTTTTTATATATTACGAAATTAACACATTAAGGCATTAATGTCAACAGGAATTTTTCCAATCGGATATTATGCTCAGATAAAATGAATAAGCTGGATTAACTGAAAGCTAAAAAAATAAAATTTATTTTACTATAGTCAAAGGTCTTTGTTTTTAAACATCGTTTAAGGCTTGATATAAGATTTCAACAGGATGAAGGGCTGCCCTTCCGGTTCCCTCTTTAATTTGTTGTCTGCAGCTTGTTCCCGGGGCACAAATCAGAGTATTCTCATCAGCTTCTCTAATAGCCGGGAAAAGTACCATTTCACCAATTTTCATAGATATGTCGTAATGTTCCTTCTCAAAACCAAAAGAGCCTGCCATACCACAGCATCCTGAAGGTATCTCTTCAACCTGGTAATTTAAAGGAATTGAAAGCATCCTCTTCATTGCGTTGGTCGAAATTATAGCTTTTTGCTGGCAGTGACCGTGCAGAAGTATTTTTTCCTTCTTGTCAGTAAATTGGGTTTGACGGATAACCCTTTTTTCCATTTCTTCGATGAGAAATTCATCTAACATGAACACATGTTTTGCTAAGTGTTCGGCATCTTTTCTTCTGCTGGTTGATACCAAATCCGGGTATTCATCCCTAAATGTGAGAATTGCCGAAGGTTCAATACCTACCAAAGGTGTTTTGTCTGTAATTTTATCTTTTAGTAACTCAATATTTTTGTTGGCTATTTTCTTCGCCTTTCTCAGCAATCCTTTTGATAGAAATGTTCTGCCACTTTCTTTGTGTATTGGTATTTTAACAGTATAACCCAGATTTGTGAGCAGTTTAACTGTTTGTACCCCTATACCGGAGTCATTATAATTTGTGAATTCATCATTAAACAGGTAAACTGTACCGTTTTCAGCCTCTTTTTTATTCATATTCTGAACATAGTGCTTCATCCAATCTTTCAATGTGAATGAATTCACCAGCGGAAATTGTCTTTCTTGTGCAAATCCAAGGCTCGCTTTAACCATCCGTGACATGAAAGGGTTCTTGAGAAAAAAGTTGTAAAGTTTTGGGAAAATACTGCCAAGCCTGTTAAAAAATGTAATATTGGCAATTAATTTTACCCTTAGCGGCACTCCATTGGAGTCATAATAATGCTGCAAAAATTCAGTCTTAAGCTTAGCCACATCGACACTGGAAGGGCACTCGGATTTACAGGCTTTGCAAGATAGACACAGATCCATCACTTCATAAATATCCTGGTGGTTAAATGGATTTTTATGCACTGAATCGGTAAGATATTCTCTAAGGATATTTGCCCTGGCACGGGTAACATCGTGTTCGTCCCTTGTGGCCTTATAACTGGGGCACATAGTTCCACCAGCAGTTTCTGTTTTTCTGCAGTCTCCACTTCCATTGCATTTTTCTGTTGCTCGTATTATTCCTCCTGCTTCAGAAAAATTGAAAATTGTTTCTATTTCTTGTGTTGTTCTTCTCTGCTCATACCTCAAATTGTTTGTCATTGCGGGTGCATTGGTAATTTTCCCGGGATTGAGAATATGGTTGGGATCCCATGTATTTTTGATATCCTGTATGACCTTATAATTTTTTTGACCCAGAACAATAGGAATAAAGCCACTCCTGACACGGCCATCGCCATGTTCCCCGCTCATGGAACCTTTGTATTTTTTCACTAGATAAGCAATTTCAGTTCCAATAGTTTTAAAAAGCTTTACACCTTCTGCTGTTTTCAGGTTAAGAACGGGTCTTAAGTGTAGTTCTCCAGAACCAACATGCGCATAATACACACATCTTAAATTATATTGTTCCATTATTTGGTGAAATTCATCCATGTATTCCGGGAGCACTTCTACACTTACAGCCGTATCTTCAACCACGGAAACCGGTCGTTCATCTCCCTTCATATTTGAAAGTATTCCCAATCCGGCTTTTCTCAAGTCCCATATTTTCTGGGCATCAGGATAATAAATCAATGGATAATGATAACCATACCCATTCTTTTTCAGATCACTAATCAATTCGTTACAGGTTTCGTCTATTTCTTGCTGTGAATTCCGGGCAAATTCAATAATCAATATGGCTTTGGGCTCTCCTTTTATAAAAAACCTGTTCCTCCTTTGCTCAATGTTGCCTTTTGTCAGATCTAGTATAATATCATCCATCATTTCCACAGCTCCCGGATAATGATTCAATGCAATCAAATTTGCTTCAAAAGCTTCCCGCCGGGTTTCAAAATGTACTGCCATAACAGCCTTATAATCTGGTGGCAGAGGAACAAGATTAAGTGTGATTTCGGTTATGAAAAGCAACGTTCCTTCGGATCCGCAAATAAGCCTGGACAAATTAACAGGTTTGCTGCTTGTCTTGCTGAAAACTTCGGAATCTAAAAGCAAATCAACAGCATATCCGGTATTACGTCTATATATTGAAGGATCGGGGTATTCATTTTTTATCTCTTCTTGAACATCCGGATCGGATAACAAATTGTTTATATTCTGATAGATTGCTCCTTCAAATGAATTTTCATGCAGCTTATCCTCAAATTCATTTTTAGATAAATCTTTGAATTCAACTTCTGTTCCATCGCTTAGAAAACCTTTTACTGAAATGGTATGATCCCGGGTAGAACCATATAAAATGGAATGTGCGCCGCAAGCATTGTTTCCAACCATGCCTCCTATCATACAACGATTTGAAGTTGATGTTTCCGGGCCAAAAAACAAACCATACTTTTTCAAGTAAAAATTGAGATCAGCCAAAATTACCCCGGGTTGTACTTTAACCCACTTGTCTTCTGTATTCAGTTCCAGGATTTCGGACATGTAGCGGGAAACATCGACAATAATGCCGGAACCTACTACCTGCCCTGCAAGTGAAGTTCCTGCAGTTCTTGGTATTAATCCTGTTTTTGTCTGCGCAGCAAATTCAATTAAACATCGAATATCTTCTTTATGCTTTGGCTTTGCAACGGCTATGGGAATTTCCCTGTAAACAGACGCATCAGTGGCATAAAGTAATCTTGTTTTTTTGTCTAAATGAAAATCTCCGTCAAGTTTACCGGATAATTGATCTAATAAATGCTGCATAGAGAATTTATTATAACAGTCCAAGCAATTTGTTTCTTAACCTGGACACTAATTGTACTTTGGTTCTTATTTCAATGAGATTAAAAGGCCTGGTGAAAAAATCATCAGCGCCAGCCTTCAAACCGGTCTTTTCTGAGTCCTTATCAAATAAGGCTTTCACCATGATAATAATGTTTGTATTGAGATCATCGGTTTTTTCATCGCTTTACATACTTTAAATTTATTCATTTTTGGTATCATAAGATCCAGCAGGATGAGTTCCGGAAAATTTATTTTTGTATTTTCCAGAGCACTTTTATAAAAATCAACAAGTCAGCAAAAATACAAAAGATTTTTATATAAGAAGTAAGCAAAATTCCTACGGGAAAATTATCATCAACTTTAATAAACTACATTTGTAAACATTCACAAAAAATAAAACCTGTTTTGTCTACAAATATATCACATAATCTACAAATAAGTTTACATATGAAAACAATTCCCGAAAACGTATTATACCTTAAATAATTTTTTTATATGTGTAGTTTAATCAATTAGTTATAGTAATAATTTAAAATGTAACTTTAATAATTTAGGTTGTTTTTCTTGAAATGTGCTGAATTAAGTATTGAATTTACTTATAAAAAACTATATTCCAGTAAAATATGTACCTAAAATAAAATAATACTTCAGGTATAACAGCCATGTCCATACTTTGTAGCAATCCTTATACGCTCTGGCTTCTGTATGGGCAGAATTTATCCTTTTTTTAGAATAGCAACTTTAAATCAATATATTGTTTGTATAAATGAGGATAAAATAGACCGAATTATAGGTGTTATTACCCCATTTTTAATACTTGGAGTGCTTTCATAATAGCTTATTTGAGTATTATGAGCAACATGTCCTGTTGTTTGTTGTATCATAGAATTGAAAAGGTGAAAGATTTAGAAAATATTAGTCAGATTGTTATATTATGGCATTGTTTAACGACTATGTGAGGCAAACAATAAAAATATACAAATGTAAACTAAGGATTTCTGTTAAAGTTTACATATGTATATGATAAGTCTTAAAATATTATTTACATTTGTAATAATAAACAAGACTAAATGTAATGCAAGAAAGAATATTGCAGTTGTTAAAAGAATTAAACTTGTCATCTTCTAAACTGGCTGAAGAAATAGATGTTCAGAGATCTTCTATTTCTCATATTCTGGCTGGCAGAAATAAACCCAGTTTTGTTTTTATTCAAAAACTTCTGAAACGGTATCCTCAAATTAATTCCCGGTGGTTATTACTGGGTGAAGGTTCTCCACTGGTTAAGAATATCCAAACTTCTATGCCTTTTCATCAAACAGATAACCAAAAAAATACAGAATTAACTTCACGAGAATCAAATATTCACAGTGAGTCTCCTGCTGAATCCGGAATAACCAATTCTGAAAAGAATAAAATCTCTGAGAAAGTTTCGATAAAAAAAATTGTTATCTTTTATTCTGATAATCATTTCGAAGAATACTTACCTAAAACAAAATAAAATTTCTATTTATATTTGCAGAAAAAATAATGTATAAATCTGTCATTCGTCCCCTTCTTTTTCTTCTTAAACCGGAAACTATACATCATTTTATTGCTGCATTGCTGAAATTTGCTGCTAAGATTCCCTTCTTATCTTTTTTATTGCAAAAGTTTTACATTATCAAAGATAAACGCTTGTCAAGGGATTTTCTTGGTATGCATTTTAAAAATCCGGTCGGATTAGCTGCCGGCTTTGATAAAAATGCTGAGTTATATAATGCGCTCAGCTGTTTTGGATTTTCTTTTGTTGAAATTGGCACGGTAACACCTGTGTCTCAACTGGGAAATTTTAAACCCCGTTCTTTTCGACTTGTTGAGGATAAGGGACTCATTAACAGAATGGGTTTTAACAATAAGGGCGTTAATTATGCTGTTGAACAACTTAAAAAACAAAAACCCAGGGTTATCATTGGAGGAAACATAGGAAAAAATACAAAAACTCCTAATGATAAAGCAATTGAAGACTATCAGGCAGGGTTTGAGAAAATTTATGATCATGTAGACTATTTGGTAATCAATTTGAGCTGTCCTAACATTGAAAACCTGAATGAACTCCAGGATCGGGATCATACTATACAAATAATCAACGAACTGGATAAACTTAGATCATCCTATTCATCTCAAAAACCAATCCTTCTGAAAATATCACCGGATATTGATCAAAAAGGACTGGATGATGTTATAGATATTTTCTATCAAACCGGTCTCGATGGCATCATTGCAACCAACACCACCACGCGTAGAGATAACTTAAAAACGGACAGCGAAAAAATTGAACGCCTCGGAAAAGGTGGCCTGAGTGGCAAACCAATTACTGAAAGATCAACTGAAATGATTCGCTATCTGAGTAAAAAAAGTAATTACGAAATACCTATTATTGGTGTCGGCGGAATAATGACTGCCGGGGATGCATTGGAGAAACTGGAAGCGGGTGCAACTTTGGTTCAAATTTATACCGGATTCATCTATGGCGGGCCTGCTATAGTCAAACGCATAAACAAGGCAATTCTGGAAAAAATGGATTAATTTGCGGATTATAGTAAACAAATTTCAGATAAAGCTGAAATGCCAACCACACTCCCAGACACTATCAGATTAATATCGCTAATTATAAGAACTACTTGAAAGATTCTAAAGTTTGTCTGTTTTTACGGGCGCAACCTTCAACCGATTTTTCCCGGTGTCGATATTTATCATGGACAGTGAGGCAACTGTTGCTTTATATCCATTTTTAATTGAACGATTTACAGCCACGTTATTTCGCTTGGGACGTAATAGCGCTCGTTAAATTCAATTGTCTTTTTGTTCCCCAGGCCATCTTCAAATTCGGTAATATTGAAATCCCGGAATTTCATCAAATCAAAAGTATTACTGTGATAGGTAGCATTACCTTCTCCGGCCTGTGAATCCGTAAATTCCTGTACAAAATGATACAACGGAAATAATCCTTTCAGGGTTGTAAATATAAACTTACCCCAAGTTTGAGAGAGCGGGTTACATTCTTTAAGATTTCAAAATTCATTTCATCAGTTTCCATTAAAGGGAAAGCCCCTTCGCAAAGCATTATAGCACATAAAACTGAGCCTCAAATGGCAGGTTACGTGCATCATGTTTCAAAAAATCTATTTTGAGGTTATGTTGTAATGCTTTTTTTCTACTATTTATATTAGACTGTAGTATTCAGGAAGGTGGTATGAAATCAATGTGTTTAGTTTTATTGTGTGAGAAGTTGATGTAGGGATTTTAACTGAAGCATGGTACTGTTCTTATAGAGTGTAGCAACTGCAGTTAGTTTGGCAGCATAAGAACCGGAATACCCTTCAAGTTCCAGCATAGCCATCCGTTTACAAGCTTCAGGACTTCAAAGAAGACAATGGTTAGTGAACCTAAAAAAAGAAAAACTTAGAAACTGTTTTGATTTTGTCCTGCTTTAACAAATTAATTTTATTCAGGGAGGGGTTATGCAAAATATCATCTTCAAAATTTGGTAAAGCAAAATTTTTAAAAGAAATCAAAACAGTTTCTTAGAGAAAAACACGTTTTTTTACTATAAATACCCTGAAAAAAATCGTTATAGCTTTTAAGTAAATAGGAATCCACCCAACCATAATTATCCCAATAGCCAAGAATTCAATTCATGGTTCTAAAATAAACATCATTACAAAAAAATGTAATCAATATAATTTTGGCTATTTCTTCCGGATGAGCGAAATTATCAATCCAACAATAGCACCAACACCTCCGGATATAAGAATATTCTGACGCATGGTTGTTATCCCTGCTACTTTTCTGCCAAAAGACTCAATGCCACTTTGGGATTGCTGGAAAATCAAATTAATATCAACATATTCTCCTGATATTCTCCCAAATACTAAATAGCCTATAATCAGACCAATTATAGCAAAACTTACAATAAACAGTATTTTTTTCATTTGGATATCGTTTTTTTACAGTTATTAACTCATTTGAATAAATTGCAGTTATTATGCTTATTTTACATGATTTACAAAACGAATCTTAAGGCAATTATTAATTTTGATAAATAAATCCGCGTTTATCCGCTCAATCCGTGTCATCTGAGTTCTATCCATGTCCTTTGGTCTACGCTGGTGGATGAGGGGTTCATAAGCAAATAAGTTTTAAATTAAAGAAAACAAGCCTTCTGGAATAATTTTCCCGGTAAGGCTTATTGTATATAGATTTCATATTCGTTCTTGCAAGTACGGTGCATATTGCTGGTCAGTTTTCAATATATGATTTACCAGCCATTTTTTAAGAAAGTTAGCAACTTCTATTGATGTTTTACTGTCGCCTCCCTCAAATTTGTCTTTATATTTCTTTATTTCTTCCACAAAATTCTGATGTTCTTTCTTATGATCCTCATAGCCGGGGAAACCATAAATAAGCATCAGCTTCTCTTCAGAAAAGAAATGGGTTTTAGCATAATCAAACAATTCATTGAATATCTCATTCAATTTTTCCTTTCCCTGGCCCTTTGACATAGCTTCATAGAGGTCATTAATCAATGACACCAGTTGCATGTGCTGGGTATCAATTTCATCAATATTTGTAGCCATTGAATATTTCCATTGAATAAAACTCATAATTGCAGGACTTTTGGGATATTGAATTTTTATAATTAACAGCTTAAGCTTGAAATTGTTTAACAATTATAATCCACTTTTAGTCAATATAAAAGTTAATTACCATAAAAACCACTTCATCAATTTGATGTATGAAAATAATAAAAAAACAGCACAATTATTTAAAGCTATACTATATAATCCAGTAACTTTTCAGGATATGTATTTCTGATAAGCGCTCTTGCTAAGATTTGTGTTGCATCCAACAAAGGAAGGTTGCTAATTTTCTTATAAGGCAATGCATAGGGAATTTCTGTGCATCCAAGAATGATTCCTTCTGCTCCTTTTGACTTTAAAGAACGAATACCATTGACCAGCGTATTCTTTGCTTTTTTTGTAACCGGGTTAGATACTGTTTTTATTCCATACTCAGGATGATAAATGGCCTGATGTATTCTTTCCTGCAAATCCGGATTGGCCACAACAGGTTCTAAGCCAGCATTGATAAGGGAATTTTCATACACTTTTGACTGATAGGTTCCGGTAGTTGATAATATTCCTATCTTATGAATTTCAGAATAATGATTCTTAATAAATTGAATCACTTCTGTGATCATATTTATCAATTGTACTTTACTTTTTGATGTTTTAAGTTCACTTTGTATTGTATTAAAAATTTCAGGTGCATGCATTGTGTTACAAGGAATTCCAATAACGTTAGCTCCTGCTTGTTCCAGTTTTAGTATGATTTCATGTACTGCATAAGCCGGATTTATATTTGTTTTTCCCATAAGAAATTCTGACCGGTCTGCAATCTTATGAGGAATTGAAAACAAAGCTACCGGCAGATGTTCCTGATCAGAGCCGGCGATTGTTTCATTGAATATTTTTTGCGTTAAATCAAGTCCGGCATAGGGACCTACCCCGCCTACGATTCCTATGATATGTTCATTCTTAGTCATTGTATTTGTTGTATTTTTTGAGTATTTCTAATGCTTTGTCGACAGGCAAGGCTCGTATTAGATGTCCATCTCTACCTTCCATCGACTCTGCTGTAAATAATGAGTTTAGAATAGCCTCTTCGGTGGCTTCGATTACAGCCATAAACAATGGAGAAGTTGCATTATTTCTTAACTTTTCCATTTGGAGAGCGTCAGAATCACTTTTGTATGGGATACGTACCTGCTCATTTGCTGAAAAAGCAATCACATAATCGCCGCTACCATTGGAGGAAATTCCACCTGTTTTTGCCAGTCCTAACATAGCTCGTTTTGCCAGTCTTTCCAGATTCCTGGAAGATAAAGGAGCATCAGTAGCTACTACAATCATACAAGAACCATCAGCATTGTCATTCAATTTATCGTTCATATAATATTGATCGAGTTCAACACCAACTGGTGCACCGTCAATCTGAAGCACTCCTCCAAAGTTTGTCTGTACAAGAACTCCTATTTTATATCCTCCTTCACTCTCTGGAAGCACCCTGGAAGAAGTACCAATGCCTCCTTTAAAACCATAACAAATAGTACCAGTACCTGCGCCTACATTTCCTTCTTCCACTTTTCTACTACTTGCGTTATCAATAGCTTTGAATCCATGTTCTTTTCGAATATGCATTCCGCGGATATCATTGAGCCATCCATCGTTTGTTTCTCCTACTACTGGATTAACAGACCTTACATTTTCATTTCCGGGTTGATCCAGGGTATATTTTATTAAAGCCTCTGAGGCAGCAGGAACAGACAAAGTATTTGTCAAAATTATTGGCGTTTCTATATTCCCAAGCTCTTTCACCTGTGAGAGACCTGCCAGCTTACCAAACCCATTTCCCACATAGATAGCAGCCGGTACTTTTTGTTGAAATATATTCCCCTCATGGGGCAGAATGGCTGTCACGCCAGTTCTTACTGAATCCCCCTGTTTATGGGTATAATGACCAACTTTAACATTCGCTACATCCGTAATCGCATTATATTCTCCGGTAGGCAGAACACCTATTGAAATACCATAATCTCTGAGTCGTTCCTGACTCTGTGCATTGATGACAGTGGTTAACAGACATAGCACAAAAAAATATAGCGGTGTATTTAATCTCATAGCATATAGTTATTTAATGTATTATTGGTAAATATTTTATACGAAGAATGAAAATAACTGGTTATAGTTTAAAAGTTTACAAAATTTTAACTCTTTCTATTCATTAACATCATCAAAATTAAACCTGAACCCCAGTCTTTTACCTGTTTTAAGCTTCATTATAATTTTTTACTAAGGTTTCCTGTACAGATCTTAATTCTTTATATGTGCTAAAAGTATTATCAAATACCTGTTGTTTCAGTAAGGCTTTTACTTTGATGAGATCAGTAAGTTCTTTTTTGGCCCCTTCGTAATTCATACTAGTAAAGATTTAATAAGAAATCAGTAAGCTCTGGCAAAAACCACTCTCTTCGCTGAAGGCTTTCCTGTTACGATACACTGCCCTTTTTCTTCCTCATTATCAATAGGTATACATCTTATGCTAGCTCTGGTCTCATTTTTAACTTTTTCCTCTGTCTCTGCCGTACCATCCCAATGGGCTTCAACAAATCCTCCCTCCTCGTTCATTATACGTTTAAATTCCTCGTAATCATCAATTTTACGTGTATTATTTTTACGATAATCAAGGGCTTTTTTATAGATATTGTTTTGTATGTTATCTATGAGCTCATCAACTTTATTTAAGAGACCATCCTGATTAACAACCTCTTTTGTAAGTGTATCTCTCCGTGCAATTTCTATTGTGTTATTTTCCAAATCTTTAGGACCAATAGCTAAACGAATGGGATAACCTTTCAATTCATATTCAGCAAATTTCCATCCGGGCTTGTGTGTATCCCTATCATCAAATTTAACGGAATATCCTTTGTCTTGTAGTTGTTTTTTGATTTTTTCTGCCTTTTCATTAATCTGAGTTAACTGCTCATTATTTTTATAGATTGGGATAATAACAATTTGAGTTGGAGCAAGTTTTGGAGGCAGCACCAGTCCATTATCATCGGAATGCGCCATTATCAATGCACCCATAAGTCGGGTTGAAACTCCCCATGATGTCGCCCAGACATAATCCAGCTTTCCGTTTTTATCGGTAAACTGCACATCAAAAGCCTTTGCAAAATTTTGTCCGAGAAAGTGTGACGTTCCGGATTGAAGAGCTTTACCATCCTGCATCAGCGCTTCAATAGTATAGGTTTCAAGCGCTCCTGCAAATCTTTCCGAATTGGTCTTTGTACCCTTCAGTACAGGCATTCCCATCCAGTTTTCCGCAAAATCAGCATAAACATTGATCATTCTGACGGTCTCTTCCATGGCTTCTTCCTTGGTGGCATGGGCCGTATGGCCCTCTTGCCAGAGGAATTCTGTCGTACGGAGAAATAAACGGGTTCTCATCTCCCAGCGAACGATGTTTGCCCACTGGTTTACAAGAATAGGTAAATCCCTGTATGATTGAATCCAGTTTTTATAGGTATGCCATATTATGGTTTCTGAAGTTGGGCGAACAATAAGTTCTTCTTCCAGCTTCGCTCCAGGATCAACAATAATATTGTTTTCTTTTTCATCATTTTTGAGCCGGTAATGGGTGACCACTGCACACTCCTTGGCAAATCCTTCTACATGAGAAGCTTCGCGTGAAAAAAAAGATTTTGGAATAAATAAAGGAAAGTAAGCGTTGGAATGTCCGGTATCTTTGAACATTTTATCCAAAACACCCTGCATCTTCTCCCAGATGGCAAAACCATAAGGTTTTATTACCATACATCCGCGTACCGGACTATTTTCAGCTAAATCCGCCTTAGTCACTATATCATTATACCATTGTGAATAATTTTCTTCTTTTTTAGTAATTATTTTTGCCATATTGGAACAAAATTTGCTGTATTATTGTTAGTATTATTAAAATTAGTTAAATTAGTCGCAAAGTAAATAAATTAAATTCTATAATAAAAATAAGATGGCGCACATAAATTTAACTTGTTAAAAAATTTTAAAATACATATTGCGTTATATAATTACAGAAAAAGGAGGGAATCATGAAACGAATCAATATCATATTAATTGTAGTTACTGCACTTTTCTTAGCTTCATGCTCCACAACGCTGAAGCAAAGAAACTCAGTAGACGATTTATATTTTAATTCTGCTGAACGAACCAGTTATGGGTATTCAGAAGAATTATCAAACGAATATACTGCTATGCTTGATGAAGATGAACAGCAAGAACAAGAACAAGATACAGTTATAGAAGACAAACAAGAAAAATCAACTCAAAGCGGATTTGACAGAGTCTTAGTTGACGATTATAATTCTGCATATGAGAGAAGAAAAGAGGCGATGAGAAGTCCTCATTATGGAATGGGAGATTATTACAGTGTAATGTTCTCCGATGATTATTTCTATGCAAGCGCATACGATCCTGCCTTTTATAATGTTATCATTTTAGGAAATAATGTATGGGTAGAGCCAAATTATATTTCATCTCATTTTGGCGCGGGTTGGAGATATAACCGATTCTACAATAAACCGTATCATTCTCCTTATTATAGCCATTTTGGCTTTAGTAGTTACTATCCTTACTATCATTCACCGTTCTATTCTTATGGATTTGGCTATAGTTCCGGTTATTATGGTTATTATGGTTCACTGTATAATAATTATTATGGTTATTATGGAAGCAGTTTCCCTTACTACACCTCTTCTGCAACAACTTACGAATACAAAAGGAAGGAAGAACGAGGTTTATTATCAGAACAAAGTACCGGAATTGCTCATAATGCTAGGCCAAGGGTTCAAAGTGATGAAGGAAACACTCAAAAAGCCGATAGCGAACAAGATAATAATACCCGTGAAATAACAAGACCACGAGCAGGGGAAAGAGATGAAGCAGCAAGGAGTCGTTATATCCGCCGAAGTGACGATGGAAAGAGAACTTCAACCTATAACAGGGAAAGAAATACATCAACCAATCAAGATAAAGTGCGGGAAAGAGAAAATTCTCTTGCCAAATATACGGAATCAAGAGAAAGACAAAAAAGAGCTGTAGAAACCAGCAGAAATACGAACAGAGATTATGTAAGGCCAAACAATACGGAAAGATCTGCAAGAAGTATTATACGGAAAGGATCAGACAACAATAGAAGTATAAAACGATCTGATTATTCCAGAAATAACAACTCTAACAGATCTACGGTAAAAAGAAGCAGAAGTAACAGGAGCAGTAATAGTAGCAGTTCTTCAGGTACGCGGGTAAGAAGCTCCTCCAGCAGCTCATCTTCCTCTTCATCATCAGGAAAAAGCAGTTCTTCCAGTTCATCTGGCAGAAAGAGAAAATAATTTACACATTATAACATAGAAAATAACCAAAAAAATATGCCCCAAGAAGAAGTTGGGGCTTTTTTTAAACACAATTAAAGACAGAGCTTTATGAAAAAACAAATATTACTTACCACTCTATTGGCATTTATAACTTTTGGAATTTTTGCACAAAGTCTAGAGTATGAAACAGCGGTAAGAAATTCTCAAAGCACATTCAGTGGAACTGCCAGATTCACAGGTATGGGTGGCGCTTTTAATGCTTTGGGAGGAGACTTTTCCTCGCTTTCAGTTAATCCAGCCGGTGTCGCTGTGTATAGTGGATTACAAATCGTGACTACTCCAGTTTTTCATTCCGCAACGACCAATACAAATATGCTTGACTATGAGAGAGAAGAGACTGATTATAACGTAAATTTTCATAATGTAGGCCTTATATCCTCGTATGAAGTAAGTGGCGAATCCCTTTGGAAAAACATCAATTTTGCGTTAGGATACAATCAATTAAATGATTTTAACAATACTTTTAATGTGAAGTATTTCAACAAGGATTTTTCCCTAATGCATACCTATGTGGATAATGCTAAAAATGGTATTTTTGATGAAGCTTATGAAGACCTTGCGTTCCAAACTTATTTACTGAATGATTATTATATGGAAGATAATGACACTATATATGAATGGTGGTCTCCTGTTAGAGATGAAATGGAATATACAGACACAGCCTCAGGTGTAGAAGAGGTTGGTGTGAACCAGAACAAATATGTAAATTCCTCCGGTTCAAACGGAGAATATATTTTATCTGTAGGAGGTAATTATGCAGATAAACTATTTATAGGGTTTACCTTTGGAATACAACGTACAGATTACGAGCTAAGAAGAACGCATTCGGAATTCGAAAACAATGATGAAATGTTAAATTTTCATTCCTTCGACTTTACCGAATATGAAACACATTCCGGGAATGGCTACAATTTTAAAATAGGGGCTATTTACCGGCCAACAGATTATATACGGCTGGGTGCAGCAATACACACCCCCACATTTTATAAAATGGAATATACCTGGTATAATGAAATGAATTCAGATTTAGACTATGGAGAGACACATTCATTTTCCTCTGATAATTATTCATACTCGTACAATTTAATAACACCCATGCGTATAGAAACAGGAGCAGCATGGCAAATTCAGGACAATGCCATTATTAGCGCTGATTATGAGCGTATCGATTATTCTACAGTAAAATTAGAGGATAAAGAAGGCGGAAATGAATTTGAAGATGATAACCAACTTTTAAACAATACACTTGGCGCTGCAAATAATATACGTATAGGAGGAGAATACAGGCTTGACAAACTTTATTTTCGCGGGGGGTATGCACTATACCAAACGCCTTATAATGATCAAAATGCTGATTTAAAAAAGGATAAAAATATATATAGCGGAGGTATCGGATACAGAGAAGGAGGCTTTTTCATTGACGCTTCTTTTCAACGGAGCATGGTAACAGAAAACAAAGCTCTTTACGAGTCTATATATAACCTGCAAGACCAAGCTACAAAAATCGAAAATAATTTTGATAAGTTTATTATTACCATAGGATTGAGGATGTAATTATAATTTTATTGACATAATTCCTCTTTTTACAACTTCTTTTCCTGCGAATATTTATTTTAACCTAAGTTGTCAGTCTTCCTATATCAAATGGAGAATTCAGCTTAGGTTATGTCATATTTTACAGATTAAATTTATATATATATTTAATAATTTCCTATTATTTGTTTATTTTCGCAAAGAATCTACGACCCCAAAAACTATTACGATTGAAGAATAATCGTTTGAAAAACCTGATATGATGAATACAGAAGACAAGCAGCAATTCAACTCACAGCAGGATCAAAATGTTAGTCATAATATTGATTCTGTTACAAAACATCAAGATGAAAACCCAGTGAATGATCAACCTCAAGATGAAGAAAAAGATCAGACTCCTGGTAATAATTATGAGGAAGAAGATCAGGAAGAGGAAAACAGGGAAGCTGACAGCGACTATCAGAACGAACAGGAACTTCCGGGTGTTGATTACACAGAATATTCCAGGGATGCACTTGTGAAACGCCTCAGGGAAATACTTGAAAACGATGATATTTCCGATAAAAAGCGAGAAATTGACATCATAAAGGCTACTTTCTATAGAAAACATCGTGCCTTTAATGAAGAACAAAAAAAAGCATTCATTAACAAAGGCGGAACTCCTGAAGAATTTAAACCAGAAAAAGACCCGCTCGAGACGGAATTAAAAGAACTTCTGAAGCAATATAAAGACAAAAAAAATCAAATCAATAAAGAAAAAGAAGAAGAGAAAAAAAGGAACCTGGAAAAAAAGAACCAGGTAATTGAAGAGCTCAAAAATCTTGTAAACAAAAAAGAATCGCTGGGACAAACGTTTAAGGAATTCAGAGAATTGCAAAAACGATGGCGTGAGATAGGTCCTGTACCGCAAAACAGAGTCAAAGACCTGTGGGGAACATATCATCACCATGTTGAGAAGTTTTATGACTATGTAAAAATAAACAAGGAACTACGCGACCTTGATCTCAAAAAGAATCTCGAGGCAAAACTTGACTTGTGTGAACAGGCTGAGAAACTGGATGAAGAAGAGGATATTGTATATGCTTTCAAAACACTTCAAAAATTACACGACAAATGGAGAGAAATAGGCCCTGTACCGAATGAAAAAAAAGAAGAAATATGGCAGCGCTTTAAAGAGGCAACAAGCGTGATAAATAAAAAACATCAAAATTACTTTAAAGAACTCAGAAAACAACAAAATGCAAATCTCGAAGCTAAAACAAAATTATGCGAAAAAGCAGAAGAGATAGCAGAGCTAGAAATTAATACCCACAAAGACTGGAATCACTACACAAAACAAATTCTTGATCTTCAGAAAGAATGGCGAACCATTGGCTTTGCCCCGAAAAAACATAACAACAAGATATACAGAAGATTCCGCAAAGCGTGCGACCGCTTTTTTGCTAAAAAACGTGTATTCTACTCCCAACATAAAGAATGGCAAGAAAATAACTTAAAGAAAAAAGAAGAATTCGTTCAGCGTGCTGAAGAACTGAAAGACAACATTGATTGGGAAAATACTGCTAAAGAACTTATTGAATTGCAAAAAGCATGGAAAGAAATCGGGCCGGTACCTAAAAAACACTCTGAAGAGGTATGGAAACGATTCAGAAATGCCTGCGATCATTTCTTCCAAAGAAAAAAGGATAGTGAATCCACAAAAGATAAAGATTTTGACAAAAATCTGAAACTGAAAAAGGACCTCATAGAAGAGATTAAAAATTACTACCCTGAAAACCATGATACAGAGGAAAACTTGGACAAGTTGCAGGAGTTTGAAGAACGATGGGCTGAAATTGGATTTGTGCCATACAAATATAAAGACCAGGTTCAGCAGGAATATCGTGAGGC
Organism: Bacteroidales bacterium; assembly: GCA_041686375.1. GTDB lineage: Bacteria > Bacteroidota > Bacteroidia > Bacteroidales > UBA12077 > JAGXLC01. The sequence goes on from JAWLEB010000014.1 coordinate 63,130, forward strand.
TATGTATGACCAGTACAATAAGCTTGACATTGATGAAAATGAAAGAGAATTACTCAAATACAGAAGCAAAATTAGAAACATTCAGCAAAAACCTAAAGCTGAAAACAGAATCAGACAGGAAAGAGATAAATTTCTTAACAAGATTAAGAAGCTTGAAACCAATATCATAACATGGGAAAATAATCTTGGCTTTATTTCTGCAGAATCTACTGAAGCAAGCGACATGATTCATGATTTTCAGGATAAAATACAGAAAGCCCGAAAAGAAATTGAGTTACTTGAAGAAAAAATTAAGTTAATCGATCAGCTAGAGGACGAATAAAACATTAACCATTGAAAAAGAGGACAAAATATATATTCGTGACCGGCGGAGTTACCTCATCATTGGGTAAGGGGATTATTTCCGCCTCCCTGGGTAAATTACTTCTGGCACGTGGATACTCCGTCACTATTCAAAAATTAGATCCATACATCAATATAGATCCGGGAACCTTAAATCCTTACGAGCATGGTGAATGCTATGTCACGGAAGATGGTACAGAGACCGATCTTGACCTTGGTCATTACGAGCGCTTTACAAATGTGATAACCAGCCAGAATAATAATGTGACTACGGGACAAATTTATCAGTCTGTCATAAATAAAGAACGCAGAGGTGATTATTTGGGAAAAACGGTCCAGGTAATTCCTCATATTACCGATGAGATTAAAAGAGATGTAAAATTACTGGGCAGACGATTCGATTATGATGTGGTTATTACCGAAATAGGTGGAACCGTTGGTGATATAGAATCATTACCCTATATTGAAACTGTAAGACAGCTTAAATGGGAACTGGGATCATCGAACAGCCTGGTTATACACTTAACACTTGTCCCCTATCTCGCTGCCTCACGAGAATCGAAAACTAAACCTACCCAACATTCGGTCAAAGGGTTACTTGAAAATGGGGTACAGCCTGATGTATTGGTATTGAGAACCGAGCATGAGCTAAACTTTGAAATCCGCAAGAAGGTTGCACGCTTCTGTAATGTTGAAATGGAAGCGGTTATTGAATCCAGGGATGTAGAGACAATATATGAAGTACCGCTGCTAATGGAACAGGAAAAACTGGATTTTACCATTCTTAAAAAGCTGAATCTTTCTACGAAGACAAGACCCAACCTTGATCACTGGAAAAAATTTGTTGATAAACTAAAAAATCCCAAAAGAGAAGTTACAATAGGATTAGTAGGGAAATATATAGAATTACCTGATTCATATAAGTCAATTGCTGAATCATTTATACACTCCGGCGCAGTGAATGAATGTAAAGTAAACCTTGTAAATATTCACTCCGAAGATATTGTACAGCAAAATATTGAAGATAAATTGAAAGGACTCCAGGGCATCCTGGTAGCGCCTGGTTTTGGACAACGCGGTATTGAAGGGAAAATTTTAGCGGCACAATATGCAAGGGAAAACAATATACCATATCTGGGCATTTGTCTGGGGATGCAAAGCGCTGTTATTGAATTTGCAAGAAACGTTCTGGGTTATCAACAGGCAGATTCCACCGAGTTTAATCGCCGAACCCCATACCCTGTTATTGATTTGATGGAAGAACAAAAAAATGTAACCGAAAAAGGCGGGACAATGCGACTTGGGGCGTATCCATGCTATATTAAAAAAAGTACAAAAGCGCATTCAATCTTTAATACAAATAAAATCAAAGAAAGACACCGTCACAGATATGAATTCAATAATGCCTACCTTAAAAATTTTGAGAAAGAAGGTATGATTGCATCCGGAATAAATCCGGATACAGATCTGGTTGAAATAATGGAGCTCCCGGAGCACAGGTGGTTTGTTGGTGTACAGTTTCATCCCGAATATCAAAGTACGGTTATTAACCCTCATCCTCTTTTTGTGGCTTTCATTAAAGAAGCCTGCTCATAAACAAATTATCATTCTTTAATTTTTCTTGATAATCTTATCATTTAAAATTATATTTGCCCAATTTTAAAATCTAGTGGTGTAAAAAATATTCAAGATGGACAGAAATTCACTAATTGGTTTAATTTTAATTGCTGTTATTGTAGTTATCTATGGAATTGTAAATAAACCTTCGCAGGACGAAATAGAACAGGCAAAAAGAAGAAGGGATTCCCTCCAAAAAGCTCAGCAAGAACAAGTTGATACAACAACCGAAGAACCTGCAGCCGAAAAAGAAGAACCTGCGCCTATAGAAGATGAGAGAACTGAAGAATTAACCGATATAGAGGATGCTTCCCAATTAAGCGAATTACGTGAACAGTTTGGCCCTTTTGCAGAGTCTGCAGAAGGAGATGAAGATTTTATTATTCTGGAAAATGAAAAAATCAAACTTAAACTATTCACCAAAGGAGGAAGGCCATACTCTGTGGAGATAAAAAACCACAAGACATATACGCAGGAACCACTGATTTTATTTGAAGGGGAAGAAAATAGTTTTGGGTTTAACTTTTTTGCAAATAAACGCCAAATCTCAACCAATGAGCTCTATTTTGTAAATGAAAGTCAGCAGGACTCTCTATATGCAGATAACAACCCCAAAACAGTAACATTAAGATTGCATGCGGGTAAAGACCGATATATTGATTACATCTACACTTTGGCGCCGGAAGCAAGCATGATGGATTTTAAAATACGATTTGTAGGGATGAATGAGATAATTCCCGACAATCTTAGTACTTTGAATCTGGACTGGGAAATGTATGCCCCTCAGCTTGAAAAAGGAAGAGAGAATGAAAATAATTATACGACAGTTGGCTATAAACATTACCAGGATGATGTGGATGATTTAAGAGCTAGAGGTAAAGATGATGCAAGCGAAGAAATCAACACACGCCTTAAATGGGTTTCTTTCAAACAGCAGTTTTTCTCCTCCATTTTGGTTGCAGAAAATTATTTCGCCAATTCAGAAGTATCATTTTCTAAGCTGGATGAAGAAGGTAAATATCTGAAAAAATTAGATGCAGAGTTGTCTATACCCTATGAATCACAACCAGAGTACGAATTTCCCATGAAATTTTTCTTCGGCCCTAATCACTATACCACCCTGAAAAATTATGACCTGGGGTTTGAAGAACTTGTCCCATTGGGTTCAGCTATTTTTAACTGGGTAACCAAACTTATCATTATCCCTATTTTTAACTGGCTGGATAATTTTATCCAGAATTACGGGATCATAATATTATTACTCACAATTATCATTAAAATTGGTCTTTTCCCACTAACCTACAGGTCATATTTATCCCAGGGTAAGATGCGTGTCCTGAAACCTGAAATTGATGAGATAAACCAAAAATATCCTAAGAAAGAGGATAACATGAAGAAGCAAAAGGCTGTCATGGACCTCTATAAGAAAGCCGGAGTTAACCCGATGGGTGGCTGTATTCCATTGTTGTTACAGTTCCCGTTTCTTATTGCCATGGTGCGTTTCTTCCCGTCTTCCTTCGAGTTGAGGCAGGAAAGCTTCTTGTGGGCTGATGATCTGTCTTCATTCGATTCTATTCTTAACCTTCCATTTGAAATTCCGTTTTATGGAGATCATGTCAGCGGATTCACACTTTTGATGGCTGTTACGCTCATATTTACAACAAGAATTAACAGCTCACAAATGGCAAGTTCAGGCCAGCAGATGCCGGGGATGAAATTTTTCACCACATATCTGATGCCGGTAATGTTGCTGTTTATCTTTAATAATTTTTCCGCCGCCCTGAGTTATTATTTCTTCTTATCTAATGGTATAACACTGGCGCAAACAATGGTCATGAGGATGTTTGTAGATGATGACAAAATTCATAAGAAACTAAAAGAAAAGAAGAAACAGAAGAAAACTGCAAAAAAATCCAAATGGCAGGAGCGACTTGAGCAAGCTCAAAAGATGAGAGAGCAAAAGCAAAACCCCAAAAAGCGAAAACGATAATAAAATATGAATCAGATAAAAAAAGCCCATAGATTTTACGGGCTTTTTTTATGGTTTTGCTTTAACAGGATTTTCTGATGTGTAGATACGCATCCAATATTTCTAAACCTTCTGCTAATTGCATTTTATAGGGAATTAATATGTGATTTGGTATTATGGGAAATCTTAACCATGTTTCAATACCAGCTGAAAAAGGAAATATTATTCCTGGAAAAGATATCGTTCTATAGTTGCCATGAGGTTAAGGGGATGGATGGGTTTGGCCAGGAAATCATCGCAACCAGCACTTAAAGCTTTGCTACGGTCGTCATTTGTGCTGTAAGCTGTTTGTGCCAAAATTGGTAAGTTGGGTTGTTCGTATTTTATAAGTTGTGTAGCTTGTAAACCATCTACTCCCGGCATCTGAATATCCATTAAGACAAGGTCTATTTTTCCATGTTCCCGGCATATTTGAATCGTCTCATTTCCATTCTTTGCCCATAAAATTTCTGCCCCTTTTTCTTTAAAAACAGATTTCAAAAACAAAAAGTTTATCTTCTCATCTTCAGCTATTAAAATAACTTTATCCTTCCAGCCATTATTCATCATGTAAATTCTCAGTTTATTTCAAAGCATTATATATTCTATGTCCGATTTCAGCAGGAGACTCGGCTATTTCCACACCACATTCCTTCAGTATTTCCATCTTAGCACTTGCTGTATCGCCTTTACCTCCTATTATAGCGCCCGCGTGTCCCATTCTTCTTCCTTTAGGAGCTGTTTTTCCCGCAATGAAAGCAACTACCGGTTTAGTGCCGTGTTCTTTTATCCACTCAGCAGCTTCTGCTTCCATATTGCCCCCTATTTCGCCAATGATAATAATTCCTTTTGTTTCAGGGTCGTCCATGAACATTTGAACAGCATCCAGGGTTGAAGTGCCAACAATTGGATCGCCTCCAATGCCAATACAGGTAGACTGTCCCAATCCTGACTTTGTAACCTGATCAACTGCTTCATAGGTCAAAGTTCCAGACCTTGAAACAATACCCACGGAGCCCTTTTTATGAATAAATCCTGGCATTATACCTACTTTACATTCATCTGGGGTGATAATTCCCGGGCAGTTAGGCCCAATAAGCACCGTATCTCTATCTTTCAAATATTCTTTCACCTTAACCATGTCCTGCGTAGGAATTCCTTCAGAAATTGCTACAACCACTTTAATTCCGGCCTCGGCTGATTCCATAATTGCATCCGCAGCAAAAGGCGGTGGTACAAAAATCACTGAAGTGTCAGCTTCTGTTGCCTTTTTCGCATTTTCGACAGTATTGTAAACGGGAACACCTAAATGGGTCTGACCTTCTTTTCCCGGCGTTACGCCTGCAACGACTTTTGTTCCGTATTCGATCATTTGTTGGGCATGAAACGAACCTTCACTCCCTGTAATTCCCTGGACTAATATTTTTGAATTCTGATTAACTAAGACACTCATGGTTTTTGTTTTTGTTGGATTTCTTTTATTCAAAAATAGGGATTTTATCCTTTCCTGCCAAAAACTGGTTGAAGGATATTGAAAAAAGTAAGGCCAGTTATAGATGATGTTGGATAATAAATTTCTTCTTTGAACCGCACATGAGGGCATATAAGATTTCTTTTTTATAACAAAGTAAAAAATACAAAATCAATGACAACGTAACTCACTGGCAAGAATAAACATTAACCTCCATCAATGAAACCCTCATCCACAACATGTAGACAAAAGGACATGAATAGAATGCGCCTGCCTGCCGGTCCGGCAGGGATCCGTCAAAGCCGAAAACAATAAACGCGGATTTATTTATCAAAAATAATAATTACTTTAAGTTTTGTTTTGTAAGTCATTCAAAGACAATACAATTGCCACATTTTATTCAAATGAGGTAATAACATAAAAAATGATATTCTAAAAGACAAACTTATATGAACTCATATGCCTTCCCGTAGAAGCGGGACAGGTTATATGGTTCAAAAAAACAATATCCAAATGAAAATGATTAATTTTGCAAAAAACAGCAGTTATGCAATCAGAAAATACAATATGCGCAATATCCACTCCACCGGGGAACGGTGCTATAGCTGTAATACGGATCAGTGGAGAAAATGCACTTTCTATATTGACTAAAATCTTTTATCCGGCCAAAAAAGAACAAGACACACCTTTTACTCCGAATACAATATACTACGGAACTATTTGTGAAAATGGCTCCATCATTGATGAAGTCCTGGTGAGCATGTTCAAAAAACCACATTCATTCACAGGCGAAGATACCGCAGAAATATCCTGCCATGGCTCTTCGTACATTCAGCAAAAAATAATGCAACTGCTAATAGATCATGGAGCAAGAACTGCAAATCCCGGTGAGTTTACGATGTGGGCATTTGAAAACGGAAAAATGGATCTTGCACAAGCGGAAGGTGTTGCCGATTTGGTAGCCGCTTCGTCTGCTGCCTCCCATAAACTTGCTTTGCAGCAAATGCGTGGTGGATTTTCAAGTGAGATCAAAAGCCTTCGTAACCGCCTGCTGAATTTTATTTCGCTCATTGAACTGGAATTAGACTTTAGTGATGAAGATGTAGAATTTGCAGACAGAAATCAATTTATCGAACTCCTTGACAACATCAATCAACTTATCGAAAAACTCCTGAATTCATTTGAACTGGGAAATGCAATCAAAAACGGCTTCCCTGTTGCCATTGCAGGCAATACAAATGTCGGAAAATCGACTCTGCTGAATCGATTGCTGAATGAAGAAAAAGCCATCGTCACTGATATTGCCGGTACCACCCGTGATGTCATCGAGGATGTGATCAACATAAAGGGAATCGAATTCCGCTTTATTGATACAGCCGGGATTAGGGAATCAGACGATCAAATTGAAAGCATCGGCATTGAACGGACATTCAACCAGATCGACAAAGCAAAAATTATCCTTTTGTTGGTAGATGCCAACCAGGAATTGGATTATATACTGGATACAATAAAAAAAGTAGAAAAGCGGATTGAAGGAACAAATAAAAAGCTCCTGGTTTTGCTCAATAAA
>JAWLEB010000015.1:0-67312 GCA_041686375.1 Bacteroidales bacterium
TGTATTAGAAATAATTGAAAGCCGTCTGGAGGGAAGTTCCAACAGCGAAAGTTATCAAAGAGCTTACGAAGCTGTTAATGAAATTTTTGAAAAAAGTGGAGCAGCCACATGTGAAAATTTGACAGAACTCTATAAACCCCGTTTTGAGAATAATCCGGAAGATAAAGAATTACTGGAGCGTATTATTGAATTTCTGGAAGAACAAGAATGTACAGACGATAAATTCTATGCAGATGTGACTGCCCAGTTAAACGAAATTGATCCCTCTGCAGAATCAGCTCATCACTTAGCCAGGTTATTCTATGAAAAAGAACAATACGAAAAATCAGTTGAATATTACAAACAAGCAATAGAACTACAGGATAATGATGAAGAAAAAGGAAGTTACTATATGGAATTAGCCGAATTGACATATTCCAAACTAGAAGATAAAAGTGAAGCACGAGAATATGCACGTGAAGCCATTGATGCAGACCCGGATAATGGAAGACCTTATATCCTTATTGGAAGAATGTATGCCAATTCTGCTGATGAATGCGGCGAAGATGAATTTGAAAAACAAACTATATATTGGATTGCTGTGGACCAATTCGAAAAAGCCAAAGAGATTGATGAAGACCTAGAAGGAGAAGCCAATGGATATATCGATTCATATGCTCCAAGGTTCCCATCTAAAGAGGATTGTTTCTTCCATAATTATGATATAGGTGATACATATGAGATTGGATGCTGGATTAATGAAAGTACTACAGTTAGAGCTTCCGATTAGAAGAATAGGAAATTCTATAAATACAATAATCCCACTTTTATTCGGTGGGATTATTGTATTATTAGTATCTTGTCAAAGTAATGATATTGAAAAAATTAAAATATTAACTGAAGAAGAAAAATTTCCAGACCAATCTCTCAACGATGCTGATATTAGATATAGCCGTAATGGCTTAATGGAAATAAGAATTCAGGCTCCGATTATAGAAAATTATCGGAATACTGAAGCTTCCCAAATCATTTTCCCGGAGGGAATGCACACAGAATTTTACGACTCTACCCTTACTGTTGAATCACAAATTTCAGCAAATTACGCTGTTTATCATGAAGCAGGCCAAATATGGGAGGCAAAAAACAATGTGGTGGCAATTAACAATGAAGGAGATACTTTAAATACAGAATATCTCATATGGGATCAGGATGAAAGCATTATATATACCGACCGGTATGTAAAAATATCAACCAATGATGGAGTAATTCACGGAAAGGGCTTTGAAGCGAATCAAAACTTTACTAACTGGAGAATAAAAGAAACTACTGGATCAATTCAAATTGACAATGAAGAATAAAAAACCCATACATATTCTGGAAATATTTTGGATTATTGTTGCAGTGGTCTGTTTCATTTTCGGAATCCAAAAAGCAATAAGCACTCACCTAAATCAAAGCTTAACATTTTTTCTTTTATCTGCGATTTCATTTGCTATGTACGCGTTGCGAAAACATCTGAGAAAAAACGAGAAATCAAAATGATTTATCAGAAACATTTACTATTAAGATACATGCGATTATTTTTTATTAATTACTTGTCAAATGCTTGTCCATCGAAGACAATATTCTTGCCAAAGACGGAGAACTTCCCCTAATAATAAAATAATTATTTTGTGATATTAATAATTATTTTATTATGGACGTTACATCTAAAACAATTTAAAATTTCTATCTTCGTAGCTTGAATTTTTTTGAATAACTATCATATAAAAAACATTATCAATGGCGACATTAGAAAAAATAAGAAACAGAGCTGGTATTTTAATTTCTGTTGTTATTGGATTAGCCCTTTTGGCCTTTATTTTAGGAGATCTATTTTCACATGGAGGAATGGCTTTTCGTAAAAATCCAAACGTGATTGCTGAAATCAAAGGAGAAGAGATTCCATATCAGACATTTCAACAAGAAGTAGAAAAATTGGCAGAAATTAATAAATTTTCACAGGGTACAAATTCTTTAGACAATGAAACAAGGGAACGCATCCGAGAGCAAGTATGGGAGATGCTCTCGCGTGAACATGTCATGCAAGATGTTTATGATGACCTTGGAATTGCAGTTAGCCCTGAAGAACTCTGGGATATGGTCCAAGGTGAAAATGTTCACCCTATGATTCGAAGGATATTTTCAGACCCCGAAACAGGGGAAGTGAACACAATGGCTATTATCCAATTTTTGAAATCATATGATGAAGACCCAAGTGGACAAAGAAAAGCTTATTGGTTATTTCTTGAAGAGCAGATGACAAAAGAAGGGAAATTCAATAAATATAATACTCTTGTAGCACAAGGAATTAATATCACCTCAAACAAATCAGAAAAATTAACAGAACTCCATTCAAAAAATGTAGACTTTCAGTACGTAATGCATCCATACAATTCAATTGATGATAATTCGGTGGATATTGATGAATCTGATCTAAAAGATTATTACAAAAAGCATAAAAAAAATTATCAGCAATCGGCCTCAAGAGACATTGAGTATGTTACATATAACATTGAACCTACACAAGAAGACATTGAAGAAATAAGGGAATGGATAAGAGACATAAAAACTGACTTTCAGGAAACAGAAAGGAATGAAGAATTTGTAAATCTTAACAGTGATATTTCATTTGATAATACATACTACAAGAAAGAAGAATTATCAGATTCAATTGCCGACTTCATCTTTTCAGCAGAATCGGGCGACATTTATGGCCCTTATATGGAAGATGAAGCATACAAACTTGCAAAGCTCGTAGATAAAAAACAATTACCGGATTCAATAAAATTAAGACATATCCTGATACAACCACAACGTAATGAGACAGGAGTTCAGCAAGCCCAAAATCTTGCAGACAGTCTAAAGCAGGAGCTTGAAGCAGGAGAAGATTTTGCAAGTCTCGCTCAACAATATTCAGATGATCAAGCTACGGCTGGTGAAGGGGGTAGTCTCGGATGGTTGAGTAAAGACGAGTTTCATGAAGCAGTGCTAGATTCAGCATTTCTTAGCGATATTGGAGAAATTAAGCAAGTAAGTGCCCAAAACGGATATCACATAATTGAAGTTGTTGAAAAAGGACAATTGATACCCAAAGCACAAGTTGCTATCTTAGGTAGAAACTTAGAGCCAAGTTCAAAAACATACCAGCAGATATATTCAAAAGCAAGCAAGTTTGCTGGCGAAAACCAGACCTTTGAAGAATTTATAGAATCCATCGAAGAAGAAGACCTTACAAAACGTATGGCCAGCAACGTTCAAATTGATGCTGAAGAAATACCCGGCATTTCCGATGCACGCCCCCTAATCAGAGCTGCGTTTGACACCAAAAATGAGACAATGATAAAAGAGGAAAATGATCCAATATTTGAGATAGATGATAAATTTATCATTGGATTTGTAACGGATGTAAGGGAAGAAGGATATGCAAAGTTTGAAAGAGTAAAAGATGAAATTGAATTAAAAGTCATAGAACAGAAAAAAGCTGAAAAACTTACAGAGGAAATAAACTCAAACATAGAAGGAGTGTCTTCTTTAGAGAATTATGCACAAGATGCATCCCTTCGTGTACAGCAGGCATCTAACATCAATTATGACTCATATCAAATCCCTGGTGCAGGTTCAGAACCTAAGGTTATTGCTGCCTCAGTAGCAATAAAACCTAATGTCATCTCATTGCCTATCCAAGGGAATAGCGGTGTTTTTGTTATTGAAGTGACCAATACGGAAGAAACTATGCAATCTTCTGAAAGATTACGACAACGAGAGTTACAGAATATGCAGGAAATCGCTACCCGTGAAGCCTACGAAGTGTTAGAAGAAGCTGCTGACATAAAAGACAACAGGTACAGATTTTACTAAATAGACATTGTGAATAATGAAGTATCAGAAAAAGGGATTTGCTCTGAAAACAGATCCCTTTTTTATATGTTGAAACAGCACATATAAAAAAAGTATGAAAAAACATATTATCCTCTTCCTGGCTGGAATATCAGTATTGTTCATGGCAAACTGTACACCCGAAAAACAACAATCAAACTCAGAAATTTCAGGAGAGCTGGTCATTTTTCATGCAGGAAGTCTCTCAGGACCTCTGCATGAAATAGCAGATTCTTTCAATGTTCATTATCCGGACGTTAATATTAAATTAGAAGCTTCAGGCAGCGTTGATGCAGCTCGTAAGATAACAGACTTAGACAGAGAGGCAGATATAATGGCTTCGGCTGATTACAAGGTTATTGAAGAATTGCTTATCCCGGAATTCACCTCCTGGCTTATCAAATTTGCATCAAATGAATTAGCCCTTGTTTTTAATGAAAAATCCAGATATGCATCAAAAATCAACCAAGATAACTGGCCTGAAATACTTCTTCGTAAAGATGTCAGCTATGGGAGGTCTGATCCTAATTCCGATCCCTGTGGTTACAGAAGCGTAATCGCCATAAAACTGGCAAAAAAATATTACAAAAAAAATCAATTTGCTGAAAAACTGCTCAATAAAAACAAAAACTTCATTCGTCCAAAAGAAACCGATTTATTAGCACTTCTGGAGACCAATGCTTTGGACTACATTTTTCTTTATCGCTCGGTAGCTGAGCAACATGAGCTAAAATACCTATCTCTTCCGGATTCAATTAATCTGGGGAGTCCTCAACTTAAAAAATATTATAGCACTATCAGCACTGAAATTTCCGGAAAAACACCAAATGAGAAAATTACAATAAAAGGTGAACCTATGGTTTATGGAATCACGCAACTGAACGATGCACCGAACCCTTCTGTAGCAAAAGTCTTTATGCATTTTGTTTTATCACAGGACAAAGGCCTGAAAATCATGGAAAATAATGGGCAGTCTTCTGTGGTACCGGCCAAACAGACTAAATACGAAAGTATCCCTAAAGATTTTAAACAATATGTCCGACCAGAAAATTAATATCTTATGTAAGATATACAACCATAACCTGTAAATTATTCAAGCTTAAGAACACTATAAATTAATAGTTGAAAACAACCTCGATCATTTAGAATAATTCTAAATATTCAAACCTTCATATCTTTAATATACACGACTATAAATTCAAGGAAAAATTTTTATATATTACTACCTGTAAATGCGTAAATTAATCATAAACCTTTTGCCTATGAAAGCTGTTAAACAATTACAACCTCTATCAATCTGGCTCATGCGGTTAGCTGCGGCGCTGTTTATTCTTCTGGCTTATTTCGATACATTTGCCGCTTTAAAACTGTCAAGTATTACATTTTACATTTCCACTGTTTTTATGATTTTTGGAATCCTGCTATTCATAGGAGGATTTTTAAAAAACAGCACTCTAACAGTAATCTCCTCGGCTGTTCTTATTCTGGCAACAGGATATCATGCCTTCTTAAATCTGCAATCTGCATTTGACTACAACTTTGGAGTTTATGTGATTCTTGGCTCTCTGTTCGTTTATTTTTTAGCACACGGAAATTCTGGAAAATAAAAAAATAAGATATGGAAGAAAAGAAACCAAACGTATACACCAGAAGGCATTTTCTTCAGAACATTATCTATGGAGGTGCCGGCGTAGTAATTTTGGGCTCTTTCGGATTCAGAATAATCAAAGATGACAAGGAGCAAGTTATTAAAGCAATATGGGTAGACTTTGACAAATGCACAGGTTGCCGTACCTGTGAGGCTGTATGCTCAGCATCCAATCATAGAGATGAGATAAACGGGAAAAAGGTAAGCGGATTAGGCAACCCTTTTTTATCCAACATTAAAGTTCACCATTTCAACCCCGATGTTGACATCCCTGTTACATGCGCTATTTGTCCTGATACACCATGCATAAAAGCCTGTCCTGTATCCCCTGATCTGGAAACTGGCCGAAAAGCATTATACAGGGATAAAGAACTTCACACAATCAAAAATGATAAAGATAGATGCCTGGGATGCTCAGAATGTGCAAAAGCCTGCAAAAACTACCGGGCAGGAGTGATATACCCCAATGAGAAGACGGGCAAACCTGAAAGAATTTGCACACTTTGCTATGGGAATCCCCAATGTGTAAAATATTGCCCTTATGATGCGCTCGAGTATAAAGAGATGCCATTAGACAGGGACTTAAAAAATCTTGCACCGGAAAAAATAGCACAAAGATTAATTAAAAAGTATTACAACATTGAAATTACGGAGGCTGAACTATGAAAATCAATGGATATTACGGAAAATTACTTGAAGTCAACCTCACGAGCGGCGAAATACAAAAAACACAAATAGCCGAAGACGATTTGAAAAAATACATCGGGGGAAGAGGATTAGGGACGAAAATATTATGGGATAGACTGCCGGGACCAGGTATTGATTCTCTATCCCCTGAAAACCCTATTTTGTATATGCCCGGTCCATTTTCCGGTTTTCCCATCCCCTCTGCATCCAGAACCTGCATAGTAACTAAATCTCCAAGAACCTCACCTAATAATCCAAAATATCAGCACGCATCTTCTGTTAGCTATTCAAATATAGGAGGTTTCTGGGGGCCTGAATTAAGATTTGCAGGATATGATGGTCTTCTGGTCACAGGGAAAGCAGAAAAACCGGTTTACATAAAGATTGAAGACGATAAAGTTGAAATCAAAGATGCTACAAAGTATTGGGGCATGGGCACGGAGGATTTCGATGTGAAAATATATGATGAACTGAAAGACCGAAAATTTGAAACTTGCTACATTGGCCCTGCAGGAGAAAAGCAGATTCCTATGGCCTCAATCTTACATACTGCAGCCAGAGCAGCCGGAAGAGGAGGCACCGGATGCGTGATGGGTTCTAAAAACCTTAAAGCAATTGCAGTCAAAGGAACACAACAACCTGGAGTAGCAAATCAAAAAAAATACCTTGAGTTGCTGGAAAAGATTCGTGGGTCATTTATGGAAAAAAATGAAAGCCTTAAATTCTGGCGCTATGGCGGAACAGCAAATGCTTTAACCAGCTCAAGTGAGGCTGGAACCCAAGCTGTCAAAAATTACAGCGAAGGATCGTTCAAAGAAATAGAAGCAATTGGAACAGAAGTCAACAGAGAAAAAGTGTGGAAAAGAGATTTCGCATGCTATGCCTGTCACCTTTCATGCAAAAAAAGCGGAATAGCAAAAGGCAGCTATGCGGTCATGGTACATGACGGACCGGAATATGAAACCGGTACGATGTTGGGGGCAAATCTCGCCATTTCAGATTTGGCAGGGTTGCATAAGTTAATCGTAGTAGCTGACGATTACGGGATAGATATTATTTCATTAGGAAATACATTAGGTTTCCTCATGGAAGCTTATGAGAAAAAATATATAGACAAAGATTTTCTCGATGGAATTGATTTAAAATGGGGTGATGTAGAGGCGTCTCTTAAGATGATCCACAAAATATGCAAGAGAGAAGGAATAGGAGATATGGCATGTAAAGGGGTGAAGTATCTGGCAGATAAGGTAGGCAAAGAAAGTTCTAATTTTGCTATACACGTCAAAGGACATGAACTTGCAGCATGGAATGTTCCAGTGGATAATGAATGGTGGTCAGTCTGCTATGCCACAAGCAACCGGGGTGCATGCCACCTCAACGGAGGAACTCCAGAAGCTCAAGATGAACGAGCGCTGGAGGATTCACTTGGTGCATGCAGTTTTGCCGGAAACTGGTACGAAGACGAAGTTGCTTATGAAAAATTTCTGTCTGCCATAACAGGAATAGACTGGGACAAAGAGGAATTTCGTAAGGCCGGAACACGAATCTTCACACTGGAAAAAATGTTCAACTACAGGGAAGGATTCAGACGGGAAGATGACTCAATTCCTGAAAAGTTTTACCGCAATGAATTCTCCTACGGAGACCATAAGGGTGCAATAGTAGAAAGGAATGATTTTGCCCGGTATATGGATAAATACTACAACGAGAGAAACTGGGACAAAGAAACATCCCGACCGAAAGATGAAGTATTAAGTGAACTGGACCTGGAATTTACAACAGGATAAAAATTTATGGGGTGCCTTTGAGAAAGATGGCATCCCATAAAACTTATCCATGCACATCCAGATCATGGATCATATACAAACTATGGTGTAAGGTAGGGAGAATGACTTCAAGATATTCTTGCACTGCATTTTTGCTTCCGGGTAATGCATAAATTAAGGTGCTGCCTTTAACCCCTGCAACGGAACGACTTAAAAGCGCATTGGGATTATTATCCCCATATTTAACCCTAATCATCTCCATGATCCCGGGAAGTTCCTTGTCTATATACTTTGATAAAGTTTCCGGGGTGATATCCCGGCTGCCTATACCTGTTCCTCCGGTAGTAATTAAAATATCAAACGCCCTTTCTTCTATTGCATCTTCAACTATATTCAATAATTTTTCAGGTTCGTCAGGAATTATTTTTCGTACTATATGGTATTTACGGTGTGTTTCAGCAAAAAATTCATTTAGTTTCTGCTCAATAATTTTTCCGCTTTTATCCTCATAATTCCCCTTATAAGCCCTGTCGCTTAAAGTAACAACCAATGCTTTAAAGACTTTTGGAATATAGGTCATCCTGTCTCCAGGCAAAATATTGCCGGTTTGAATAACCCTGCAGAAGATTCCTTCCTCAGGCATGGCACATTTTCCTACTTCACGGAAAATGGCACAGCTATCGCCATGGCATTTTTTCCCAATCTGGGTAACCTCAAGCTTTACCTTATCGCCGGCAAAACGATCCAGTATTCCTACATTTGAAAGATCAATGCCATCCAGCGTCAAATTTTCAGCAAATTCACCGTAATTCATTTTTCTGCCGGCAACTTTCTCAAACCTTGTAAGGCTTTCCACTGACATCAGGCTAATTTGCCTGTTCCATCGTCCACTGTGGGCATCGCCTTTAATTCCTTCATTTGTCAATTCTGCTTTTGGGACTGGCTTCTTAATCGTACCCTTTTTCTCTGAAATATTTATTGAAGTGATTTCAACTGAATTTTTTTCTTGCATCTTTTCTAAATTTCTTCCTTGTTTTTTTCAATTAGCTTAACATCGCTAATTATCATACTCTTATCCACGGCCTTACACATATCATAAACGGTTAATAAAGCAACATTCACAGCCGTAAGGGCTTCCATCTCCACCCCTGTTTTCCCGGTATATTCAGCACTGCTTTCAATCTTCACTCCCTCCTCAGTCAATTGGGCTGTAACTCTTATATGATTCAACTGAAGTGGATGACAAAGGGGAATCAGGTCGCTTGTTTTTTTGGCAGCCTGCACACCTGCAATTTCTGCAACCGTCAGCACCGATCCTTTGCTAAGTTCATCTTTTCTTATCTTTTCAACAGTAGCCGGCTGCAGATATATTAATCCCTCTGCCCTAGCTGTGCGCCGCAGATTTCTTTTACCACCTACATTTACCATACGGGCTTTACCCTGATCATCGGTATGAGAAAAATTTTCCATAATGAATTAGTTTATTATCCACCTATGCGGTAAAAGCTACAAGACGAACTTATGGTGCCGGCTTTAGGCTTATCTTCCAGCGCCATGAAAAATGCTTTTTCAATTCCTAACTCTCTGATATTATAAGCAATATCACTAAACAAGCATGGCTTTATAAGTCCGTTAGCTGTGAGTCTCAACCTGTTGCATCTTTTGCAATCGCCACCCCGGCCCCCTTCCACAACTGAAAATGTCCCTTTTTTAAGATCCATTTCCTGAATAAAGCGAAGCTGGAATCCATTCTTGTCGCAAAACGCTTGCAGATCAGTCTTATCTTTTGTTGTGGTTAGAGAATGGACAACCATATTCACCTTTATAGGAGTCAGTCCAGCTTGCCTGGCCACATGAAGTCCCTCAACAACCCTGTTTACATCTCCTCCCCTGGTTATATTTTTATACTTCTCAGGGTCAAGTGTATCCAGACTGACATTCACCCTGTCGAGTCCGGCATTTGCTGCCTCAAAAGCATATTCCCCCAGCAAAATTCCATTGGAAGTGACTGATAGATCTTTGACGCCCTCTATTTGGGAAATCATTTTAATAAGACGGGTTATATTCCTTCTGACAAGTGGTTCACCTCCAGTCAGACGAATCTTATCAATTCCTTTTGAAACCCCATATTTTATGATCTCTACAATTTCTTCATAAGATAAGATATCATCATGTCGTATTAAGTCTATTCCATCCTCAGGCATACAATAAACACAACGCAAATTGCATTTATCGGTAACAGAAATTCTGAGATAATTAATATGTCTGTTATATCTGTCGTACATCTACCAAGTCTCCCTTTTCTATTTTTTCCCGTTGTCCTGGAATACAAATAAAACCCTCAGCCTTATTTAACGCATAAAAATGTCCCGAGCCATGATATGGCAGAGAATAAACTTTAGCATTTTCAATATAAACAGGTTTCCAGCTATCTCGCTCTTCCTTTTTCGATTTAATATATTCCCCGGCAGGTAGACTTATTTGCGAAGTTTTGTATCTACCGCCCATCATTTTTATAACCATTGGCTTAATTAAAAGTTCAAATTGGAGGAAGGTTGAAACAGGATTGCCTGGTAAACCAATCACCAAATGGTCTTTATACTTTCCGAAAATAGTTGGCTTACCTGGTTTCATCGCGATATTATGAAATAAAATCTCTACCCCTGCTTTTTCCATCATTCCAGGCACATAGTCATAATCGCCCATTGAAACTCCACCTGTCAGTACAGTTAAATCATAGTGATTAACCGAACGTTTGATAACTTCCAGCAAATTATGTTCTTCATCGCTGATGATGCCCTGATAAGAGGGTCTAATACCCATACTGTTAAACTGGGCTGTAAGCTGAGAAGCATTGGTGTTTCTGAGTTTTCCGAGTCGAGGTTTTGCATCAGGTTCAACCAGTTCATCACCCGTAGTAATAAGGCTAACTGAAGGCATATCATAAACTTCAGGGGTAACTGTTCCAACTGATGCTAAAATTGGGATATGTTGAGGCTTCAGAAATGTACCAGCTGATACAATTTGATCCCCTTGTGTGAAATCTTCTGCTTTCGTCACTATATTTGACTTTTTGCCTTTCTTAAGTACCTGAACCAGCCCTTCTTCCGTAACGCTGGTATTTTCAACCATAACCACCCAATTGGCACCCTCGGGTACCTGTGCACCGGTCATAATTTTCGAACAATAACCCTCATCAATGGGATATCCCGGATTGGACCCGGCGGAAATGGTTTCTCTAACTTTTAGCCGTATTCCTTCATCCGGATTTTTACAGGCAAAACCATCAACAGCAGATTTATTAAAAGCCGGCATGTCAACATCGGCGACAATATCTTCAGCCAAAACACGATGGTATGCATCAGTCAAAGGCACGCTAACCTTATCAAGCAGCTGAGTATTTTTTAGAATTATGTTCAATGCTTCCTGAAAAGATATCATCTTAATTGTCTATTTTGAATACCCATTTATTGCTTTCAATACCAATATACTTCTCAATATTGTTATACTGATAACTATCCGTATCAATAACCAAATCACTCATTTGCCGGAACTCTTCAGCCCCTGCTTTATCTTCCCTGCTGGATTGATTTATCATCAGAAACAACGAGGGGTCAATATATTTTCTTATACTGTTGGATTCTATAATCAGTAAACGACCTGCTTCAAGCAGAAAATCTATTCGTTTCATCAGTTTTTTTATGGATTTCTCATCATCCATTGCCGCAACAAACCATCCTTCCATAGCTCCTGCTGCAACATACCTGGAAGAATCATTATCATCAGAACCTTTAATATCTTCAACTTCATAATAAAATTCATGTTCTTCAAGTTGATAATGAGATTGCAAATCCTTTGAATCTGTGTAAAGTGCAACTTTCATAGCTGTTATAGGATGCACATCACTAAATTTCTTCAAAATATTACGGATAAAGGACGTTTTGCCTGCCTTTCTGGCATTTCCCCCAATCAACAGTATTTGTGAATATTTAAAAGACATATACAAACATATTTTATCATGTTAAAAGTAATGAAAATTTTAATTTCAGGAAACTCATAAATTGAAAAACATAGGCAGAAAGCTTAATTGAAGATTTTACAGCAAGTTATATTTAAATAGTTATAAATGCAAACGGTTGAAAACTGCATAAAACCATATCAATAATTTTGAACACTTATTGCTGAGGCTTTAAAACTAATCCATACCTTCGTACCTTTACGCAGGGAAAGCCGTTTAAAACTGCTCTCTGTAATCATGACAACCATCTTTACTCCAATATCAACAATTACTTCCAATCCATTAATTACCGGGGATATATCTGCAATCCAGCCTTCAAAGTTGTTCAATGCAGTAGATTCAAGCTCCTTTTCAGAAATAATAATGTTATTGGCTTCAATAGTAATAACCTTCTTCTCGCCTTCCTCAACATCATTAGAAATATAAAAATATAAGTCATTGGCAATTTTAGCAATCTTATTTTTAGCGTTTCTCTGAGACAGAATCTCTGCAACAAAAAAATTACGAATCCCAACAAAGTCAGCTATAAACTTATTTCGCGGGGCATGGAATACTTCCTGTACCGTTCCCTTCTGGATGATTTCTCCTTTATTTATAACAGCAATACGGTTAGCCAATGCCAACGCTTCCTGATAATCATGAGTCACATGAATCATAGTCAGCCCCTCTTCGTTTAAATTCCGCAAGAGGCTCTGCAACTCCCTTTTATACTGAACATCCAGTGAAGTAAGAGGTTCATCCAGTAAAAGCACCTCCGGTTCCATCGCCAGAGTTCTTGACAACACAGTACGTTGAACCTCACCTCCTGACAGAGTATCAGGATAACGATGAAGAATAGGCTTAATGCCTGTTTTATCTGCCAATGTCAATACCTTTTTTTCAATTTCAGCTTTATTGTATTTTTTCTTAAGCGGATAAGCAATATTTTGATAAACTGTTTTATGGGGAAAAACAGCGTAATCCTGAAAAACAATTCCAATTTTCCTGTGTTGAATTCTATCTTTGGTAATATCGTTACCATTCAGCATTATTGAGCCTTTATCTGGTGTTATCAAGCCGGCAATGGTTTCCAGGACAATGGTCTTTCCTGCCCCTGATTTACCAAGGATAATATAATAATCGCCTTGCTTCACTTTCAGGCTTATCGCTTTAACAGCAAAATCCTGAAAGGTTTTATGAATATTTATCAGTTCCAGCATAACTTTTTCTGGATAGAATTCTTAACAATATAAAAAATACCAGGCTTACCAATATAAACAGCACAGCAACAGGGCGTGCGTATGATAAACCAAAAGCGCCAAACCTCTCATAAATCAACACCGGAGCTATCATAGGGTGATAAGCCACAATAACAACCGCTCCAAATTCACTCATCCCCCTTGCAAACATCAGTACCATTCCGGAAACAATACTACGCCATGCCAGCGGCAAAGAAACCGTGAGAAACACACGAAGAGGTGAAGCACCTAAGTTCATGGCAGCCTGTTCCAGTCGGACAGGAACACTTTCAAACCCATCCCTGGCTGCATTTATTAAAAAAGGATTACTTACAAATGCCATAGCCATTGCAATTCCAAGAGGATGGCCAACAAGATTAAGCCCAAAAAATCCTGCTGTTTTGCCAACAATTGTATTTTTTGAGATAAATCCCAACATTGCTATGCCTGCAGCAGTGTGGGGAATAACAACCGGCAGGTCGATAATTCCCAATACCAGTCTTTTAAATGGAAAATTTTTACGTGCTAATAGGTAAGCAAAAGGTATTGACAGAAAAGCAAAGAAAACCGTAGCCAACGCTGAAGACCAGAGAGTCAGTTTTATACTGTCTAATACTTCGGGATCTCTTGTAGTATCTATGAGCTGAGGAATTTCGGTATGTAGAAACATTCCTGCAAGAGGGGCTATAATAAAAAGCAACACCAATGCTCCCAAGAATATAAATACAAGACGTGTCGTACTGAATGAATTCATTGCATTTATTTTATTTATAGGGTAAAACTATAAAAGTATATGATAAATACGAATTCAATTATTATTTTTCTTAGTCATTAACATTCAGTTATGAGGAATTAACCCGCATTATTCATAAAATTATCATTCCACTCAAAAATTTATTAATTTTCACAAAAATTTTGAAAATACCTTTTTTTATGATAAATTTTTGAAAATGAAATGTCCATGATAAAATTTCCAAATGCAACAAAACTAAAACGAATTTATGGTATCAATTCGCAATGCAAACAAAATAATATTTTGGATACTTGTTATTCTTAGTGTTTCCATCCATGCAGCAAACGCTCAGCAAACATTATATGGAGATGACAATAAAAAAGAAGACGAGGTATCCGGTATTAATATCAGTGACTCTGAACTTGAAACTTTCATTGAAGTATATGACCAGATGAGTGAATTAGAAGGCCAATACAACCTAAAGATACTCGATATCATTGAAAAACATGGAATGGAACCGGATCGCTATGAAACTATATCTGTCGCCCAGCGTATGAATCAAGATATAGATGTTGACGAAAAAGAGATGTCCACCTACAGAAATATCAAAAACGAGATAGACAGAGAAAAGCGAAAAACGAAGCAGCAAATGGAAAAAATTCTTCTCAACCACCAAATCGAACAAGACCGCTACAATGCAGTTATGAAAAAGCTTTCTGAAGACAGCCTTTTTAGAGTGAAATTTGATTCTATCCACCGTGAAAATTATAATCCCTAAATCATTCCCTGCTGAATGAATTGTCAAAAAAACTCAAAATTGTTGTATTCTGAGTTGAATAGCTCTATACATCCAACTTTAAGGGCTCAATTGTGAGTTGATTAAAAAATCGTATTTTTGACAATCAAAAAAAGATGGAAAGCGCCCTGCAAGTATTAGATGAAGTCAGGTTAAATTTCAGCCCTTCTGGTTTATTCTTCCTGAATGTTACCCTTGCTTTTATAATGTTTGGCGTTGCTTTGGAAATTGACCTGTCTCATTTCAAACAAATCATCAAAAAACCAAAATCCCTTATATTAGGATTTCTCTCACAGTTTTTCCTGTTGCCGATGATAACATTTTTTTTTGTATGGGCAATACAGCCGAGTGCCAGTGTAGCTTTAGGAATGTTATTGGTAGCTGCATGCCCGGGAGGTAATATATCCAATTTTATTTCAACCCTGGCAAAAGGGAACATAGCATTATCCGTAACCCTTACTGCCGTGGCAACGATTGCATCCATATTCCTGACACCTTTGAATTTTGCCCTATGGGGTGGTTTATACGAAAAAGCCTCCAATATCATTATGCCTATAGTAATAAATCCATGGCATATGTTACGAACAGTGGTTATCCTTCTTGGCATCCCAATTGTTATCGGGATGACGTTTGCTTATAAATTCCCATCAATTACCAACAAAATCAAACGGCCTATTAAAATCGTTTCAATTCTCATTTTCGCAACTTTTGTTATCGTCGCTTTTGCTAATAATTACGAATATTTTGCGAAATACATACATCTGATATTTATCCTGGTATTGGTACATAATGCTCTGGCGTTAGGGACGGGATTTTCTGTTGCCAGTATTTTTAAAATTCCCAGATGGGACAGGCGTTCAGTTACCATAGAAACGGGAATTCAGAATTCAGGCCTGGCTCTTGTTCTGATATTCAATCCCAATTTATTTGACGGACTGGGAGGAATGGCTTTTATTGCCGCATGGTGGGGTATATGGCATATTGTAGCAGGCATGGTACTCGGAGGATTATGGTCCAGGAAAAAACTCACCTGAGGTTTATAGAGAAACAGAAAAAGAGCCACAAACTAGTAATACCTAAAAATGAAAAACTATGGGGCAAAACAATGTTGAAAAATGGGACTGGAAATACACGCTCTTCAGGAAATATGTGAACTTTTCATTTAGATGCTACCTGAAATCAATCACCATTCATGGGAAAGAAAATATCCCGGATGATTCACCGGTTATCTTTGCTCCAAACCATCAGAATGCTTTAATGGATGCCCTTGCTTTAGGCTATTCTATTAAGGACCAACCCGTGTTTTTAGCCCGCTCTGATATTTTTAAGAAAAAAATCATTGCCCGGATACTTACCTTTCTAAAGATATTGCCTATTTACCGGATCAGAGACGGCTTTGAGAATTTAAAGCTGAATGAACATATCATGAAGAAAGTCCGGGAAATACTGCTTAAACATCATTGCCTGGTCATGTTCCCGGAAGGAAACCATGGAGACAAACGCCAGCTACGACCTCTTAAAAAGGGTATTACCCGAATAGCTTTCCAATCAGAAGAAAAATGTCAATACAAACTGGGGATTAAAATCATCCCCGTTGGGCTGGATTATAGCGACTATTACAGATTTAATGAAGAATTATTTGTTAATTTCGGGAAACCGATTGATCTTACTGAATTCTTTGATCTTTACAAAGAAAATCCTTCCAAAGCAAATCTTGCCCTAAGAAATAAGTTATCAGAAGAACTGAAAAGATATATGGTGCATATTGATGTCAAAGAATATTATGACACCATCAATCAGCTGAGAAATTTATATCCTCATAAAATGCAAGAATACCTTAATCTTCCTGATCTGAAACAACCCAATAAATTCAAAGCAGACAAAAAGCTTATAGAAATCTGCGAAAGTATATACAGCAGCTCACCTGAAAAACTGGAAAAATTATCACTGGTAGTAAAAGAATATTCAGAAAACCTCAGAGCAGAAAAGTTAAACCATAAAGAAATAATCAACGGCATTCCACCAGTATATAAAATCCTGCTGGAAACATTGTTCGTCATTTTACTTTTCCCGGTTTACATATATGGCTGGATTAATAATTTATTGTCATATTTTCCGGCACATTCTTTGTCAAAAAAAATGAAAGATCCGCAATTCATAAGCTCAATAAAATATGGCGTGGGAATAATCACTTTTCCCCTATTCTATTTACTTCAAACCATTCTCGTTTACCACCTCACGAATAATATCCTCCTGTCATTAATTTATCTTATAAGCATCCCACTCACCGGGCTTTTAGCATTCAAATACCTGAAATTTTTTAAACGCTTAAAAGAAAAATTAAGAATGAGAAATTTCATCAGAAAGAAGCCAAAAGCCTACCACAAGATTCTTATACTCCACAGACAAATCAACAATACCATTGAAAAATGGGCTGCATCCTTTACCTGAAAATTTATGGTCAACGCTATTATCTTTTTTTTTGGATGTATAATGCAAAATAATTATCTTTCAGAAAACAAAAAAATATAAGCTATGAGAAGTAAGCAAATCTTATTGTTGGTTGTGACAATGTTTCTTTTAGGCTGTTCCACGCTTACCAGAAAACACCAGAACGCTATAGACAGCTCAGATAAAGGCAATTATAACAAAGCCCTTGGTCTCTACCAGGAAATACTGCAGGAAAAACCGAATAAACCCAAATATCTCAATGATTACGGATGGACTCTTTTTATGGTTGATAGCCTGGAAAAAGCAATAGAAACCCTGGAAAAAGCCAAAGAGCATTCAAAAGATAAAACTGTACTTCTGGAGCGAAGCATAGACAGGAATCTCACCATAGCAAAAAGTTATCTTAAAGCAAGAGAACATTTGAACAAAGACGAACCCCAAAAAGCATTGGATGCTTTAAGTAAAAACAAACTCTACCGATCAAAAGAAATGGAGTTGTCGTATTTCGGTCT
The DNA here is from genome assembly GCA_041686375.1 of Bacteroidales bacterium. Classification (GTDB taxonomy): domain Bacteria; phylum Bacteroidota; class Bacteroidia; order Bacteroidales; family UBA12077; genus JAGXLC01. The sequence continues at coordinate 17,726 of JAWLEB010000015.1, forward strand.
TATTTACGAAAAATTAGGAGAGCCGGAAAAAGCTGAAGAGAGATGGGAAACGATTATCAACACTTATTCTAACGCAGATTTTGACAATAAATTCTATGATATGGCGCAGGAAAAAATGGAAAACAAATAAAGAACTAAACCAAAATATAGATGCCGTGATACTTGCGGGTGGTAAAAACCACAGGTTTCAAGGCAAACATAAATCTCTTGCCCTTTTAAAAGGGAAATCTATTCTGCAGCATCAACTTGATCTGCTGAAACCTATCTTCTCTGATATTATCCTTGTTTCAAATCATAAAGAAGAATTTTCGGCATTTTCAAACATAAAAGTAATAGCTGATTTAATCCCCGACAAAGGCCCTTTAAGTGGTATACACGCCGGCCTTGAAACCAGCCGCAAACCTTATACCTTTGTCTTTGCCGGTGACATGCCTTTTTTGGATAAAAATCTTATAAATCAGCAAATTAAAATAATTGAGCGTGCTTGTTATGATGCAGTCATTCCTGAAACTTCTAAAGGGATTGAACCCTTACATGGAATATATAGTAAAAACAACAAGGCAATACTTACTAAAATTTTAAAAAGACAGGATATTTACCCTGTAAAAGAATTACTCTTTAAAAATGCAACTTACTATTGGAAAATAGCTTTCCAGAAAGCCTTCATCAACATTAACACCCCGGAGGAGCTGGATAGATTAAATAACGACAGATTAGACCATACGGAACAATAATAAGTTATAAAATATTTATAACCATTTTATAAGGTAAAAGTTTGCAAGGTTTTCTTCGATATACTGCAAGTTGCCATTTAGAGGCATCTTATCTCTGAATTGTTAAAAATTAGGCGCTTAAAGTAAATCATCAATTTTTTTATGTTAATTTATGAATTATTTGTCGTAAAGCGTCAATATTCTTTCGAAATCATAAATATCAATTTAAATAAAACAAATTTATCGTTAAGTTGGTTATTTTTTTTAAAAATCTCTATCTGCATTTACATTGAAGCCCTTCTTAAATAATCTTTTTTATTCTGTTAATTTTTTCATTTCTTCTTTTTTAAAAGGTGGTTGAAGATAAAAGGTTAGTTTTCTCATAGAATCAAAATACATCTTGCTTTTTTTTCTTCAACCATTCTTTTTAAATGTTAACCCTAAAATTGTAAAATTTATGAAAAAACTAATTCTGGTTTTATTCCTGTTATGTATGGGTCTTTATACCTATGCCCAGCAACAAATTACAGGAATAGTAACAAACGCAGAGACGGGAGAACCGATCCCTGGTGTATCGGTAGTGGTAGCAGAAGATGAATCTATAGGTACTACTACTGATATGGATGGTGAGTACAATCTGAGAGGAATACCATCCGATAGTGAGACTTTGGTTTTTAGTTTTGTAGGTATGGAAACCAAAGAAGTACCAATAGAAGGAAGAACCACAATTAACGTACAATTATACCCTTCTATAAGAGAGATGGAAGAGATTGTGGTAACTGCAGTCGGTATGGAGCGGGATGCCAAAAAACTTGGTTATACTGTCTCAGAGGTCTCCGGTGAAAGTCTTGAAAGATCAGGCTCGCAAGATGTCTTTTCTTCACTGAAGGGTAAAGTCTCAGGGGTTCAAATTTCACAATCCAGCGGTACAGCCGGAGCATCTCAATTTATGGAGATCCGGGGTGCTGCTTCTATCACTGGTAGCAACTCTCCTTTGTATGTAGTTGATGGTGTCCCTATTGATAATTCAGGAGGTACTGCAGGGGTAGCCGGTGTTGTAACCTCTAACCGCGCTATGGACTTAAATCCTGATGATATTGAGTCAATAAACATTCTGAAAGGAGGATCTGCTACAGCATTATACGGCATGCGAGGTGCTAATGGTGTTGTAGTTATTGAAACAAAATCGGGAGAAAAAAGTGAAGAGAGGCATACTAATGTAGAAATGAATTCTTGGGTGAAGATCAGTGAAGCTTCTCAATTGCCTGATATGCAACAGCAATTTGTGCAGGGGCATAATTATTTTGGTCTTTTAGAGGAAGGTGTTATTACGCATGCGGACAATAACTATTATTCTGCTATGTCATGGGGACCTCACAAAGACGATGTGGTTTACACCACTGATCCTGATTACTTACCAACTCAAGCTTCAGGCGCAACTTGGTTAGCAGATAATATGTTTTATGGTTGGAATCCCGGTGGCGTAACGCCGATGGACGAATGGATGGACAAGTGGGATCCTAATGGAAGAATGATCACAAGAGACGATGCTGAAGCATTAGGAGTTTCTACAAATGGACCTGTAGAGATGTATGATGCTTATGATTATTTCAAGAGAGGAGTGTCATGGAAAACACATGCTTCGGTTACTTCTGGAGACGCAAATACTAGTTATTACTTATCAGGTTCTACCAATCACAATGAATCAATTATTCCTAATGATTCACATGATAAAAGTTCCTTCAAGGTGAGCGCTACCCATGATCTTACCGACGACGTAACATTGAAAGGTACTGTAAACTTAACAGATACAAAAGGTACACGTATTCAAAGAGGATCTAATATTTCGGGTGTTATGCTTGCATTATTAAGAACTCCACCAAGCTGGGATAGTGGTTATAAATATGAATTTGCTGATGGTACGCAGCGTTCTTTCCGCGGCGGCACAGGATATGACAATCCTTACTGGACATCCAATAAGATACTTTATCAAGATCACAATACCCGTGCAATTAGTAGCGGAGAGCTCTCCTGGGATATAAATGATTGGATGAGTTTGACTTATAGAATTGGATTAGATTACTGGAGCGAATTTGTTCACTACCATTTTGCTAAATACTCGAATGCAAATAGTGAGGGCTATAAATCAAAAACGCAGAGATATAATCGCGAATTGAACTCTGATTTGCTTCTGAACATGTCAAGAAATATTACTAACGACCTAGATTTTGACCTAACCTTAGGTCATAATGCTTATGAGTCAATGTATGAGTATGGTAGTGCTCAGGCCAATGATCTCATAGAGCCTGATTTTTATCACGTTAGTAATACTACCAACCAAAATGCCAGTGAATCTTCAACACACTTTAGACGAATGGCAGTATTTGGAGAAGGAACCTTCGATTATCAAGATATGCTATTCCTCGGAGGAACAGGTCGTTTTGGATGGTCTACCACGATGCCGGAAGATCAGAATCCGTTTTTCTATCCATCCGCTAATCTTGGTTTTATTTTTACCGAGCTTCCATTCATGGATGATTTATCTCATATATTGTCTTTCGGTAAATTGAGAGCCTCTTATGCAATAACTGCATCGGATGCTGGTCCATATAATACTATAACTACCTTTAGCTCCGGGGGAGCGTGGAGTGGATGGACAGGAACTACATCATTCCCTTTCCTTGGTTATTCTGGATATGATAGAAGTTCTCAAATCGGAAATCAGAATCTGAAACCTGAAAAGCAGATTACCCAAGAAATTGGAATAGATCTTCGTTTCTTTGATGGCAGTGTTCGCTTAGATGCTACTTATTTTAAAAACCGTAATGAGGATCTGCTGATGGGTGTACCAATAGCAGCTTCCAGTGGTTTTACCAGCGCTTTCCTTAATGCCGGTGTTATGGAAACTACCGGATGGGAATTTATGCTAAATGTAACACCTATACAAACCCATGACTTCAATTGGAATTTTGATGTTACATGGTCCAATCCTGAAACTATTGTTAAAAAGCTGGCAGAAGGTGTTGATAACATTGGACTAGGAGGATTTGTTTCAGCTCAATGCCGGGCTGTTGAGGATGAACCTTATCGTTCAATCTATACTACCGAGTTTCATAAAGATGATCAAGGTAGATTGGTACTCAATGATGATCCAGCATCATCTGATTACCTCTATGGAGCACCTATATGGGATGAAGAAATGAAATCCGTAGGGAAAGTTCCACCCAAGTATACAGCAGGTTTAACCAATACCTTTAATTATAAAGGAATTTCTCTGAGTGCTACACTTGATATTAAAAAAGGTGGCTTGATGTGGAACGGAACCAAAGGAGCTATGTATTATTTTGGAACCCATGGCGATCAGGCAGACCGAGGTGAAACTAAAGTATGGGATGGTGTTAAAGGACACCTTAACGATCAAGGCGAAATAGTTCACTTTGATGAAACCGGCGATGAAGTGCCAGGTTCAGGAGAAACCAATGACATTGAATGGACAGACAATCAAAATTGGTATCATTCAGGTTATGGAAGTGGCTTTACCGGACCAGATGCACCATTTGTAGAATCTACTGAATGGGTGAGATTGCGCGAAGTAACTCTTTCTTACACCCTACCCCAAGAACTTCTTGCAAATTCATTCTTAAGAAAAGCTGATGTATATTTTACTGGTCAAAACTTATGGTTAGATACCCCTTATACAGGTATTGATCCGGAAACTAATCTGAATGCCGCATCAAGTAACAGTCGTGGGCTTGATTATTTTAATATGCCTGGCACTAAATCCTATACATTCGGTGTACGATTAGGATTTTAGTAATTTAAAAGTTGAATATGTAATCTAATGAATAATGTAAAATTGTAATACTATGAAAATTAAAATATATAAAATTTTAGGAATGCTTCTGGTTTTTTCCATGTTCACTCTCTCTTGTGAAGAATGGATTGATCCAGAATTAAATGAAGATCCGAATTCTTTGACGGATGTTACCATTAGTTCATTGCTGCCAAACTCCCAACTCGCTCTGTTTTTCGTAATGGGTGATGCTGATATGAAGGGCTATACCGGAGCATGGTCTCAGCATTTAGAAGGTTCAGACAGGCAATTTCAGGCCGTCCAAAATTACAATATCACCCCTACTGATTTGGATAATTTATGGTCAAATATGTATGAAAATAACCTTGAAGGCCTTCAGCTAATCAAAGAAAAGGCAGAAGAAAATTCATCTCCTCATTATGCTGGTGTTGCTAAAGTGTTAGAAGCTGTGTCATTAGAAATGCTGACAAATTACTTCGGGGCTCTTGCTTATTCTGATGCTTTTAAAGGGGAAGAAGGCAATTTCCAGCCTGAATACGATAGTCAGGAAGAAATTTATAGCACTATACAGACTTTATTAAATGAAGCCATCAGCGATCTTGAATCAGCGAATGAAGTTCCTCTTGAAGGGGATATGGTCTATGAAAATAATATTGACCAATGGATAAAGGTTGCTCACTCATTACGAGCCCGCGTTCATATGCATTTTACAATAAGAGGAGGAGTTGATTTTGATAATGTTATCGCTGATATAAATTCTGGTGTTAGTTCAAATGCTGATGATTTTCAACTTCCATTTCAGGACGACCTTGCCCGTGCCAATCCAATGGTCCAATTTTTGGATGAAAGGGAAGGTTATATTACAGATAACAATTTCTTCCAGAATTTTATTGAAGGGGATCCCCGCTCTGAGGAACTGTATTATGTTCCTGATGAAGGAGAAGAGCCAGGATTTTGGTATAAAGAGGATTCTCCCGTGGCACTGCTGGAGTATGCTGAAATGCTCTACCTTAAAGCAGAGGCACACTATAGAAATGATGAACCAACCGAGGCTCAGGGAACACTCAAAGATGCTATTGATGCTTCTCTTACTAAGTTAGGGGTAGAAGATCAAACCTGGCAGGATAGTGTGGAAACAGCTATTGACGGATATACAGGTGAGGCTTTATTAAAAGAAATCATGGAGCAAAAATATATCCATATGTTTAGTAATCCTCCTGTTGCATATTGCGATTTCAGACGAACCGAATACCCGGAAGCACTGACCCCGGTTGAAGGGTCAGAATTTCCTGAGCGTTTTCCTTATCCTCAGGATGAAATAAATTACAACAAAAATACCCCAGATCATGGATCTATATTTAATACGCTATGGATTTTTGAGGAGTAATGAACAAATTTAGACCATAATTAAATTGTTAACGTAAGGTGGATGGCTGGGCTATCCACCTTACTTAATGCCCAGAATCAAAAATCTTTCAAATACAACTCCTATGAGAATCACCATTAAATAGCACCAAATTTTTAAAAATTTTGCTATATGTTTTTCCTTTGCCTTCCTAAACGTCAAGATCACTTGATTAAGTAGTCGGTCATATAAAAAGAAAAATATTACCTTTGCACCACCAATGGAAAAGTTTGATGCAATAGTTGTAGGAGCCGGTCCGGCAGGTATACTGGCAGCAGGCAGAGCTGCTGAAACAGGCTCTAAGGTATTGTTGCTGGAAAAAATGAATAAACCAGGCAATAAACTAGTCCTGACGGGTAAAGGCAGGTGTAATATTACCAATGACGCAACGCTTTCAGAATTTATAAAGCATATTTACCCTAATGGCCGTTTCCTGAAAAATGCATTTTCAAATTTCTTCTCTGAAGACATTATCGCACTGCTGAACAATTATGGAGTAGAAACAACTTTAGAACGAGGTGGACGATATTTTCCGTCAAGCAATAAATCTACCGATGTGCTGAGGGGACTGAACAACTGGCTTAATGACAAAAAAGTAGAAATTCGCTATAACCATAAAACAGAAAAGCTTATCGTAGAAAACAATACTATTAAGGGTATTAAGGCAAACGGAGAAATAATAGAAACAAACAATGTAATTTTAGCTACAGGAGGAAAATCTTATCCGGCAACGGGTTCCACAGGGGAAGGTTTTGAACTGGCCAAAGATGCAGGACATTCTATTGTAAATATCCATCCCTCCCTCGTTCCCCTGGAAACAGTAAGCGACATTCCCAAACGATTAGAAAAATTATCATTAAAAAATGTTACAGCATCAGTATGGATAAACAACAAAAAGACCGTTGAAGAATTTGGTGAGATGGTATTCACTAATTTCGGGTTATCAGGCCCAATAATACTAACATTAAGCAGAAGCGTTGTTGAAGCACTACAGAGTAAACAGAAAATTGAAATAAACATAGACCTGAAGCCAGCCCTAGATGATAAAAAACTTGACAACAGGCTGCTTCGGGAATTTGATGAACATGGAAAAAAGAAAATCAGCAATGTGCTGCGGCATTTGTTGCCAAGCTCTATGATTCCTGTATTTACAGAACTCACAAAACTTAACCCTGACAAGGAATGTCACCAAATTTCATCAAAAGAAAGAAAACGTTTGCGTTTCTACTTGAAAAACATGACATTCCATATCACTGGACACCGTCCATTTAAGGAAGCTATCATAACAGCCGGCGGCATTTCAACAAAAGAAATTTCTGCCGAAACTATGGAATCAAAAATTGTTAAGGGCTTATACTTTGCAGGAGAAATAATAGACCTTGATGCTGAAACAGGAGGATATAATCTTCAAATAGCATTTTCAACGGGTTGGCTGGCAGGAAATTCGTGCAAAACTCCTAATAAAAAATGCATGTGAACCTAAGTAGATCAAAACAAACAAATGAAAAAATTAGTTATAACTATTGGAATTATGGGATTATTCAGTTGCTCATCAACAAAACAATTAGAAAGCTTATTTAATTTGTCTTGACAAATCACAAGAGTGGGGAAGAACGGTATATTGAAAAAGACCACCCCGAAAAATGGGAAGGTCGCCTAAGCGGTTACACTGAATTAACCAATACCGAAATTATAAGAGGGGCTATCATCAAAAACGCAAAACAGTCTAAATAAAACCCACTGTAACTTTTTATTATACAGGGGGTTAATTAATTTCAAGGTGCGGAGAGAGGGGGATTTGAACCCCCGGTACCGTTTGCACGGCACGCCGGTTTAGCAAACCGGTGGATTAAGCCACTCTCCCATCTCTCCTTAAAATGCCTGGCAAAAATATAAAAATGTATAATACTAACAAAAATTATCACAAAATTATTTATCGCTCTCCTGGCCTAAAATTACTCGTCATCATCCTTCTCCTCATCCTTTAAATGCCTAGAGGTTTCTTCACCAGACTTGGAAATAGAATCTCTCATTTCCGTATCAGACTGTATATTTTTCATCCTGTAATAATCCATAACTCCAATATTTCCACTTCTTAAAGCTTCAGACAATGCCTTTGGTACCTCAGCTTCAGCCCTGATAACAGAAGCACGCGCTTCTTGGGCTTTAGCCGTCATCTCTTGCTCTTCAGCTACTGCCATGGCTCGTCTTTCTTCAGCTTTAGCTTGTGCAATATTCTTGTCCGCATTAGCCTGATCAATTTGTAAGCCGGCACCTACATTTTTGCCAATATCCATATCAGCTATATCAATGGAAAGTATCTCAAAAGCTGTCCCTGAATCCAATCCCTTTTCCAACACAACTCTTGAAATAGAATCAGGATTTTCAAGTACAGCCTTATGCGAACCAGCCGAACCTATAGAGGAAACAATTCCCTCTCCAACTCTGGCCAGAACAGTTTCTTCACCCGCGCCACCAACAAGTTGTTTAATATTAGCACGAACTGTTACACGTGCTTTGGCAATAAGCTGAATACCATCTTTGGCAACAGCAGTTACAGGTGGAGTATTAAGCACTTTTGGATTTACAGACATTTGGACAGCTTCAAAAACATCCCTGCCGGCAAGGTCTATGGCCGTTGCCATCTTAAAATCCAGCTGAATGTTAGCTTTTTCCGCCGACACCAATGCATGGGTAACTTCCGGCACATGACCACCAGCCAGATAATGGGCTTCAAGATCATTCCTGTAAAGTGTAAGACCAGCCTTATATCCCTCAATCATTGCATTAACAATTACTGCAGGCGGGACTTTTCTCCAGCGCATCAAAATCAACTGAAGCAAAGAAATTCGTACTCCAGAAATCAAAGCTGAAAACCATAAACCTATAGGCACAAAATATAAGATAATCCACAGACCTACTAATGCCCCTATAATAATCACTATGTATGTTCCAATTTCTCCCATAATCAAATATTTATATAATTATTTATTATTCTTCCAGAGGTTTTACAATAACGCTAAAATCTTTTATATGTACAACTTGAATCTCTTTCTTTTGTTCGATATAAGGTCCTGTAGATTTTGCTTCCAGAAATTCACCATTAATTAAGACCTTTCCCATAGGGTTTAGGCGGGTTATCGTTCTGCCCGTATCCCCCACTTTAACCTTATCCTCCACGTATGTAGAAACTTTTCCTTCAATGCGTGTATCAAGCATCAGCTTTTTCCATGTCCGACCCCGTAAGGCAAAAAAAATTATAACAAAAGTAAGAAAAGCTGTTCCGGCAAGAATATAATGCCCTTCAGGTGCACCAAAAGTATCATATCCAAAATAAATGGCACCAACAATAAGGATAAAACCAGCTATTCCCGCAACTGTAATTCCCGGAACCAAAAGAAATTCTACTAAAAACAACAGAATTCCAATACAAATAAGTAAAATAATTGTGCCAAGCGCCATTTTTTAATATATAGAGTAATAAATTACTGAATTTCAGCCTGTAATCCTCTCTCGATGAGACTTTCTTTCATACTCTTAAGTTTCTCATACAAACCGGATTTCACCTCACATCTCCCATGATAATGTGCAAGATATGTACACTGCTCGGCTTGTATATTATCATGATTACACACTTCAATGAGTGTTTCTATAACATAAGTGAATTCATTAAAATCATCATTATATAAAACCAATCGATATTCCCCTTTATCTCTTCTCGAGTGATCATCAGAAGCTTCGTGCCTATGTAACTTATTTCCGTTGTTCATTTGGAGATTGTTTTTTAATTATTGACCAAATGGTACTACTAATGTTGTTTTGAAAAATGTACGTTCAATTTTCATCTTTGCGAAAACAAACTTCCTTACTTCCTGATTTATTTGAACTAACACATAAAAAGGGTAAATTTAACTGTATAATTTTGATTTTTCAAAATAATTAAAAGCAATTTGATTAAACAATTAAAAATTTATTATCGAAATTTACATTTCTGCTTTCTCACCCTTGTTATTTTTATTTGAATATCATTTTTTAATGTTAACAACTATATTAAAAAATGACTTGTTCCTTCAGAGCTATTTTTATAATTTTATTCGTTTTAAGAATCCATTTTATACAATTTAATCAAAAAATACGAAAACATTTATGGCTAAGGAAAATACGAAAACACAAAAAGAGGATAACACCAAGCAGGTGAATAAAGAGAAGATGAAAGCGCTGGAATTGACCCTTGATAAGATTGAAAAAGGGTATGGTAAAGGTACAATTATGAAGATGGGGGATAAAGCGGTAGCAGATGTTCCAAGTATTTCCTCCGGTTCTATTGCGCTCGATATGTCTTTAGGTGTTGGAGGATATCCCAGGGGAAGGGTTATAGAAATCTACGGGCCGGAATCTTCAGGAAAGACAACATTAGCGATTCATGCTATTGCTGAAGCCCAAAAAAAGGGTGGAATTGCGGCTTTTCTGGATGCAGAACATGCTTTTGACAGGTTTTACGCTGAAAAACTAGGAGTAGATATTGAAAATCTCCTAATCTCCCAACCCGACCATGGAGAACAAGCACTTGAAATTGCTGATCATCTTATACGCTCCGGGGCGGTAGACATTGTTGTAATCGATTCTGTTGCTGCCTTAACACCAAAATCTGAACTGGAAGGTGAGATGGGAGATTCTAAAATGGGGCTACAAGCAAGACTTATGTCGCAAGCATTACGTAAATTATCAGCTAACATCAGTAAAACAAATACATGCTGCATGTTCATTAATCAGCTTAGAGAAAAAATTGGTGTTATGTTTGGCAACCCAGAAACAACAACAGGTGGAAACGCTCTCAAATTTTATTCTTCGGTTCGTCTTGATATTAGAAGAATAGGACAAATTAAAGAAGGAGAAAACGTTAAAGGAAACCGAACAAGAGTGAAAGTTGTAAAAAATAAACTAGCTCCACCATTTAAGAAAGCTGAGTTCGACATTATGTATGGAGAAGGCATCTCAAAAGTGGGTGAAATAATAGACCTGGGGGTTGAATACCAAGTAATTAAGAAAAGCGGCTCCTGGTTCAGTTATGGTGAAACAAAGTTAGGACAAGGACGAGAAGCTGTTAAACAATTATTGAAAGACAACCCGGAATTAGCTGAAGAGTTGGAAGGTAAAATAACAGAAAAGCTAAAAAAAGCACAGCAATGATTCTACCACTATGTACACAACTAAAAGAATATCATATAAATAAAACATCCGGTGATACAAGATGTCACCGGATGTTTTATTAGGTTAAAATGTCAATTGCCATTAAAAATTATTTACTATGAAAAAACAAATCTTTTCAATTTTAATAATCTTTATTGTTGTTCTCACAGCCTGTGAAAACAAAGACGATAAAAACAGTAAGATCAAAACAAGTAATCCTGTTGAGAATGTACAACTGGATTCAGAAATCATGACCCCAGAGGCGCTATGGTCTTTCGGAAGAGTAAGCGGCGTCCAGATTTCACCGGATAATGAACACATTCTTTTCAATGTGTCATTTTATGATATTGACAAAAATAAAAGCAACAATGAAATTTTCATTATGCCGGCTGAAGAAGGTGAAGCAACAAATATCACAAAAACTAAAAATTCAGAATTTAACGCCCGCTGGCGTCCCGATGGAGAAAAAATTGGATTTTTATCCGCAGAAAATGGTAATGTTCAGTTATGGGAGATGAATCCGGATGGATCAGGTAAAACACAAATCTCTGACATAGATGGAGGGATCAATGGTTTTGAGTATGCCCCGAACCAGGAAAAAATTCTCTACATAAAATCGGTTAAATTGGATAAGTCGCCCAATGATATACACAGCGATCTACCCAAAGCAGATGCACGGATTGAAACCGACCTTATGTACAGGCACTGGGATCAATGGCATGATTATAAGTACAGTCATATCTTTGTAGCCGACTATGATGCTCAAAAAGGGATTTCTAATTCTATTGACATTATGGAAGGAGAAAAATATAATTCTCCTATGGAACCGTTTGGCGGTATGGAACAGATAAGCTGGAATCCTGACAGCAAAAAAATTGTTTACACATCTAAAAAATTAACCGGTAAAGAATATACGCTTTCTACTGACTCGGAGATTTACATATATAACCTTGAAACAAAGGAAACAAAGAATCTCACAAAGGAAAAACACGAAGGATTTGATAAGGCGCCTGTTTACTCACCAAATGGAAAAATGATAGCATGGGAAAGTATGGAAAGAGATGGCTATGAAGCAGATAAAAACAGAATATTCGTCTATAATTTCGAAACCGGAGAAGAGAAAAACTACTCTAAAAATTTTGAACAAAATGCCAGTGGACTAACATGGAGTGATGACAACAAGAAGCTCTATTTTACCAGTGATTATCATGCAAGATTCCAGATTTACGAGCTAAACATTGAAAGTGAAGATATCAGGCAGGTTACAGATGGAATTCATAATTATCAATCAGTTGCACCAGCCGGGGATGCACTGATTGGCGCGAAGCAATCCATGTCCAGTCCCACAGAAATTTACAAAATAAACGCCGAAACCGGAGAAGAAAATCAGCTTAGCTTTATCAATAAAAACCTGATGGATCAGCTAAACTTTGGTAAAGTTGAGAAAAGATGGGTTAAAACGACAGATAATAAAGAAATGCTAACATGGGTAATTTATCCACCAAACTTTGATGAAGACAAAGAATATCCTGCACTTCTTTATTGCCAGGGTGGCCCACAATCCTCTGTAAGTCAGTTCTTCTCTTACCGGTGGAACTTCCAAATGATGGCGGCAAATGACTATATTGTGGTAGCGCCTAACCGGCGTGGCCTGCCCTCTTTCGGCATGGAATGGCTGGAACAAATCAGCGGTGATTATGCCGGGCAAAATATTCAGGATTACCTGAGCGCAATTGATGCAGTCAAAAAAGAACCTTACGTTGATGAAGATAATTTGGGGGCAGTTGGTGCCAGCTACGGCGGATATTCAATATTTTATCTGGCGGGGGTACATGACGGAAGATTTGATGCCTTTATCTCACACGACGGAATGTTCAACTTAGAATCATTCTATCTGGAAACGGAAGAACTTTGGTTCCCAAACTGGGATTTAGGAGGACCCTATTGGGAAGAGGAAAACAAGGAAGTATATAAAGAATCTCCTCATCGGTATATTGACCAGTGGGATACTCCAATTATGATAATTCATGGCGAAAAAGACTACAGAATTGCCTATACTCAGGGCATGAGTGCCTTTAACGCGGCACAACTCAGAGATATCCCTTCAAAATTCCTATTCTTCCCTGAAGAGAACCATTGGGTATTGAGTCCGCAAAATGGTATCCTCTGGCAAAGAGAATTTTTCTGTTGGCTTGATAAATGGCTTAAAGAAGAATAAATCGAATTCCTTCCGAAAAAGAGGCTGCAGTTTTGCCGCCTCTTTTTATTTATTGGTACAAAATAGTAGAAAATAGTAGGTGCCTGGAGGTATCCAAATGCATTTAAAGGTGCTACCATAAGCATCGACGAGGAAAGTACAAAAACAACCGACAGTAATGAAGAGGCTGAATTCGAACTGACTAAAGACGATTACGAGTATATAGCTCCTGCGGAAAATTATGAAAAGGAACAAACCGAAACGAAGAGGGGATAATAAGGAAAGCACTGAAAACATCTCTCACAAAAGCCCGGTGAAAGAATTTTCACCAGAGTTTTCATTTTTTTAACTGTTAAAAAAATGAAAACTCTGGAATAGTGTTTTAAAAAAAATTATTTTTACTATTATAAAATATGCAACTCTCATCCACTAGTTTAGACAATAGCCTATGTATACAGCAACACTTATCGGTAGATAGTGCATGAGGGTTCCATGGGATAGAGAGACAAAAAACGAGGATTTTGGCAGAAATAAATATCAGAATGTCAAACTTTTAATATAACTTTACACTAATGCAATCTAAACCAAAAGCCTATGAAACGAATTTTTACACTTCTTTTCCTTACTCTTTTTACTTTAAATTTTTCACATGCACAACAAGAAGTGATTAAATCATCTCAACAATTCCACGAACAGGAAGGTTTCACGTTTAAAAAGAAACCCGAACAGGAACAAAAAATGCAAGTCCGCCTGATAGAAAAGCTTCTGTGCAAGGACTACGAGAAGATAAAGGCACAACGATTAAAAGAAAAAGAAAAAACCAAAGCAACAGAAACCGATTCCTGTTCAGTAGAAGACTCTCTTGCTCTGGTAGAGATTTATGAAAACATGAACGGCGAAAACTGGGAAAATCAGGACAACTGGCTAACAGATGCTCCGGTAAAAGACTGGAGGGGAATCACGGTGGAAAATCACAGAGTAACGGAGATGGATTTATATAATATCAATGTCAGTGGAAACTTTGTAGAAGAACTCTGGGATTTAACCGGACTAACATATTTAGATCTCTCCTATAATAGTATTGAAGATAGCATTACTTCTCGAATAGAAAACTTGCATAATTTGAAATACTTGTATCTTAATAATAATCAACTTGAAGAATTGCCAGATTTGTCAGGACTGAACAATTTAATCTATTGTCAAATAAAGAATAATTTATTTTCTTTCGGTGATCTGGAAACTGCGAACATTGAAACACAATATAATTATATTTACGCCCCACAAGATACATTGCTGCCTTTAGATGTGGATACAACGAATAATACCATAACCTTAGCCGCACTAGCTAAGAGTCCGAACAACAACTATCAATGGTTCAAAGACGGGGAAATACTGACGAAGGAAACAGATAGCATAATAACATATGAAAAAGAAGATCACAGTAATTATCACTGCGAAATAACAAACAGTAATTTCCCGGATTTAACACTGAAAACAGATTCTTTCGCATATACTGAACACACAGTTACATTTAATGTCACAGATAAAAATTCAAATGCAATTGAAGGAAATACGATAAGCATCGATGTGGAAAGTGAGAAAACAACAAACAGCGATGGAGAAGCATCATTTGAACTGCCAGTTGGTAATTACGAATATACAATCACTGCTGACAGATATGAAGATACTACAGGAAATTTTACTGTTGAGGGGGCAAATGTTGACAAAGAATTTATCATGTCAGAAGTTTCTAAAAGCATAAATTCTGATGAGAAATTAAGCACTGAAATTTACCCGAATCCGGCTTCTGAAAAGATAACGATTGAAAGTGAGATACAAATAGAAACTGCAGAACTGTTAAATCTATTAGGAAAGGTTGTCATCTCCGAACAACCCAAAGCTGAAAAATATATAATGAATACGAGTAAGCTTGACAGCGGTATTTATCTGCTTCATATAAGCTATGAAAACGGTGAAACCATAACCAAAAGAGTAATAATACAGTAATTTGACTCCAATCCAATAACAAAAAAGGTTCCCTGAAGTTTTCGGGGAACCTTTTTTAATCTATACTAAAATTTTTACTTCTTACTCTTCCACGTCTTTAAATGAAAACAAGCTTTCCCGGTATTCCTGCACCGGTGCACATGTACACATCAGGTTTCTATCACCATAGCCATCATCAATCCGACTTACATCCGGGAAGAATTTGTTATCCTTGATCCATGGCAAAGGATAGGCAGCTTTTTTTCTAGTGTAAGGTCTGTTCCATTCATCTGATGAAGCAACCTCAGCAGTATGCGGAGCATTTCTCAATACATTGTTCTCTGCATCCGTCTGTCCTTCCTTAATTTCCATAATCTCATCATATATTGACAACATTGCTTCAATAAAGCGATCAAGTTCTTCGAGTGATTCACTTTCCGTAGGTTCTACCATCAAAGTTCCGTGAACAGGGAATGACAAGGTAGGTGCATGGAAGCCATAATCCATAAGTCTTTTAGCAATATCCGCCTCTGTAATATTGGCAATTGATTTAAACTGACGACATTCCAGAATCATTTCATGGCCCACCATTCCGGTCTCACCTGTATAAACAATACCATATGTATCTTCCAGAGCAGCTTTAATATAATTTGCATTCAATATTGAAATTTGAGCCACCTTTTTCAGTCCTTCATGTCCTAACATTTTTATAAACGCATATGAAATGGGCAGAATACTCGGACTTCCAAAAGGTGCCGCCGTAATCGGGCCAAAACCTTTCTCTCCACCTGTTTCAAAAAATGGATGGTTAGGAAGATAAGGTGCAAGTTTTTCATTAGCACCAATTGGTCCCATTCCCGGGCCACCTCCACCATGTGGAATAGCAAAAGTTTTGTGAAGATTAAGGTGACCAACATCAGCACCTGTGACAACCGGATCTGTTAAACCCAACTGGGCATTCATATTTGCTCCGTCAAAGTAGACCAAGCCACCATTTTCATGGATAATCTTATTCATTTCTTTTATTTTGCTTTCAAAAACACCATGAGTAGATGGGTAAGTAACCATAAATGCAGCTAGATTCTCTTTATGAGCTTCTGCCTTTTCTTTGAGATCCTCTATTGAAATATTTCCATTATCATCACAATCCACAACGACAACCTTCATACCTGCCATCACGCCACTGGCAGGATTGGTTCCATGTGCCGATGAAGGTATAAGTACTACATTTCTGTGATCGTCTCCGTGGTCTTTATGGTAAGCTCTTATCGTCATTAACCCAGCGTGTTCTCCTGCGGCTCCTGAGTTAGGCTGAAAAGAAATTGCCGAAAAGCCTGTAATAGCTTTGAGCTGTTCTTCCAAACCATCAATGAGCTCCATATAACCTTCAGCCTGATCTTTAGGCACATAAGGGTGCAGGGCTGAAAATTCCGGCCAACTGAGAGAGAATAATTCAGTTGCTGCATTTAACTTCATTGTACATGAACCCAGTGAAATCATAGAATGAGCAAGAGAATAATCCTTCCTTTCTAATTTTTTAATATAACGCATCATTTCGGTTTCAGAATGATAGCGGTTAAAAAGGTCCATGGTAAGAAATTCACTCTGTCTTGAAAAAGAATCATCAAAATATTTCTTATCCGGCATCTCTTTAATTTCAGCAACACTCTTGCCCGTAGCTCTGGCAAAAATAGCTATTATAGTATTGATTTCACTTTCGTTAATTTTTTCATCTGTACTGATTCCAATAGTTGAATTGTCGATATAATTAAAATTAAATTTATGCTCAAGGGCAATCTTTTTCACCTGATCAGACTTAACGCCATCAGGAAGTTTAATTTTCAGGGTATCAAAGAAATTTTTATTCTCCTGTTCCAGTCCAAGTTCATTAAGCTTATCACTTAAAATACCGGCAGCAGAATGAATATGATTTGCAATTCGTTTTAATCCTTCAGGGCCATGATACACAGCATACATACTTGCCATAGATGCTAACAAAGCTTGTGCCGTACATATATTAGAAGTAGCTCTTTCCCTTTTAATATGTTGTTCACGCACCTGTAAAGCCATTCGTAGGGCATAATTTCCTTGCGCATCTTTTGATACGCCAATAATACGACCGGGTATTTTACGTTTATACTCATCTTTAGTAGCAAAATATGCAGCATGAGGTCCTCCGTATCCCATTGGAATACCAAAGCGCTGGGTAGATCCAAAAACAACATCTGCGCCCCATTCACCAGGAGGAGTTAAAATTGCAAGGCTCATTATATCAGCAGCCACAGCTACCATTGTTCCATTATCATGTGCTTTGTCCACAAATGCTTTGTAATCCTCAATTTTACCGTCGCCAGCAGGATATTGAACAATAGCTCCAAAAACAGTTTCATCAAAATTGAAATTCTTGTAATCACCTATTACAAGTTCAATTTCAAGGGGCTCTGCGCGCGTCTTCAATACCTCAAGGGTTTGAAGAAAAGTATTTTCATCAACAAAAAATTTATTAGCTCCTTTTTTGATTGCCGAACGTTTCCTAAGATTAGCCATCATAATCATTGCTTCGGCAGCAGCAGAAGCTTCATCAAGTAAGGATGCGTTTGCCAGCTCCATACCTGTAAGTTCTACAACTACAGACTGGAAATTAAGGAGCGCTTCCAGCCTCCCTTGAGAAATTTCAGCCTGATAAGGAGTATACGAAGTATACCATCCCGGATTCTCCAGAATATTCCTCAAGATAACTGAGGGAGTTACAGTATCATAATATCCTAAACCTATCAGCGATCGGTATATCCTATTTTTCGAAGCGATATCCCGGATATGTTCAAAATATTCATGCTCACTCATAGGCTCATCCAGCTCAAGTGGTTTATCCAATTGAATAGACTTAGGAATTGTTTTATCTATAAGTTCATCCAAAGTGTTTACTCCGATTTTATCCAGCATCACCTGGAGGTCGTCATCTCTTGGACCAATGTGTCTGTCAACGAATTTTTCAGTAGCCATAGTTTCTTATTTTTGATATTATCTTACAAATTTAGGTAAATATAAAAAGAACATAAACAATATAAAACCACATTTGTCACATTGCACTAAAATTGTTTCATATTTGAAAGCAAATTCTCATATCTGAACAAGTAAAAAATATCATATGTTCAGATTTATCTCAGACTAAAAAAGGATTTTCATGTTTTTCTTCAAAAACAGTTGTTGATTCCCCATGCCCAGTATAAACTTCCGTATTCTCATCGAGAGGGAGTATTTTAGTTTTAATACTTCTTATAAGAGTATCGTGGTCACCTCCTCCCAGATCGCTTCTTCCGATACCTTTCCTGAATAACACATCTCCCGAAAAAAGAATATTTTCTTCCGGATAATGTAAAATTATACTACCAGGCGAGTGTCCTGGAGCATGGTAGGTAATGAAATCAATATTACCAAAATTTATCTTTTCATTTTCGGATATATGTAATTCAGGATCAGAAGGCTGCTCCATATCCAGTCCTATACTTGCAGCAAATTCACTGCTATTATGCAGAATATCCATATCATCTTTATGCATTATAGCCTTAATGCCAAATTCTTTTTTCAAAAACTCTGTTCCAATTATATGGTCTACATGTCCGTGAGTGTATACTATGTACTCCGGAGTCAAGTTATTTTGCTTTATGTAATTTTTCAACTCAACTTGTTCATTTTCAAAATAACATCCTGGATCCAAAACAATGCACTTCCCTGAATCATCAGAAATTACATAAGTATTCTCCTGAAAAGGATTAAAAATAAAATTTTTGATTGTTAACATACTGCACTTACTTTTTTTTATTATTATTTCCAATAAGATCGTTCACTGGATACAATTTGAATTGATATAGGCGAAAAAAATTGTCATCGTAAAATGATTACTGTATTTTGTACGATTTACTGATTGTTGTTATTGTTTCCGTTCTTTCCTTTAACCATGGGGACAAAAATAAAACTACCAAAATGCTCTTTTTCAAAGTCATTTTCACCCGTTTTTTTAATAACCGTCATTTGTTGTCCCAACTCACTTCCAAGAGGAAGGACCATCTTCCCGTTAATTTTAAGCTGTTTAAATAATTTTTCCGGAACTTCGGAGGCAGCAGCAGTAATAAGTATTTTATCATAAGGGGCATATCTGGGTAATCCTTCATATCCATCACCATAAAACAAATAAGGTTGATAGCCTATCTCATTCAAAACAGTTTTAGCTTTAAGATAAAGATCACGATGTCGCTCTATCGAAAAGACCTTAGCCCCCATTTCACAAAGAATCGCCGCCTGATAACCAGAGCCGGTACCAATTTCCAGTATCCTATCATGCTTTTGAGCATCAAGCAACTCAGTTTGAACCGCTACGGTATATGGTTGTGAAATTGTTTGTCCGTTTCCAATTGGGAAAGCTTGATCTTTGTAGGCAAAATCAATGAAACCACTTTCCATAAAACGATGCCTGGGTACGTTTTCAAAAGCCTTTAAAACCTCTTTATTTCGAATACCTTTTTTTCTCAGGGTATCTACAAGTTTTTTTCTCAACCCCTTATGCCTGTATGAATCTAACATGTTACACTAAAGTTTCAACAAAGATAACCAGAACTATATTGTACCCAAAATCCGCCGGTAATTTTTCTACTAATATAATTATTAACAGATTAAGTTAATAACTTACAGAGAGAAAACAATCATAACTTATAAATATACATTAAGTTTGTAATAAAAGGGGAAAGATATGAAAATTGGTTTTATAGGATTCAATAAGCATATAGGAAAGATTATCAATCAATCACAGACAGACAATGAGCTGTCCATTGCAGGAATTTATGCTTCCAGAACAAAATCATTGCAAAACGCGAACACAAAGCATTTTACATCTCCTGAGGAATTAGCTGAAAACTCAGACATTTTATATATTAGTTGCAGCGAGCCGGCCAATGAAATTTCTCAGTATGCAATAAAAAAAACACGTCATTTATTTTTTGAGTCGCCATTTTGTCTTACAAAATATGAATTTGACAAGCTTTTTAACCTAGCAAATGAAACCAACAGTCATATAAAATTCAGCCAGGAGATACTTCAGAAACAAATATACAGAGAAATAAAGAGCAAACTTAATCCGCATATTTTAAAATTTAACATCTATGACAATCAGGAAACCATTCTGAAGCAACATATTTTTGATTTTGTTACCCTCACAAGAGAAATCATAAAATCAGGTATCCGGAAAATATATCACCACAAAGTTCCCAATAAAACAGGAACAGCACAATCTTTGAGCCTTAACATTCTTTTTGATAATGGCAAAACAGCAGAATGTTTTTTAACACAAATTACAAATACGGAAAAATTATTGCTACAGGCTTATCAGGAATCAATAACAATTGAAATAGATTTTAAAAATAATTATGCTACTATATCATCATTAGAAGGAGAAACAGTGGAAATGACAGAATACAAAAAAACAGACAATCAAGATAAAACGATAAAGGATCTCATTCTCTATGCCAAAAACATATCTAACACCCAACAGAAACCATTGATTGTCAGGGAAGAAAATTATCATATTTTATCAATCACTCATGAATTAATCAATACCATTCAGCAATCCGATCACCACTAACCAACCTTTATCTTATAATACATATTTTTCAATAGGAATATATTGTGGTCCCTGAGGTCTTAAAATACTCTCGTAATAAATTAACTCATTAATTTTAATCTGGTCAAAATATTTATGCTTATGTTCAAGCACAAGTTTCTTTAATGTTTCCCTATTTTTTAAGAATTTAATTCTTCCTATAGTAAGATGGGGTGTAAATTTACGTTTATCAGGAGTAAATCCTGACTTAACCATTTCTTTATCCACAATATTTTTAAGAGAAGCAAGCGTTTCATAATTATATATACCACCCCAAAGCACCTTTGGTTTGACAAAATCTCTAAAAACTCCCAATCCTTTGAGATCTAGAGTAAACTTATCAAACTCATCAACAATATTACTTAATTTTAGCCTTATTTCCTCAATTTTATCTTCTTCAGTATCTCCAAGAAAAAATAAAGTAAGGTGAAATTTGTCAGTGTCTACCCACTTAATTTTTTCATTTTCCAATTCATTTCGTAATTTAGTATAGGTATTCAGAAATTCATCCCCGGGATTAATTTTAATGCCAATGAATGTTCTTCTCATATATCAGATATTTTTGATGTAAAAAATATTTTTGTTTCATTATCGTCTTAAAGAAAATCTATTGTATAACCAAAATTAAAAAAACCATGAGTAAAAAACCAAAATTTGCTGTTGTATTAGCCGGAAGCGGCGTATTTGACGGATCGGAAATACACGAAGCTACCTTATCCCTCTATGCTATAATGAAAAATGGAGGCGAATATGAAATTTTTGCCCCTGATATAAAACAGCATCATGTGATCAATCATATAACCGGTGAAGAGATGAATGAAAAGCGGAATGTCCTTATTGAGGCCTCAAGAATAGCCAGGGGAAACATTAAGAAATTAAAAGAATTTAAGCCGGAAAATTTTGACGCCCTGCTTTTACCCGGAGGATTCGGAGCCGCTAAAAACCTTAGCTCTTTTGCCTTTGATGGACCAAATTGCACAGTAAACGGCGAGGTAGAAAATGCCATAAGGGGTATGAGGAAACAAAATAAACCGATAGGTGCCCTGTGTATTTCTCCTGTAATTGTAGCAAAAGTACTGAAAAATATAAGTGTAACCATTGGTCAAGACCAGGATACGGCGAAAGCTGTTGAAGCCATGGGCGCAACACATAAAAATACTGACCACGGAGAAGTAACAGTTGACAAAGAGAACAAAGTATTTACAACTCCATGCTACATGCTCGATGCCAATATACTCCAAATAGGAGAAGGCACAGATAATGTAGTTAAAGCCATGATGGAAATGATATAAAAGAAATAAACCGAAGCAAGGAAAGAAGCCATTCTTCGGTATTGCGAGAGTGGCTTCTTATATTTGATCATGTTCAATTAGAATCACAATACGCTCCATTAATCTGTCATCACCATGAGGATCATACTCAGACCGCAGGTTATGACCAAAAATACGCGCTATAGTCTGCCAGAAAACTGCCGAAAAATTACCTTTCAGCTCTTTAAGCAATTCATATGATGTATTCCCTGTTTCTCTGTCAATGAGTTTCAATAAATAGTGTCCCTGCGTAATAGTAAGTTTTTTTAAATCACCTTTAAATTCTTTTTTCAGTGTATCCTCAACATTTTTAATATATCTTTTTCTTTCTATCTCCGTATTAAGTTGTGTAAATTCCTCATTCATTTCAATCAGCTTATATTTTGCCTTTTGTGCATATGGATACACTTTCTTCAAATCCCGAACCATCTTTTTGTAACGCCTGTATTCCCTTTTATTGTCAAAATCTAATTCAGGGTAAACAACAACTTCATCAATTTCGGCACTACCAATCGTATCACCATTAACAACTACAGTCTTTAACAAATAAGTTTCATCAATCCCTGAAGTATCTGTAATTTGAGCAAATAATGCAGAACAGGGCAATAAAATTACCAGAAAAAACAGCCCCATTTTTACATAAACCTTTTGCATAGTCCACTTCGGTTTAGCCAATATTTTTGATATAAACGATCAGAACAAACTAATGTTATAAAATCATTCACAAAAATTACGCCACACAAATTTGTCATGTTTAATACCGCCGTAAACGAAAATACTGGAAGTCAACATACAAAAGGGGAGCAAAAGCTCCCCCTAACATACATCCAAGAGTAGAATATATAGTGAACAAAAAATTAAATGACTCCATGATCAAGCATTGCATTTGCTACTTTAAGAAATCCGGCAATGTTAGCGCCTTTCACATAATTTACATTGCCATTTTCATCCTTACCATTGTCAACGCAAGCCTGGTGGATGTCTTTCATTATTTGATGAAGTTTTGCATCAACTTCTTCTCTCGTCCAGCTTAATTTCATGGAATTTTGGGTCATTTCCAGACCTGAAGTTGCAACACCACCTGCATTAGCTGCTTTACCCGGGCCATATAATATATTATTCTTCAGAATAACATCAACAGCCTCAGGAGTACATGGCATATTTGCACCTTCAGAAATGCACATTACACCATTTTCCACTAATTTTTTTGCATCATTTTCATCCAATTCATTCTGGATAGCACAAGGCAAAGCAATGTCCACTTTAAGCTCCCATGGTCTTTTTCCTTCATAAAACTGGGCGCTATCAAATTCGTATGAAAATGGTTTCACGATATCTTCATTTGTTGCACGTAATTCCAGCATGAAATCAATTTTTTCTCCTGAAATACCTTCCGGATCATAAATATAACCATCCGGCCCGGATATAGCCACGACCTTAGCTCCTAGTTCTGAAGCTTTTGCTGCTGCACCCCATGCTACATTACCAAAACCGGAAATAGAAACAGTTTTACCTTCAAGAGATTCGCCTTTTGTAGCCAGCATTTCCTTTGCAAAGTATACATTACCGAAGCCAGTAGCTTCAGGACGTATTAAACTTCCACCCCAATTGATACCTTTACCAGTGAATACTCCGGTATTTTCTTTAGCCAGTTTCTTATACATACCATACAAATATCCAATCTCTTTACCACCAACACCAATATCGCCAGCAGGAACGTCAGTTTCCGGCCCGATTAGGGCCCACAGTTCTGTCATAAAAGATTGACAGAATCTCATAATTTCAGAATCAGATTTTCCTTTTGGATTAAAATCTGAACCACCTTTACCACCACCTAAAGGAAGCGTTGTAAGAGCATTTTTAAATATCTGTTCAAAACCAAGGAACTTTAACGAACTAAGGTTAACACTTGGGTGAAATCTCAAACCACCCTTGTAGGGGCCGATAGCGTTATTAAACTGAACACGGTAACCAAGGTTAACATGAACATCACCATTATCACCAACCCAGGGTACTTTAAAAGTCAGAACACGATCCGGTTCAACTAAACGGTCAATAATTCCGGCACTTTCAAATTGTGGATTTTCATTGTATACTTCTTCAATTGTTTCTAATACTTCGCGAACAGCCTGAAGGTATTCCACCTCACCGGGGTGTTTCTTTTCAAGCTCATTCATAAATTTATCTACATTCATAGTAACAAGTTTTAAAATTGCACAAAATATGTTTTATAACACTTACTGTTATAAGAATAACAGTGTAAAATTATATTTTAAAAATTGATTTATTCAAATTTTTTAAATAAAACAAATATGATTTTGCTCATGTTTTGGCGCATATCCACCTAAACTATATTGTATTAGGTTTGAGTATCGCTCCCTTACTTTCTTTCCCATTAATTTGCACTACTACTGGTTTTTCAAATCGAATGTGTTTTATATACTCATCTTCATACACTGCTTTTTGTTTACGCAGGAAGTCCAGATCATAAAATCCGTCATCGATATAAGGATTGATCGTAAAATATCCAACCCTAAAAGATGTCAAGTTTTGGAAAAAGTGCGTTCCCTGGCTTGGATCAATACGATAATTATCCAACCCAGACTCCACAATCACTCTTGCCTGGGAAATGTTTCCCCACTTCACAGGGATACCAAGGCTTGGATCTGCTGTACCCCATCTTCCGGGGCCAACGAGAATATAGTTTCTCGCCTCACTTATAAACATTTTGTTCATCTCATCAATCTGAGCAGCAATTTCTTTGCTTTTCTGGGAAGAAAAATTTTCAGGTTTCACATAAATAAAATCATAAATATTATCAATACGGCCATGGCCAAGCGCAGCATCTGAAAAAATTATAGTCTGCGAAGGTTTGATCTCACTTATATCTATATTATTCTCTTCCTGGCTATCAACAATGGGTCGTATTTGCAAGAAGTTAAAAATAATAGGGTCTTCTTTCTTTACATTCAAGTCTACAGCAAATTCTATCTCAATAGGATTGTTCATTTCACTTTGTCCTATGTCTAACAAATCCTGCATTATTTTATCCACTGGGATAATTCTGTGTTTTAGTACATTAGCAAATGTTATAATTTTTTTGCCTTTATACATTGTTCCTTCCCGTATCATATCATTCTCAAAATCATAAGTTGAAGCTACATGTTTCAAGGAACCATCTTCCTCAGCTTCTTTAATTCTAAGCTTTAAAAGATTCACGGCATCATCAGTTGATGGAGTGAAATTTTCCGGACTTAAATCGAGGGCATAAAAATATTTCTGAGTGTCCTTCAGGGCAAGCTCAGGACTTGCGAGTTGCAGAACACGATCAGGATGTTTGGGAGCAAAGCGCAAAGAAACTCCCCCGTCAACAATCTGCTTTCCCAATCCAAATGCAAGATTAACAATACCCTCACTAGATTTTTCAGGTCCTACCGGATAAAAATTAATTGACCGGGCTACACCTGAGATGGTGGGATAGAATTTATTTCCATATCTGGAACCACACACTTCCTGCAGTATGATTCCCATTTTCTCTTCATCAATAACATTAGACGTAGCAGCCATGTATGCTTTACTATTCTGATAATAAACAGATGCATAAACACTTTTTATAGCATCTGAAATTAGTTGAATCATCCTTGTATTGTCATCCACTCGAGGTACCATGAATGTATTATATACACCTGCAAAAGGTTGATAATGGCTATCTTCCAATTTGCTTGATGAACGGATGGCTATTGGATTTTTAATGACTTCAACGAAAGCGTAAAGGTCTTGATAGACTCTGCTTGGAAGCCGCGCCTCAATAAAATGTCTCAATATTGCTTCGTCACTTATATCTGACAGCGCCACTTTATACAAATCATTCCCCTCCATAAATTCATCAAAAATATCCGTACTTAAAACTACTGTCCTAGGTATGGTTATGAGAACATTATCATACTTGGTAAAAATCTGATTCTTTTTAATAATGGAATTGGCAAAAGCCAGCCCGCGAGCTTTTCCACCAATAGAGCCATCACCAATTCTTGAAAATATTAAGTATTCATCAAAACTGTTTTTATCAAATTTAGCAATCACTCCTCTTCCCTTGCTCATTCTGTAACTTGAAATAGCTTTATAAATATAGCTCCTCACATCATCCAATGATTGGAAGTCACTCAATTTCAAATATTTAAAAAGTTGTGCGATTGGAAATATTGCCCTTGCATTCAGCCACTTAGAAAGATCATTCCGACTAGCATGGTATTCAAGAGAATCATCAGGAATTTCCAGAATCATTTGTTGCAATGATTGAAGGTCTGAGGCACGTCCGATAGGTTCCTGTGTTTTAGGATCTCTGAAAACAAACTCCCCAAAAGCAAATTGCCGTATAATATAGTTTCTCAACTCAATAGAAAGCGTTTTGGAATACTTATGGATAAAACCTGCATTATGCTTTTGAGCTATTTCTTTATTCTTACCATCAGAAGACTGCAGGAGAAAAGGAATAAATTCATCCTGATTTCTGACCTTCTTACAGAGTTTTACTCCTGCAAACTTATCTTTAATGCCATTCCTTTTATAGCTGATATCAGAAATTACACCAAGCAAATTATATTTATATTTTTCAAACAACTCAACAGCTTCCTCATAGGTGGTAGCAAGCAATATTTTTGGCCGTCCCCGCATGCGTAGCATTCGCTGGTGCTCATTCAATGCTTCCCTGACATATTCTTTAGACTGCTTAAAAATAATTTTATAAATGTTTGGAAGATATGATGATATGTAACGAATAGAATTCTCCACAAGTAAAATAGCCTGAACCCCGACAACTTCCACATCATGCTCAACATTCATCTTATCCTCAATAAGTTTGATAATCGCCAGCAATAAATCAGCATTTCCCAGCCAGCAAAAAACATAATCTATGGCGCTCAGATCTTCTTTTTCAATTCTCAGGGTTACTTCTCTTGAAAAATGAGTAAGCACAACAATTGGAATGGTCGGATATTCCTCCTTGATATTATGAGCCAGTTCAAATGTATCATATCCTCCCATTGTCAACATGGTAATAACAAGGTCAATACTGTCATTTCTGAGTATTTCAAAGGCTTCTTCTGGCGAATGTGCCATTATAAATATTGGAGGATAACGAAGGTTTAAAGAAACATATTCATTAAATATCTGCTCATCTATCCTGCCGTCCTCTTCCAGTACAAATGCATCATAACTACTGGCAATAAGCAAAACTTTATGTATTCGCTTCTGCATTAGCAGACTGAAAGAAGTATCATTAAAATCTATCTGTAAATTATCTTGATGTTTAGAATAAAATGACATAATATCTTAGATATAAAAGTTAATAGCGCAAACAGCAAACCTACAAAAATTAAAACATAAAAATTCATTGTACAATAAACGAGCAATAAAACAATTTATTAACAATAAAGCTAAATATCTAAGTGAATTATCAAGATATAGCAGCAATCATTTTTCTGCCATCCATTATAATATTTAAAGGTCGCTCGAACCTTATATGCTTAAAATGTTGAGTTTGATCAATTAATTTTTGGTTTTCAAGTTTATCCCATGAAATAAAATTCCCAGTAGAATTATTTGACACAGAAAGATAACCCACATTCATAGAGGTTACATTATGAAAAAAATGCGATCCCAAAGATGCATCTAATGGAAAGTTCTCCAAACCCACCTCTACAATTACTTTAGCATTGGATATCTGTGACCAGGCCACAGGAATTCCCAGAAACTTATCCCTCGTACCCCACCTGCCCGGGCCAATCAAAACATACTTCTTCCCTTTTTCCTGAAATTTCGCATTCAATTTTTCAATTTCATATGTCATCTCCACCGTTTTGTTGTTATCAAAATTTTCTTTATCGACAAAGACTACATCCTCTATTCCCTCAATTTTCCCATTGCCCATGCTCCGTTCAGAAAATACTATTAAATTATCCCGCTGAATATCTGACTCTTCAATTGTATAATCATCTTCATGACACACAAGTGGTTTAATCTGCAGAAGATAAAATGAAGACAGATAATTATCATCCTTATTTAAATCCACAGCCCATTCAATTTCAACTTCAGACCCAAGGGCTTCTTTAACCACATCCAAGGTCTCTCGTATCGTTTTAGCCAAGGGTATGTATTCGTATTTCAGAATGTTAGAAAAATTCACCACCCTGGGGCCATAAGTATCAATGCCCGGCTCAAGTTGATCATTATCAGGATTATATACAGAAACACAATGCTTTAAGTTCCCATGTTTTTCTGCTTCGCCAATATCTAATTTTTCCAGACCTGCATCAACTCCTTCCAGCAAATTCAACGCTTCACGACCCATATCCACTGCATAAAATTTAACCTGAGAACTTTTTACCAGGTCTTTGGTTGAAAGGATTTGTAGTGTCGGATATGCAGGAGAGAAACGGTATGCCTGTTCCCCGTCAACCACATATTGGCCTAATCCAACTGCTGCCACAGCAAAACCTTCTTCCGGTTTCATGTGAGAAATAGGATAATAATTATGCGATTGCGCAGTACCACTAATATGCGGATAATAATAACTATCGTACTGATTACCAACAACCTCTTGTATAATAACTGCCATCTTCTCCTCTTCCACTTTATGTCCGACTGCCTTAAAATAATTTTTCGCTTCATTGGAATAGATAGAGGCATAAACTAACTTAATCGCATTCATAAGCTGTTCCAGACGTACTGAAGAATCTTGATGACTATTGGGAAGAAGAAACGTGTCAAACACACCTGAAAATGGCTGTGTAATTGAATCCTCAAATAAACTTGATGAACGAACTGCTATTGGTTTGGTTATATGCTTTATAAATACTTTAAGCTTCTTATCCAGCTCAAATGACAAGTCAGAATCTATAAACCACTTTTTTATTTTCTCATAATCATGTTCATTTATGACCTTGTCTCCTAATTTATTTTTCTCCATGAAAATATCAAACTCATCGGTTCCAATAATGGCAGTTCTCGGGGTTCTGATATTAATATCAGGCAATAGTTCGTTGAATTTAAAATTATAAATCAGGGTATTGATAAATGCTACACCTCGTCCTTTTCCCCCAAGTGAACCAGGAGATAAACTTACAATATTATTTTCCTCCAGAATAGCATGCTCACTGAAGTTAACTATTTTACCCCTTTCCTGCTCATTTCGATATAACTCCAGAATATTAATAAGAAAATGACGCATGTGCTCAGGATCTGCAAAATCACTTACTTTTAAGGGATTAATGATTTTGGCGATTTGGATCTCTCCTCTTGCCATCAGCCACAAAGAAAATTGGTTCTTAACAGCATGATATACAAGCGAATCAGCTGGAACAGTTTTTAAGTAAGATTCAAATTCATCCATTGATTTCGCCACTGCAATCTGTCTTCCATGCTTATCTCGATAAACAAAATGACCAAAACCAAGGTGATAGTTGATGAAACTTTTAATATCCTGCAATAGGGTTTCAGAATTCTTATTAATAAAATTGGACTTAATCTTATAAGTCTCAACCGCATTGTCCGGATTTGAAGACTGTAGAATAGTAGGAAGATTTGGCAAATTTTTCTTGGCGTATCTTATAAGGTCAAACCCAGCGTTTGAGTCGATAGTTCCTTCTCTAGGGAATCGAATATCTGAAATAAGGAATAATAAATAATCTTTATATTTCTCAAAAATTTCCATTGCCTCCTCATAACTGGAAGCAAGCAATATTTTAGGACGCGTTCTTAATTTCAAAACTTTATAAAGGTCATCCGTGTTCACATCTTCAATAAGTCGCTTTGTCTGCTCAAGTATAATCTGGTACAACATCGGAAGATACCGTGAATAATATTTTACAGAATCTTCAACCAGAAGTATTACCCGGGTCAATCCTACTTTCGTATCATTTTCAATATTCACATTATCTTCCAACAATTTTACCATTGCAAAAAACACTTTAGAATCACCGTTCCAAACAAAAATATTGTCTAAGGATTTCAAACTCTCTTTTTTCTGGTCGAGGAACTCAAGATCTGCATTATTATTCAATAACAAAAACAACGGGATGTATGGATATTTTTCTTTTAAACTTTGACTAATCTCAATAGGCTTCTTTTTATCCACACCCATCATCAGAATCACCATATCAAAATGCTTTTCCCCCATCTGCTTCAATGCCTCCTCCTCTGTGGACACTCCGGTAACCCTTGGCAAAGAGGTGAGATTCAACTGATGATATTCACCCAAAATATGATCAGAAAACCTTCCTTCTTTCTCGATACTAAAAGCATCATACAAATTAGCTACCAGGAGAATTTCTTTTACTTTAAAAGGCATAAGATCGTGGAGCATATCACGATCGGCATTATAGTTATTAAGGAATTTCTGCAATAATTGTCTGCTATTCAAAGGACGGGAAGTGCCTGTGCCTTTTTCAAAAATTTTCTTTTCTTTCCCACTTTTGCTAATAATTTCCCGGGCCTTAATACTATTAATGTAACCTGTAATTAAATTGGATATATTTATTATCAGGTCCCTTTCTTCTTTGAGAAAAGGCCCTTCATCTCTTTTCGGAAATTTTTTTGTGTAAAAAACTTCAATCAGTCCTTCCTCATTTTCAATAGTTTCAAACTTTTGTCTTTGTACCCACTTAGTTTCCTGGAATTGAGAAGATAAGTAGACCTTACCTGCATACTTGATCCGTGCAACCGTATATTCAGGATATTGCCAGCCCCGCGGTAGCTTTAAGGCAATTTGCTGTAAAGTTTCTTCAATGGACTTGTTTTTTTTAATTATCTCTGTTGTCTGGTTAATACATGACAATTCCTTAATGCGTTCTTTGCTCTCGGCCAGCAACTTATGATAATCATTGGGAGAATCCTTATAGTCACGGTTCATACACTAGAAATTTATTGATTATAAGCTTATCTAATAAAACGAAATAAAAAAGTTAAAAGTTTTGGTTCATATGCCAATATTTTTAATTGTTCCAACGTCCGATGAAAACTGCCATAAGAAACTATCAAAACTTAAGTTAATAATAATGTTTGAGCCATATATACATCTTTATGCGGGGCACAACTGCTATTATAAATACTTCGCCTCCTGCAGACCCATATGTAACAATCAATTAAATTAACAACCAGCACATAAAACATCACTATATAAATATACAGAATATCAGTAATAATTAAAAAAGAAAATGGTTCCCCGCCTGAACAACCAGTCGGGCAGGTTTTTAATTCCCTTCGGTTCCCGCTTTGCGGGACAGGCTATGAAATCGCTTCGCTAGTTGGGCAATGCAAAAAAAGAAAAACCAATATTTATGAAAGTAAATGATGCTTACAAATAAGCAGAGAAACAAAAAAAAATCATTTCATAACGCTCATTAAATTAAGCTCATGTATGTAAACTTTGGAAAAAAGCGCGCTTTTAGGAAGACTCAATTATTCAAAAAATCTAAATAAAAATTATGGTTCATTGTATTGCTCAACTCCTTGTTTTAAATAGTTGGCAAATTCCTGTGGGTCTAGTTCATAGCCTTTTGAATCGGTAATCTGTTCTCCATCAGAATCCAAAATTACATAATAAGGCTGTGTGTTCGCATTAAAACGGGTAAGCTGTATGTCTGCATTTTTCTTACCAATTGTCTTCTTTACTTTGCCATCGTATTCTGATTCTATCCACTCTGATTCTGGCAGTTTTGTCCGATCATCCACATATAGAGCAATAACCACATACTCTTTATTCATAAGTCTCTGAACCTCTGACACAGACCATACCTCTGACTGCATCTTCTTACAATTACTACAAGAATGACCGGTAAAATACACCAAAACAGGTTTATCCAATTCTTCTGCACAACTCATTCCCTGCTCATAATCGAAATATCCTTTTATCCCGTATGGTAAATCAAGAATATCGCTATATTTAGGCTCTTCTTCGCAAAGAGTTTCCGAGGCAGATATTTCATTCACTCCTCCAGAAGCGGTAATTTCAAATTGCTGAGCAGATTTTGGAGGTAATAATCCTGAGATGGAATTAAGGTTGGCTCCAAATAATCCAGGAACAAGATATATTGCAAAAGAAAATGCCGCAATAGCAAAAACAAGACGGATAACCGAAATATTTTTTAAATCACTATCATTAGGCAATTTTATTTTACCGAGTAAATAGAACCCAAGGAGAGTAAACAATGCAATCCAAATTGATATGTATAAATCACGGCTTAACAGATCCAAATGATAATTTTGATCTATATTTGACAGGAACTTGAACGCGAAAGCAAGAATTATAAATGCAAGCACTACCTTAACAGAGTTCATCCATCCACCAGACTTTGGTAATTTTTTCAACCAACCGGGAGATATAGCAAGCACAGTAAACGGTAAACCAAATCCCACGGCAAAACCAAACATTCCAACTGTAGGTTCGATAACTGCGCCACCTGCTGCTTTAACCAACAATGCACCTACAATAGGGCCTGTGCATGAAAAGGAAACAAGAACTAAGGTCAATGCCATAAAGAAGGAAGCCAAATATCCTCCTTTATCAACCTTACTATCAGCTCTATTAGCTAACTTTGAAGGCAATACAATTTCAAACAGTCCAAAAAACGAACTTGCAAAAACGAGAAATAAAAGGAAAAATATCAGGTTAGGTATCCAATGTGTACTTAAAGTACCTGTAAAATCAGCACTAGCGCTTGTCAAAGATACAATCAGGCCAACAGAAGTATACAAAATAATGATTGATAACCCAAAAATAAGTGCCTTAATAATTCCCTGTAACCTGGCAGATGCACTTTGCATAAAAAATGAAATCGTCATTGGAATCATCGGAAAAACACATGGTGTTAAAATACCTGCAAACCCTAATAAAACGGAAAAGAGGAAAAAGCCTATCAAAGATTGGTTACCCTCCTGATCGCTGGCAGTTCTTTCATCATCCTTCAATTCCTCAGTTTCAGCACTAACACTTTTGTCAGCATCTCCCTCCTTCTCTTCTTTTTCATCGCTACCTTTTCCTTTATCAGTTTCTGTATCTTCATCAAACTCGGCAGATTCAACTTCTTCACCGCCTTCTACCTCAAATGCAAAATCCGGATTAAAATAAACACATCTATCATCCTGACAGACCTGATATTCTACATTACCTGTAATCTCAAAATCATCTTCGGATTTAATTTTAATTTTTTGGGTAAAAGTCGCTTCCTCGCTAAATTGCTTGACATCCATCTCAAATATCTCATCATATACTTCCTCCGGTTCAGGACTTTCATCAGTTCCATCTATTAGCTCATATTTATCAGATTCATCAAAATGGAATGTAGTTCGTAATGGGCCACCTTCCGCAAAGTCTTGAGCATATAAATGCCAGTTATCGTCTATATCGGCATAAAAAACAAGATTGGCAGTCTGATTGTCGATTTTCTCAACGGTATAGTTCCAGGTAACCGGGTCCGCAGGTTGAGAAAAACCAACTACTGAAAAAAAGGTAAAAAAAAGTATCAGTGTTATTCGTGTCATTTGGATAAAGTTTGATTGTTAGTTTAATGCTCTGAGACTTATTACTACTAAAGTCAACATTTTTTGATTCTGCATCCCATAAAACCCTCAAGCATTGTCTACCGACAGATACGGGATTGTACACAGGTTTTTGTGTACGCTAGTGGATGAGAGTTTATAAAATGTTTTTGCATAGTTTCAAAGAATGTTTAAACACCCAATGCTATAATTTTTATTGCATGCAAAAATAATATAATTATCAAAACAATAAATATGAATATATGTTTAGATATTGATATATATCATCTCATTAGTTTATACGAAACACAAAGGGGATTGAAAGCCCAAAAAGAGAAGGTTTATTTATCCCATTGCTAACACAGTAATCTGTTAAAAAATCTTAAATGACCCTGAATACTGGCATTCCATCACCGAAGCAAATAAAAAAAACGCAAATAACTGTAAACAGGTTCTTAGTAATTTTGAAAGATTTTGTTGGCAATAAGCAGAAAAACAAAAAAACACAGAAAAGGAGCCTGAAACAAGTTTTATTCTTCAATCTCTTCCTGTCTCCAGGAGAAGAAAGAATACTGGAAGAAATCGTAAGCATCTGAACTCTTGATTTTCAGGAGGACTTTATATTTTAACATCCATTTAAGCCTTTCAGAATAAATTCCATTTTTCAAATAACCGGCAATGTATGGATGTGTCTTAAGTAACAGATATCTATACCCCAATTCTTTTACCAGGAACTTAAGATGGTTTTCAATTTCATCGACAAACAAGACAGCAGGCCGTACTTCACCGGTACCGCCACAGGCAGGGCATTTTTCTACAGTCTGGATATTCATTTCTGGTCTTACCCTTTGCCGGGTAATTTGCATCAATCCAAATTTGGTCAGTGGCAGAATGTTATGTTTTGTTCTATCGGCAGCCATCTCCTCTTTCATTTTCTCAAAGAGCTTCTGCTTATTTTCATAGGAATTCATATCAATAAAATCGACCACAATAATTCCGCCCATATCCCGTAATCTCAGTTGCCGGGCAATCTCCTTAGCAGCGGCAAGGTTTACTTCCAGTGCGTTTGTTTCCTGATCTTTACCCAATTTGGATCGATTTCCACTATTTACATCTATAGAGTGGAGCGCTTCGGTATGTTCAATAATGAGGTATGCCCCATTTTTAAATGAAACCGTTCTTCCAAAAAGGCCTTTAATTTGTTTCGAGACATTAAATTGATCAAATATCGGATTAGCGCCTTCATATAGCTTTACAATTCCCCGTTTTTCAGGAGCTATAGTTTTAATATAATCCCTTATCTCATGATAAAACGCAACATCATTGACATAAATGTGCGAGAAAGATACATTCAAAATATCTCTTAAAAGTGCTGATGTCCGGTCTAACTCACTCAATACTAG
Source organism: Bacteroidales bacterium (assembly GCA_041686375.1). Classification (GTDB taxonomy): domain Bacteria; phylum Bacteroidota; class Bacteroidia; order Bacteroidales; family UBA12077; genus JAGXLC01. The sequence goes on from JAWLEB010000015.1 coordinate 52,932, forward strand.
CTTTGGAACATTGCTGTCTGTCAATCTCGAAAAGGCCGACTCCCATTTTTTAAGCAAACCTCTTAACTCTTCATCTAACACAGCCACTCTTTTACCTTCAGCCACTGTACGGATAATAATTCCATAATTCTTAGGCTTAATGCTTTTTATGAGCCGCTTCAACCTTTTTCTCTCATCTTCAGACTGTATTTTCTGGGATATTGAAATTTTATCTGAGAATGGGATAAGGACAAGATTCCTTCCGGCCAATGAAATTTCGGAACTAAGGCGTGGCCCTTTTGTGGATATAGGCTCTTTGGAAATTTGAACAATGATCTTCTGTCCGTTAGAGAGAACATTGGAAATTTTCCCATGTTTATCAATATCTTGCTCCAGTTTCATCTTTTGGAGCGTAGGGGCCTTATTTTTTCTCTGTAGAGCAGTTTTAAGGAATTTATTGAGCGAGGTAAACTGGGGTCCTAGATCAAGGTAATGTAAGAATGCATCCCTAGAATATCCAACATCAACGAAAGCAGCATTAAGTCCGGGGATTATACGTTTAACCCTACCAAGATAAACATCACCAACTGCGAATTTAGGATTTCTTTTTTCCTTTATTAATTCAACCAGTTGTTTATCTTCAAGCAAAGCTATTACTATCTCATTGGAAGTTACATCAATTACTAACTCAGAAACCACGTCTCATCTTCCTAATTTTAGTTTCATTAAAATCAAATTTACACCTACAGGAGCATGCCGCACCTCTAAGTTTAAATTTCATTTGTCTATTCTTCAACTCATAGGCCTTATGGCTGTTCACAAAAGTAAATTCTTTGTAATGAAGGCGGAGAACAACTTCCCCTGATAACACAATCAAATCTTGATTAGTTTATCAGGGGTGTTCTATAAACCAATAAGAATTATTTCTTCTTCTTATGTCTGTTTTTACGTAAGCGTTTTTTTCGCTTATGGGTAGCCATTTTATGTCTCTTTCTCTTCTTCCCGCTTGGCATATCTAATTCCTGATTTTAAATGAAAGATTTTAAAAAATATGTTTCCGCTTATCTAACGTTATTCTTCACCTTGTTCACGAATTTCTTGGATGGCCTGAATGAAGGAATATAATGCTCAGGTATAACAATAGTAGTGTTTTTAGAAATATTCCTTGCCTTCTTCTCGGCACGTTTCTTAACAATAAAACTACCAAAACCTCTAAGATAAACGTTTTGATTATTGGTTAAAGAATCTTTAACCGTTTCCATGAACGCTTCAACTGTTTTCTGAACAGTTACTTTTTCTATACCGGTTTTTTGAGCAATTTCGTTTACGATATCTGCTTTTGTCATGTTACAAAAAATTTAATTATCAATATTTTACAATACTTATTTCTACATTGGGTTGCAAATATAAAGCAATTATTTTTATTAAAGAAATAGAAATCGATTAAATTTGTATGAAAAGAAATCTAAACTACTCTTTATCAACAAAAATGAATATCACCTATGTATTAGACCGCTGGTATGATGAGAATAGCAGAGAACTGCCATGGAGAAATACAAATGACCCATATAAAATTTGGGTTTCAGAAATTATTTTACAGCAAACTCGCGTAAATCAAGGACTAGAATACTACAAAAATTTTATTAAAAAATTTCCTGATGTTCATGCCCTTGGCAAATCATCCCTTGATGAAATCCTAAAAGTCTGGCAAGGGCTGGGATACTACAATAGAGCAAAACACATGCATGAAACGTCAAAAATTATTGACCAAGCAAGGAACGGTAAGTTTCCGTCAAATTATAAAGAACTCCTAAAACTCAAAGGAATAGGAGAATATACAGCAGCTGCCATAGCATCTTTTGCTTTTAATGAGCCTATTGCTACAATAGACGGAAATATACAACGATTTATAACAAGGCTTTACGGTATAGATGCTCCGGTAAATTCTCGTCAAGGCAAAAAAAGAATACAAGAATTATCTGCAAATCTCTTAAACAAAAACAACCCGGGAAAACATAATCAAGCCATGATTGAATTTGGAGCAATTCATTGCAAGCCCAAACAACCTAAATGTAATGAATGCCCCTTCCATAGCATTTGTGTGGCTTATCAGAAAAATTTAATCCACCAATTGCCGGTAAAAAGTCAAACCCCAAAAAAAACAAACAGATATTTCAATTTTTTAATTATCAGGCACAGGAATAAGGTATTTCTGGAAAAAAGAAATAGTAAAAACATCTGGAAGAATCTTTATCAATTTCCGTTGATTGAGAGCTCCGAAAGGGAGGAAATCGCCCAGATTATGCAAACCGATAAATGGAAACAAATTTTCAGCGACATTCAACCTGATAGTATTGATGAATTTAAAGAATATAAGCATGTTCTCACCCATCAGAACCTGTATGCCCGGTTCTACCTGATTAAAACCCGGACTATATCTGAATATCTAAAACAAAATTTTATAGAAATAAACTTAAGCATGCTCAATAAATACCCAATTCCCCGACTCATTGAGAGATTTCTTGAAGAGGAAAAAATATGATAAAATGATTATTTTAATTATGGTAGGCTCGGTAAACGTTTGAAGCAAAAATAACTAAATTATTTCCACAATTAAAAAATTTGCAAATAATCAAAAATTTGTAATTTTACGATAATTTATTAACCTTAAAATTTATTTTTATTATGGGAATTAACAGAGGTGTAAACAAAGTTATTTTAATTGGTAATGTAGGTAAAGACCCTGAGGTAAAACACTTGGACAATGGAAATGTGATGGCAAAATTTCCGTTAGCCACAAGTGAAGTCTATAAAAACAAGGAAAATGAAAAAGTGACCTCCACAGAATGGCACAATATTATCATTTTCAGTCGCCTGGCAGAAATTGTTGAAAAATATGTAAAAAAAGGCGATGCTTTATACCTTGAAGGGCGAATAAGAACCAGGTCTTATGAAGACAAAGATGGTGTTAAAAAGTACATTGCAGAGATAATTGCGAATAATATGCAGATGCTTGGAGGAAGCAAAGGCGATAATAATACCTCAGGCGAAAGTAATCAATCTGCAAATGAAGAAAAAACTGAATCGTCTTCAACAGCAATACCTGATGAAGGAGACGATCTCCCGTTTTAGAGAACAATAAACTAAACCTATAATAAGCAACTTTGGACACGACAGAACCATTTCAACATTTTGGCAGTATGATGTCCCGGATTAGTTACGATGCTATTACGGGAGAGTCAATTTCAATGCTTGCAATAGGTTTGTTCGTATTAGGCATCCTGGCTCTGGTTGCTGGAGCCGAGGATGCTTTTTTTTCGATCATACCAGCAAAATTGAAAGAACTGAAAAAGAATCTTGATTCAAAAAACAACAAAATTGTAACCCTTCTTGAAAGTCCTCAATATTTTAAGGCTACAGTCATAATTCTTAAAAATCTTCTTTACGCAGGCATTTTTATCATCTGGGGTTTTATCTTTGGTTTTATAGCGGATGTACAAAACTACTCAGCTATAATATTTCTTGGTCAAATAGCTTCAATAGCTGTAATGATCGTTTTCTTCAAAGATATTTTACCGCAACTCTTCCTTCCCAAAAACAAACTTGACTTTGCCAGGAGAATAGTCAGTATTTTCCTCGCTATTCACAAATTTTTCATGCCTTTGAGCTTATTTCTTGTCAATTCTACTTCAATAGTAACCAGAAAATTACTTAAAAGAAAAAAAATAACGTTGGATGAATTATCTGAAGCATTAAGCCTTTCTTCCGAAGAAATTAACGAAGATGAAAATATTTTACGTGGCATCATTAAATTTGGAAACATTGATGCTAAGGAAATCATGAAATCAAGAATTGATGTAATAGCCGTTGACATCAATACAGAGTTTGATAAATTAATAAATATCATTATAGATTCCGGGCACTCAAGAATTCCTGTGTATGAAGAAAGTTTTGATAATGTTAAAGGAATTCTTTATATCAAGGATTTATTGCCATACATGCAGAAAAAGGAAGATTTCAGTTGGCAATCATTACTACGCCCTCCTTATTTTGTGCCTGAAACAAAAAAAATTAATGGACTCCTCAAAGAATTTCAGGACAATAAAATACATCTTGCCATAGTTATTGACGAATACGGAGGAACTTATGGTATAGTAACCCTGGAAGACATTCTTGAAGAAATTGTTGGAGAAATAACCGACGAATCAGATACAGACGAAGTTTATTATTCCAAAATTGATAATCAAACTTACATTTTTGAAGGAAAAATCCTTCTTAATGATTTTTATAAAATACTGAATATCAACGACGATTTTTTCAAAGATATTAAAGGGGATGCCGATACGATAGCTGGAGTAATCCTGGAACTTAAAGGGGAGATCCCCAGGAAAAATGAAGTCATACAATATAAAAACCTTACCTTTGAAATTGAATCTTCTGATAAAAGGAGAATCAAAAAAGTCAAGGTATCCATAAACTAAAACATTCCTGTCATGCTGAAGATTGATCATCAAACTACCGCTTTCTTAATATCTGCACTGATCGGGATACTATTGATCGCATCCTGTAAAACCAGAAGTAGTCAAACCCCTAAACCCAAAGGATATCACAGAATAGATTTCCCCAAAAAAACATACACTCAGTTTGAAAGTGGATGTTCATATACATTTGAATATCCGGAATATTCAGAAATTATTTCAGATCCAGAAAATACAGGGAATGATTGCTGGCTCAATGTATACTACCCTGATTTCGAAGGAAATATTCACATCAGTTATAAAGAAATTAACGGCAATTTGGATACCTTTACGGAAGATTCCCGTACGCTTGTATATAAACATACAGTAAAAGCAGAATCAATTCAAGAACAATCCTATGAATCTTCTGAACGGAAAGTTTACGGCATTTTATACAAGCTCGAAGGGAATGTAGCATCACCCATGCAATTTTTCGTGACAGACAGTACAGAACATTTTATAAGAGGTTCATTATACTTTAACACAGAACCCAATAAAGACTCATTAGCTCCAGTCATTGAATTTGTTCAGAAAGACATCAGACATTTAATAGAAACGCTTGAATGGAAAAATAAATAAAAGGCATATGGGGATTATAATTGACAAAAAAGTCAATGCTGAATGTCGGCTGGGAGTTTGGCAAATAGAAGAAGACTATAACTATCTGTTTTCACAGTTAAATTTAAACCCAAATGACATAAAAACTGTTGAAAACTTTAAAAGCCATACACGTAAGCTTGAATGGTTAAGTGTCAGACTCCTCCTGAAAAAACTTACCAAGCGTAACATTCATATTATATACAATGGAAACAGAAAACCATTTCTCTCTGACAAATCACAAAATATAAGCATTTCACATTCTGAAAATTATACAGCCGTATTGTTATGTGACCAGAATCATAGCGCAGGGATTGATGTAGAAAAAATGAAATCAAAAATCGAATACATTGCGCATAAATTTCTATCAGATAAAGAAATATTAAATATCAATGATAAGAAAAAAATATATCACATGTATCTCCATTGGTGCGCAAAAGAAGCATTATACAAGTTATGTGATAAAAAAGAACTTAGTTTTAAAAATAATATAACAATAGAACCATTTATTCCCGAATCAAAAGGAAAAATTTATGGCAAGGTAATTAGTAAAAAAATTAATATTCGCGTAAAATTACATTATTTTTGTCTGGATAATTTTTCTTTCGTATGGTGCTGTAAATAATAATTGTCAATGATCTATTCAAAAATCAATTCTGAAGAAAAAAAAATTGCTGTTCTTATCGATCCTGAAAATTACAGTAGCAGATCATTAAAAGACATTATTGATGCAGCTAACAACAATCCGGTTGACTTTATTATGGTTGGTGGTAGTATATTAAGCCATTCTATTGATGCAACAGTAAAATCCATTAAAGAGCAGACGAAAATCCCCGTAGTTTTATTCCCGGGAAATATGATACAAATCAGCACCCATGCTGATGGGATACTTCTGCTTTCATTAATTTCAGGAAGGAATCCCGACTTATTAATAGGAAACCATGTGTTGGTATCTAAAATGCTAAAAAATAGTAACATGGAAATTATTCCAACAGGTTACATTCTGGTAAACAGTGGAAATGTGAGTTCAGTAGAATATATAAGCAATACAAAGCCCATTCCTGCAGATAAAACAGAAATAATAGTTTCGACAGCTATAGCTGGCCAGTTGCTGGGTCATAAAGCCATTTACCTTGAGGCGGGTAGTGGAGCAAAAAATGCAATAAGTGCAAATGCTATAAAAAATGTTAAAGAAAATATTGACATTCCGCTCATTGTAGGAGGTGGCTTAAAAACCTCAAAAGATATAGAACATATACTCAGGGCAGGAGCAGATTTGATTGTCATTGGCAATATCCTTGAAGAAGATCCAGGTAGGCTGCGCAGTTTAACCCATATTGCCAAAAACAACAAATAAAAAAATAAAAGAAAGCCTTCAAAAAAAAACAATAATCAATTAAACTTTTCCGTTAGGAAACTATCTTATACTTATAATATCATTTGTAACTATAAGGTTAAATTATAAAAAGTGTTAGTAACATGAGTAACTCATATTGGGATGAAAAATGGGCGCCGCTCCAATTCGAAGGCCTTGCAAAAGACGAGAAATATGAAATCTCGAATTACGGGCGTATTAAAAGCTATAAGGTAAACAAAAAGGAAGGCAACATTATCAATGGTGCTCTTCTTAAAGGTTATAAGGTATTAAACGTTAAACTGGATAGTGGGAAAAGGACAACAAAATACGTCCATAAACTGGTTGCAGAGTACTTTCTGGAAAAAGACAGCGAATTACAGGAACATGTAATACATTTAGACTTTGATAAGTCTAACAATTATTACAAAAACCTCAAATGGGTGACAAAAGAAACAATGTTTGAGCATCAGAAGATTAATCCGAACTATAAGAGAGGTACAATAAATTACTCTAAACTTACAGAAACCGATGTTATCCGGTTAAAGAAAAAATTAAAAAGAGGCAAAAATAAATTGTACAAACTCGCCAAAGAATTTGGCATTACTCACACACAACTCAATCGTATTCGCTCCGGTGAAAACTGGGGACATGTGAAAATAGATTAATTAATAGTATTGTTCCAAAGAGCTCCATTTTTCATGTGTTAATACATTGGATTTAGTATAATAAATTTAATACACCAGGAATATTAATCAAAAAGAGGTTGCAGTACTGCAGCCTCTTTTTGATTAATAGTAAACAAAGTTGTCGGAATGCAAACTAATACAAAAGATTTAGCCTTTTTAAATGCTCATAAAAAATTTGCTTATAACTTTCACCAATAGGTACCTGATCACCGGAAATTTCAACTATACGTCCGTGAAATGCATCAATTTTATCAATGGGAATGGCATATGACCTATGTATCCTTATAAAATTTTCCGGGGGCAGTTGTTTTAGTAACTCATCAAAACTTTGCAAGGTGAATATAGAATCATCTTTTGTCTTTATTATCAGGTAATTACTCAATCCCTGAATATAAAGTATATCATCAAATTTTACTTTCTGCATACGGTATTTAGTACGAATGAAAAAATAATTTTTCGGATTTTGTAATGGAGCTTGCAAATATTTGATATCCCGGGTATTTTTTTCATACATTTTGTCATACACCCCATTAACAGCCTGCAGAAATCTTTTATAAGATAGTGGTTTTATTAAATAATCTCCTACCTGAAACTCATAACCTTTCAACGCATAATCGGCTGTTGCTGACAAAATAATTACGTATGGTTTTTCTTTAATGGTTTCTAAAAGTTCAATGCCATCCATGTCTTCAAGCGCTACATCAATAAACAGCAAATCCGAAGGTTGGGTTTTTATAGCTGAATATGCATTATAGGCATTAGTATATGTTCCTACAATATTCAGAAAGTCAATTTTTTTTATAAGGCTTTCTAAATATTCTATACTTTTAGTATCAGCGTCAATAATTATGCAATCAATAGTTTGCATAATTTTATAATTTATTATTTAGTAGAAAATATATTATTACAATGTGCATAATAAGAATAAAACAGTTTATCTCAACCGATTATAAAATGGTACCAAATCCCTTATAATTGATGTCAAGCTGTTAAATCTAAATTTAATGGGAATAAGCATAAAGCTTTAACTATTTTTAATGATTTTTAACTTTTACAATATAAATAATATATAATTTGCACGCAAAAATTTCAATAAAAAAATAAACACATAAAACCCCAATGACTAACGCAGACAAAACCCAAAGCCATGGGATATAGAATCAAAAAACAATGACTATTGCAGCAATAAGTTTCAGATTATGAAACTAATAATCTAACTTTATCCAAATGAAAAACATTCAAATTGTCAGATTAGAACGGGAAAAACGTAAAACAGATGAGGACACAGTAGCCGAGGAAGTTTTACTGAAGCTTATACTTAACAATCGGTTCATAACAAAATTCTCATGTTCGGGAAACGACATTAATGAGCTAATAGTGGGATTTCTTTTCTACCATCAATATATTAATGACTTAAGTGATATTGTAACGCTGAATTATAACATTGAATCCGCGGAAGTTCATGCAAAAACAGAACCACAGAAACCAGTCTTTTCGGAAGAAGCTGAATTCGCAAAACTTACGTATAATGTTAAAGACATATATCAGTTAATGGATAAATTTTTGGGCATGTCAGAGCAGTTTAAAAAAACCGGTGCTGTCCACAGCGCTGCAATTGCCGATAATGAAGGAATAAAATTTTCTTTCGAAGATTTAAGCCGTCACAATGCCTTATTCAAGATTTTAGGATATAGTATAACACAAAACATTATGCTTCAAAATAAAATGCTTCTTCTGACCTGCAGGATTACGAAAAGTATTCTGGATATTATCCGGAAATCAAACGTTACAACAATAATTTCCAAAGCCGCACCTACTGATTTATCTGTTGAAATATGCCGGACGAAAGACATTTCACTTGCCGGATTTGTGCGGGGAGAACGCATGAACATCTATCATGGCGAAAATTATTTTTTAAGCCACAGGGTCTGATAGGGCTTAAGCATTATGACCGAACCGGACTGGTATGATCTATTCTCTATCAAATCAATTATGTCCCCTTTTTTTATGACAGTATCCAGGGAAAACCTTTGTTTCTCATCTGTTATGTTGGATATGCTCCATATAATATTCTCTTCTGAAGCTATTCGCTTTATTCCCAAAAAAACATCCCCGCAGTGTATAACATATTGCTCGCTATCAGGGTGAAATGCGGGTTGTTTCTTACGAATTCTAATCAATCTTTTAAGTTCATAAAAAATCCTGCTTTTGCTATTTTTCTTAGCAGTTAATGAAAAAATTAGTTCTTCGTAATCCAGTTTTCCCCTGTTAATGCTTCTGTAACGACCTGTACGTTCAACACCTTCAATGTCATTTCTTGTAGCAGTTAGTGAATGAATATAAAAAGCAGGAATCCCTTTCAGCGTCATCATAATTGTTTGTGAACAAATAAATCGCTGCTCCTGCAGACTATCCAGCCCTTTCTTTGTTCCTTTTAATGCATCAAAATAAGCAATATTAAGCTCATAGGGACTTTCAGAGCCATCGGGATTCATCTTTGTACTGATATAACCTCCAAACTCCACCATCTTCTGCAATAAATCCTTTTTCTCCTTCTCTGGCAATATGCCTTCGAGTGCCCTCACGCCTATCCCATCGTGCGAGGCAGTAAAATTTACATATGTTCCTTTGCCGTTTGTTTCCGGAACAGTATCAATCCACCGGCTTAAATATTTCGAGCATCCAGCATGTAAAGTATACAACAAAAGAGATGGAAGCGAGAATTGATAAATCATATGTGCTTCATCATAGTTCTCCCCGAAATAAGACAAATTTTCTTTATGCGGCACATTGGTTTCAGTTAATATTATCACCTCTGGATTAATCAGTTCGGCGAGTTCTCTAATCAAATTAACGATTCGGTGCGTTTCAGGTAAATGAATACAACTGGTACCAGGTTTTTTCCAGAGGTAAGCTATTGCGTCAAGACGAATAATCCGGACACCTTTCTGAAGATAGAAAAACAATACCCGAAGCATTTCATACAATACCCAGGGATTTCGGAAATCAAGGTCTATCTGATCACTGCTAAAAGTTGTCCAAACATATTTTTCTCCTTTAGCAGTCTTAAACAATGTAAACAAACTACCACTGCGTGGTCGTGTCACAGATGATATATCTGTCTCAGGATCCATCTTAATAAAATAATCTTTTCCGGGATGCTTGTCAACAAGGAAATTCTGGAACCACTCGCTCTTCCGGGATATATGGTTAATTACCAAATCTGTCATAATATCAAATTTCTCATTGATCCTTGAAATATCATCCCAACTGCCCAACTCAGAATCAACTTCATAATAATTTATTACTGAAAACCCATCGTCAGAGCTATACGGAAAAAACGGCAGTATATGAACAATATTAATATCATCCTTTACATATTCTTGCAGAAATCGATGCAGCGTTTGCAGAGGCCTTTCATCTTGTTTCCTTATACTGTTTCCATAAGTAATCAGAATTATGTCGCTATTATTCCATTTTTCAAGCTCACACTGAATATTCTTAAGATTGTCTTCTACCAACTGAAAAATGGCATCCAAATAATTATCATCCAGTGAATCTCCGTAAATTCGCCTGAGTAGTTTTTCAATCCTAACTTTAGCTCCTTCTGATAATGAGGTCATAAATATCTCTTACACTTTATTATCCTCTTCCACAACAGCATAAAATTTATCCATAAAATCAGGTATAGCGCTCATAACTCGCTTCCAGCTCGGTATGAAATCTGACTGCATAGGATTAGAAAGAAACTCCTCACCCGCTAAGTAAATATTTCTGGCAAAAAGTTCCACAATTTCTTCTTCAACATGGTGGTCCAGTTCAAGCCCGTTCATCACTGCATCATTATTATACTGTTCAGCAAAATCAAGCGCTATTTTGTAATAAGTCGCCTTTAAAGAACGGAATGTCTCCTGTGAAAACACATAGCCTTTCTCTGCCAGTTCTCTGAAGATTGCTTTGGAAATGTCAATGCTCATTTTTGAAAGTCCCCTATTCCTGTCTTCCTCAGATACAGGCTGATGTTTGTGGTCATAACTGTCAGCAATATCTGCCTGACAAATTCTGTTAATCGGGTTCAACCTTTGAACTTCGGAGAGCACACCAATTTCCAACCCCCAGTCACTTGGAATACGTATTGTTTTTACCACATCAGCCCGCATGGAAAATTCCCCTGCCAATGGATATCTAAATCCATTAAGATACCTTAAATAAGGAACATGCCCGAAGAATTTCTCAAGAGTATGTATTAAAGGGGAAACCAACAATCTTGTTACCCTTCCTTTCAACTTGCCCTTCGACTCGCGGAAATAATATCCTTTACAAAATTTATAATTAAACCGTGGATCAACCACAGGATAAAAAAGCCTCGCCAGCAAAGAGCGGTCATAGGTAAGGATATCAGCATCGTGCAAAGCAATCGCTTCGGAACGACCGGAAGCAATAAAATAGCCATAACAATACCACGCATTTCTTCCCTTGCCCATTTGGCTGGGAGCGATTTTTTTCTTAATCAATAAATCATCCAGTTCCCGCATCCTTGGTCCATCATTCCATAAAATCCTGTGATGTTGAGGCAAACGAGAAAAATATTTCTTTGCATGTTCAAATTGTTGCTTATCCGCTCTATCCAATCCTATGATGATTTCATTTAAGTATTCAACTTTTTTCAATTCATCAAGAATTGAGGGCAATGCATCGCCCTCAAGCTCAGAATACAAGCAAGGTATAACCAATGCCATCGGTCTGTTTTTTGAAAACTCCAGCAGTCTGTTTTCCATTTCCTGTGTGGTTCTGCTCCTCAAATTATGCAGTGTTGTAACCCACCCGTTTTGAAAAAAATCACTCATTGTTTTCTTTTTAATGATTTAACTTCAAAAATTACAAATCATTATTCCATTATATCAAATATTGAATTCAATTTTTTTATAACAACATCTGGCTGAATATCTTCAAGGATTCTGAAATCTTTTCTTAAACGCAGAGAACGCTTGTCTCCTGCAAATAAAGCTGTTTTATACCCCATCTTTTTTGCAGGGTAAATATCATTATATATATCATTGCCTATATATAAAATATTCTGTGTATTCAGGCCATATTTTTCATATAAAATTTCTCCTGTATCTTTAAAAGCTAATGAATCAGGCTTTGCTCTTCCAAGTCTATAGCTGTAAAAAGTAATGTCAGGTTCAAAAAATTTGATGGTTTCTTTATCCTGAATATTTCCCGTCAAAAAATAATTCATTATCAACGGAGTATAAAATTGCGCATTGGAGATTATACCAAGAGGATAACGCATTGAATTAAGTTTTACCAAAACATCTTTCATCCCTGGCATAGGATAAACACGATTACTTAATAATTCAAACAACATCGAAAAAATGCGGATATCAGAATCACTGAAGAAAGATATTTTTCCTTCTTCATTGAAATGCTGTAGTATTTGCTCCCAAATATCAAGGATATTGATTTCAGGGAAAGGAATATTGTTCTCCTTTTTTTCCTCATGCACATGTTCTATTTTCTCCCTAAACATCAGGAGTATATCATCGAGCAATTGGTCGGTGGAGTCTTTGGATTTTGTCAGTAAAGGTATATTTGCTTCCCTGAAAGCATATGATAAAAATTTTGGAGACATTTCTGATTGTTCAATACCTCCGGAATCAGAGATTAATAAAGTGCCATATATATCAAATACTACAGCCCTGATATTTTGCAAGGGACGTATTTTCTCTTGCACAGAAGATTCCACAGGCTTTAACGGTTCTAAATTATCTAAAAAACTTTTTATAGGTTTCCACGAGCTTGCTTCCATAACTTTCAAAAGAATAATTATTAATTATTACTGATTTATTTTTTTTAACGACACGATTATCCGGCTCATTTAATAGATCCTTCAGCCTGGGATTATTGTACAAAAGCTTGTGTCTATTTGACGAATCTCCGGATAAGGAGAGAATAACATCCATCTGTTCTTCGATCGTCAAATTTTTAAAATCTTCACGCTGCTCTTCAATATAAATTTCTTCATACAAATTGGGAAATTGTAACTCCTGAGCAACAAAATCTCTGGTAATATATTCAATATCCCTGCCAGTAACTGGAGTGCAATATAACCAGGGTTCCATAAAAACCATTCCAAAACCTTCCCGATAGCTTGTTGTAATACAAAAATCAGAACCATGCAGTAAAATATCAAAATCGACCAATGAATTTACTTCAAACAAAACATTGTGGAAGTTATTCTTCTCACAAAACTGCAGCCATTGGTCGTAAAACTTCTTTTCTACAGGATTTTCAGGTGGAAGAGTCACCAGAAAAGTTGCCTCATCTTTGAATATCTCCGACAGCAAAATCAGTTCTCCAATATTTTTTCTTCGTATTACCCTTACAGGATAGGTTACAATCTTTTTTTCAGGACTTAATTGAAGGAGTTTTTGTATCAACTCTTTACACTCTTCTTTACCTGGTAAATCACTTAAGGCCGGGGGATTAACAGGATTAGGAAGATAGTCTATTCGATGGGCAGGAACTTGAACATCAAGCAGCCGTTTTTGATCGCTGGTATTAATCACTCCAAACCGATAATTATCGATCGTTAAAGGATACATAATTTCTTTAGGATTGTAGGATAGTTTTTCAGCAATAACCATATTATTAAAAGCCATATTAACAGGCCGATCTTCAGCAAAGTCATGGGCATGATTCAAAATATTATACTCCTCTGTGGCAAGTTTATACATGCAATAAGTTGCAGCAGGATTTTTCCCAAGATTCAGATTATGAAAATGTATGATATCATCTTTGGCCACATTTTCCTTAAAAAATTCATATAGCTTACTTACAAGAGAATCTATCTCATCTTTAGAATAAGACTCTTTTTGCATATAATCCAATTCTGGTACTACGGTGACCGGAACATTAAAATCCTCATAAACAGAACGGAAATCTGAAAAGCCGCATATAATTTCCAACTCCCTTTCCGGATGAATCAGCTTAATGCTTTTTATCTGATAATCAACAATTTTCGTCACTCCTCCCGGATAAAGATGATAATGAATTATAAAAATCTTCATTAATATTTTTTATTTATCTAACCAGCATAACGAAAGTTATTCTGATTTCTTAAACCCAACAATATAAACAACTAAAATGCATATATTAAAATTTTAGCACCAATTTATAAAGAATAAAACGAACAGATAAAAAAAATGTAAGGATTAATTCTCCTTACATTTACTATAGTGG
>JAWLEB010000016.1:0-59992 GCA_041686375.1 Bacteroidales bacterium
ACAATATAATACAATCGTTTATTAAGCTCGCCGGGCGTTGAATCATACACTTCATCAGGATTATTCTCATATAGCAACACCATTTGAGATCGTTTTATAACCTGGTAAAGAGATGCCCCGTCTTTCTCTTCTGGGAAAATGGGGTGTTGCATAGACTGGTACCTGTTGCTTTGCTTATAATAATCGGCTGCGTCATAAAATGTAATAAGTTCAAACTCTCTTTTTTCTTTCTTGCCCGTATTTCTCTTGTATATGGCCATTAGATAATTGGCTTCATTAACGGCATAGTAATATTGTTTGTATTCTTTCCCGGAAAGGTCCCTGTGTTCTTTAATTTTCAGAGGATTTTTGACGTTCGGCGTATAGCACCGCACCTTTTTAATTGGGATATTTTTTTCTTTATTCATCCAGATGGTATTCTTCTTTGCCTCGGTAAGGCCCTGTTCATCAATTGCCTCCTGGATTTTTGAACGTACAACAGGGTCAACAATATTTTTTATATCTTTTTTTTCAAGATTTTCAACCGGTTTTCTTACAACATAGTCTGTTGGCTTATCCGGTTGACATTCTTCTGTAATATCGGGTCTTTGAATGGCTCCATAAAATGTTTCCTGGTGCAGCCTGCCTCTTGCAGTGTCTCCCTGCATATAAACCGGCTTCCCTTTTTTATTCCTCTGGATTTTGCCTCGTTTCCTGAATATCTTTTTTGTTTGTTTTGTAATATTATCCGGGTAATAGTGAGCAACCAGTATCTCGTTATCAATATTTTTGATGTCCTGGGTGAATGTAGGCCATGGTTTATTAAAACCGGGTTTTTTCGATGATTTAGCCAGTTCATAGTCTTCAATCTGGTGATAATAACGGGCTAGTTCATCATAGTGGTCTCTTGTCATACAGGCTATAGTAATGGCGTCAATGCAGTGGTGTACGTGGTTTATCCTCTCTTTCTTCTCAAATTCTTGCTGTATACCCCAGTTTACCCTAAAATCCGCTACCGTGGAACCTTTTACTGTGTATACCCTGTTAAAAATGGTTTTAAGATATTGCAGGGTGTATTTGGAAATTAGCCGGGTATCTACTAATTGGCTGTTTTTGAAACCTTCGGGAACATCTTTCATAATAAATCGTTCGTACTTATTTCTTAAGTAATCTCTTTCAAATTCCAGTCTGTGTCTTCTTTGAATTACCCTGTCTTTTTGGTCTTTCTCATCAATTGATTGGCTTCTTTTCTTTAATTTTTCAATTTGACCGTGTAATTTATCTGCTTGTTCTTTCCAGTGTTCTATTCTTTGAAGAATTTCATTGTGGTTGGGTAATTCAGACGGAATTTTGTTTCCCTTTGTTTTCCGGTTATACTCAAGTTCACATAGGGTTACGTTCGCCTGTGAATTGTCATAAGACAGACTTCTCGGGATGGTATGTTCAATATCAAATTTAGGGTTTGCTCCTATGAAATCAGCAATACCAATGCTTTTGCCTGTGTATATACATTTTTTATTTTGTTCTTCCCATAATTGATATTTAAGGATATCTTCCCTTGTTGGTTCAATATCTTTGCCGGTTTCTTCCTTATACAGCTTTTTTATCTCTTCTGCATATTTTTTACGAAGAGTTTCCCGGTCTCTTTGCCAATTCTGGAGGGCTTTTCTGCTGTTTGCATTGTTCAGGTCTCTTGCTGTCTCAACATTTATTTGTGTATTTTCATCAATATATTCTTTTTTAATCAATTCATTAATCAAGTATCTTAGCTGGAACATGGTGCGCATTGCCATAGGATTTTTAATGGAAGGAATGCGCGGGCTGGCAAGGTATTTCTTGCCGTTGAGTTTTTTAGGTGATTCAAATATACTGATTAAAGAAGGATGATAGAGTTTTTCCAGGGCCTCCTTTCCCGGGTTAAATTCATCTTTCAGAAAGTCTTTAATTTTTACTTCAAGTCTTTTTGGTTTTATGAATTCTCCTTTGTTGAGATTTTTTTGCATTTGAGTTTTAAACTTCTGAAATACATCATCTCTCAATTCTTCTTTCCTGTTTTGGCTGAATGAACTCCATTTTGTTTCACCAAAAAAGCCTGCTAATTTTTTCTCAATGTCCTTTTTATATTCATTAACCAGGAATTCATTGTCATTCCATGTGTTATATTCTTCTCTGTAACCTTTTATTAAGCTATTGACAATATTTGTAATATCTTTTTCAATTTTATGTTTATCAATGATTGAAGCAATTTTATGCTGCACATTTTCTTGTGTCCTGGTATTAATCCATTTTTCATTAGGAATTACCTCGTCAATATTTGCCAAAAATACTGCCTCAGTATAGCCAAGACCTTTTTTTAGCCATGGATTAATTTTTCGGATAGCTTTCAGGCTTAGTTCAGAATAGCCTTGTTTTAAATGAAATTTAGAAAAGTTTTCTGCTTGTTTGTCATCAAGCATCATTTTAGTTTTTGCAAATTCTTTCAATTTTTCTGTACTGTCAAAGCTAAACAGTACATGCCATATATCTTGTTCTATTTCTTGTATTGACTTATTCTTTGCATTTACATAATTATTTTTAAGAAAATCTCGCCAGTTTTCTCCTATAATATTGCGCATATTCGCTTCAAATGGGCATCCGCTGACAGTAGTTTTTAGGTTATAATTGAATAAGTAATCTATATTTTTGGAATCTTTGTCCCTGATATATCCGTATTTGTTGCCTTTTGGTGTAATTTTCCTGGCAATATCATTAAATTCAAAATGTTCTTTGCTTTTCCTAAAAAAAAGTGGAGCAATTGTATCCTTTTCATCGTCTGAAAGAGGCCTTAGATGTTCGTCTTCCGGGGTTTTAATTCTTATATTGTTTAAAAAAGCAAACATCCTGAAAAATTCAAATTCAGGATGAGACACAGGGCATCGAGGTTTTTTCTTTTCAAAAACACATTTTCCTACCAGTCCCTTTTGTGATTTCAGGAGTCGTTGATAAAAGATTGCCTGTTTAAGCTCTTGTTTTAATTTTTCTGATAGTTGCTGTTTCTCACAAATTTTATTGAATTCCTCCAGGTAATGTTCTTCTCTTGATGTATGAAAAGTTCTTATTTTTTCACCCTTTTTGTAGCGTTGATAAAAATACTGACCCAGTGTCAGACTGCCTTTATCTTCTGTGATTTGTTTGATTTCTTTTTTGATTTCTCCTTCCGATTCATCTTTTTGCTCCAGGCGATTGCTTAAAAAACCACGCCGTTGCGCTATATGGTAAATGGCTCTTCCCAATTTATAACGGTCCTCCTTTTTATCCAGGTTGAATTTTGTTTCAACGGCTTCAGCTCTGTATTTATATGGGTTGGTTTGTGGGTCTTCTTTTGTTAATGTCCATTCACGGAACTCTTCATTTTCCGGGTATTTCTTATTTAGTTTCCAGTTTTTAAGCTCTTCTTCTCTTAGTGGGGGGCATAAATTGTGTTTAATAAGTACTTTCAGTGTTTCTATTTTGCGGAGTTTTCTTCTGAATTTTAATCTTCTGGCGCTCCTGTATTGTGTTCTTTCTGCTGCTTTCGAACTTTCCTGTCCCTTTTCAATTTTTACTCCTTCCGGGAAAACCAATACGCCTTTGTTTTCTAATTGGAAGTTTTTGTTGTCTTCAGTTGTAGTGATAGCCCAGCCTATGCTGTTTGTTCCTAAATCTAAACCTAGTATTTGTCGCATATTTTGAATTTTTTGTATTTTAAATTTAAAATTAAAAAAAAATCTAAATCTTTGAGAATTAGTATAAAAATTTTTATCTTTGAACTACTAATTTACATCTTATCACAATAAGGCTATATGCCGAAGGACATTGTTCCTTGACTCCCGCTTCCGGTGGGAGTCATTTTTTTTATCATTCCTAAGGCATAATAATTACTATAACTTTCACCGGTGAGATACAAAATGCTGGTTCACATATTTTAATCTCCCGTCAAATTTCCCGGGAGGAGTTATGATTTCTGAATATAGGGGTAACGTACTATAAAATAAACACTCCGGGACTTTCCACTACCATGAGACACTAAAGTCTTTCACGTGTCCATACGAAAATCCTCTCCTTTATTCAATAGACTTATATCAGGACAAGATCCATTCCAGGGGTGAATGAATTACAATCCTGTTCTGTAAAATGCAGCTCTTGCTATCAGTTCGGAAATGCGGAACAACGCAAATGGCAGGTGAAAAGCAAAGCTCATGTTTTTTAGTTTGTCTTTTTTATAGGTTATCGGATAGCTGTATGCAAAGTGCGGGATTTACAGAGACACGTTCTAATCGCCCGATATAAAACCTGGCTAAACCTACCAAAATCAGATATGAAGACGAATATCTGCATTTTGTATATAGAAGAATGTTATGCGCCGTGCTAATCCCTTTTAATTAATTCAAAAATATCATCTAATTGCTTATAAGTTTGAACAATACCTTCTATCTTAAAGGTTAAACCACCTGCGGCATCATTACCCTTAATCTGTCTTTTTATGATTTCAATTGAATCAGCACCAATAGTATCTAATTGTGAATGAACAATATCAACAAAATCCTTAACAGTTTGAGAATCTTCATGATTCTCTAATGTTAATTTTGTTTTATATCAAAATTAAAAGAAATCTGCCGGTTTGCTTCCGCTTGTTGATAAATATTTGATAAAAAGAAAGTTGGCCTGGTATGGCTTACTATCTCTGGCAGATTGTAATAGAAACCTTTGGAGGCATTTTGCTGGCATGGATGATCTTTTAGAATAAAGCAGAATTGAAAATTCTGCTTAGCTAAGGAGACGCTACGTTGAACAGAGATATAAAAAACGCTGCATCTTCTGCGAGCTTATTTTTTTAAAAAAGTTCCAATAAAAAAATCGGCGATAACTGATTTATCGCCGATTTTTAATTCATCTTTAATGAAGTTGTTTTATTTCTACTCTAGTTCTTGAGTAATTTCGTCAATTTCCTTTTTCAATTCATTAAATCTCTTTTTTATGTCTTCTTTCGACTCAGCTACTTGGGCTTCTGACTTGTCATCAAGTTCATTCAGGTCTTTTTCGAGATTATCAGCCTTCTTTTCCAGCATTTTAAGCTTCTCTTGCATTAGTGATTCTTTTTCTCCAGAAATATTGGTTTTAATTTTCTCAACTTTTCGGTCCAGGTCTTCCAGCACTTCATTGGCTGATTCTTTAAAATCATCCTGCTCGTTTCTAAAGAGATCGGAAATGGCAACGCCAACATCATTGAGTTCTTGTTTGAACTCTGAATATTGTTCTTTGGTTTCCTTTTTGGCCTTTTCTTTATCTTCTTGATCCGCTTTATTGCATGCTGAAAACGTCACTGCTGCAATACTTAAAAATAGGATTGTCTTTAATGTTAATCTTTTCATAGTTACTTCTTTTAATTGATTCAATACACTTACACCTTAACTTACAATATTGTTCATACGTTAACGATTAATTGTTATTATTTAAAAGCCTTTTGATGCATTCTCGATCTATCTATTCACAACAACGTTTCCAAATAAATACACCTCATTTTCAAATGCAACTTTTCTAATGATATCTTTTGCAATGCAGTCTCAGGCTATGGGGTGAAAATTTCTATTGTGTAATAATTTTAAATTCAGCCCTATTCCGGGAATCCTTTGAACCTCGTCAACAAAAACATATTTATATTCTCCCAGAAAAGATAAGTTCTAATGTTTAAACGACCAAAAGTTATAACCAAACGTCAGTACAATATTAATTATGTATTTTCTGCTTATGCACAACTTTAAAGAAAATTGTGGATTTGATTCAGCTTGAATAATTTACAATCCTATCCTATAAAAAGCAGCGTAAAATGCAGCTCTTGCTATCAGTTCGGAAATGAGGAAAAACGCAAATGGCAGGTAAAAAACAAAGCTCATTTTCTTTAACTTATCTTTTTTATAGGTTATCAATAATATCGACACAGTGCCAAGGAGTAAAGCAAGCCAACGTATTAACAGTAAGGATCTGTTAAAAGGCCGGGGTTCAAAAGCTATATTTCCTTCTATAACATTCTGGTTTATAAACAATGCATTGATTAAAATTAGTACAATAGCCAACAGGGTTATGGAAGCCAGTGCTTTGGCTTTGCCGTCAAAACTTATGCGCCTTTTGGTTTTTATATCGTAATGAAACAGCAACCCCAGAACAAAAGCAGAGCCGATGAGCAAGGCGGTTGAATAAAATTCAATCATTGTTGATATGCTATTCCAGGCCGGTACCGTTGGTAGAATATATAACCTTGCCATAACGTAAATCATGAGCACACCCATTATAGCAGTGACTGTTATAAAAGTTCTGTAGTATTTAGCCTCCGGGTTTTTAAAATATACAACAAGATTGACAATAACAAGACAAAACAAAAACAAGGATACGAATAATATTTCCCGGCTGAGCCATGAGGTTTTCAGGTTGCTTAAAGCATGAATTGCATTAACCGGCTTGTTAAGATGAAGAAAAGACAGTAGTAATGCAACGATCATCAGACCTGTTGCAAAATACAAGGACGTATTGTTCAATTTGGCGTAACTGTTTTGTTTTTTTGTGAGTACAAAAGGTAACACAGCAATCGTGATACCGGCAGCCAATTGAGAAAACGAGGTAAAGAAGACGAGAGACCATTCACTGTTAAGCATTTTTAACCTCCTCCTTGTTTATAATTTTCCAATTTTTGGATTCCTCTGCTGATGGATGTTTCTTAATGATAACGGATGGTTTGGTATAGTGTTCCGGTGGCAAAGGAAACACGTTGTCATGCTTGCCGTACTTGCGCTCCAGCTCATCAAGATCACCTATTTCCAGTACTCTCATGGGGCAAGCTGCAACACATGCGGGTAACTTTCCTTCTTCAAGATAATCAATACACAGGGTACATTTTGTCATCACTCCTTTTTCTTTATCAAGCGTTAAAGCATTATAAGGGCAGGCCCACTCACAATATTGACAGCCCATGCATTTGTTTTCATCGATTAAAACCACGCCATTATCATTTTTGTATATAGCTTTGTTAGGACAAGAACTCATGCAAATAGGATCCCGGCAATGATTACATGACATAGAGACGTTATAAGCTCCAATATTTGAAATCCAGGTTTGTTTATCCTGTTTCCAGTCGCCACCACACACTTCATAAACCTTTCTCCAGTTTGTGGAATTACCGAGGTTATGCTTGTCTTTGCAAGCAATCTGGCAGGTTTTACAGCCTGAACACCTTGAAGAATCAAAATAGAAAGCTATTTGTTTTTTCATTTCATTTTATGCTTTTACTTTTTCAACTTGCACCATAATCGTATGTTGTGCATTTCCAAATGCTAAAGGCGTCCACTTATGAGATGTAAGCACATTAATATTTCCACGCCTGTCTATACCATCTTTGTCTGGTTTCCACCATGCCCCTTGTGGTATATCCACGACCCCGGGCATGATTTTCGGCGTTAATCTGCAGGGCATGATGATTTTACCCCTGTCGTTGTATATTAATATTTTTTCACCATTCTGGATGCCTCTTTTTTCAGCATCCAGAGGATTCATAAACACCCTTTGAGGGAATGCTTCTTCCAGCCAGTCAATACCATCATGTGTAGAATGTACTCTTGGCATATAATGATGCCCCAAGGCTTGCAGGGGATACTTTTTGCTTTCCCTGCCAAACGGGCTTTCCCACTCTTGTATATACTTCGGAACAGCAGGTATTTCCGAAGGCTTATTCATATCAAATAAAGGTTTTGAAAAAAGCTCTATCTTACCGGTTGGAGTATTAAGGGGATGCTTGTCGGGGTTTTTTCTGAAATCCTCGAAAGCTATTTCCGGCTCTTTAACAGGTGTTGAGTAAACGCCGGTGTTTTTTTCCTTGAACTCTTTAAATTTAGGCAATTCAGGGAAGCGTGATTTTCTATAGACTTCCAATGCCCATATGATCCATTCTTTCTCGTTCCTGTTTTCTGTGTACTTCTTTTTTAAACCGAGTTTACCGGCCAGTTCAGTGCAAATTTGATAATCGCTTTTGGTTTCAAAAGGCGGTTTTGCTATTTGTGGATTTAAGATCACCTCATCGCCATACTTCCATCCATCCTGTAAGCCCCATACTTCCATCTGTGTGCAAACAGGCAGTACCAGGTCGGCAAATCGAGCCGAGGGTGTCATGAACTGGTCCTGCACAGCAATAAACTCTACAAGGCTCTCATCTTTCAGTATTTCGGTGGTTCTATTAACATCAGCATGTTGATTCGCAAGAATATTAGAGGCAACACTCCAAAGCAATTTAATATTATTATCCAGTCTTTCTGCATTGACTACGCCATCTTTCTTACCCATTTCTTCACCCCTTATAATTGCTTCAGTCCAAAGAAAAACGGGAATCCTGGGCTTAACGGGGTTGCTGCCTGTGGGAAATACATTCCAGAAAGGGCCTCCATCATCAGCCTGCAGGCCTATACCACTGGCCCATCCACCCGGAATGCCCACGTTGCCTGTAATTGAAGCTAAAACACATCCGGCAATGACAGGTTGCTCTCCGTAAGCTCTCCTTTGCATTCCATAGCCCTGGTATAACATGGCGGGTTTGGTTTTGGCAAACTTCCGGGCTATTCTTTTAATCGTATCTTTTGGTATTCCGGTGATGCTTTCTGCCCATTGAGGGGTTTTTGGCTGATTGTCAAAAGTGCCCAGGATATAGTCCTTGTAGCTTTCTTCATTTTCACAACCTTCAGGCATTTGTGTTTTATCAAAACCTGAACAGCATTTTTTAATAAAATTTTTATCGTGTAAATCTTCCGTGATAATAACATGAGCCATCGCACTCATCATGGCTACATCGGTACCAGGCCTTATGGGTATCCATTCATCTGCCAGTGCAACAGCGCTCATGGTCATTCTCGGGTCTATACAAACCACTTTAGCGCCATTTTCCCTGGCTTGCTTCAGAAAATATTCACTATTGGTGCCATCTCTCATTTCCGATGGATTCCAGCCCCACATCAATATATATTTTGAATTAACCCAATCCTGACGTTGATTCCCGGTAACGCCTGTGCCATAAACATAAGGCGTTGCCTTACTTATACAGGCCCAGCTATAGCTGTTATAATATCCCAGTGAACCACCAAAAAGATTGAGCAGTCTTGCCGCTGTTTGCCTGCCGTTTACCTGGTTATAACTCCCTGTTCCATAAGGCAGATGGATGGCGGAATTGCCATATTTTTTCTTAACTCTTTTGAGTTCAGAAGCCATCAAGTTAATAGCTTCTTCCCATGATATTCGTTTAAATTTCCCTTCACCGCGTTTACCAATACGCTTTAGAGGATACTTAAGCCTGTCTTTATGATACTGGCGACGGCGATAAGCTCTTCCTCTTATACATGCCCTAAGCTGAGGGTCAGCTAATGTGTCACCCGGCCTGTCATCGGTTTCTATTCTTAATACCTGGCCATCTTTTACATGCAGCTTTAGAACACATCTTCCACCACAATTATGAGCCGGGCAACCGGCTCTAATAACCTTAACACCATCATACTCACTTTCTACCACCCCGACAGTCTTTTCAAGATCCTCTATACAGCTGGCGAACATGCCAGAAAGAACAATACCGCCACTTATAAACGCTCCTACCTTGATAAAACTACGGCGATCAATAGCCGAGGAAAGAGACAGGGTTTTATCGGGTTTTTCGTTTTTTGAATCTTGCATTACTTGTCTGTAGATTAATATTGTTTAAACTAAAGAATAGGTTTCTGTATGCTAAAATAAGATTTTTCTTTGTAATTGATGATTTTGAATGGTTAAAACTTTTAACCGGCCGTTTTTAAGCTTTATTGCTTAGCTTATTGATGTCTTTTGCAATGATTTTACTGTTTTTTATATAGTCATCTGCCGAAACATCCAATATCTTGTAATCTTTTAAAGACCATTTATTTATCACTTGTTTGATAAATCTGTCGCGCACGGATAAAATTAAATAACTTTTTGAACCATTTAGCAAATATTCTATATTTTCTGCCCAACCTTTGTTGTTAAGTTCTAATCTGCCAACCTCGTCAATTACAATTACCTGGTTATTTTGAGAGTTTTTTATTGCATTGTTGCCTTTTTTCAAGCCTTCAGACAATATGTTGTAGTTGCCTATTCCGGGCAATTTTTCATCACCTGTTTTTCTTAAAAATGCTGCTCTTTCATTGGTCATAATATCTACAATATCATAGCCTTTGGTGGTTTTGTTTTCTACTATTCTGGGCGATATTATTCCACCTATTGAAATTTCCTGTTTTTTAAGAGTTTCTATGATTTTTTGAAGTTGGGTGGTTTTGCCCTCACCAATCGAGCCGGTTATGATAAAAGTCTTTTTTGATAAATTGCTTTTTATCTCGTTCAATCGAAATTCTATTTGCGAGATTATTTGATAGATTATAGAGACCGGATTTTTTATTATTGCCTTTGATTCCGGAAGATTGGCTATCATCATGGGTAAACTTTTGAACGAGAGTTCTAATGCTAACGGCAATTGTTTCATTGATGTTTTCATAAAGAATTTTCGTATTACCGGATTATATAATTCTGTTCCTAAAACCGAAAAACCAAGAATTATAGTTGCTGCTCTAAAATTCATCTGTAATCCGATTAAAAATCCGTCCATTAAACTCTGTGATTGCATTTTATTTAATACGAAAGCTGTAGTCATCGTAATTATCACAAAGAAAATCCAGAATTTTGGTTTCGATAATTGTCGTAATGCACGTTTGTACTTTACGATCCAAATGGCTGAGATTGTCATTACTGAAACCGACCAAACTATCCATGATGTATAATTGAGCAACATCAATGCTGTTATGATTAAGCCCAAATTTAAAAACAGCCAGAAAATGGAATAATTGAATTTTTGTTGATTGTTATTTGGTTTGTAGCTATTTTTCTGATTTCTTGGTTTCATTAAGGCGGGCTGCTGTCTTATTTTATTGCCCACTCTTATACCAATTATAGCTGATAATAGTCCTGATAAACTGTATATGGCCAACAAAATTAATATTGGCAGCCAAACGATATCAAATTGTATATTTAATTGTTTTTGTGCGTATTTTAACAAATCTGAATATACCTCCACAATATTGGAGCCATAAAAAATAATAAGATTCATTATTTTTTGAAATAAATTCCATGTCATAGCCAAAATTGCGCCTATTATAAAGCCGAATATTGTTTTTTGAAAAATTCTTACAGAAATTTCAAGTAATGCAGCTTGACTGAAAATGGCAATCATGGGTCCGAAAATAACTGCACTGGGCGACATGGTTTTCATTAACGCGCAAATCAATCCAGCCCGCCAAAACAAGCCCTTATCTTTCCAGATGTAACTCGCTGAAATTAATATGACTATGCCAATTCCTGTTAAAAGGGTGGAGCTAAACGGAATTCTCAAATTGTGTAAAAAACTACCGAGCACAATTTCAGAAGCTGCCCATGTGGTTCCCACAATGGATGCTTTTATCCATTTTTCGCTTATTTCATTTCCATTCATTGATGATACCTGTTTTTTGAATATATGACTGAAAAGCTTTCACTGTAATAATTGTTTTTTTAATGTTTCTCCGGTAGTTTGGGTGATTTGGATCTTTTAGTCCCGCTATTGACAGGCATATCCTTGCATTCCGGCTTTTATCCATTTTGTTCATGGCAAATTTAATATTTAATCATCGCTGAGATGTTGCACTGTAATGTATGTACAACATCTGCGTCATCCGTGTTCTATCCTGCGTCCTGTATCTGATAATTGACATCCGGTATCCGGCATCTGGCAATCGACATGCCCCATCTAATCGTCTACTTCTTCGGCTTTCCTTCAACAATAACAACAATTTCTCCTTTGATTTTCTTTTGGCCGAACTGTTCTGCCAGCTCATGTAACGTTCCTCTTGCATTTTCTTCATGTATTTTGGTAAGTTCACGGGATACAGAGGCTCTTCTGTCGTTTCCGAAGTATTCGGAGAATTGCTGGAGTGTTTTTAAGAGGCGGTGAGGTGATTCATAAAAAATCATCGTTCTCTCTTCTTCTGAAAGAAATTTTAGCCTCTTTGTTCGTCCTTTTTTATGCGGCAGGAATCCTTCGAAGACGAATTTATCACTTGGCAGTCCTGAATTTATGAGTGCAGGTAAAAAAGCAGTTGCTCCCGGGAGAGATTCAATTTCTATCCCTTCGTCCAGGCACTTTTTTATAAGCAGATATCCCGGATCTGAAATCCCCGGCATACCGGCATCTGAAACCAAGGCAGCGACCTGATCATTGTTTGTTAATCTTTGAATGATTGCGTCCGTTTTTGTGTGTTCATTAAACTTATGGTGCGATACCACAGAATTTTTAATGTTATAATGGTTAAGAAGATGATGGGTTGTACGGGTGTCTTCGGCAATAAGAAAATGAGCCTCCTGTAGGATTCTTACAGCCCTGAAAGTGATATCCTCAAGGTTACCTATGGGAGTGGGGATAATATATAATTTCGGCATAAATATATTGTTCTACATGTCTACATGAATTTTCTTTTAATGAGATCATAAAACTTTTGAAATACAGGATTGTCCCAGTCAAAGTTAAAGCTTTCTTTCAGATATGTCTCTGCTTCAGCCATACTTGGTAATTCATTCAAGATTTGTAGAGCTTCATGGTATTTTTCTTTGTTACCATCGAACAACTCACGGATAAATAAGAATTTATCATTTACCCCTATAGCCTTGATTAGATCGTTTATAGGCTTTGCCTGCATTTTTGAAGAAACATCATTTTTATTTTGTGTTTTTGCAAGGGATTCATTCATGAATGTCCGGGCATTTTGATATTTATCAGCCACTATTTCAGGGCCGTATTCTCTGGCTTTGGATACTTCCTCAGCATTTTTCCATTCTTCAGTTACAGGTTGAATGGATTGCTTTTCTTCCCGGGGAGGCTGAACAACTTCTTCCTGTTTATTTTCTGTCGTTTGCTCTGGCTCAGTTTCCGGTTTTTCGGGCTCTGTCTTTTTTTGTTTTTCCCTGGTTTGATTTTCTGGACCTATCTTAAATTCAATGGTTCTGCTTGCTTTACTATCTGTATTTTCACTTTCATGAGCTTTGCTGGTCATGGAAATTTCTTTATCCATTTTTTTCAAATTGTCATATAGCTCTCTCACTTTTTCAAGCAAGATATCCATTTCAATTTTATGAATTTTTTTTGAATTTTCTAGCTCAAGAGCCTTATCCTGAATGTCCTGAATAATTACTGTTATATGTTCAAAATTTTTATCTGTATACATGTCATTGACTTTTTATAATTTTACAAAAATAACGAATAAAATACGAATTTAAGATACAATGCCTTTTGAAAATACTGAGAATCATAACACCAAGGTCGGTTGGGTAGAAATAATCACCGGTTCTATGTTTTCCGGTAAAACCGAAGAGCTTATAAGGCGCTTAAGAAGAGCAAAATATGCCCGGATGAGAACCGAAATATATAAGCCGATAATTGATACCCGTTATTCAGAGGAGGATGTGGTTTCACATGATGAAAAAGTAATAACATCTACACCGGTTGATGCAGCGGGAAATATACTTTTGTTAGCGAATAATGTTGATGTAATAGGTATTGATGAAGCACAATTTTTTGATGAAGGTTTGGTGGATGTTTGTAATCAATTAGCTAATGAAGGTATGCGTGTTATTGTTGCCGGGCTGGATATGGATTTTCAGGGTAAACCGTTTGGGCCTATTCCAAAACTCATGGCTACTGCTGAACAGGTAACAAAAGTTCATGCAATTTGCATGCGTTGCGGAAGTCTGGCGCAGTATTCATACCGTAAAACCAAGTCGAAAAAACTGGTATTACTGGGAGAACAAGACGAGTACGAACCCCTTTGCAGGGCGTGCTTCATTAACGCGAGAAAAGAGTAGCAATTTTAATCTTTTTTCTCTTGATTCGTTTATTTATTTATTAACTCCGATAGCTATGAAATTTTACACAACTTCCGGAATCGCCCGAATACTTCGAGGAGAGCTTATTTCCAACTCAGACCCTGTTGTCAGACATATCATTTTTGACAGCAGAAAAATTATTTCTTCGGAAAATGCTCTTTTTATTGCCATCATTGGGCAACGCCATGACGGGCATGACTATATCCCTGAGATGTATAAAAAAGGGGTAAGAAATTTTTTAGTTTCTAAAAAATTTAAAAATTTTGATCGTTTCCAGGGAGCTAACTTTATCATAGTTCCTAACCCGCTGGGAGCGTTTCAACAACTTGCTTCATATCATCGTAACCAATTTGGTTATCCTGTAGTTGGAGTTACCGGTAGCAATGGAAAAACGATAATTAAAGAATGGATTTATCACGCCTTATCTGAAAAATTCAATATTATTCGGAGTCCTAAAAGCTATAATTCACAGATTGGCGTACCGCTATCTGTATGGAACATGACTAACGAATATGATTTGGGAGTTTTCGAAGCTGGGATATCCATACCAGGTGAAATGCAACGTATTCAAAATATTATAAGGCCAGAGATTGGAATTTTTTCGAATATCGGTGAAGCTCATCAGGAGAACTTTGAAAATATTATTCAGAAGATAAGGGAGAAACTGGAATTTTTCATTGAAGCGGAAGTGATTATTTATTGCAAAGACCATGAAAATATTCACAGGGAGATTATTGACCATGAGGAGCTGAAAGATAAAAGACTGTTAACATGGTCTGCCAATTACGATGCTGATCTGCAGATCGACTCTATAGAAAAAGAAGGCAACAAAACCCGCATAATCGCTTACTATGAAGACCAAAATGTTGATATAGAAATTCCTTTCATAGACAATGGATCCATTGAAAATGCAATACATATTTGGCTTCTGCTGTTGCATTTAGGGCTTGACAATGAGTACATAAAGAGCAAAATGCTTAATTTGCCGGTGATTGCCATGCGCCTTGAAATGAAAAGGGGCGTTAATCATTGTACCTTAATCAATGACAGTTATAATTCTGATATTGGTTCTCTGAATATTGCTATAAATATGCTTCATCAGCAAAATCAGCATAAAAAAAAGACGGTAATTTTATCAGATATTTTGCAAAGCGGACGTAGTAATGAAGACTTATATGCAGATGTGGACGACCTGATGAATAGGTATCATGTAAACAGGCTGATTGGTATAGGTCATGCTATTGCCCAACAGGCCGAAGTTTTCGATGTAGATAGTGAATTCTATACATCGACGGAGCAATTTATAAGCTATTTGTCCACGAGTAAATTTCAGGATGAAGCTATTTTACTGAAAGGATCACGTGATTTTCATTTTGAGAAAATTTCAAATCTTCTTGAAGAGAAAGTACATCAAACAGTGCTTGAGATAGACCTTGATGCGATGCTTTCTAATTTAAACTATTTCAGATCAAGGCTTCAAAGCGATACGAATGTTATGGCGATGGTCAAAGCTTTTTCATACGGAAGCGGCACATATGAAATTGCAAATATGTTGCAGTACCATAAAGTTGATTATCTTGGTGTAGCTTTTACGGATGAGGGTATCGCATTAAGAGAAGCCGGTATTGGATTACCCATAATTGTTATGAGTCCTGAAGAAGAGAGTTTTGAGCTTATGATTGAATATGAGCTGGAACCGGAAATTTATAATTTAAGGGTACTGGAGCAATTTAACAATGAAGTGGGACGAATGGGTAAAGAGGAGTACCCGGTTCATCTTAAAATAGATACCGGTATGAACAGGCTTGGGTTTAAGTCGTATGAAACGGATCAACTTATAGAGTCTATAAATTTAGTAAAGCATCTGAAAGTAATTTCAATTTTTTCTCACCTTGCTGCAAGCGAAGACCCGGAGCAAGATGATTTTACTAATGCACAAATAAAACAATTTGATGAACTGAGCAATAGAATTATCCAGGAATTAGGTTATCCTGTGCTTCGCCACATACTGAATTCTGCTGGTATTGAACGTTTCCCATCTGCACAGTTCGATATGGTGCGCCTCGGAATTGGATTATACGGGATTAGTGCTGTAGATTCCGAGCATCTGCAAAATATAAGTACATTTAAAAGTACAGTGACACAGATAAAAAATGTTTCCAAAGGGGAAACCATTGGATACGGAAGAGCCGGTAAAGCAAATAAGAGAAAAACCATTGCAGTCATTCCTGTCGGATATGCCGATGGATTAAGACGTGGGTTGAGTAATGGCGTTGGAAGGTTATATATCAACGGTCATTATGTTCCCATTGTAGGAAGTATTTGTATGGATATGTGTATGGTTGATGTTACCGGCTGTAATGTAGATGAGGGTGATGAGGCAGTCATTTTTGGAGATGAAATACCGGTTTCTGAGTTGGCTGAAAAGCTCAATACAATTCCGTATGAGATTTTCACAGGAATTTCAAATCGCGTGAAACGCATATATTACCAGGAATAATTCTTTTGTCTGCAAATGTTCGTTACTAATTGAGATTAACCTCGCGAAAAATTTGTTTCATTATCATGGCAGTCTTTTCTGCTTCAGAGAAACACACATATGATACAGGAGTTTAAAAATAAAACCGATAAAACACAAACAATAACCTAAGTCAATTGTTTTGTAGAAAAGTATTGATAGTCAATTCAATCGAACAAGGTTTGAACTTTAATGAATAAATCGTTAATTTTGTTAGTTCCGGAACGAATTGTCTAAACCATAAAAAAAAACAGAAGATATGGAGGAAATAAAAGTTGCTATTAACGGATTCGGAAGAATCGGCAGGAGCGTTTTCAGGATTGCTCATGAGCGCAAAAACATAAAAATTGTTGGTATCAATGATATTACCGAGACTAAAACACTTTCACATCTTTTAAAGTATGATTCAAACTATGGAAAATTTAAGGGAACAGTAGATTATGATAGTAATAATATAATTATTGACGGGGTGAAGATAAAAATCAGTGCAGAAAGAGAACCTGCGAAAATTCCATGGGATGAGACACCTGATGTAGTTATTGAGTCTACCGGTGTATTCCGTCAGCGTGAGTCATCCAAAGGAGGATATGGCGACCATCTTAAAAACGGTGCTAAAAAGGTTCTGCTAACAGTTCCTGCTAAGGATGAAATTGATGCAATGATTGTTCTGGGTGTGAACGATGAGGTGTTAAAACCTGAACATAAATGTGTTTCAAATGCTTCCTGTACTACCAATTGCCTTGCTCCTGTAGTAAAAGTATTGCAGGACGAGTTTGGCATCAACGAGGGATTGATGACCACCGTTCATAGTTATACGGCTGATCAGAATATTCAGGATGCCCCACACAAAGATTTACGTCGAGCCAGAGCTGCTGCTGTTTCTCAAATACCTACAACCACCGGTGCTGCCACGGCAGTTGGCAAAGTGATCCCGGAACTGGATGGCAAACTGGATGGAAAAGCGATTCGTGTTCCAACTCCAACGGGCTCATTGATTGATTTTGTGGCTAATCTGAAAAAAGAGGTGACCGTGGAAGACATCAATAAGGCTATGCAAAAACATGCTGAAGGTGATATGAAAGGTATTTTAGGCTATACTGAAGACCCAATTGTTTCTGCGGATATTATAGGAGACGAAAGGTCTTCTGTCTTTGATGCTGAAAGTACAATGGTTATAGGCAAAACTGTTAAAATAATTTCATGGTATGATAATGAATGGGGTTACTCAAACAGAGTTGTTGATTTAGTTGAAAGGCTCATATAATGATGATTTGAATAATAAACCGATTGTAACTCCTTATATTTTAACCTCCGGCTTTTCGTTTTCCGGAGGTTATTTGTGTTCTCAAAGGTTTTGTGGTAAAATCTTTTATACGTACTGATAAAACCCAAACTGGTATTTTCTTTTAATCTGCTCCTCCAGCTTATTGCATTGTTTAATTTTATAGGGGATTAACTTTTATTTTGGACAAACGATGATATAGATTAACTTTGTCTTAAACGCTAACAAAAAATTCTCGACTATGTACAAAACCTTATTATCCCTGTTAATTATTATGTTGCTCACAGTGCAACATACTATCCCATGTACGTCTGTGATTATATCAGGTGAACATACTCCTGATGGCAGACCCCTTATGTGGAAACACCGTGATACACAGACATTCGACAACAAACTGGTGTATATTGACGGCGAAAACTACAATGCTATTGCCCTTGTAAACTCCTCTGATGTTGATTTTGAAAAGATTTGGATGGGTTACAACAGTGCAGGCTTTACAATCATGAATACTTTATCATACAATATTGAAGGCGAAAGTGATAACAACGGGTCATTTATGAAGAAAGCATTAATGGAATGTGCAACTGTTGATGAATTTGAACAATTTATAGAAAATAGTGAACATCCGCGCAAGGTGAGCTCTAATTTTGGAGTTATTGATGCTCAGGGAGGTGCAGCATATTTTGAAACCGGAGAAAATAGCTATACCCGTTTTGATGCAGATGATAAAAGTATAGCGCCCCACGGCTACATTGTGCGCACTAATTATTCTTTCGATGGAGAACCCAATGAAGGCGCCGGTTATATTCGTTTTGAAACAGCGGAGAAGAAATTTTACCGGGCAGCTGCAGAAGGAAATCTCTCATTGCCTTTTTTGCTTGAAGAGATGATGACTTCTCTGGAAAATCCATTATCAGGAGTGAAGGCGAAAGAGGATTTGTTACCTGCCAATAAGGATAACTTCTTTTATTTTCAGGATTGTATTAACCGCTTTACATCTACATCATCTATGGTTGTTCAGGGGGTTAATGAAGGTGAGTCTCCCCTGTTAACGACTATTTGGTCAAGAGTTGGTTTTCCTCTTAGTTCGGTTGCTATTCCGGTGTGGCTGACTTCAGACGGGAAGTTACCTGAAGTCGTTACTGCTGAAGATGATAAAAATGCAGAAATATGCAATCTTGCTCTTAAACTGAAAGAAACAATGATACCCTCAGAACGTGGCTCCACGAAATATTATATTAATTCTACTAAAGTTTACAATGCTGAAGGCACAGGAATTACACAGCTATTAGAACCCCTTAACAAAGAAATATATGATAAGGCAATGAATGAATTAAATATGTGGCGTGGTGGAGAGCCCCCGCAAGACGATGTGAAAAACCTATACAATTGGTTAGATAAACGGGTACGTGCGACCTACAAAAAACATTTCGGATTGGATTTAACTGATAAAAAATAATGATAATCAGTTATGTCTTTTTCGTTAGCTTTAAGGTATTTCTGCATCAGGCATTATGGATTATGGATATATTCTGAATGATGGTTTGGGGTAACTAGTAAAGGTGATCAGGGAAAAACGAGACTTCAATTACTTGCAAACTTTCTGTTAATTTAACAAGGGGAATGGACAAAAAATAGACAATCAGTGATACAAAATGTTTATGATGCTCATATTAGTGGTGGTCCACATGAAAAGGTTGATATAATGGTATTGTGTGAAGGATATAAGAAAGATGAATGGGAGGATAATTACTTAAACAATATTGAATACACTGGTGAGGTGGGAGCCTACGAAGGGGCTATGTATCATGCAAAGGGATTTTATCGTTCTGAACCGAATTGCATAATAGTTTACCAGAACAGAGCGTTTCTGTGCTGCTTGTCAGAGAGCAATTAATTTAGTCATTGACCAGTATACTGAATAAACGCTGGCTTAAAGAAGGTTTTTTATGATTAAAATTTTTAGAAGAAAAGAGAAGATGAAGTTTTTTGATTACGATGGAAAGCCTCTTACAATTGGAGATAAAGTACTTTCGTTAAGATATGAACTGGGAAAATGTATTATAGTGAAAGGGGACACGGGTTTTGAGTATGAATCTATAGAAACCGGCAAGCGTGTGAGCTATGCATTTATGATTGATGCTCATACGGAAAACCAAAAGGTGAGAAAAATTGAGGAATAAGGCATGTTTTATCTTTCTGTTTACCTCGTCTGTTCCTTTTTTTTCTTTTATATTTTTCCTGCTGAACCTGCAATTTCTTTATTGTAAAATCGATGGAATACAGTATCTTTGAAAGGAAAGCTGTGTTGTTATTATGCGTATCTTCAGAATATTAGACATTATTTTAAAACCAATTTCCGTCTTTGCGCATATTTCATTTTTTGAAGGCAATGATGATTGGTTTCATTCAACCGGGACAAATTCCGATGATGATAATTCTGCAAACCAAGATGATAATGATGATGAAGATTTGAATGATATGGACCGGGAAAAGTTGCTGGAGGATTTTTTGGGGGAAGTGGATAAAAAAAACTCAGACAATGAGGCAGGTAGTTCAGGTTTACCCGAATTGTACAGTTTATCACTGGAGGATTATCCGGAAATTGAAATTGACGATGAAACCCAGAAGCGCATTAATGAGTTAAAGCTTATCGCTGATTCTATAGAAAGGAAAAAGCAAACGCAGTCACTTGAATACTCTGAAGAAGATATCACCCGCGGGAATTACAAAATTGATTACACCAACCAGCTAAACCAGGCACAAATTACGGCAGTGACATGTGTTCGCGGCCCTTTATTGGTTATTGCCGGTGCAGGGAGCGGAAAGACCCGTGTTATAGTCTATAGAGTGAGTTACCTGATTGAAAATAATATTGAACCTGGGAAAATACTTTTACTGACTTTTACTCGGAAAGCGGCACATGAGATGCTCTCAAGAGTGGAACAGCTTCTCAAAGATAATAGGGTGGGGAAGGTGATGGGAGGGACATTTCACTCTTTTGCCACCTATGTTTTGCGCAAATATGCAAACTTTCTGAATATTCCCACAAATTTTACCATAATAGACACCGCGGATAGCGAGGATACCATTGATTTGGTGAGGAGTGAACTCAAGTACAACAGAAACGATAAGAAATTTCCTAAAAAAAGGCGGTTACAGAAGATTATCTCCGGTTCCAGAAATCGAAACATTACCATAAAGGAATTTATTGAGCGCTATTATTCAGGGTTAATTGATTATGTCAGGGATATTGAAATGATCTACAATGGTTATAACCGATATAAAGAAATCAGCAATATATTTGATTTTGATGATTTAATGGAGTTTTTGCGAAATGTCCTGAGAGATAATATTCGATTTCGTAAGCGGCTTCAGGAAGATTTCAGATACATTATGGTTGATGAGTTTCAGGATACCAACGTTGTTCAAAAAGAGATTGTGGATTACATTGCGGCAAAGCACAGAAATATAATGGTTGTGGGGGATGATGCTCAAAGTATATATGCTTTTCGCGGAGCAAACTACGAGAATATATTGAGGTTTCCGCAGCATTATCCTGAGTGCAGGGTGGTAAAGATTGAGAAAAATTACAGGAGTAACCAGAAAATACTGGAATTTACCAATAATATAGTTGAACATGCTGTTATTGGCTATCAGAAAAAGCTTTTCTCGGACATGGAAGCCCGGCATGTACCATCTGTTATTCGTTTTTATGATGAAGAAGAAGAGGCTGCATTTATCGTATCTAAAATTTTAGAACTCAGAGAACAAAATGTTCCTCTCGATGAAATTGCAGTATTAAACAGGGCCGACTGGCATAATCGTTATATTCAAACAGAGCTGAATAAAAGGGGCATTCCTTATATTGTGGTTGGTGGTTTGAAATTTAATGAAAGGAGGCACATAAAGGATATGATCGCTTATTTGCGCATTGTTCTTAATCCTTTTGATTCAGTAGCTTGGCATCGGATCCTGAAGCTTCTGTCCGGTATTGGAAAAATTACAGCAGGCAATATAGTGAAGGATATTCGTAAAACCGGGGAAATTCCTCTTGAAATTTATGGAAGGAAAAAATTTTATGAAGAATTGAAAAAGCTCAAAGATATGTTTAACAGGGCATATGATGAGTTCCTTTTTGTTGCAGAACAGCTGCAAATCATCAGGGATTATTATGCACCCATTCTGGAAGCCAGAGACCCGGATTATCAATCAAGGATACTGGATATTGAAGTTTTGATTGACCTTGCAAAGAAATATGAAAACATAGAGAAATTCCTTGCTGATTTTGCCCTGGAACCCCCCTCAAGAAGTTTGTCAGGAAAGTCAACCCCCTTGATAGATGAGGAAGAAGAAAGTCCGGTAACTATATCAACCGTGCATTCTGCCAAAGGTTTGGAATGGCATACTGTTATTGTACCCCATGCACTTGATGGTTTATTTCCATCTGTCCGTGCAAAGAATATTGAAGATATGGAAGAGGAGAGACGGTTATTTTATGTGGCGTGTAGCCGGGCTAAACAGAATCTTTTCTTAACTTTCCCATCTGTAATTTATTCATATGACGCAGTATTTAC
Source organism: Bacteroidales bacterium (assembly GCA_041686375.1). GTDB lineage: Bacteria > Bacteroidota > Bacteroidia > Bacteroidales > UBA12077 > JAGXLC01. The sequence goes on from JAWLEB010000016.1 coordinate 22,319, forward strand.
ATATCCATCAAGGTTCATCACTGAAATTGATAAAGACCGATTTGAATTCAAATAATCATTTATGTCACATCAAGGGAGTGATTATTTTGTCTTGGACGTTACGATTGTTGAAAAATAATTTATAAATTTGAAATAAATCATTCCAACATAATCTTATGGAGCATAGTAAAAAAAATATTGAAAGATTAATTGAAATACGTGATATTGCTGTAGGTTTGAGTGATGATGACATTTCTGAAGAACAATTACTAAGCTTATGTCGTGAAGCCGTTGATTTAGCAGAGCAATCAGACATAATTGATAATGAGAAATATAATATTCTAAAAACTTTGATGAAAAATGAAATACGTTCTTTTAAGACGCTTGTTAATTCTGATATGAGCATTGAAGCGCGCATAGATAGTCTTATATTTTTTTGCGTTTCTATTATTACCTTAATTCACGGAAAATTAGAAATATAAATTTCATGTAATTCCTATGTATACAAAAAAAGCAACCATAAAAGCAATTATTGCCTTTGTAATTATCACTGCACTGGGTTTGTTTTCAAAGCTTTATCCTGCATTTGAGGGAACCTTTGTATCCTATAAGTTATCGGGGTTATTCTATGTCATAGATTTAGCTTTGTTGATTTTCTTGCTTATTCCCGGTCATCTTACCTTTTTGTATGCATTGATAGCTTTCTTTATAACTTCGATAATCGAGTTTTTGCAACTATTGCATCCTGATTTTTTAGTCAATATAAGAGAGACCTTTCTTGGGCATACCGTTTTGGGTGCTACATTTAGCTGGGCAGATTTCCCATGGTATATTGCCGGCACTGTATTATCCTGGCTATTGCTGAAATGGGTTGTAAGGGAATAATAATATGTTATATGGTTATAAACCTTTCAGACCAGTTTATGGGATGTTGGTTTCTTTTTCGCGTTCAAGTTTCCGATAGATCTTTAAGAGCTCAAAAACATTATCAGTGTTGGAATATCTACCTATCTGATTAAGTAATACCGAACTTGCCTTTATAATATCCATTTTATTTTCCGCATCAGGATGGGTGTAATGCATAAATTGAATGATTTTGAGACCATTAAACCAGTGAAAAAATTGTTTTCTAAAACTCTCTTCATTTGAGCAGTTGTCATGCAGTCTTTTCCATTCTTTTTGAAAATTAATTGAGCTTAGAAAAGTTTTCAATTCCCCGGGTTGGTTGCTTAATAAGGTTTCAAAATTTTCCACCGGGCATTTGTAGAATTCCCGCAGTGTTTCTTCGAAATAGTCTTTGAGGATCTTGAAGTATTTTGGATCGTAGACTTTATAGGTTATGGGTTTTGTTTGAGACAGTTTTTTTACCTCCTGGCCCGTTCCGAATAGTACTCGTTCTGAGGGTCTTGGAGAAGGATAGACACATGTATTATTGATTTCGCGTATGTTACCCAATTGAAAAATTTTATTGAGAAAATAGAAGTCTTCTCCTGCTTTTCGCTTGTTCATGCCACCTTGTTTAGCATAAGCCTGTGCCCTTACACAAAATGCAGAGCCAATGGTGTGAAAAGGGTAGAGAAAGCCGCTGTAGGCCAATCCCTGCTTATAATATCTCAGAAATAATTCATAGTGGGCTGCAGCCTCATAATTTTCCTCTGGTAAACTTCTCCCCTTCAATGGATGTTCAAAATATATTATTCCGGCATTAAGATTTTTATACTTTTGGATTGCTTGATCAATTGTTGTAAAATAATTTTTTTCGCATAAAGTATCTGCATCCATTGAAATCAAATAACCATCATCTTTTTTGGCTTCATAGAATCTTTGAATGGCTGTATCCATACCAATTTTTCTGGCCAACCCAGCCCCCGCGTCTTTTGCTGATAATTCACTAATGTACAAGGGAATAAAGGTGATTTTTTTTGTGAAATTGTTGGTTGACCATTCCAATAGCTGGTTGTAGGTTATTTTGTTTTGATTGATGATTTTTTCCGGTGCATTTTCCGGAGTATTGATAACGATTAATACTTCTGTGGAGTATTTTGGTGAATCCGCCTGTATTAGGCTTTGTAGTGTTTTTTTTATGTCTGGTTCATTATAACAGGGAATGACAACAATATACCTTAGATCACCGGATGGTTTACTATCAAGATCTTGGTGTGATGTGTTTTTTCTTTTAAGATAGTTGCTCAGAATACACATGAGGAAGGTTTTAACCCTGAATTAAAAACAGAAAATAAAAAAAAGAACCTGAAAGTGCTACAAATATTATTAAAGCGTATATAGTGAGCCTCAGGCTTTTCTTTTTTCGCAGAAAATTATAAAGGCTGTTGATGCTTTTAGCTGCATTTTCAAGCCGGTAAAAAATATTATCGTTTTTTTGTATTATTTCATATACCCCAACATCCAATGCAAAGCTGGAGATTTTATTGCTAACATCATCTGTAAGTATTATAAATTCAGTGTTTTTATTTTTTCGTTTGATGTTTTTCAGGAGTTTTAGATCTTTTTCGGGATCTAACTGGTGAGCATCAATGATTATGATATGGATCTTATCATGGCCTTTGATAAATTTCTTCTCACTGTATTGGTTTAGGAATTCTTCTTTACTTTTAAAAATGCTAATGTGATAGTTGGAATTATGATTAAGTGAATAATTAAGCTTATTATGAAAAGATGAATCATTGTCAATTATGTAGAAATGCATCGTATAATTCAGGGTATTATTGCCGGAAAATTTTTTCATAAAGTTCTTGCTTACTGATTGATGTCAATTTCATCTAGTCTGAGATCCAAGTCAAAATATGTATTCCATATTCCATTTTCGTACTTTAACCCATCATAAGAGAAATCAGGTCCGTAATATTCGCGCTGATCTTCATATTCAGGGCTTGAAGGAGAAAGGTGATCGTAAACTATCATGTCTTTATCTTCATGATATTTCAATGTCATAGATGCAAACTCGCCATATTCAAAAATAATTCTGTTGGAAATCTCTTCTCTGTTTTTAAATATTGATGCTCCGAAAATCGGTTTATCTTCCTTGTCAAATTTCAGAATTTCAATTATTTTTTTATCGGTCAGATAGTCGTTCATATCATAAGCCAGTAAGGTGTAATAAGTCTCGTTAGTTCGTGATTGTATAGGGATAATATCATAATAAAGTGCTCCATACCAATTCGGGTAACTCAGGATAGCTGACTCGGGTTCTTCGATGGAGTCGGACTGGTCTTTTAGCTCAAAAATCTTTACTTCACTGTCTTTCGCGGGTTTGTATTGAAGAATGCAAAAATATTCGTGAAGTCCGTCATTGAAGGGTAAATTCCAGTTGTACAACCTAAGCTTTTTATCGTTGGATGTTAAAATTCCTGCGTTTTCTATTGAATCAAATGAGTATTCAAATGAATCAGGATGTTTAACCACCTTCCTGATGGTATCTAAAATTTTTTCATTGATATTTATTCGTTCTGTTTCTGATTGTGAATTAGCTAATGTGTCAAAGTAAGCATTTAACTGGTTTTCTTTTTCTTTTAGCCAGTGGGTAGTGTCTTCATTTTGCCCGAATAATTGTATCTGGATGGTCAGTAAAAGGAATAGTGAATAAAAAATTTTTTTCAAAGTCATACTGAATCCTTATTTTGTTGAATATGGATTATAACGAAACATTTAAAAATTAAGTATTATTAATCAAGTTTATCCAGCGCATTTTTTATTCTTTGAATGGATTCATCTATTTCTTCTTCAGCAATTATAAGCGGTGGGGCTATTCTAAAGGCGTTGGGTTTAAATATAAACTGATCAGTTATGATTCCTTCATCAACAAGATTATTCATAGTCTTTTTTACGGCTTCTGCATCTTTCAGTTCCACTGCAAGAAATAGCCCTGTTCCCCTGATAGTTTTGATTTTTGAGTGTTTAAGTTTCTTTTTATATCGTTTCCCTTTTTCTTCCACATCCTCCATCATCTTTTCTTCCAAAATTACGCGCAGGTTTTCGTATGCTCCGGCAGCCGATACCGGGTGTCCTCCGAATGTTGTTATATGTCCTAGTCCGGGATTTATCTTTAAGGCATTCATAATTTTTTTTGATGAAATAAATGCTCCTATTGGCATACCTCCTCCCATACCTTTTGCTATTGTAACAATATCGGGGATTACATCAAGTTTCTGAAAAGCGAATAATTTGCCGGTTCGTCCGAAACCTGTTTGAACTTCATCAAAAATTAGCAGGGTTCCTGTAGCATTGCACCTTTCCCTTAACTTTTTCAGATAGTCTTTCTCGGGTAAAATGATACCAGCTTCAGCTTGTATAGGTTCTATGATAACGCAGGCGGTTTTTGCTGTTATCTCTTCAAGTTGTTCATTGTTATTAAATTCAATATATCGAATATCCGGCAGCAGTGGGCGGTAAGGCACTTTGAATTTTTCATCTCCCATAACAGATAAAGCGCCATGTGTACTGCCATGATAGCCATACCGGGCAGTCACAATTTCCGTACGCCCTGTATATTTTTTTGCTAGCTTCATCGCTCCTTCATTCGCTTCACTGCCCGAGTTGACATAGTAAATATTATTCAAAGTCTCCGGGAGATGTTGATTGAGGAGTTCAACAAATTTTACCTGTGGATACTGGACGAATTCTCCGTAAACCATCAGGTGCATATGCTTATCCAGTTGCTCCTTTATCGCAGCAACCACCCGTGGATGCCTGTGTCCAACGTTGCTGACAGAAACACCGGAAACAAGGTCAATATAATCTTTTCCCTCTTTGTCATAAATATAGATACCTAAAGCTTTTTCAATTTCCAGCGCTGCAGGGTAGTCAGATGTTTGCCCGATATTTTGAAAAAAAATCTGTCTGTTTGTAAGCATATTACTAATTTTGTTTGCTGTTAACTTGAATGTACCTTCCAGAGGTGGGATTATAAATGGCAGGAATTGCATATATGACCACTGGACCCTTGCTTGTCTATTTCCCTGCGGCTTTTTATTTCTTCAGTCTTTGCACAAATAATGCCTCGTTTTTGCATTTCTTTGTTACGTCCGATTTCTGTCTCCGGGAATTTCCCGTTTTTTAGAATTAGCATTCTAATTCCTAAAAAGATAGCTGATAAGCCTATCAATACAGCAGCCGGAATAAGCAATTTTAAAAACATCAAATACCAATTAATTTTCAGCAAAAATAATAATTTTTTTTTCGTGCAAAAATTAGTTTTTTACACTTGATTTGTGATTTTTGCCTTGCCTTAAGTGATTGATAGTAAAATGTTTAGTGTGTGTATTTTAAATATAGAGTTCTCTTTCTCTTTGAGGTTTTGAGAAAGAGAACTCTGATTAACAAAAAGGTGATTAATTATTCTGATTTAAAGGATAGATGTCTTCAGGAATGTTTTCATAGTTGATTTGTGTTAGGTCTGCCGGTCCTAATCCGGGTGCATCTATTTCAATTACTTCTCCTGCAATACCGGTCTCGACAAAGCCTCTTCTGAAGTGTACTCTTGATTTTAGTGAGATAATGTCCATTTCATCCATATCTATGTCCAGGCTTTCAAAAATGCCTGGGGTCGTCACTTGATGTAACTGAGGAGTAACAATAATCCTGTTATTTTCGCCAAATTTTATTACAGCTACTTTATCAAATTGTCTGTATTCATCGAAATACTCTAATTTACCATCTATTTTAACAGGATCCCCAGCGTATTCATCAGCATACCCTCCAATATCCATGCTTATGTTATCGCCTTCTTTCATTTCATCTTCTTTCATTTTATCAATTGCTTTTTCGTCTGCTATGGTTGCTATACAGAAGTTTTTCGCTCCCTGCTTGATGAGCTCTTCCGTGATGTGGGTTGAATTTCCTGTTCTGTCGCTATGATCTGCTATGATGACAGGGGTTTCTCCTGCTTTTGCTGCCTGAATACTTTGCGAAACGCCTTCCTTTGTTTTTGGAAGTTTCTTTCCTGCAAATTCTTCACGCGCTCTCCATATATAATCATTCATATCATCGGCAATTTTGTTTGCCAGCTCGGGGTCGTCGTCGGTAACAACCATCACAGTTGCTCCAACATCAGGAACATCGGCATAGGCGAATCCGAAAGCCACAGAGACATACGCAGAGGGTTCTCTGGCTTCCCATCTCCTTGCTTTTTCCATGATATCCATTGCCGGTGATACAGAGGTGCCTTGAAATACACTTGGAGTGATTATGCCTGGTTTTCTTGTTTCCATAACAGGATCATACCTTTCGTTCAGGGTATTGACCATAGCCCTTCCAGCTTTTTCTCCTATTAAATAAGTATCATAGTGTGGGTATCTTTTAATTATAAAAACTGCATCGGCTGCATCAGATAACTCATGATCTTCATTTGCATGTAAATCTAAGGTTACAAAGATTGGGATATCTCCTGCTTCTTCTCTGAGGCGTCTGACAATCTCTGCTTCTGGTTTAGGTATCTCTTCTACAGCCATAGCGCCATGAAGTGAGAGGAAGATAGCATCCAGAGGGCCCTGAGCTTTGATGTCTTCAATCATAGCATTTGTGTATTTGTCGAAGGCCTCTTGTGAGATCCAACTTCCGGAAGATCCGCCTTTAGCTCCGCGGGGAGAAGTTAATCCGACAAAATCGGCTCCACCGTATTCTTCCACACGGTCAACAAAACCCCTGATATAGGAGCTGGAAGTTAATACTGATTCGCCTTCACGGGGTTCTCCATAGTATTCAAATTCTTCAATACCAGTGGGGCGTGGACAGAAAGTACACGTTTCATGGCTAAAAGAAGCAACACCGATTTTAAACTTTTTGTTTTTTGTAGAAGTCTGATTAGTACAAGTGGACAAAAATAAAATCGGAATTAGTAAAAGTAAACTAAAAGATCGTTTCATAGATTATTTTTTTTTAATAAATTTAGACCGTAAATATAGGAATTATCGAGAAAAAATAAAAATAACCTGCTATTAAACCATGACAATTTTAATTTATTAAAACCCTTAAAACTCAAAATTATGACTATTAGAAAAAATTTTTTATTTGGTTTCCTTTTCTTTTTTGTTTTGTTTAGTTTACTTGTTACTCTTGGTAGTTCACAAACATACCCTGGAGAGACATGGAAAATTGCTGATAATCCTGAAGAGTATGGATTTGATTCAGAAAAACTTGAAAAAGCCCGGGAGCACACCGATTCCATCCAAACTTCAGCTGTTGTGATTGCGCACAAAGGTGTTATTATTGATGAGTGGGGAGACGTTGAAGGCAAATTTATGACACATTCTATGAGAAAAAGCGTTCTAAGTGCCTTGTATGGTAATTATGTCAAAAATGGTGTTATTGATATGGATAAAACAATGGAGGACCTCGGAATAGATGATGAGGATGGTTTGACAGACGAAGAGAAACAAGCCACAATCCATGATTGTATTAAAGCAAGATCGGGAGTATATCATCCTGCTTTATATGAATCACAGGGGATGAAAGATAGAAAACCGGAAAGACATACTATGGAAGCTGGTACCCATTGGTACTATAACAATTGGGATTTTAATGTGCTTGGAACCATTTTTCAAGAGAAAACCGGAAAAGGAATTTTTGAAGCTATAGAAGAAGAAATTGGTGATCCCATTCAGATGGAAGATTTTGAAGCTGATGACGGATGGTATGTAAGTGGCGATGAATCTAGACACGAGGCTTATCCTTTCCGTATAAATGCACGGGATTTGGCCCGATTTGGTCTTTTGATGCTTCGAGATGGACAATGGAAGGATAAACAAATTATTCCTGAAGACTGGGTGGAAGAGAGTACACGTTATCATTCTGACGCAGCACTTTATGGAGTAGATGGCTATGGATATATGTGGTGGGTAGCAAGAGATAATAATAAATACCCTCATTTGCCAAGTGTTGATATTCCGGAAGGGAGTTATTCTGCAAGAGGAGCAGGAGGACATATGGTTCTTGTTATACCAGAATTTGATTTGGTAATTATTCATAGAGTGGATACAGACAAAGACGGACATTCTGTCTCGAAGAAAAACATAGGTATATTGGCTGATATAGTTTTCGAAGCGATGAATGTTAATGCTCTGTAGTACTGTTAATTATGTTTTGTACTAATAGATATTAAATACGGGATGAAGAATACCTGATGCTGTGATAAGAAATGGTGTTAGAAAGATGGAATGAAAGAACAATTGTACAAAGGAGCAAAAGAACAAAAGCCTGATAGTACGAGTGATGGATAGTACGATATCCTGACAGCTTACAAGAAAAATGATGCGATGGTGCCGTTCGGACCATACGCATCTTTTTTTTTGTGGAATGAACTCTTATCCACTAACGTAGACAAAAGCCTATGTATAAACCATGAGGGTTCCATGGGATACAGAATTAACTTACATTGACTTTTTTAGCAATAAGTCTAAGAGAATGAAACTAATAATCTAACTTTATCCAAATGAGTTATGGAAAGCAATTGAATGGGGTTCATCATATTAGCGCCGCAACAGATAAGCAAGGATATAGCTGCTTTACCATGTTTAATTTCTCTTTTTTCCAGAAAATCAAGTGTAATTCCTTGAACATTACCATTAAGGGTAACATCATTATCCTGTAAATCCAAAAATAAAGGTCCGGTAATATTAGAATCTTCTCAGCCACCGGTATCTTCTACGTGAATCACCTATTTTGACACCGATTAAAATTTCATGAGAACCATAGGTGAGTTTTTGTACTTCTTTGAAGGAATAATCGTAGGCGTAACCAAAGTACATTTTACCAATAGATACGCCAACCATGGAAATCAATGCTTCACCAGTTCGGTAGGAGAGTCCCAGCCAATAATCACGTTGGTAATATGCCCTTACATTGATATCAGCCTGTAGATTAACTCTTTCAGAAGATTTTAATAGGACGGAGGGTTCAACTTCAAATCCATCACCTAAATCATATCGGTAACCCGACATAAAGTAGTGATATCGTTCTAGTTTATAATTACTGTAAGATTGGTCCGCTCCAAATTTCAATACGGATTCAAACAGATTTAGAGTTGAGTAACCAGCATAAAATTTTTTATGCATGTAATATACTCCGGCGCTTGCATCGGGAACAAATAAGGTATTATCCCTTCCGTCAATTAAAGGGTCAGTCTGATCATTAAGAATTAAACCATCCTTGTCGAGTTTAAATTGGTAAATTGTTCCTGAAACTCCAAACGACAACTGACTTTCTCCCAGGGGAAGGTGATAAGCATAAGTAGCCTGAATTCCTGTTCGGTTGATCATACCACTTTTATCATTGAAGATGTATCCACCTAAACCAACGCGTCCGCTTGGTCTTTTTCTTCTTGTCCCTGAACGAATAAGGCGCATCTTGGAGAGGTAACTGTTTTGAAGAACACGAGTTTCTGCAGCTATAGCTTGTGTAGTTGGTGTGGTGGCGTTTTCAAAACCCAACCATTGCTGTCTGGCTGTAAGATTGTAATTGGTATATCCCTGACTACCCGCATGCGCAGGATTAATTAGGTACTTATTTTCCATATACTGGCTGTATGTAGGTACCTGCTGAGCTTTCAGAGCTGCTGTTCCTAAAAGAATAATTCCTAATATCAATGTAAATCGTTTCATAACTTTTTTAATTTTCTGTTCCCACATAAACTATCCCTATCGAATTATTGTCACTGAGCCGTAAAGGGGTTTTTCACCAGTTCCAAGGTCAATTATATAATAGTATGAATCCATTGGAAGTTTTCTTCCTCGTTGATCTCTTCCTTCCCAGTATTTGGATTCATCATATCCTTTTGATTCGAATACTATATCTCCCCATCTATCGAATATCTGGACTTTTGCATTTGGGTACAGAGACAGACCCGGTATCTCCCATCTGTCATTGTGTCCGTCGCCATTAGGTGTGATGGCATTAGGTATCTCCATCTTTCTTAAAACAGTAACAGCAAGGGAATCGGTATTTCGGCAACCATATTCATTTTCTACAGTCACCCAGTATTGCCTTGTATTCTGATTTTGTTCAGGACTTGTGATATCTGTTGCATCCACTTCAATGGTAGACATGCTTTCACCTGTATTCCATTCATACCATTCCCATATGCCTGCATCAAGAATAACCGAGTTTACCTCTCCGGCAATGAACGATATACTGTCATCATCCATTGAAATGCGATCAGGGAAATCGGTGCTGACCTTAATATTCACCTCAGGGAGTTCGTGAACGGTAAGATGGGCAGTATCAGAAGCTTCGCAGCCAAATTCATCTTTTACTTTCACCCATACATTACCCGAAGTATCCATAGTAAAGGTTTCATCGTCACTGCCATCAGGCCACTCATATTCGCTATAATCCTCTTGTGTGTCAAATTCGGCAACATCTCCCAGACATATTTCTCTGTCAAAGCCAAGATCTACATCAGGTCTGGAAATGTTGACCACATATTCTTTTTTCTGACCTTCGCAACCGCTAATTATACTTGTTTCTACAACTGTGAGCTTACCAGTTTCCACATCTTTGTCCCACTGCACATGTACTTTATTGCTGTATTCATCCACAATCCTGCCGCCTTCAACATCCCATGTAAATACGGAAGAATATTGAGCAGTGTCTGTATCAGTGCGCACTTCATAGGCAGCATAGTCCCCGTAACAAACAACTGTATCCTGAGTAGAATATCCGATAAAAGATATTGTCATCAGAACCATTAAGCTAATAATATGTGCTCTTCGGTTTTTCAATTTATCTGGCCGGTAAGTAGTTTTGTTTCATTTTCAAGCTTTCAATTGAATTCTTCTGTCTTTTTATAAGTAACCGAAGATATAAAAGATAATTGAGTAATCCTAAGCCTCAGTTATGAGGCTTAGGATAATATTAAGAGATTTTTTATAAGTCAAAGTTGTTAGGTATGTATTGGATATTTCCAGTTTCTGGAGGTGGAAAAACAACAAATACTAAGGTGTTACCTTCTGAATCTGGTTCATAGTATGTAAAATCTGCATCCGTAGCAGATTCATTGCTTAGATAATCCGTTTTTCGGGAAATATGGTCACTAATTCCATAAAAAGTAAATGAATAACGAGTGATATCACCATTTCTTGCAACTAAATCATGAGTAAATACTTCAACACCATCTGTAACTCCAAGATTTCCATCTTCAGAAATTGTTGGATATACTGTTGCATTTGCTATTGGGTCTCCATCTCCAGCGTCAATAGAATTTCCGTCAGCATCAATATTCTCAACAAGTGAATCCACATGAAATTTAAGGTTACCATCAGTAACTCCATTGTCTGTAATAGATGCAACTTGTATTGAGTAATTTTCATTATCACACATTTCAATGGTATCATTATCTGTATCATTGGTAACGTCAAAAGATGGTTCATCAAATACCATTATAGGAAGCTTAACAGGGTCGCCTGGACATCCTCCATCAGAAGTCTCAATGACAGAAAGGGTATCAGCGTCATTACCATAATTTGACTCAGTAAAACGGACTTTTACATATGGTACCGTATCATTACCTGCTGGTTCATATTGAAACTCATATGCATCGTTTCCACTTACGTCCTCATAACTCCAGCTAAAAGAAGTATAGATTCCCTGACTTTCGGGATTTTCCGATGTGTTGTAAGGATCCGATATACTATTTAATGTAGCATCTGGTTCAACGTAATAAGGTAGATACTTATCTACATTGTCCGAAACAGTTACTGAGTCTACTGAAGTCGCATCCGATTCAATCATTATAGAGTGAGGTGGATTCTGCGCAAAAGTAGCAGTAAAAGCAAATACTGCTGTCATTGTAAATAAAAGTTTAAGTAGATTTCTAGCTTTCATAATTCTAAAATTTAAAACATTTAACATTCGTTATTTTTTTCGGTTACTTAATTTTTGACAGATTTCTTGTTTTCATTACTGAATTCGCTTTATGTTACGCAAAGTTAGTGATTTGGTTCATAAATAAAAACACTGTTTGATTAACCCAAACTTTTGTTGTATTAATGAAGATTTTTATACAATAAATGATAATTTAAACCCATTGAATGTGAATTAAAAACAATTTACAAAGAAGAATGTTATTACCTCATTTTTGAATATTTGGTTCATGGTTAAAAGGTTAACGTAAAAACTGTTCCTTTTTCAGTCTCTGAGTGAGCCGTTATTGATCCACCATGCAGCCTCATAATTTGTTTACTCAGACTCAGGCCAATACCGGAGCCTTTTGGTTTTGTTGTAAAAAACGGTATAAAAATTTTATCCAGTACATCAGGCAAAATACCTCTTCCATTATCAGAGACTTGCAGGACCACTTTCCCTCTTTTATTTCTGAATGCATTTAAATTAATACTGCCATCTTTTCTTTCCTCTAAAGCATGTATAGCATTTGTCACCAAATTGATGAGTACCTGTTCTATCAGTTTATGATCAGCATAAAACTCTATATTCTCAGGCCTTACTGAAGTTACAAGTCGTATATTGTTCTTCAACAGGTCATTTTCCATAAAAAATTTAATGGTATCAAATAAATCTTTTGCCTTAACAATTTCAAAATTTGGCTGAGGAATTTTAGTCAGATTTCTGTAGGTATTTACAAAATGTAACAATCCATCGCTTCTTTTGTGAATAGTATTGATTGCCTGCTCGATCTCTTCAACAGATTCGGCATCTATACGACCTTTATTTGTTTCTTTTGACTCCTGGATTATCTGGATGAGAGTTGAAGTTAGTGAGGAAACAGGGGTTATGGAATTCATGATTTCATGGGTCAACACCCGTATAAGTTTTTGCCATGTTTCCGTTTCCTGTTCTTCCAGGACATTCTGGATATCTTTAATGGTGACAAGCATCATACGCTTCCTATGCATTCTAAATTCTGTCCCATAGATAGCAAGCTGCAAAATATCATCTTCTTGCTGTAATTTCAGAACATTACTTTTTCCAGGTTCAAGATTGATAAGAACCTCTGCCAATTGTTTATTCACCGTGGCCAACTGCTGTATATTTTTTATAGAATATACCTGAAAAAGCTCTTCAAACGCCCTGTTGACCATATCTACCTCTCCGGTTTTGTGGTATGTGATTATACTAATATCCACATTTTTAACTATATCCCATGTAAATACGGAAGAATATTGAGCAGTGTCTGTATCAGTGCGCACTTCATAGGCAGCATAGTCCCCGTAACAAACAACTGTATCCTGAGTAGAATATCCGATAAAAGATATTGTCATCAGAACCATTAAGCTAATAATATGTGCTCTTCGGTTTTTCAATTTATCTGGCCGGTAAGTAGTTTTGTTTCATTTTCAAGCTTTCAATTGAATTCTTCTGTCTTTTTATAAGTAACCGAAGATATAAAAGATAATTGAGTAATCCTAAGCCTCAGTTATGAGGCTTAGGATAATATTAAGAGATTTTTTATAAGTCAAAGTTGTTAGGTATGTATTGGATATTTCCAGTTTCTGGAGGTGGAAAAACAACAAATACTAAGGTGTTACCTTCTGAATCTGGTTCATAGTATGTAAAATCTGCATCCGTAGCAGATTCATTGCTTAGATAATCCGTTTTTCGGGAAATATGGTCACTAATTCCATAAAAAGTAAATGAATAACGAGTGATATCACCATTTCTTGCAACTAAATCATGAGTAAATACTTCAACACCATCTGTAACTCCAAGATTTCCATCTTCAGAAATTGTTGGATATACTGTTGCATTTGCTATTGGGTCTCCATCTCCAGCGTCAATAGAATTTCCGTCAGCATCAATATTCTCAACAAGTGAATCCACATGAAATTTAAGGTTACCATCAGTAACTCCATTGTCTGTAATAGATGCAACTTGTATTGAGTAATTTTCATTATCACACATTTCAATGGTATCATTATCTGTATCATTGGTAACGTCAAAAGATGGTTCATCAAATACCATTATAGGAAGCTTAACAGGGTCGCCTGGACATCCTCCATCAGAAGTCTCAATGACAGAAAGGGTATCAGCGTCATTACCATAATTTGACTCAGTAAAACGGACTTTTACATATGGTACCGTATCATTACCTGCTGGTTCATATTGAAACTCATATGCATCGTTTCCACTTACGTCCTCATAACTCCAGCTAAAAGAAGTATAGATTCCCTGACTTTCGGGATTTTCCGATGTGTTGTAAGGATCCGATATACTATTTAATGTAGCATCTGGTTCAACGTAATAAGGTAGATACTTATCTACATTGTCCGAAACAGTTACTGAGTCTACTGAAGTCGCATCCGATTCAATCATTATAGAGTGAGGTGGATTCTGCGCAAAAGTAGCAGTAAAAGCAAATACTGCTGTCATTGTAAATAAAAGTTTAAGTAGATTTCTAGCTTTCATAATTCTAAAATTTAAAACATTTAACATTCGTTATTTTTTTCGGTTACTTAATTTTTGACAGATTTCTTGTTTTCATTACTGAATTCGCTTTATGTTACGCAAAGTTAGTGATTTGGTTCATAAATAAAAACACTGTTTGATTAACCCAAACTTTTGTTGTATTAATGAAGATTTTTATACAATAAATGATAATTTAAACCCATTGAATGTGAATTAAAAACAATTTACAAAGAAGAATGTTATTACCTCATTTTTGAATATTTGGTTCATGGTTAAAAGGTTAACGTAAAAACTGTTCCTTTTTCAGTCTCTGAGTGAGCCGTTATTGATCCACCATGCAGCCTCATAATTTGTTTACTCAGACTCAGGCCAATACCGGAGCCTTTTGGTTTTGTTGTAAAAAACGGTATAAAAATTTTATCCAGTACATCAGGCAAAATACCTCTTCCATTATCAGAGACTTGCAGGACCACTTTCCCTCTTTTATTTCTGAATGCATTTAAATTAATACTGCCATCTTTTCTTTCCTCTAAAGCATGTATAGCATTTGTCACCAAATTGATGAGTACCTGTTCTATCAGTTTATGATCAGCATAAAACTCTATATTCTCAGGCCTTACTGAAGTTACAAGTCGTATATTGTTCTTCAACAGGTCATTTTCCATAAAAAATTTAATGGTATCAAATAAATCTTTTGCCTTAACAATTTCAAAATTTGGCTGAGGAATTTTAGTCAGATTTCTGTAGGTATTTACAAAATGTAACAATCCATCGCTTCTTTTGTGAATAGTATTGATTGCCTGCTCGATCTCTTCAACAGATTCGGCATCTATACGACCTTTATTTGTTTCTTTTGACTCCTGGATTATCTGGATGAGAGTTGAAGTTAGTGAGGAAACAGGGGTTATGGAATTCATGATTTCATGGGTCAACACCCGTATAAGTTTTTGCCATGTTTCCGTTTCCTGTTCTTCCAGGACATTCTGGATATCTTTAATGGTGACAAGCATCATACGCTTCCTATGCATTCTAAATTCTGTCCCATAGATAGCAAGCTGCAAAATATCATCTTCTTGCTGTAATTTCAGAACATTACTTTTTCCAGGTTCAAGATTGATAAGAACCTCTGCCAATTGTTTATTCACCGTGGCCAACTGCTGTATATTTTTTATAGAATATACCTGAAAAAGCTCTTCAAACGCCCTGTTGACCATATCTACCTCTCCGGTTTTGTGGTATGTGATTATACTAATATCCACATTTTTAACTATGTTCTGCAAGTATTGATATTGCTGTTCGAGCTGAGAGCGTATCTTTTGAAAGTCGGTGATAACCTCGTTAAATGCATCGTTGAGTTCTTTGAAAGAATCTCCCATATCGTCGAAATGGAAAGAACGGGTAAACTCTGCAAACCTTATTGATTCAAGGAAACTGGCCAGCTTCCTGTTTGTTGTATCTACATATTTTATAATCAGAATAATCTGGAATATTATCAAAGCTGCAACCAAAACCGGAGTAATAAAATAGTTAAGGGTCAGCGTGTAAAAAAAAAGGAATATTGTTGCAGCAAGCACCAATATCCTAAAAGAAACGACTAAACGAAAATTTTTATAGATCATATTTTTCCATTCTACGGTAAAGTGATGTTCTGGTCAAACCAAGCTGCTCGGCAGCTTTTGTTATATTTCCCTGGTTCTGCTTGAGCACTTTTTTTATAATATTTTTTTCAATAGTATCCAAATCATAAGTATCCAGTTCCAGTTCTTCTTTATGTTTTCCTCTTGAAGAAATGATAAAATCATCCGGTTCAAGAACCTCCGAGTCGCACATAATTACAGCCCTTTCAACGGCATGTTCCAATTCACGTACATTTCCAGGCCAAAGATGTTGATTAAGCTTGGCTATAGTATCAGAATGAATTTTTTTGATGGGTTTTTTATACTTTTTCGAATAATGCTTCAGAAAATGATTAGCCAGCAAAGGAATGTCACCGGTTCGTTCTCTCAGCGGCGGCAGGTGAATTTCAACAGTATTGATCCTATAGATTAAATCCTGTCTGAACTCTTCATTGGCAATCATGGTATGAATATCGTTATTGGTGGCGCAGATTAATCTGACATTAATCTTCTTAGAATGATTGGCTCCAACCCTTGTTATCTCCATCCTTTCAATAACTGTTAACAACTTGGCCTGCAAAGGCAGTGTAAGGTTTCCAATTTCATCGAGGAAAAGTGTTCCATTATTGGCAAGCTCAAAACGTCCGGCTTTATCTTTTTTAGCATCAGTGAAAGCACCCTTAACATGGCCAAACAGCTCACTCTCAAATAAATTTTCGTGAATAGCCCCCAAATCCACAGAAACAAAAATTTCATCATTCCTGTGGGAATTTCTGTGTAAAGCCCGTGCCACCAGTTCTTTCCCAGTTCCATTCTCTCCAAGAATCAAAACGTTGGCATCCGTTTTAGCAACTTTGTGAATGGTTTTGAATACTTCCTTCATCTCTGGAGATTCTCCTATAAATTCATGAAACGGTTGATCCTGTATTTGATTAATTTCTTTTTGTTTCTCTTTCAAGTCACCGGTCTCGCGTTTTGACTGACGAAGTTTAACAGCAGAAGAAACAGTAGCAACCAGCTTTTCGTTTTGCCATGGTTTCAGTATAAAATCCGTGGCTCCTGCTTTTATTGCCTTAACAGCCTTTTCAGCGTCGCCATAAGCCGTAATAAAGACCACAACAGCGTCGGGATCGAGTTCTAATATCTTCTTTAACCAGTCAAAACCCTCCTGTCCACTAATGGCATCTTTTGTAAAGTTCATATCAAGAAGAATAACATCATACTGTTCCTCTTTTATTCGTTTGGGGATAGATTCGGGTGAGATTTCTGTATCTATTTTCTCTACATGATTCTTAAGCAGCAGTTTTAAAGCGAAAAGTATATCTTCATTATCATCAACTGCAAGAATTCTTCCTGTCTTCTTTTCCATAAAAGCAATATTTAAATTTTAAAGCTAAAATTACAAATATTATCATTTAATAGTATTAAAATGAAAAAATTTTCATCTGGAATAATGACATCAAAAAAAATGGTTTATTTTGTCCAATATCTGGTTAAAAATCGGTCAACCTTATTTAGGTGATCGACAAATATGATAAATAAGAAGTACGAAGTAAAACGTAAGCTACGGAGGATAAAAAAACTTAAAGGAAAGGATGAAGCAGGAAGTAAAAACCTAAAAGGTTCGAAATAACCATTGAATGACAACTGAGTGGTTATCGGATGGCTACCGGATGACAAACAATAAAACAATAGAGTGCCAACCAAAATCAAAACAACGACACATTTTTCAAACAATCAAACCTTCATGATGGCAAACCCGATACAGTAAAAGGTGTCCGAATCCGTACTCTAATTGTTTCACAATCGAACAGAAATATTAGTTACGGTTATACTTATTTTTTACATAATAAATTAACTACAAGCGCATTACATAATTTGGCATAATAAATGGTATAGACCTAACAAACAAAATCTATCTATTATGGACCGAGCTATCGAAAAAAAGAAAACGTTATTTAGCAAAAGAAATTTATGGATTTTTATTGTAGGTGTAATCGTCATACTAGTAGTCTACAATATTTTTTTCGGAGACAAAAGTTCAAGATTGAATGTCCGAAAAGAAAAATTAAACATTGAAACCATTGAAGATAAAGTTTTTACAGACTATATAGCAGTCATTGGTACTGTCAAGCCAATAAAAACGATATATCTTGACGCTATCGAGGGTGGTCGCGTTGAGGACATATTGATAGACGAAGGAAATATGGTAGAAGAAGGAGACGTAATTATGGAGCTCAGCAACAGCAATCTTATCCTTGATATATCCAATAATGAAGCACAAAACACGCGTACAATAAACGGATTGCAGGAGACTATGCTGAATATGGAGCAAAGGAGCCTGAACTATGAAAGGGACTTAATTGATCTTAAAAAAGATGTTGATAAGCAAGAAAGGGCATTTGAGAACAATAAACAATTATTTGAAAATGATCACATCTCATATGAGGAATTCACCCAATCCAAAGAATCCTATCAAGCTACACTCAAAAAATTTGAACTATTCAAAAAAGCCGTAGAAAAAGATTCATTATTCAGGACTAAGCAAACAACGAGAATTGAAAAAACAATAAGCAGGCTTCAGGAAAGCGGTGATATTGTGAGAGAACGGATAGACAATTTAAATATTAAAGCTCCGGTTGACGGTGAATTAGCATTTCTTCAACCTGAATTGGGAGAAGTTATAAGCTACGGTACACGCATTGGTAAAATTAATATTCTGGATGATCATAAACTGGAGGTTGAAATCGACGAGCACTATATATCAAGGGTACGCAACAAACTACCAGCATCATTCACCTACTCCGGCAATTCTTACGAACTCGAAGTTACCAAAAAATACCCGGAGGTAAGTGGGGGAAGATTCATAGTAGACATGGAGTTTACAAACGGCACACCCAAAGATATAAGCATAGGGCAAACATTTCGTATAAAACTGGAATTGGGAGAATCTAAAGAAGCCGTACTCATTCCAAGAGGTGGATTTTATCAAAGTACAGGCGGACAATGGGTTTATGTAGTCGATGAATCTGGTGATTTTGCTTATAAAAGAGAAATACGCATCGGAAGACAAAACCCAAAATATTACGAAGTTTTGGACGGTTTGCAGCCCGGAGAAAAAGTTATCGTCTCTAGTTATGAAAACTTCAATGAAGCTGATAAACTCATGCTAAAAGACTAAACTAAAGCAAGCAATAGAGAAAAATCATATAAAAGGCCAAAAAACAAATAAAATATTAACATTTAAATTTCAGAAATCATGATTAGAACAAACAATCTGGTAAAAGTATTCAGAACGGATGAAGTCGAAACGACTGCACTCAATAATGTCAACCTTGAAGTTGAGCCTGGTGAATTTGTAGCTATAATGGGACCTTCAGGTTGCGGTAAATCAACGCTGCTAAATCTTGTGGGATTACTGGACAATCCTACTTCAGGGGAATTATTTTTCATGGAACATGAAGTATCAGGGTATACTGAAAAAAAACGCACTAATCTGAGGAAGTCAAATATTGGATTCGTGTTTCAAAGCTTTAACCTGATCGATGAATTAAATGTATTTGAAAATGTTGAGCTACCGTTGTTATATCTTAACAAACCAACATCGGAAAGAAAGCAGCGCGTTGAAGAAGTATTGGAACGTATGAAAATGTCTCACAGGAAAAAACACTTTCCCCAGCAGCTTTCTGGTGGACAGCAGCAACGTGTGGCTATAGCAAGGGCTGTAGTGGCAAATCCAAAATTAATCCTTGCGGATGAGCCGACTGGTAATCTTGATTCAGCTCATGGAGAAGAAGTCATGAACCTGTTGAAACAACTAAATAATGAAGGTACGACCATTGTAATGGTTACTCACTCCCCTACTGATGCCGAGAGTGCGCATAGAATAGTACAACTTTTTGATGGTCAGATTGTAACAGAAAATGTTAAACAGGCTATATTATAGAATATTCTATTTTTGGGCAGAAACGATCAAATAGATTAACTATTTTTCCAAATTGATAATGCTTCTGCCCATTATCAAATCATTCAATAAAACTAAATCAAAAGATATGGACTTTTGTAGAATTAAATGTCAGATTATCAAACTTTAAATCTAACTTTATAGCAATGGAAAAGTTTAAAATATACATTTTGGCTACAATACTTATGATAACCGGTCTTTCGGTTACTCAAGCCATGAGCTTCGATGCTGCGGCCAAAAATTATGAAAAGGAATACCAAATAAGTAATATCAGAGGTATCGACCTCCTTATTGATTGTGAATTGTATATCGTCCAGGGAAACGATGAATCCCTGAGAATAGAAGCAGATAAAGAAATTTTTGACAGGCTAACGGTAGATCAGGATGATAGTACTCTGCTTATCAAAACCGATAAGAAAAAATATAACCATGACAAGTGGAATCTGAAACTTTACCTATCCATTCAGGATCTCAGAAAAATTAAAATCGGAGGCGCTGTTAAACTAGAGACTAAAGGAACTCTGAAATCTTCAAAATTAACGGTTGATATTTCAGGAGCTGCAGATATCGATATGGATATGGAAGTTGAAAAACTTCTGGCAGATTTCAGTGGTGCGGTTAATGCTGATTTAAGAGGACTGGCAGACTATGTGGCGATGGACATGTCCGGTGCATCAAACGTAAACGCCGACAATCTTAAATCCCGGGCATTCTATCTTGATTTTAGCGGATTCGGAAAAGCCGATATATATGCAGAAGAAGTGGTAAAAATAGATATGAGTGGTATGGGTGTTGTTAAATATGGAGGAAATCCTGACAGGGTTGAAACAAGCTCCTCAGGTTTTGGAATAGTAAAAGCACGGTAGTTTTGGGTTTCATGTTTGACCTATCATAAATATGGTTGACACCCAGACGAGCGGAGCCTTAGATGATTGGATATTAGATAGCTTGATGCTTTTTTTATGGAATAAAAGCACGTTATAATGACAATTATAGAACGAAGCATTCTTGAACGATAAAACCTTGGAAGGGAAACCAGACAGCGTATTTTAGACCTGTCAGCGTTTCCTTACCATTCAGTAAATAGAACAAAGATCCGTCAAAAGCCGGATAGGATAATCTATGTATATATATCTGATTATAAAAGCTTTACAATCAAACAAACCTTCAAACAATTCTACCAATTAACAATTGCATGGCTACCCCCCAACCAGAAACATCATTCCTCATTCATCTTATCATAAATCTTTAAAATCTTGTCTTCATATTCTTCCGGAGCTTCAAGGTGTCCCCATCCTCTTCCTGCCTGAAAAATACCGTCATAGACGGAATCATGGTATGATCTTACAACGTGTGGGATATTTTCTTCATCAAGTATAGCTGATAATCTCTGAGCTTCCATTTGATTCTCCAGGATTAATATCTTTTTATTTTCTTCCATAGCATCGTTTTTATACATTTGTGTTTGTGTAATACATAAAGATATGCAAAATAGTTTAATTTTCGCGATATCAAAATAAATTATCATGGCGGAAATATCATTAACCAAGGAACAATTGAGCAGAGTTAAGTTTTTTCAGAAAAACGAAATCACAGAATACCATATTTACAAACACCTTGCAAAAAAGGTAAAAAATGCAAATCAAAAAATTCTT
The DNA here is from genome assembly GCA_041686375.1 of Bacteroidales bacterium. Lineage (GTDB taxonomy): Bacteria > Bacteroidota > Bacteroidia > Bacteroidales > UBA12077 > JAGXLC01. Next base: position 43,906 of record JAWLEB010000016.1, read on the forward strand.
GAAGAAATAGCAGAGGATGAGCTGAAACATTACAATTTCTGGAAAAAATACAGTGGAGAAGAAGTTAAACCCAGTAAATGGAAAGTTTTTAAGTTCTACTGGATTACCCGTTTGTTAGGACTGACCTTTGGTATAAAACTTATGGAAAACGGAGAAGCAGGAGCACAAGAGATGTACAAGGAAGCCACCCAGTATATACCAGAAGCTAAAGAAATTGTAGAAGACGAAGACCAGCATGAAGAAAAATTAATTGGCATGATAAAAGAAAAGAAGCTTGATTATGTTGGCTCAATTGTTTTGGGATTGAATGATGCACTGGTTGAACTCACAGGAGCGCTCGCCGGTTTAACCCTGGCTTTTCAAAATACAAGACTAATTGCCATCGCTGGTTTTATAACAGGCATAGCAGCTTCGTTTTCCATGGCCGCTTCGGAATATCTTTCAAAAAAAGCAGATGAAGAGTCTTCTAATGCTCTTACTTCTGCATTGTATACAGGAATTGCATATATCGTCACTGTTTTAATATTAATTCTGCCTTACCTGATCATTGATAATTACTTTATTTGTCTTGGCCTGACGGTGGTTTTTGCCATAGTGATAATCCTGTTTTTCAACTACTACATTGCCATAGCTAAAGGCCTTAATTTCAAAAAACGTTTTGTCGAAATGGCGGCTTTAAGCCTCGGTGTAGCCGCATTCACCTTCGGCATCAGCTACTTCGTAAGGACGTTTTTTGGGGTGGATGTGTAGATTTTTTTGTTTCGTGTTTCGCGTTTTGCAACATTAACCTTGAACTTCGCTGAGCGGAATTTGTAATTCCGCTCATACCTAAGCTGGTGAAAACCTCCGTTTGTGCCTGAAATAAAGTGTTTTTATGCACCAATCTAGTAAGAAAAATGGCCTTTTGATTTCATATTCAGTTTGTAAACAGCTTTCGGGGAAGTCATAAACAGGGTCTTATCCTTTTTTCCTCCCCAGGCAAGATTAGTCAGACGTGGGGTATTTACCTGCTGAATAAGCTTCCCTTCCGGAGAAAAAATCCATAACCCTCCGGGACCGGTGGAATATACATTCCCTTTGGCATCTACTTTCATGCCATCTGCCGCACCGGGTTCATCCGACTCCATTTCTGCAAACACCCTGCCTTTATCCAGGAAACCGTCTTCTTTTACCTGAAATACGCGGATGTGATTATGTCTGCTATCATTTACATACAATTTCTTTTCATCGGGAGACAGTGCAATGCCATTAGGCCTGTCAAAATCACTACTGAGGAGTTTGAGTCCTTCATCTTCCGTATAACGATAAACGCCCTGAAAATCCAGCTCCTTATCTTCTTTGTTTACCCCATAAGGCGGGTCGGTGAAATAGATGGCACCGCCAGAGCTTACCACAAGGTCGTTTGGACTGTTTAATCGTTTGCCATTATAAGAATTCACCAGCACCTCAAACGATCCATCTTCATTGGCTTTGGAAACCGCCCCGACGTGTTGTGCGAGCACTAAACGTCCTTCCTGGTCGTAGGTGAGTCCGTTTGAGTGTCCGCTGGGCTTAATATATTCCGTGCTGCCTTCATCCGGAACCCATTTGAAAACAGTGTTCTCAGGTATATCACTAAACAAAAGATATCCGGAAGGATGCCATACAGGTCCTTCGGTAAATTCATGACCTTCAGAAATCTTCACCGGCTCGGCATCTTCAGCAACCATCTGCTGTGCTGAAACCGTAAAAGCCGGTATCAATAAAAAGAACAAAATTGCTGTAAGTAACTGTCTGTAAGAATCCATGATTAAGCCTCCTGTTTTTTAAAGAAAATAACACCCGGGTGGTTTTGTTTAACTTTTGCCAAACAACTGACTATAAAACGAATTGTTTGATAATAGTTCTTGAAGACCTGACAGGTTTCCAAAACCTGTCAGGTCTGGTCTGGAAAAGCCTCAAACTACCCTGTTCATTGCCCTTTCATGATGAACCGATCAATGGAGTATTTCCCGCTTCCAACCAGGAATACAATCACTGAAAGGATCATATAAACAAGAGCCAACTCCTTTGCCTGAAAGGGATCTGAGGCATGTACAACAAAAAATGCAACGACCATCGTTATGAATATGGGTATAACAGCCAGGCGTGTTATGAGACCTGTCAGCACTAATATGCCGCCGCCGAATTCTGCCAGGATCACTATTACTAAGGTTGCTCCCGAGCCAATTCCGATCAGATCGGGGAATTGATCAAACATTTCATTAAAGGATGCGATCTTTGTTGCACCATGATAAATAAAAAGTGCACCCAGGATAATGCGTAACGCAAGAGCGGCAATATCCATATGGATGGGGTTAATTCCAAAAAGTAATTTTTTCATATCATCTAAGGATTTTTGTTCTAACTTATATCACAATTTTTTTATGGATTTGTTTCCCAGGATGTTAAAAAAATTGCCAATAGCTGCTGGTATATTCCTCAATGTCCATTTCCTTCCCGCGCCCCTGGCCCCTGAAGGGAGTATTCTCCCGCAGAAATAGCAACATTCAAGAATTTGAAGCTAAAAACCATCATACCCAGAGGTTACGTAGAAATATCCCCGGCAGCTGCCGGGAACAAAAGGGTGAGCGTGGGAGAATAGCTGCTTTTCATTTTACTTATCGAATCTTCATTTACATGTATAAAATTTATCCTCCACCCAACATGCTGGATATTTCTGATGTATTCTGCAATCCTTTTCCAGACCGCATCATTGCGAATGATATGATTATAGAACCGGGATTGCCATGCAAAAGATTGAACTTGTTTTCGGCATTCATATGTAACGCGACCTTTATACCAACGAATAATTCGTGATAAATTATCATGCAACATCGGATTTTTGTGGCCAGTGATGCCACCGGGGGTGGTTGGATTATTGTTGTGGCCGATGGTTGGATCCGCGGTATGGTCCGCGGTAGAGACGCGATTAGTCGCGTCTCTACAATCGGTTTCATCCCAATATTCCGTTTTGTTAATAACAACAATTCCGTGGATATGGTTAGGCATAACCACAAATTCGTCCAATTTTACGAATGGAAATTTTTTCACTATTTATATTATCCATGGTTGTAGTTACGCATTTTTGCGTATTCATTGTGCGGACAATTTCTTTCCAGTCATGTTTATAGCCCTTTTGTTTTAACCGACCAAACCTTTCATGCACTTTATTCAGCTTTTTTGTTCCTCCTTTTTTATTAAAAAACCACACCCATGTAATTCCACAAAGACGGCAAGACTTATTCAATGAACAATGAACAATTATTCAATAGCTTATTTTAACCTTTTGATTTCCCCGCTATCTCCTTTTCAAACCGTCCCGGCCAGGGGTTTTTGTCCATTTTTTTGGATTGTCAATAATGGATTTTTTGATCTTGGTATTGTGATATTGATATTACAATGGGTCACATGGTTAATTATTCTAAATTATCCTTTAATGGCGTAAATTAATATGATGGTGAACGGTCATGTAAAGTAACATGTCCAAATAATGACGTACGGTTGTTTGGAAACGCATGCCCTGTAGACGCATGGCCATTTCCACGTAGAGACGCACCGCCGTGCGTCTCTACAGGGGTTCCGCGTATCATGCGTTCGGTTTATTTTTATTTTGTGTTTTTTCTGTACAAAAACCGTTCATGTTCCCGGGTTGATTCATACGTTTTGTTTATTTTACCCAAGGGCACGTGTTATTCAGCGGATTAAAATTGTCATCATCCCAATTTGCCGGATTATCAATGATGTAATTTTTGATTCGCATGTATTCCCGTTCATTCCGAATGACACGATCGTAATAATTCGGTTGGAAAAAATGGTTGTGGCGGTTGAATTTTGGCATGTCCAATTGATGATCGTCAATATAATCATCAAATTTTGAATTGACGGCCGATTTAAAACCTGCGATGAACGATGAAATGGATTTGGGTTTGCGGGTGAATGGGGATTTTTCGGGTGGTTGGGGTTTTTGCGATTGTTGGTGTGCACGGCCGGGTAGAGACGCGATTAATCGCGTCTCTACGTTCGTTGCGTTCCAAACGTGTGTTTCATGCGTCATGTCCGTTCTGTAAAAACCGAATGTAATATTTGTTTGCAAAATCCCGTAGGTATTCCCGGGAAAACCATCAATCCCCATCCATTTTTCTATGGTACATCCACACCTTTTGAGGCTGTATAAATACGATACCATTGTTCTAGGGTCATGGGTATTTCCATCGATCCTACGGCATTTTTTATCCGGTTCATCTTACCGGTGTTTATTATGGGTAATATCTGTGCCGGATGTTTGAGCAGCCATCTGTATATGACCTTGTCAAGACTATTCACATTCATCTCGCTGGCTATTTCCTTTATCGTGTTATACAGCCTGTGTTCTTTTTCGTTTTCCGGTTTCATCAATTTTCCTCCAGCCAGTGGGGACCAGGCCATTGGGTGAATTTTCCTTTTTATAAAGAAATCCATGTTCCCGTTATCAAAATGCTCGAGGCAAACGGGTGATATCTCTACCTGGTTGGTGACCAAAGGTTGGTCAACATATTCTTCCAGCATTTCAAACTGTTGCGGGGTGAAATTAGAAACGCCAAAATACCTCACTTTGCCGGATTGCTTCAGGTGTGAGAAGGCTTTTGCCACCTCTTCCGGATCGAAAAACGGGGCAGGCCGGTGAAGAAGAAAGAGATCCAGGGATTCTGTATTGAAATTCGAAAGCGATTGTTCTGCAGATGAGATGATATAATCTGCAGAATAATCGTAATGTTTGATTTTCCGATCCGGGAATTTATCAGAAAGGAGCTTGATACCGCATTTGGATATCAGCTGTATGTCTTTTCTAAGCGATTTATCTGCTGCAAGTACTTTTCCGAAGATCGCTTCACAGGTATAGTCCCCATAAATATCCGCATGGTCGAAGGAGGTAATACCTATTTCTATAATTTGCCGGGTCATTCTTGCCAGTTCCCGGGTAGACATGTCCCGGTCTGCAAGCCGCCAGTGACCGTAAACAACTCTGGATAGATGTAAATCAGGGGTTAACGCGGTTTTTTCATGACATCTGTTTTATATTTATTTGCAAAATATGAATTTTCTGAAGAATCACAAAAATGCAGCCAATCAGACTTTGTGTAGGGTATTTGGATTCGTGTTTCGTGTTTCGGGTTCCGGTTTACTTGTTTCGGGTTTCAGGGTGTTTGAAGGTTTGAGGTTAAATATCTCCAATAAGGAAAGCAAAGAATGAAAATTCAGGAACAGCGGAAAGTTCATAGCGACTTAAAAAAACCTATCCGCTAATCATATCTTTAAATTATACTTGAAACTTTCATGATTTTAGATAAAAGTTTAATTTACAATTGAAACTTTTTATATATTTGCAATAAGTTTCATGTAAAAGTTAAAGTTATGCCAGGCTACAAAAAAACATATATTCCTCGTCCTCTGTATATTAATCGTGTAAAACCCTATATTGACAAGGACATCATAAAAGTAATAACGGGCCAAAGGCGAGTAGGTAAAAGTTATATGCTTTTTCAACTGATGGATGAGATAAGAGAAATGCATTCAAACGCAGCAATCATCTATATCAATAAAGAATTGAATGATTATGAATTTATTAAGAACGATAAAGACCTGTTGGCTTATATTGAAAAAGAAAAAAGGACTGAAAGCCCTGTATTCATTTTTATTGACGAAGTACAGGATATTGTAAATTTTGAAAAAGCGCTCAGAAGTCTACAAGCAACAGGAAATTACAATATATTTTGTACCGGAAGCAACGCAAACCTGCTCTCCGGTGAGCTAGCATCTTTTTTAAGCGGACGGTATGTTGAAATAAAAATTTACAGTCTCACATATCCCGAATTTTTGAGGTTTCATAATCTCCAGGAGGATACAAGTTCTCTAATAAAATACCTCAAGTACGGTGGATTACCCTATTTAATAAACCTTGAACTTGAGGACGATATCGTCTATGATTACCTGAAAAACATTTATGCAGCCATTTTATTTAAAGATGTTGTTAAAAGACACAACATACGAAACGTTAACTTTCTTGAGAAACTCATCAGGTATATTGCTGATAATACAGGAAGTATAGTTTCTGCAAAGAAAATCAGTGACTTTTTAAAATCCCAACATGTTAATATTTCCACACAGGTCATCTTAAATTATCTTTCCTACCTGACAGAAGCATTTTTCATTTTTAAAGTAGAACGAGCGGATCTGAAAGGGAAACGAATCTTTGAAATAGGTGAAAAATACTATTTTGAAGACCTGGGTCTAAGACATTCAATTGCAGGATACAGGCCTAATGATATTAACAAGATTCTCGAGAATGCTGTTTATCAACACCTGGCTGTTTCTGGTTATCAAATAACAGTTGGCCAACTTGAAAATCAAGAGATAGACTTTGTATGCGAGAAACCAGGTGGGGACAAAATCTACGTGCAAGTAGCTTACCAACTCCCGGATGAAAAAGCAAGAATGAGGGAATTTGGTAATCTGGAACAGATCAGTGACAATTATCCAAAATATGTTGTTTCCATGGACGAACTGCTATCAAAATCCGACTACAAAGGCATTAAACATCTTCACATCCAGTATTTTATCAAGGATACCCTTAGCGTATAAAGTTTAAAGCTCTTTTAATACGTATTACAAAATTTTAGAAATTACGTCTATCTACGTCACTTGACAGAACCTTAAAAACCATCCGCGTTAATCTGTATAATCTGTATCATCCCTGCCTGCAGGCAGGCGCGTTCCATAACAAAGAAATATCAATACCCTGAAATCCAGTCAACAAACAAATTAATTTCATTTTTTTCAAAAAATACTTGACAACTACTTTTTTTCGTCTTATATTTGTAAGTGAATATTTACATACAAAAATATGAATTCAAAAAAACAACAAATCATAATGGATAAGGCAATGGAGATCATCAGTAAAGATGGAATGGAGGGCTTTACCATGGCACATCTTTCAAAAAGGATTGGGGTAAGTGATGGAGCCGTTTACAGGCATTTTGACTCCAAATTGTCAATTATTAAAGAGATATTAAATGGCCTTTTTTATCATGTCTCTCAACAAATGATGGATGAGATAGAAAAGGAAGTACCGGTCAGGGATAAGCTGGAACGTATAACCACGAAACTGTATCGCTTGTTTGAGGAACAGCCCGCTTTTTTCTGAAGAGTATTTCTTCTCAGATGATGAGATCTTTTACCTCATGCATACCATTGTTAACACTATGCAGCTTTATATGCGCCAAATTTTAGTTCAGGGCATTGAAAACAATGAATTGAAGAAAAATTTAAGCAGTCAGCATATGTCTTTGCTTATCATGGGTGCGATGCGGATTACAGTGTTAAACTGGCGTTTGAAAAGAAACCACGAAGGACTGGAGAAATCGGGAATTAAATTGATGGAAAGCGTGTTTGAATTAATGGAGAATTAAATTTTTTTATATGAGAGCCGATTATTTACCTAATAAACTTCTATTGCTCAGAAAATCAATTGATTCGCCCCATGCTAAAGGGAGCAATTGATTTTCTTCACTCCCTTCAGGGTCAGGGGCAAATGAAGAAAATCAGTTGCGGTTTTTGAGTAAACAAACGAATACACATATAATTTTTTTATCACAACAAATCAGTAATAATTCACTTACAAAAAAATATAGATTTATGCGACGAATTATGAACTTTACATTAAAATGGCCGGTGTTGGTGCTGACAATAATCCTGGCAATATCGGTGTATTTCTTCATGGAAATGAAAAGTAACTCACAAATGGAGACCGACCTGGATGAATATATGCCGCAGGATCATCCGGCCTTTGTTTACAGTGATTCAGCAGAAGCCATTTTTAACATTAAAGATGGAATTATTATCGCCATTGAAAATAAAGAAGGTATTTACAATTCACAAACGTTAAAAAAGGTCAAATCTCTGACAAAGGACCTGCAAAAGCTTGAGGAAATAGAAAAGTCCGATGTTACCTCGCTTTATACAGCGGATAACATTATTGGAACGGAAACCGGGCTGGAGGTGAACCCGTTTTATACGAAAGTTCCTGATTCAAAGGAAGCTCTTGACCAGTTGCGGGAGAAAGTCCGGGACAATGAAATGGCTTATGAACGGATTGTCTCCACGGATGAAACCGTGACTGTGGCAATAGCGGATATTGGTGACGATGCATTTTCACAGAAATTCTATCATGAGCTGCTTGACCTTGCCGAAAGTTATGAGGACGAAAATCATACGCTCTATGTAGCCGGTACTCCTATTGTCGAAGGTACAATGGCCTATCTGGGGCCACGCGACATGAAAAAGATGGTTCCAATTGTTATTTTGGTCATTATTTTGGTGCTTTACATCACACTTAGAAACATAAAAACTACGGTCTTAACGCTCCTGGTGGTATTGTTCAGTGTGATTTGGGCATTCGGGTTGATGGCTGCCTTCTCCATTCCAATTTATGCTGTGACAACCATGGTTCCGGTGATGCTGATAGCGATCGGGGTGGCTGACGGCATCCACTTGTTCAGCCACATGAAGCTATACCAGAAAGAACATCCGGATGCGTCAAAGAAAGACAGTACGATTGACATGATCAAGAATATGTGGAAACCTGTAGTCATGACATCTGTGACTACCTCTGTAGGATTTATTTCTTTGCTGACTTCCGAAGTGTACCCGATCAAATATTTTGGACTGTTCACCGCATTTGGCGTGATGTCGGCCATGGTGCTTTCGTTGGTTTTCATACCGGCGGGTATCATGACATTTGGCAAGCCTAAGTTTCCTGGTAAAGCCAGGGAACAGAAAGAAGAAAAACACCCCTGGGCTGAATCGTGGACAAAGCGGATTCTGAATAATAAAAAATTGGCCTTTATTATCACGGCATTAGTGATCGTGTTGAGTATTTACGGGCTGCAGAAAGTCTGGATCAACTCAAGCTTCCTGGACAAGTTCGAAGACGACAGTGAGATTGTTCAGACCGATAAATTTATCAATGAAAAATTCGGTGGAACAACCAAACTGAATGTTATCCTGAGCGCAGAGCGAAGCGATGCTTTCAAAGAGCCGGAAGTACTGAAACAGATGAGCAAGATGCAATCCTTTGTTGACTCAAGTATGCAGGTGGTAGGAAGCTCATTTTCCCTGGCAGATTATATTGAACGTATGAATAAAGTCATGCATGCCGATAAGGAGGAATATAACAAAATTCCTTCCTCACAGAATCTGATTGCACAGTATCTCTTACTTTATGAAATGTCGGGCGATCCGGATAATCTTTGGAAAGAGGTAAATTACGATTACAACAAGGCCAATCTCAAATACCAACTTAAGGAAGACGACTCCAAATCCTTGAAGGCAGCCATCAGTCATGTGAATGAATTTGAGGATGAATTTCAGGAATTGGGCATAGATATTAATTATGCCGGTTCCGGATACAAAGCACTGGTGTTTACCGATCTCATTCTGGAAGGGCAGATCAAGAGTTTAATCCTCTCTCTTGTATTGATAGTAATTCTTCTGACAATCATGTTCAGGCAAATATCTATTGGATTGATAGGCGCAGTACCTATTTCCATAACAGCAATTTTGAGTTTCGGAGTAATGGGCTTGCTTGGCATTCCACTAAGTACAACAACAGCCCTGCTGGCTTCAATTGCAATTGGTATTGGAATTGACTATGCGGTACACTTTATAGAGCGATACAAGATCAATCTGAAGAAATATTCAAATAAGTTTGAGGTAGCGGCTCATACGATAAATCATTCAGGGCGAGCCATCTTCTTTAATGCAGTCGTGGTAATAGCCGGTTTTCTGGTGCTGACATTTTCAGTATTTCCACCAAACCGGGCATTGGGAGCTCTCGTGTCATTCAATATGTTTACAAGTTTTATCGGTACGATGACGATCATGCTCATTCTGCTGTACTGGAAAAAGAAATTTAAATAAATAGTAATAGAACGCGGATGACACAGATTGATCGGATAAGCGCGGATTAACTTATCTGAATAAATAATTGTTTTGTAAATCATTCAAAATTAGCATAATAACTAAAATGTTCAAATGAAGCATAAAATCAATCATCCAACATCAACTATCAAATATCAATCATCTAATTTCTAAAAAACAAATAATTATGAAAACAATAAGAAGTCTTATAACAGCAATGGTTCTTATACTCTGGATGGTTCCGGGTATATTGAACGCACAGAATTTAACAGGAAAAGAAATCATTGAAAAAGTGTATTACCGCGATGAAGGTGACGACAGAAAAGGGAATCTCACAATGACACTGGTCAACTCAAGAGGTGACAGACGTGTACGTGAACTCACCCAATTTTACAAAGATTACGGGGAAACCGAGAAGAAAACCATGTTCTTTCTGTCACCTGCAGATGTTCGAAATACATCATTCATGAATTGGAGCTATGATGATCCTTCAAAAGATGACGATCAATGGATTTTTCTACCGGCGCTCAAAAAAGTAAAACGAATCTCCAGTGACAGCAAAGACGATTATTTCATGGGTTCGGATTTTACTTATGATGACCTTGGTGATCGCCACCCGAATGAAGATCAGCATAAGTTATTGAGAACAGAGACGCTGAAAGGAGAAGAATGTTACGTTGTGGAAAGCACCCCGAAAGACCCGAATTACATGTATTCCAAAACAGTAACCTGGGTTATCAAAGACAAGTGGATTGGATTGAAGAAGGAATTCTATGATAATGATGGGGATTTTCTGAAAACACTTCAGGTTCAGGAATACGATCAAATAGAGGGCTTTTGGACCATCCTGCATACCACAATGAAGAACGATCAGAAAGATCACAAAACCATCATGGAGTATGAAGATGTGGAGATCAACACAGGAATACGCGATTCCTATTTCACACGACGAATGATGAAAAGAGGGTTGTAGTCGGGGAAAGAGTAGGCAGAAAGCAGTCGGCAGTATGCGGTGAAAGCAGTAGGCAGCGGGAAGGGAAAACCTGACAGCGTCTTTAAGACCTGTCAGCGTTTGGGCAGAGGAAGGGAGCAGAATGCAGTAGCAGCGGAAGTTGAAAGTTTAAGGTTGCAGAACTCGAAACCCGAAACGTGAAGCAACTGAATGACAACTGAATGAAGATCTTAATCTTTTTGTAACAATGAAATAATAAAACAATAGGACAATGAATGTAATAAAAAAAATAACGATAATAGCCGGACTTGTGCTATTGGCCCAGATGGGTTATGCTCAGAGTCCTGAAATACACGGCTATGTACGAAATTATACAGCTGCTTTGCTGGAAGAAGGGGGAGATTTTTCTATAATTCAGAACACCCTGGATTTAGACATTGAAAAAACAGGAATGGACATGGCCTTTAAGGCAAATCCATACGTCTATCACTACCCGAATGACAGGCTGGATTATGGATTGCGGGAAGGATACGTTGATTTGTATTTCAATTCCATGGATATCCGTTTAGGTAAGCAGCAGATTATTTGGGGAAAAGCTGATGGAGTGTTTATTACAGACGTGGTATCCCCAAAAGATCTCCGGGAATTTTTGCTTCCTGAATTTGAAGAGATCAGAATGGGCATTACATCCCTCAAGCTTGATTACTACATGGGAAACAATACCTTCGATCTGGTTTGGGTGCCTGAGTTTGTCCCAACACAGTATCCGGACAGGGAATCAATTTGGTTCCCGGAGCAGGCTGATTTTCCGGATTTTGCAGACATCGACAGGTCACAAAAAGATATCAAGCCCAGTATAGAAAATAGTGAAATCTTCGCCAAATATTCACTTCTCTCATCAAACTTTGATTTGGAGCTGATGGGCGGTTACATGTGGGATGATGATCCGGCAATGCATACGGAACGCTATATGGATCCGCAAGCGCAAATGCCGGATTCACTTGTTATTAAACCTGAGCATCACCGAATTTCATTGGCAGGCGGTAGCTTCAGCACAGAAATTGAAGGTGTTGTTCTACGTGGCGAAGGTGCGTTTTATGATGACAAGTATTTTATGGTCGATGACAGGTCCAATCCTGACGGTACAATCACAAAGGACTATGCACATTACCTGGTTGGAGTAGATTTTATTTTAGGCGGTATGAACGTGAGCACCCAGTTCATCCAGGAAACTGTTTTTGATCATGAGGATGTCATGCGACAAGACCAATATTCCAATACCATGACATTTCTTGTCAAAGATGATTTTTTCAGGGATAAACTGACATTGGAGTTTTTCATGTACTACGGTCTTGATAACCAGGGTGCACTTATTCGCCCCACAGCTACCTATGAAGTGGCAAGCGGCGTAAACCTGATAGCAGGAGCAAACTTATTCACAGGTACCGAAGGCCGTTTTGGCCAATACAACAAAAACGATATGGCGTATTTTAAACTTAGATACGATTTCTAATGGATGACGCAACAGGGTTCCGTTCTCATCTGCAACGGGGGACGATCTTTTGAGTGAGGCTGACAATAATCGGCTGTAATACCAAAGGAAGAAAGCTTCCACTCTTTCGGGTGAGCCTAATAATTATCAGTTGGAACACCAAAATAAGAAAGCTTCAACCCTTCAAATTTCAATTAAGATTGGAACTTTTTAGAAGTTCATTCCGGTTTCGTGATTTCATAAGATTTATGCCTTAATCTTCGCTCCATGATAACGGCAATGAGGATAAACACAGGAATGGTAAGAATCAGTCTGAGCATGGAAAATTTCAAACCTAAAAATCCAATTTCAAAGGTAAGCATCGGAATTTTGGCAGCACTGAAGGTTCCCACGTAGACGAAGATATTTCTGAGGCTGCAGCCTTTTTTCCATAACAGATGAGCCACCGGAAAAGCAGCATATAAAGGTCCAACCTGTGTGACGGCAAGCAGGATCATAAGCGCAATGCCTTTTATGCCCGAACCGCTTCCGACGTGTTTTTCAATTTTTTCCCGGGGAACCCAAACATCAAACAGCCCGATTAAAATGAACATGCAAGGAAGAATGGTGAGCATTTCTTTCAGGAACCGCCAGAAGGTTGTTTCAAACAATTCTTCGCCCACGGTCCAGTCAACCAGGTATGAAATTCCTATAAATCCGGCAAAAAGAAGAATCGTTGTAAAATCAAATTTATATTTTCTTAGTTGTTTAAGCATAAACAGTTATTTTTAAGTCAGTGCGAAAATAACGGCCATGACCGACCCAATGATAATAGCTCCGATGAAACTAAGCGCATTTCGTTGGAGCGTTACTTTCATGCCAAAATATTTGGCTTCTAAAGGAATGGTCATCACTCCAACCATTTTCAAAGTAGTGATAAATAAAGCAATAACACCATAGCCTACGCCGCTTTCTAAAAGCATCCCGGCAAGAGGGTAGGAGATGAACCCCGGAATGAGTGACACACTTCCTACAAGAGCTGCTGCAACATATCCCAAGGCTCCGGCCTGATCACCGAAATATTTAATAAGGGTCTTTTCCGGTATGAAGAACATGGCAATACTTACCAGAATAATAACACTCAATAGGGTAGGGAGTAGTTTTAGAAATTGCATGGCGCCTTTTTTCAAGCCGTCTATTGTTTTACGCTTGTTGGCTATAAAGGAGACGACCAATAAAATTCCGGTTATGATAAAGAGGATGGCCATTTTATAATTTTTTTTTATTTTCATGTAATTTACTAAACCGAGTGACAAATATTTCTGTTTTAATCACCTTCACTGATATTTTATAATGTCGCTCCTACGGAGCTTTTATTAAAACTAAATCTGTATTTCTACCATAATTTCGCTTCTACGAAGCTTTCGATGTGGTTATCCAAAAAGGTATTTATAAAAAATCTGCTGAAAATCAGGTTTCACTCCTGATCTGGTATTTGGCGGAAGCCTTGATTTTAACAATTTCTTCCGGCAATTGCCGTACTAAAGTAAAAATGTTGTTCAAAATCTTTTTATAGCCTTTTTTAGACAACCTCATTTTCTTAAAACTAAATAACTCTCATTCTTCCATAATTTCGCATCTACGAAGCTTGCCAGTGCCGTTAGGCACGATATTATGGTAGTAATATGAATTTGTTTTTATTAAAAGCTCCGTTAGGAGCGGCATTATTCCCATTTGATATGCTACGTAGTTTTTGTTATTTGAATTCCCAGCAATTTGCTGTCTTTTTTTGCTTCCATTTGATAACTGCCGGGTTCTGAAATAACACAGTGTCCTTCTTCCGCTTCTTCGTATTCTCCATCGATCGTGATTCCAATTTTTCCGGAAACTACATAAAAAATCACATGCGATTCCATTTCACAGGGCTCTTCCGGAGGTAATTTTTCTCCTTCTTTCAGCTCAATGATCCTTGTTTTAAAATTGTCTGTTTTGTACAGAACGTTTTTGTCCCTTTGTTTATAGGGGAAGGCACTCATTGAGTTCAGATTGAATATGGGCATAAATTATTCTTTAAGTGTATGCGAAATTACTAATAAAATATAATAAAAAAATAGATTTTTTAGCTATTGATTGGATTACATTTTTACCTGAGCCAAAGAAAAAGAACAAGAACAAGAACAAGAAACAACTTTTTTAATAGAGGTATAAAAGATAAAAAGGTCTGCAAATTATAGAATCTGCAGACCAAAAAATGATGTTTAAAAACGTTCAAACCTGTTTAGGAGACTTGAATGTGATGGATCTATAATAAGTCCTTTCGCATAGAACTCTACAGCTTTCTCCTCTTTTCCGTTGGCATAATAAGCATCACCGGCAATCATGTGAGCATATGGGGAGTCAGAATGCAGTTCTGCAGCAAGCTTTCCAAATTCTACAGCTTCGTCAGCACGATTTTGATCAATAAGATCTGAAATAAGAGAGCTCAATTCACCCACCCCGACATCATATATATCGGAACGGGAGTCTGAGAGATATCGGAAATGTTCCACAGCCTCTTCAACTCCTTCCTTTTCCAGAACACGTGCAGTAGCTACCCTGCCTGAACGGATAAAATCAACAGGCTGATCATACAGGACTCTGATTATATTATTTACCATTTCACTTCTGGCAATAGGCCGGACATTTGCAAATACACCAACATAATAATCATCCGCGGGAATTCTTCTGGCAAGACACTGAAAGCCGTTAGTCGAACCTCCGTGTCCATTTACCTGGACACTGTCTTCTTCATTCAGCCCCACTTTTTGTATACGCCAACCATAACCGTAACCATCAATATTGGGAGTAAAAATCTTGGACTGGAGCTCCTCATCAAGCAGTTTATTTTTAGCAATAGCCCTTTCCCACAAAACCATATCCTTTACAGTTGTATACATGTCACCTGTAGCAAGTGCTGTTGACAAATCTCTAAAATTAGCTTTCACAAAACCGTCCAGAGAATGGTTGTAACCTTCTGCCTCGTTCTTCAAAATTGTTTTATGGTCAATAATACCGGTATTATGCATTCCAACCGGATCAAGTATCTGCTCTTCAAGAAGTTTATCAAAATCTTTTCCTGAAACTTCCTCAAGTATATATCCAAGGAGATAGTATCCGAAACTGCTGTAGCTGTACTCTTCCCCGGGTTCAAAAATAAGGTCCAGATCCCAGAAAAGTTCAACGAAGTCACGGTGCTCCCAGGGTAAACGGCTGTAATCGGGGGTAAAATTGGGTATTCCAGCATAATGGGGAAAGCCGGAGGTATGAGAAAGCAGATGATGAATTGTAACTTTACTCCCTTGTGGCTCAGGATACTCAGGTATATATTCATTTATAGTTGCCTCAAGATCCATTTTCCCCTCTGCCACTTTCTGCATTACAAGCATAGAGGTAAACTGCTTTGTAACAGAGGCTAATCTTACTTTTGTTTTTGGAGTGTTTTCGACTTCATGCGCTATATTTGCATATCCAAAACCATTAGAGTAGAGTATCTCACCCTCTTTAGCCACCACCACGGTACCAATGAAATTATTGTGTTCATGATAGTTCTTCATTAAATCTTCAATTTCTTGTGTAGTTTTCTGGGAATAACCAGTTAAGGCTGTAAAAAACACAAGAAGTAATGTTACTGTTTTTTTCATAGTATTAAG
>JAWLEB010000017.1:0-57749 GCA_041686375.1 Bacteroidales bacterium
AAAAATACAACGGGTCACCCAAATTTCAAATTTTTAACCGCTAATTTGCTGATAATCAACGGGTGTTTTTTGGGCGTTAAAGCGGTGCACAAAACAGGAGTATCGTTTTCTGAGATAGGTTTAGGTCTGCCAAAGTCAACACTTTTTTATACTCAATTTTATGGAACTCTTGTATTTTAGGCTTGATCATTTGTGTAATTTGTGGATGAAGGGTTTAATCACAGCAAAAATAAAGCATAAAAAAAGAGGCTGCTTTTCTAAACAGCCTCTTTCCGAGTTATCTTATAATTATAGTTTTTATCTATGTAAAAAACCAAAATGTTCCACGTGGAACATTTTAGTTTTTGTCCAATTTTTCCTGCATTTCTTTTACATTATCGGTTGCATATTCACCGGAAAGTATGTCATTATATAAATTGGTATCAAGCAGGATTTCTTTTGCTTTATCCAGTTGGATATCTTCTTCCAGTCTGGCTTCAATACTTCCTGCCTGATAATAGTATCGGCCTACAATTTCTTCTTCCAGCAGGCTTTTAATAGGAGCCTTAAAAGTTTCAAGGTCGCTCTCTTTGTCTGGTGAAAGATTTTCTTTTAGTTCTTCTATATTTTCTTCTGCAAGCTCATAATATTTTTCCTTTTTAGCTAATTCAATCAGTTCATCCAGTTTTTCTTCGCTTTTTGTATTGTATTCCCAGTCTTTTTCCATTATGTAATTTTTGAAATCCTGATAAATATCTTCAGATATTTCGAATTCTGAAACGGGAGGGATTGTATCCTTTTCTAAGGAAAACTGAGTTGCATAATCAAAAATCAGTTGCTCCGAAATTAGGCTTATTTCAAGTTGACTTAACGAGGAAGATTTTTGTTTTATATCCGGGTTTATTCCTCCGCCGTCATATACTTTTCTTCCATTTTTTGTAGTATATTCGTTAATCAGAGTATCGGGTATTTCACCTACACTGCCGTCTTCTTTTCTGTTGGAATAATCTTTAGCCTGAATACTTCGTCCGCTGGGAACATGATATTTTGCCGTGGTAACTTTTAACTGGGAGTTGTAACTTAAAGGCCTTGTTGTTTGTACCAGCCCTTTACCGTATGTTCTTCTTCCGACTATAACTCCCCTGTCATAATCCTGAACGGCTCCTGCTACGATTTCTGAAGCAGATGCGGAAGCATTGTTTACCATAACAACCAAAGGAATTTCTGTGTCTATGGCTTCCTTTTCAGCCACATATTCTTCATTCCATTTTTCAACTCTTCCTTTGGTGCTTACAATTTCTTTTCCTTCAGGTATAAAAATATTGGCGACGTTAACCGCTTCGATAAGCAATCCACCGGGGTTATTGCGCAGATCCAGTACGATGGAATTCAACTCATGATTTTTTTCCATCTCCCGGTAGGCCTCTTTAACCTCTTTGCCAGAATTTTTTGTGAATTTGGTAATTCTTATATATCCAATTTTGTTTTCTTTGTCAATAACCCCATGATAGGGTACACTGTTAATATGCACCTCTTTCCTTATGATGTTTTTTTCTAGGGTCTCTTCTTGGCCGGGACGTTTTATTGTAAGTGTTAATTCTGATTCCGGAACTCCCTTGAGATTATCGCTTACTTTTTCCAGCTCCCATCCTTTTATTGATTCTCCGTTGATTTTCTGGATAATATCCCCAGTTTTAATTCCGGCTTTATCTGCCGGAGAATTTTTATAAGGCTGGGAGATTAACGCATAATCCCCTTCTTTACGGACTAATGCCCCAATGCCTCCATAATCTCCGGTTGTCTGGAACTTGAAATCTTCCATGTCGGATTCTGGTATATATTCTGTGTAGGGGTCCAGACTCTCTAGCATTTCATCAATGCTTGTTTTGACTAATTGCTGTGGGTCTGTTTCGTCCACATAAAATAAATTTAATTCCCTAAAAAGAGAATAATAAATGTCCAGGCTTTTACTGATTTTGAAATCATCTCCTTTTTTAAAGCCAACAATGCTGACAACACTTATAAGGAGGATGATAACCCAAAATGATTTTTTTCTGAGAATTGAATTCATATTACTGTTGTTTTTTATACGACGCTTTTATTAAGTTTAGGAATGTAACAAATATAACATAAATATTATGCATGTTAGTATCTGAAGGGGGCAATAATTATTTTTGGAAATTATTTAAAGCAATTGAGTCAACTACTTTTTGAGTCCCTGATATAAAATTGTGTTCAATTTCCTGAAATGATAACTCTTTAACTGGCAGATAGATAAAAAAGAGATACAACTTAATATTTTTATTTTTCAATGTTTCGGTCAAAATATTTTTTCTTATTCTGAATGCTTCACGCATTTTACGTTTAATTCTGTTTCTTTGAACTGCTTTTTTAATGTTCTTTTTAGGAACACTGAATCCTGCTTGTATAAATGGTCCTGTTTTGCCAGGCTCATTTATTTTGCTATATTTCCAGATTATTTTTATATCGCCTGATTTAGTAACATTTCCATCACCAAACAGAGAGAAAATTATCTCCAGTCTTTTAATACGTTCTTCTTTCGGGAATTTATTTTTGCCCATTTATAAATTGTTCAATAGCCATAGTCATTGAAGGGGCTTTCGCAGTAGGTGCTTTTACATCAATCCTTAAGCCGGCATCTTTAACCGCCTTGGCTGTTTTTGAACCGAAAGTGGCTATTTTTTTTGAATTCTGCTCAAACTCCGGGAAATTTTCAAAAAGAGATTTTATGCCTGAAGGACTGTAAAAAACCAGCATGTCGTAATTAACATCAGTTAAATCAGATAATTCGGAACATACTGTACGGTAAAAAGTAGCCTTTGTGTAGTTAATTTTATTTTTATCCAGTTTTCTTGGAATTTCTTCTTTATGGCTGTCTGACAAAGGTACCAGGAACTTTTCCTTTTTGTGCTTTTTTATTGTCTCAAGCAAATCGTTGAAATTTCCGTTGCCGTAAAAAATTTTTCTTTTACGGTATACAATATATTTTTGGAGATAGAAGGCTGTAGCTTCGCTTGTGCAAAAATATTTCATAGAATCCGGAACGCTGATACGTAACTCCTCACAAATTCTATAGAAATGATCTATTGCTGTCCTGCTTTTGAAGATTACAGCTGAATGATCAAGAATGTTAACCTTGGATTTTCTGAATTCTTTTGAACTAACTCCTTCAACGTGGATAAATTGTCTGAAGTCAACCCGCAAATCATATTTTTCGGCAAGATCAAAATAAGGAGATTTGCTGTTTTCGGGTTTGGGTTGTGAGACTAAGATCTTTTTAATTTCCATTATATTATTCACACTTTAAGGTTTCTAATATTATTCCTATGATACCTAACCCTCTATATTTCCTCTGCTAATGCATCAAAAAGAACTATAAGTGGCAAAAATTCAAGTGCACAAAGATACAAAATCAAATGGAATAATGAAACATTATCTTTAAGGAATATTTGTAGTCCCCTGATAATATGTATAAAATAAAGAAATGCTGTTAAAACAATTCCTGCTATAAAGAATGATTTTTGATACTCCGGGTTTATAAACTGAATTAATACTGCAAGGGGGAAAACAATAATACCGATAATTTTCCTGTGAAGGTTGTAATTATAAAGATATTTATTATAGGTTTCTCTCAAATTAAAAAGATTGCCAACCAAAGAAGTAAAAAATGCATTCCAGATATACCAGACGATAAAAAATGAAGAGAAAAGGGCGGTAAGAAGCAGGGAATTTTGGTTTTCTAGAACAGCCGGATTTGTAAAATCATAGATTTGATAACCAAAAACTCCTAAAATTAAAAAATAATTCAAGTTAAGTATCATAGAAACCCTTGTTATTAAAGAGTTTTTGTCATAATACAGGTCTTCTGCGTAATTATGGAAAAAAATGCTTTTCAAAAGAAGGGAGAAGTATTTTTTGAAAAAGAGCCTGGACCATCCAATCATTAAAAAAAGTCCCAGCAAAAGCCAGGTATACCAATCCACTGAGTTTGTCTCCGCAATTTTAATTTCCCTGTCGGTTATATTCTCTTTTATTTTTTGTTCAGAAGATTGAGATATAAGAATTTCTTTTTTAGGCGTATCTACCGGAGCGTATACAGGAATGTTATATAAAAAATTGATCGCCGAAGGGTCTTTTTCCATTCGTTTTGATATTGGAAGCTCTGTAACATTGAAGATGTTATATAATTCGGAGATGGTATCAAATTTTGGTTTTTGGGGTATTTCTGATGGAGGGGGCTGATAGGTTTGTTCTCCCCGGCTTTCCTGTTCGCTTGATATGGAAGAGTCAGTTAAGGAGGTATCTTGTGCCTTCTTAATACTATCATGCTCATATATAATGGTTTGGGATGTATCTCTTATGGTGTCTTCTGGTGAAATTATCGTATCTTCAGTTTGTATAGTTGTATCTACCCTTGTTGAGTCTTCAGGGATAGAGTCAGAAGTGCGTTTTAACGTTTTCCACTTATAGGATTTTATGCTATAATTGTTGGGCATTGATGAAATGAGATGACTAAAAGTTAAACTGCAAATATAATAAGTTGCAGTTTGATAATGAAACCCACATCAAAAATACATCAAGAATAAAAATATATTTACTACTTGGCGTACTTTTTACCCGGGAACATGTAAGACAGACTGATAAAAAGCAAAAGTGATGCTGTAATTCCGAAAATATTAGGGTCTAGAGAATATGGTAGATTCGTTTCAACCAGGGTTAATGTTAGGGTTATCCCCCCGCCGAAAAGCATTGCCCAGAATGCCGCTATGCTGCTGCTTTTTTTCCAGAACAGGGCCCCTAAAATTGGAATGAATAAACCGGAAACCATGAAAGCGTAGGAATAAAGCATTAAATCCAGAACATTTTGCATTTTGAGGGCTAAAAGTAAGGCTGTTCCACCGACAACAAAAGTAATTCCTTGGGATAGCCGAAGGATAAATTTGTTGCTTTTTTTCAGGTTGAATATTTTATCAATAATATCGGTTAGAATATTGCCGGAAGATGCCATCAGACAGCTGTCGGCAGTTGACATTATTGCTGAAAAATAAGCTGACATCATTAATCCCATTAAACCTACGGGAAGAACATTTCTGAGCAATAGAGGCAATCCCATTTCTGAATCGATGCTTTGCATTGTATCGTAGCCCATTGATGCAAACATTCCATTTTCCAAGGCAACCCTTGAAAATAATCCCAGAATAACGCCCATCATTGCCATTAAAGGCCATTCAAAAAGACCTGCAATAAACCATGCCTTTTGGGCTTCTTTTTTACTACGAGTGGAATAAATTCTTTGATAAAGGGTCATACCAACAAACCATATTGGAATTATTGTGATAGCCCAATTGACAAGTTCCTGCCAGCTAACATTCCTGAATGAGAGAAACTCGGGAGGCAGGGTTTCTTTAATTGAGGACAACCCGCCGATAGCTTTATAACCGAGAGGAATTCCGATAAATATTAAGCCACTCATCAGAATTATCCACTGAATAGTATCGGTATAAATAACAGCTTTTAGTCCTCCCATTACAGTGTATACAACTGCTATAACTCCCATTATGATCAAGGCAGTCTTTAAATCCAGGTTTGTGAAAGTAGCAGATGCCAATTTAGCTCCAGCTAGAATTTGAGAGCTGGAAAAACCCATGTATCCGATAGCAGAAATTACTCCTGCTAATAATGCGACACGCGGGGCATAGAAATGATTAAAAATCTGCGGGAAGGTATATAACTCGATTTTATCTGATAATTTTTTTACTCTCGGAATTAAAAATACAGCGCTCAGCCAGGCACCTATTAACCCTGTGAAAAGCATCCATGAGCCTGCGATACCCATTAGAAAGCCTAATCCGCCCAGTCCTATGGAAAATCCCCCGCCAACATCAGTAGCAACGACAGAGAGACCTACATGGAGGCTACCCATGCTTCTTCCACCTACATAATAATCCTCAGCATCTCTGTTTTTACGAAGGAAAAAATATCCCACGCCCAGCATGGCTGTCATATAAAGAATAAAGACAGATAGATCAAGAAAATGCATAAATCCTGAAGTTTATATTTATTTAAAGCTTTAAGTAAGGAAAATTCCAGAAAAATACAAAATTTTTATATTATATATGTTTGATTATTTCCTATTCAGTACACGAAGCAGCTCCGTTTTGAATTTTCTTTTGATTAGTCTATTTTTATGGCATTATAATACGTTAATAAAACCAGTTTAATATGAGAGCGCTAATCCAAAAAGTCAGCTATTCCAGGGTATATATAGAAAAAGAACTGAAATCTGAAATAGGTAAAGGGTTACTTGTTTTATTGGGAATAGAAAATGAAGATACAGAAGAAGATATACGATGGTTGAGTAATAAAGTAAGCCAATTGCGGATATTTGAGGATAATAAAGGAATAATGAATATCTCTGTAAGCGATATAGATGGCGAGGTGATGATTATTAGTCAGTTTACTTTACATGGCAAAACCAAGAAGGGAACGCGACCATCTTACAGTAAAGCAGCCAAACCTGATATTGCTATTCCTTTATATGAAAAGTTTATAGTTCAGATGGAACAAGACCTTGATAAAAAGGTGAAAACAGGTGAATTTGGTGCTTATATGAAAATAGAGCTGGAAAATGATGGCCCCGTAACAATAATGATTGATAGTAAAAACAAGAATTTATAAACGGCGTCACGAGAGAAGAGGCTTCGATGTATCGAAAGCAGGGGATTTCAAAAAAAAATAAAAAACCTCACACATAAAATATTTAATCTTGATTTGTATCTACATTAATTATTAAGGAATTTGTATTTTTGAATACAGATGGTTTGAAATCATAAACACTCAATTTTTAATTTTACGGAAAAATTCAAGATTTTATCATGGAAAATTATATGGAGTATTACAATTTAGAACTGGAAGAACATATTGAGCAAAAAGTTAAAATTATAGCTACTCATAGTCATCAATATGCTACAGAGGATAACTTAAAGTTTTTGTTCAGGATTTTGGATTTAACTAGTTTAAATACAGAAGATAACCATTCCGATGTTTCTGTTTTATGTGATAAGGTTAATACGGTAAACTCTGATTACCCTGACCTTCCATCTGTTGCGGCGATTTGCGTATACCCGCCTTTTGTTAAGAATGTGAAAGAAAATCTTACCGACAATAATGTCCGCGTAGCAGCTGTCGGAGCAAATTTTCCGTCTGCACAAACATTTTTGAATATCAAGATAGCCGAATGTAAGGAGATTGTTAATCACGGTGCTGATGAAGTTGATATCGTATTGTCAGTTGGACGTCTCCTTAACAATGAGTACGATGAGGTTTTAAGAGAAATTAAAGAGATAAAAGAAGCAATAGGGAACAAGAAGCTTAAAGTAATACTTGAAACAGGATTGCTTAACGACTATAATATTATTCAATTAGCAAGTATAGTTGCTATGGAAGCGGGTGCTGATTTCATAAAGACTTCTACCGGGAAAGTTCAGCCTGCAGCCACCTATGATGCAGTATATGTAATGTGCAAAGCGATAAAAGCTTTTTACGGAAAAACCGGGAAAATGGTCGGAATAAAACCGGCAGGCGGAATATCTACTGTTGAAGATGCACTTTCTTATTATGCTGTTGTTAAAGAAGTACTGGGAGAGCACTGGCTGAATTCCTCCCTCTTTCGTATAGGTGCCAGCCGTTTGGCTAACGATTTGATGTCAGGTATTTTAGGAAAAGAAACTGTACATTTTTAGCCATTTCAACTATCGGGGAGTTGTTTCTTTAGGACTGATTCATAATTTATTTTTGTCTGTTTACGGTGAATTCAACCAATTGTTTAAGGGATTCATACGAGCTTTTTTCTGAATATGGCTCCAGCATTTCTATAGCCTCATTTTTTAGTTGATGCATTTTTTCCTGGGCCAACAGAATGCCCTGATTGATTTTTACAAAATCTATGATTTCCTTAACCTCCTTTTTGGTTTTTCTTTTTTTACCAAAGATTTTTTTTATTTTTTTCCTGGTCTTTTCATCTGCATTATTCAGGCCATATATCAGGGGAAGGGTTACCTTCTTTTCTTTAACATCATTACCTGTTGGTTTGCCTATGCCACCTTTGTTTTGATAATCCAGTAAATCATCTTTTATCTGAAAGGCCAAACCTACCCTTTCTCCGAATAGTTTCATGGTGTTAATGATGTTAGCATCCTCTGTTGTAGCTCTTGCTCCGCAAGCAGTACACGCTGAAATAAGAGAAGCCGTTTTTTTCCCTATAATTTCAAAGTATTCATCTTCTGTGATGAACATTTTTCTGGATTTTTTTATCTGTAACAATTCCCCTTCGCTCATTGCCTTGACAGCATCGCTCACAATTTCAAGCATTTCATATTGTTTTTCCTGCACAGCTAAAAGTAACCCCCTTGAAAGCAGATAGTCGCCGATAAGGATACTTACTTTTGATTTCCAAAGCGCATTAAGGGAAAAATACCCTCTCCGCTTGTAGGATTCGTCAACCACATCATCATGAATCAATGTTGCGGTATGCAAAAGTTCAATTAGAGAAGCCGCAGTAAAAGAGGTGTTGTTTGTATCCCCTGTTAATTTTGATGTGAGGAAAACAAACATGGGACGCATCTGTTTTCCTTTCCTTCTCAGAATATAGTTCAAAATTACATTAAGAAAGGGAATATTAGAATCCATAGACTGTTTGAAATACTTTTCAAACTCCTGCATTTCGTTTTTTATGGGAACTTTAATTTGGTCTATCTGAGACATTTGGTAAGTGGTTTAATTTTTCAAAGATATAAATTTATTTTAGGGTATTTTCTTTTTGATTTTAATCATTTTATTTCAACGATATATTTATATATTTGCATTTGTACAAAAACAAAAAATAATGGTTCAAATTAAAGATTTATCATCATCCCAACTGGAAGAAGCGGCAAACATGTTGAAAGCTATTGCTCATCCGCTAAGAATAGCTATTTTGAGCCACCTTGAGGGAGGAAAAAAACTTACTGTTACTCAGATACACGAACTGTTGGATATTGAACAATCCACAACCTCACATCATCTGGGAATTTTAAAAGATAAAGGAGTCCTGTGTTCGAAGCGTGAAGGGAAGAATACCTATTACTTTCTCAAGGATAACAGTTTGAGTAATATAGTCGATTGTGTTAGCCGCTGTACTACAGATAAGTAGCGTTGGTCTCTGACCTGTCCACATTTTTTTGATTTGGAAAAGAAGAAGGAAATTTTGACATTACTTTCCGAAATAGATTATTCTGAATTTTTAAGAGGGAATAGAATGACGAAAATTAGAGTAACTAAGGAGTTTAATTTCGAAATAGCTCACGCTTTATGGAATTATAATGGTGACTGCAGGAATCTTCATGGGCACTCTTACAGGCTTTTTGTCACTGTGATTGGGACCCCTGTCGATGATAAAAAGAATCCTAAGAATGGTATGGTGATTGACTTTGGAGATTTGAAAAAGATTGTAAACGAAGGAATTGTAGAGCCATTGGATCACACTGTTATCTTAAACGCTAGAACATTTGAGGATATAAAGTTAGAAAAATTTGAGCAATTATTTGATAAGCGATATATTGTTGACTTTCAGCCGACGTGTGAGAACCTTGTCGCAGACTTTGCAGAGAAAATTAAAAAACGATTGCCGGAGGATATTAAATTGTTTAGTCTGAAACTTCATGAAACAGCCTCTTCTTTTGCTGAATGGTACGCCTCAGATAACGAATAAACTATCTTTCTTTTTACGAGTATTTTTCTTAAATTTTGCATAAAAATCAAAGGAAAAATTATGCAAAAGAAACTTTTTCTATTAGATGCTTATGCCCTAATTTACAGGGCTTATTATGCTTTCATAAAAAATCCGGTATATAACTCCAAAGGGCTAAATACATCTGCTATTTTGGGTTTCACAAATACTCTTATTGAGGTGCTTGAGAAACAATCACCAACACATATAGGTGTAGCATTTGACCCTTCAGAACCAACCTTCAGAAATGAAATATATCCGGAATATAAAGCCAACCGGGAGCAGATGCCCGAGGATATAAAAGCATCTATACCCTTCATTAAAGAAATTATTGAAGGTTTTAATATTCCAATTATTCAGTTTTCTGGTTATGAGGCAGATGATGTAATTGGCACCCTCGCTCACCAGTCTAAAAAACATCAGTATGAAACTTATATGATGACCCCGGATAAAGATTATGGACAGTTGCTGGATGAAAAAATATACATATACAAACCGAAACGCTTTGGTAATGAAGCGGAAATTATAGATAAGAAGAGGATTTGTGAAGAATTTAATATAGAACGGCCTGAACAGATAATTGATATTATGGCGTTATGGGGGGATAAGTCTGACAATATTCCCGGAGCGCCGGGAATAGGGGAAAAAACAGCCAAGAAGTTAATTGCCCAATATGGAAGCATCGAAAATTTATATAAGAATATAGATGACTTAAAGGGAAAGCAGAAAGAGAACTTAGTTAACTATGAAGAACAAGTAAAGTTATCTAAAAAGCTCGTAACTATAGAATTAAAGGTTCCTGTTGAAATAAGTAATTTAGATTTGAAAAGCCAATCACCCGATAAAACGTATTTAACCAAATTGTTTGCAGAGCTGGAATTTAAGAATCTTACCCGGCGTTTATTCGGAGAAGAATTGCCATCATCAGCGAAAAAAGCTCCCCTTCAGCAAGACCTTTTTGGCGGAAACAGTTCCAGTGAAAAAGTAACCACGAACGCTTCAAAAAATACCATTGATACAGAGAAAAAGGATTATCAACTGGTAGACAGACCAGAAAAAAGAAAGGTGCTGATTGATAAACTCCGGCAGACCGAGGCTTTTTGCTTTGATACGGAAACAACTTCAGTGAATCCACATAAAGCCGAACTGGTTGGAATTTCTTTCGCATTTAAACCACACGAAGCTTACTTTTTACCAGTACCGGGGGACAGGCAAAAGACTGAAGAACTGTTATCTGCATTGAAGGATATATTTTTTGATTCATCCATACGAAAAATAGGACAAAATATAAAATACGACATACTTGTTCTTTATCAATATGGCATTGAGGTAAAGGGCGACTTATTTGATACGATGATTGCCCATTATTTACTCCAACCGGAGCAACGTCATAATCTGGATGCCCTTTCAGAAAAATACCTTAATTATACTCCAATAAGCATTGAGTCAATTATAGGAAAGAAAGGGAAAAATCAGCTTTCAATGAGGAGCATTCCGGTTGAAAAGATTACCCCTTATGCTTGTGAAGATGCAGATTTAACTTTTATGTTAAAAGAGATACTCGAAAAGGAGTTAAAGGATAGTGGTTTGGATGAACTTGCATACAAACTTGAAATGCCATTGATTTATGTATTGATTAACATGGAATTAAATGGTGTAAAAATTAATAAAGAAGCCCTGGATAATTATGCTGAAGAATTACGGAAGGAACTTTCTGACCTTCAAAAAAGCATATATTCCATGGCGGGAGTTGAATTCAATATTGATTCCCCGAAGCAGTTGGGCGAAGTACTTTTTGACCGGATGAAAATTATTGAAAAACCCAGGAAAACAAAAACGAAGCAATATTCGACTAGTGAAGAAACACTTCAGGCAATACAGAATAGGCATCCTATTATCAGGGAAGTGTTAACGTATCGTTCTGTTCGAAAACTGCTTTCTTCTTATGTAGAGGCGCTGCCTGACTTAATTAATGAAAGAACCGGAAAAATTCATACTTCCTTCAATCAGGCAATAGCTTCAACCGGTCGCCTGAGCTCATACAATCCAAACCTGCAGAATATTCCAATCCGTGAGGAGCGTGGAAGAAAAATCCGACGGGCATTTGTTCCTTCAGATAAAGATCATATCCTGTTTTCCGCTGATTACAGCCAGATAGAATTGAGGGTAATGGCTCATATGAGTGGAGACGCTGCCCTGGTGGAAGCTTTTAAGAAAGATATGGATATCCATAGTATTACAGCGGCAAATATTTTTCACCTGGATTCTGTTGATGAGGTTAGCAAGGAACAACGAAGAAAAGCGAAAACGGCCAACTTCGGTATTATTTATGGTATTTCCGCTTATGGTTTATCTCAGCGGCTCAATATTCCAAGAAAAGAAGCTGCAGATCTTATTGAGGAATATTTTAAAAATTTCCCGAAGGTGAAAGAATATATGGACAATATGATATCTTTTGCCAGGGAGCATGGTTACGTGAAAACCCTGAAAGGGCGCAAGAGGTTTCTGGAAAACATTAATTCACGTAATGCCACAGTACGGAATATGGCAGAAAGAAATGCGATAAACGCACCGATTCAGGGCACAGCGGCTGACATTATCAAAATGGCTATGCTGGAGATTTATGATGAGCTGGTGAAGAAAGATATGAAAAGTAAAATCATTCTCCAGGTGCACGATGAGCTTATTTTTGATGCCCACAGGGATGAACTGGAAGAATTGAAAGAGATGGTGACCGATAAAATGGAAAAGGCCATGAAGCTGGATGTCCCCTTGACAGTAGAAAGCGGAACAGGAGAGAATTGGCTGGAAGCGCATTGATGATTGTTTCATCGTTGCAAGTTGCATGTTGCTGGTTCATAATAATCAGACACATTCAGAAGTAGAGGCAAATATTAACATGAGCATCAATTAGCTAATGAATAAGCAGTAAGCACTCTGCAGGAAGCAGTGAATATGCAGCACATAATGGATAAACAAATTGTCCTCCATAATTCGTATTAGAATAACCTAAAGTTTTGTGAGTTTCTTTCATATGTCGATAATTCCCCAACCTGAAACAAATTAAAGTTTCCACTCCTTTAACTCCAGCGTCTTAGGCTTTCTGCCATAAAAAAAATCATCCATTTTAACAGCAAAATAGCGAAACATTGGCGAGTTCTTAATGCCGTGGCGGACCAATTTATGAAGAGAATTGTCCGGATGTGAATACGGACAAACGCTCATGCATCTTGCGCAATCTGTTCCGGCTTTAGTCCAGTATGTAAAACATGCTTCCTGGTCGATTTGCCAGCGTAGCACTCCGTGGATTTTTTCTCTGTCTTTAAACGGAATGGCACGGGAAGGACAAACTTCAGCGCATTTTTTACAGGTTTTGCAGAAGTCAATTATAGAGTTTTCTTCTTTTCGTTCATCTCTGACTAAAGGAATAGAAGTGGTTATGGCAGCAATTCTGATCCTGGGACCCAGCTCCGGGGCCATCAGCAGCCCCATGCGGCCGATTTCCCCCAGTCCGGCGTCTCTTGCAACAAGCGGACAAATCACTTCGTATTCCCCATCGATATGTGCACGGGCATCATAACCCATCCGGCGGATGTATTGTGCAATGCGCAGGGCTATTATGCCTGAGCGGACATATTGTCTGGAAGATTCCAGCACTGCAAGAGCCTTTGGAGCATTTCTCACAAAATCATGGTCCATCTCCACTGTAATAGCAATAGTATATTTGTGTTTGTTTTCAACCTTTTCACCGTAATTATGTTTTCGTCCGCGATGCGAATAAAGATGATAATCCTGAAGTTTGGTTATGCCAACATTTTGTGCCCCGAACTTTTTGGCAAGCTGTTTAATAAATTTGGTGGTTTTTTCAGGCTTGACATTTTCATGTCGCTCAGCTACTTTTCCTTTTACAAAACGCCGGTTTTCTGTGATGAGATCAAAATTGGCTTCAGCCGCATTGAAAATATGTTTATCATAGAATAAAGTACCTTTTTGCAACAACCCCGGATTACGGCGAAATTTGTCGTCTTTGTCCTTTTTATCCGGTTTGTTTGCGTAATATTTTTCATATTCTTTCGTACCGGCTTCAAGCAGGTCCCTCGAAAACATCGTATCCCTTTCATCGATTTTTTCACGTGGAACAATGCCTTCTTTTCGTTTCTTTAAAGACAAAGGGAAAAATGATACAAAGAGAAATCCATAAAAAAAAATATTTAGAATTCCGGCTGTAATTTTAAAGTATGCAGGAGCTAAAAAAGTGGGAATTACAAATATGATGGGAAGGATAACCGCTGCTGAGATAAATATCAACCCAGCCCGGATTTCTTTTTCCTTAAATGATACTATGCCTCCGGTTAGCATAGAGCCAAAGATGATACCGGCAGTAATCCATGTCAACAACGGCAGCATATTATTTCGTAATTAAAAATTTCCCGGCTTGCATCCGGGGCAATCGAATTTAGGAATTTTATTTAACTTTTATGATAAAATAGTTTTTCTTTCCTTTTTGTACAAGGATGTATTTTTCGTTTAACAGTGCCTCCTCTGTTATATCTTCATCAATCGACAGTACCTTTTCCTTGTTGACACTCAGTCCACCGCCCTTAACCAGGCGTTTAACCTCTCCTTTTGAGCTAAAGACTTCGCTTTCTTCGGCTAACAACTCCTGCACATTCACCCCATTTTCTATTTTATGTTTATCAACCTCAAAAACAGGTACGCCCTGGAAAACATCCAGAAATGTTTTTTCATCCAGCGATTTCAGTTCATCGGTTGTGGACTTTCCAAAGAGTATCTTGCTGGCGGCTATTGCTTTGTCGTATTCTTCCTGAGAATGAACCATAACCGTCACTTCTTTGGCCAGTGTTTGTTGTAATATTCTTCTGTGAGGCTCTGCCCTGTGGTTTTCAATAAGCTTTTCAATTTCTTCTTTTTCCAGCAAGGTGAAGATTTTGATATACTTTTCAGCATCTTCGTCACTTACATTCAACCAGAATTGATAGAATTTGTAAGGAGAAGTAAGTTCCGGATCGAGCCATACATTTCCTTCCTCCGTCTTACCAAATTTTCCGCCGCCTGCTTTCGTAATCAACGGGCAGGTTAATGCATAAGCTTCGCCACCAAGCTTTTTTCGTATCAGTTCAGTTCCTGTTGTTATGTTGCCCCATTGATCGGAACCGCCCATTTGTAATTTGCAGTTTTTGGTTTTGTACAGATGGTAAAAGTCTGTAGCCTGAACCAGTTGATAAGAAAATTCCGTAAACGACATTCCGTAATCTGAATCTTCGTCAAGCCTTTTTTTAACGGAGTCCTTTGCCATCATGTAATTGACGGTGATGTGTTTACCAATTTCCCGGATAAATTCAAGGAAGCTGTATTCCTTCATCCAGTCGTAGTTGTTCACCAGTTCTGCTGCATTGGCTTTATCCGATTCAAAATCCAGGAATTTGGAAAGCTGATTTTTCAGGGCATGCTCATTAGCTCTTAATTCTTTTTCATTGAGCAGACTCCTTTCCTTTGATTTGCCCGACGGGTCGCCTATCATGCCGGTAGCGCCTCCAAGCAAGGCGATTGGTTTATGCCCTGCACGCTGAAAATGTATCAGCATCATCACAGAAGTAAGGTGACCGATATGTAAAGAATTGGCCGTAGGGTCAATGCCCACATAAGCCGATGTTATTTCTTTATTCAGTTGTTCTTCTGTTCCTGGCATGAAGTTATGAAGCATGCCCCTCCATTTAAGTTCTTCAACAAAATTCATGGCTTGACTTTTTGCCACAAAGATAACAATTGCGGTGAAAAAAATTTGTAGTTTCCGCGTTTTATATGCGGTGGTGAAAGCAGGCCGGAAGTCCAACATTTTAATACCGTAAACCGTATGAATTGAAGGGCTTTTGGATTTATCACGTTAATCAGATCTGACAGGTTTTGGAGACCTGCCAGGTCGATTGACTGATGAATGGTGGGGTTGTATTGTGCTTTCGTTTTTTACAGGTTGGTATGTCCTAAAAAGATTACCGAATCACGTTAAACTTCCTTCTTCGCTTTTTCCTTTTCCTGCTCGGAATCATCTTTTATGTCTTTAAAATTTAGATATGGGAATATCATTGGAGCAAATTGGGATAGCGGTTTGTAAAGCAGTGACTTTTCAGTTTTTTCTTCCGGAAGGAAATTATATTTATCATTGGCTTTATTTACCAGTACCAGTATTATACTGATAACAAACGCCACTTTTGCTACGCCGAAGATTATTCCAAGTATTCTGTTAACAAATCCCAGGGCAATGGCTTTAATAAGTTTTTCAATGAGACGTGCCAATAGATGGATGGCAATTATTATAATTATGAAAGTAACTGCAAATGCTATAATGTTTAGATAATCAGCATTGATATTGAAAGTATCTTTGAGCAGCACAGCGGTGAAGTCAGAAAATTCAATAGCTCCAAGTATCCCCAGTAACAAGGCAGCTAAAGTAGACAACTGAAGAATGAAGCCTTTAACAAATCCTCTGTAAGCACTCCAGATAAGAATTAAAGCAAAAACAAGATCAATGACATTCATATAATTGTTGACTTTTTTGCCTTGTAAAAATAATAAAAAGTTGAAATGTAAATTCTGGAACACTCTTTTTGATTATTCAGGGATTTTAATTTACTTTTGCTCCACAAAAATGGCCCCATAGTTCAAGGGATAGAATAGGAGTTTCCTAAACTCTAGATCCAGGTTCGAGTCCTGGTGGGGCTACCAGTTCCCATTATTTTTTATATTTATACATTTACATTTTGACTAAACGCATACTCATCAATTCAAAAAAATCATTCGTCAAAAAAATAGCTGGTTTCATTGACATAGTTTGATGTTATCGCTGAAACAATCAATATTGTGTTAAATATTTTAATGTGAGTAATTTAATTTTTTTGGTACACTGAAATATGTTTTTTTGACGGTGTAAGCAATCCTCCTTACCTTGAATATGCTTATTTGTTTTTTCCCTGGAAATTAATATTTTATATGAAGAATAACGACATTAAGCATTTAAATCAAGTTAAAGTAAAAAAATTAAAACTTGATTATTCTTGTTTCGTAGGCTTTTGCATAAATACCTGACATAAAGTTTGTGTTTGTTCAATAATTATTTAGTTAGAAATGAAGAACTTGACAAAAATAGCAAGGGAATAAATCTAAAAGCATATAACGATAATTTGATGAATGATTACGGATATTTATTAAATCTTAACGATAAATAAGGGTTACAATAATTAATCACAGTAGAATATATTTTTGATGAATTGTTACATTTGGCTAAAATTTATTATTTAAAAAAAATGAATACATGATATACTTCTCAGGCAGGAGTTTGCCAACAAAGATGAAATCCGCAATTTTCAAGGACAGATGGGAGCGATTTGAAAAACGGCTCAATAGATACAGAATTGTTCTTGCATTTATCGTTTTAATATTTAGTTTGTTATATTCTGTTTTTTATAGTAAAATTTTATTGAATTCATTTAGCATTTATCTATTCGTAAGTGGCGCCGTGCTACTGGCTTTGTCTCTATATATTCATTATCAGTTGAATAAGAATATCAACCTTATAAACCTCAGATATTTTGCGGTAAGTGTTGATTTGCTCTTTATTTTGAGTATAGCCATTATGGTTTTGAACATTCCGGAAGGAATTGTATTTTCTAAAACAGAAATTTTATTTGTCTTTTCTTTCCTTTTATTGGGTGTGAATTTTTTAAGTATTTTCAGACTGACCAAAGATGTGGTATTCTACAGCGGTACTCTTGCGCTGGCCGGTAATTTAATTCTTTATTTTATAGCAGGTGAACAAATATTCAGTACGATAGCAACGACCGCCTTCATAGGAATATTTACTGTATTTAATCTTAGGCTGAATTTTTACCTTCGTGGCTACTGGAGTATGAAAGCCAATTTAAAAAAAGCCTATAATGATATACAAATGGCTAATAAGAGTATTCAGCAAAAGGCTGAGGAGATAACAGCCCAAACAGAGCAGATTCATAAAAACATGGAAAATCTGGAGACATTCCAAAAAGACTACACAGATAGTTTAATTTATGCTCAGAAGATACAAAAGGCCCTTATAGAAAATAATATATATTTAAAAGATTATTTTAATGATTTCTTTATCTATTTCAGACCAAAGGGATTTGTAACTGGGGATTTTTACTGGGTTTCAAAAGTTGAGGGCAAACTGATTCTTGCTGTAGCGGATTGTACAGGGCATGGCGTTCCTGGCGCATTTATGACTATTCTGGGATATAGTTTGTTAAATGAAATCGTTAATAAAGAAGGAATTACAGAACCTGATGAAATACTGGATGAACTGAGAGCTAACATAATAGAGAATTTACACCAGGAAGGCAAAATGTATGAGCAAAAAGATGGGATGGATGTTGCTGTATTGCAACTGGACAGTAAGGCCAATAAAATCAAATTTTCCGGAGCAAACAATTCATTATGCTATGTTCCCAACCACAAAAACATTGAAGAAAAAAAGATATTTGAGTTTAAAGGAGACCGAATGCCTGCCTCTTTCCACTACAAAATGAGAAATTTTTCTCTTTTAGAGTTTAACATCAGTAAAGGAGACAGATTTTATATGTATACCGATGGGTATATTGACCAATTTGGGGGGGAAACTGGGAAGAAGTTCAAGAGTGTTACCTTCAGGCGGCTGTTGCTAAAAAATCATCTTTTACCAATGTTTGAACAAAAAGAACATTTGGAGAGAACTTTCAATGACTGGCTGAGGGATGTGTATGAACAAATTGATGATGTTACAGTTGTTGGTTTGGAAGTGTGAGATGAAGGAAACAGGACTAAAGTTTAACCCAAATTCAAAAAACTTTTATACATTTACGTAAAGTTTGCAACAGGAATAATTTGTATAGAGATGAAGGGAAGAATTGACAACTTAATTTTACTTGAATGTTAAAAAGAGGAGAATAATTTTATTGGCAATTCAATATACGGGAAAAACTTATAAAAAAATATCATCTGCATGCACAGAGGCTTCCGGTTTATAATTATAACTTTACTTTTTATAGCTCTTGCAGCATCACAGGTTGTTCAATCTTCAGAACGTTCCTCTGTGGACACCCTAAGTAAAACAACACTACTTGATGAAGCAGCCTATTATACCAATCGCAATCCTTCTTTATCTATAGAGTATGCAAAAAAGGCTTTAGAGCAATCTTCTGAGGGAGAGTTGAACCGTTTGAAAGCCTATTATTATTTGGGATATGCGCATTACCGTGAAAATAATTATGATTCTGCCTTGTATTTTCTGAACAATTCCCGGGAAGAAAACAAAAAGATTAACAACACTGGATGGCAGGCATTGATAATCAACAGACTTGGGAATACTTACCAGCTGATGGGAGACTATGAGAGAGCGTTGAAAAATTATCAGCAGGCATTAGAACTTAATGAACAGGCTGAGGAACAACAGGAAATAGCCAGAAGTTTGACAAATATCGGAAGCATATATAGAACATTTGGAAATTTTGATGAAGCCATTCAATTTCATTTGAGGGCGCTGGAAATTTATGAAGATTTGGAGGCTACAGAAGGGATTGCATGGACATCACTGAATATTGCCCGGCTGTTTAAATTAAACGGTAATTACCAAAAGGCTTTGGAGTACCTTGATAAGTCTTACGATATCTATAAAGGCATTACAGAAAAACAAGGAGTTCAAACAGGTGAAACCTTGTGCCTGAAAGAGTATGGACTGATATATTCCAGAGCCGGAGAGCTGGATAAAGCCCTTGAGCATAGTATGACAGTACTTGAAAGGAACAAGGAAAATGATAACCAGTATGGTGTCGCCAGTACTTTAATTGATATTGGAAAAATTCACTATGAAAATGGCGAATATGACACAAGCCTGAAATATCTCAATGATGCCCTGTCTTTAAAAAAGAAACTTGAAGATCAGCTCGAACTTCCATCGCTTCTTCGGTTGATGGGAGAAAATTACATGGATAAAGGAGAGTTGGATTTGGCTTCACAATATTATCTGCAAAGTCTTGAACAGGCGGAGAAACAAGGACTGAAGGGTGAGCTGAAGGATGTGTATCATGCTTTATCACGGTTATATCGTCAAACCGACAATCATGAAAAAGCGCTTGAATACTACGAATTATATTCCGGATTAAAAGACAGTCTGGCCGACCAGCATACTACAGAACTTGAGATGCAGTATGAGTTTGAGAAAGAGCATGAGAAATTCAGGTTTGAACAGGAAAGAAAACAGGAGCTTCAGGAGGCAAAACTCAAAAGGCAGAGAATTATTAAATGGGCTTTTATAGTGGGCTTTATCCTTGTCTCATTATTGTTGTTTCTTATTTACCGGAATTATAAAAGAAAAATTGAAACCAATAAGCAACTGGAACTTCAGAAAGAAGAAATTGAGACACAAAGAGATGAAATAGAAGCTCAGAGAGACTTAGCTACAAAGCAGAGAGACCGTATTGCCAGACAAAATCAGATTATTACAGAAAGTATTGAATATGCAAGGCGTATTCAAAAAGCTGTTTTACCGCAGGAAGATAATATCAGGGATTTATTCCATGATTATTTGATTTTTTATAAGCCCAAAAATATTGTAAGTGGGGATTTTTACTGGATATCGAAAGTTAGAGGTAAAATTATTATTGCAGCAGCGGATTGTACCGGTCATGGTGTCCCTGGTGCTTTTATGAGTATGCTCGGAGTTGCCTTTTTAAATGATATTGTTAATCACAACAAGGTATTAAAACCAGAAGAAATATTAAATCGATTGCGAAAAGATGTGATTAGCGCTTTGCATCAATCAGTGCAGAACAGGAGCTCGCGAGATGGAATGGATATTTCATTATCGGTGATTGATCCAGATGAAAATATGCTCTATTTTTCAGGAGCATATAATCCTGCTTACATAATCCGTAGTGGAGCGTTACATGAGATTAAAGCCGACAGGATGCCTATTGGAATTCATTCGGCTTATAAAGACACTTCTTTTACGATAAAATCATTTGAATTAAAACCGGATGATCGTATCTATTTATTTTCTGATGGATTTTATGATCAATTTGGTGGAGAACGCGGGTTAAAATTTGGAAGAAAAGCCTTTAAAAATATTTTTATTGAACATTATAACAAATCAATGGCTGAGCAAAATAAAATTCTGGGGGAAACTTTATCAGAATGGCAGAAAAACCGGCCACAGATTGACGATATTATGATTTTAGGAATCCACTATGCTTGAGGATTATTCTTATTGTAGTACCTTTTTTTAACTCCGATTGATGCACGTATATCTTTCCTTTATGATATTCTTCAACAATTCTTTTTGCAAGGGAAAGTCCTAAACCCCAGCCCCGTTTTTTTGTGGTGAATCCCGGCTGAAATATTGTACTATGTTTTACTTTTGGAATTCCTTTTCCTGTATCAGCGATATCAATTATAAGTCCTGAATTTTTATTCTGTAAGCCAATGCTTATTTTACCTTTACCGTTCATTGCATCAATAGCGTTTTTGATAACGTTCTCTAAAACCCACTCTAAGAGAGGTTTGTTGATGGGAACAATAATTTCATCGGTTTCAGCAAAATTTGTTTCATAAGCTACCTTTTTAGATGAGCGAGTACGCAGGTATTGGATCGTATTATGTATAACCGGAACAATATTCTGATTATTCAGTTTTGTGCTGGAACCTATTTTTGAAAATCTATCGGTAATTTTTTTCAGACGGTGTATATCCTTTTCAATTTCCTGTATTATTACCTGATCCTTCAATTTTGATTTTAGTAGTTCCAGATTTGCCATAAGCGAACTGGTAGGTGTGCCAAGCTGGTGAGCTGTTTCTTTTGACATTCCAACCCAGACCTGGTTTTGTTCGGCCTTTCTTGAAATACTGAAAGCATAGTACGATATACCAAGAAAAAGGGAAATAACAAAAAGCTGGATTAATGGAAAGTAAAAAAGCTGTGTCAATAAGGTGGAATCTTTGTAAAAAATATAATTCTTTTTGCCATTAGGTAGCTCAACAACAATCGGATCATGCTCTTTTCTCATTTCTTCAATAGTCTTCTTATAATATTCTTCATTCTCTTTTTCTTGTTTATTTAAGTTTATCGAGGAAATTACATTTAAGTCTTCATCTGTTAGTATAACCGGGACGGTCTCATTATTTCGAATTACTTCCAAAATAAAGCTATAATCCTTGTTCAGGTCTTGATTGTGGACAAGCTGTTTAATTCCTTCTGCCCAGAGTTCTACCTTTTTACGCTCTTCTCGTGCAAGCTTGTCTGTAAGGTTTTTCGTAAACCAATATGAACCCATCGCGATGATAATAGCACAAATAAAAAGGAGGAGTTTCCATCTTTGTTTTCGTGTGTATATGTTCATAAAAGAATTTTTAAGCAAACAATTTAATGTGAGTGATTATTCCTAGAGTATTTATAACTTAAAATATTCTGATTACTTCTTTCTTATTAAACTATCTTCTTCCCATCGGATTTTAAATTCACTATCCGGTCTTGCAATGCCAGTATCTTTCTTCTCTTCATTGATCTTGATATTCTCTTCTTCCCACTTGATTTTGAACTCATTGAGTTCTTTTTTATTATAATTGCCTATGCTGGTGTCGTTTTTAAACAGTCCAAACTCATCAAATAATATCTGTTTGAGTTCTGTTTTTTCTTCTTGAATATCTTGTTTGATTTTTTCCCGTACGCCTTCTTTGTCGTATCGTATTTTAGATTCTCCATCTACATTTTCCATGATGAGGAACAATTTAGTTTTACCTACGCCATCATCCTCTACTTTTCCGTATTTGGTAACGTTTTTGTTAGCCTTTTTCCTTAATATTTCAGAAAGCAATAAATTAACCCTGTAGCGGTATTCTCCGTCGAAATGATGATAACCTTCCAGGTTTAAGTCCAGGGCAGAAGAATTAATTTCCATTGCGGGAATGTAGACTACCTCGTCTTTTATTGTAATTTTGTTTTTCAATTTTGAAAATTTAATATGCTGTAGTTCTGATATATCAACAAATCGTGACAGACTGTTCAGTGGCGTAAATTTATAAAGTTCGCCATTGTGGATAGTAAAATCGCTGACATTGTGTACAGAGGGTTTAATAACTTTTAGGTCAGAAGATAAGTCGGCTGAGAAAATTGTTTCCCCTGATATTTTGCCGCTAATGTTATTATGTACAAGGTATTCCTGTCCGAAATTGTTAAATACCCGAAAAGCCTGATTAATATCTATTTTGTTAAGAAATGACTGACTTTTTACTTGATAATTATCATCAGATGTCTTTAGTAGTTCTGCATTTACGTTAGCGGAGCCACTAAGTGTTTTGCAGTCAATATCTGTAATAGAGATAGCATTTTTTCTGTATTTCAGCTTCCCCTGCAATGCTGTTGCTGTAAAATTATTCCATATTAAGTTTTTGATATTTAAGTTTAAATTCCCTCTTATTGAATTTTCTTCTTTAAAAATATTTACTGTTGAGTCTGTCCTTGCAATAAGAGAATTCAGGTTGAGGTTTTCCGACTTCAAAGATCCTTTAAGGGAGACTTTATTGGTGCTATCAACAAGATGTTTGGTTAAACCTTGTATAGTGCCTGAGTAATTTAACTCATTTACTTCGTTTAGGTTTAACTGTATGTTATCTAAGATGAGATCTTGATTTTTTAGATAGATGAATCCGGTTAACTGTTCTATTGTGATGTCGTTATATTGAAAAGTAGCCTCAGAGAAGGTAATGTCTCCGGAAAGTTTGTTTCTTTCCATTAGATTTGCCCATTCAATTGGCTTGTCTATTGCTGTGTTAAGAGAAAAATTTGCTGTAATATTTCCTTTAGGTTTTTTTATTTGATTAAAATTAAAAGCTTCAACAAGTGTCTCAAGGTTGGTTTCTGTGGTACCTTTTGTTTTAAGGGAAGGCTCGAGGAAGTTATGGATTTCTAAAGAGCTTTTGATTCTTGCTTTTCCGGTGGTGGCATTAAGGTTGTTGAAAACAAGGTATGAAGAGGAAGGATCGTTAAATTTGCCATTCGTGAAATATCCTGATGCATTTATATCATTGAATGTAAGGTTATTTTTGTTTTCTATTTGAACCTTCCCTTTGTTCAAAGAAAAATCAATTTCAATATTGGGTAGACTTTTTTGCATACCGCCATTGATTTTGGCAAGGAGGTCAAGTTTTCCTGAATCGATAATTACGTTGTTCAATTTTTGCTTAAATTTCCAGGGTATATATAACTTTAGATCAGAGACTTTTATGTCTTTCCCGTTTATTTCAAGATTGATGTTGTTACTCGCTCTTTGGATTTTGCCGTGTGCCTTAAAAGGGAGTTGCTCCAATTTGAATAATCCTTGTTCAAAAGAGTAGAATTCAGATGTTGCATGGATTTTGGATGAGACATGGAAATTTTTATTGCTTAAATATGAAAAATCATTAATTTTTATATATTCAATAAAATTTTTACTATCAATATCTAAAATTTTTTCATTTGAACTTATATTTCCGGAAAGAGTGGTTTTTTCAGTATTTCCTTTTATAAATAATCTTTTGTTTTCGTTAACGATTGAATATTTAAAATTACTTATGGTGAGCTTCTCCAGATTCAGCGTTACATTTTTATTTCTTCTGCTTTTATCCTGCCGGATTTTCAACGGTTCATCCGTTTTTATGCTGATTTCTCCGTCGTTGGCGGTTATTCTTTTAATATTCAGATCTTTTGTGAAAATATCAATAATATCAAACTGAAAAAATATTTTTTTTGCCTTCAAATTAAGAATCGTGTCATTGTCCCTGTAGTCTACAAGAGAAAAATTATTTAATTCTACTGATGCTCCGGGGAATTTTTGCAGAAGAGATAGGTTCACACTTTCTGTTTGCACATTGGCTTTAATGCGTTTGTTTAGTTCCTCCAGGAAAATTTCTGATATTTCGTCTTCATATACAAATGAAATAATAAAAGAAACGGACACTACAATAAACACACTAAATAAAATGCCGCTTATTATTGATCTTAAAAGCCTCATTTTTTAATTTGATTTAGACTAAACAAAGAACGTAAATATATGTAAAATCATTATTGAAAGGATATTAACATCCCAAAAGAAAAAAATTTTTTTACATGGAATTCATTTGAATATCATTTTTTTATTTATTATATGCCGAAAGCTTGTCCGCGGGAAACACTGTTTTTACAAAGGAAGAGAAGTTGCCTTTATTAATATAACAAAAAAAGAGAATGCTTATTTAATAATGAATGTTTTCTAAATATAAAAGATGAGGAAATATTAACTTTGCCTGGTGTTTTAATGTTTAAAATCAGAAAAAACATAAAAAAATTTACCAGCTAAGATTGCCGGAAACGTTTTAACGAAATGCATTGCAATAGGAGGTAAAAATTCAAATGATATTTTATGAACAGACAAGATGTTGAAATAATGGCTCCGGCAGGTTCTTTTGAATCGCTTCGGGCAGCTATTCAGGGAGGAGCGGACTCTGTTTATTTTGGAGCAGAGAAGCTTAATATGCGAGCCAAGTCTACGTTTAATTTTGCAATGAGCGATTTAGCACAGATCACTTCTATATGCAGAGAAGATGGTGTCAGAACTTACTTGACAATTAATGTGATTATTTATGACGAAGAGTTAGCATTAATGCGTCGTGTTGTGGATAAAGCAAAAGAAGCCGGGATTGATGCCATAATAGCATCTGATATGAGTGTTATAGCATATGCAAATTCTGTGGGAATGGAAGTGCATATTTCTACTCAGTTAAACATAAGCAACATTGCGAGTTTGCGATTTTATAGTCGCTTTGCAGATGTGGTAGTTTTAGCCCGCGAGTTGAGTTTGGAACAGATAGCAAATATTGCTAAGAGAGTTGAAGCAGAACAGATTAAAGGTCCTTCCGGGAATATTGTAAGGCTCGAGCTATTTGTTCATGGAGCTTTATGTATGGCCATTTCGGGAAAATGTTACCTTAGTTTGCATGAAAAAAATTACTCTGCCAACCGGGGAGAGTGCTTGCAAACCTGCCGGAAAGCTTATGAAGTTACAGAGAAGGAAAGTGGGTATAAGCTTGAGATAGATAATGAATATATTATGTCTCCCAAAGATTTGTTGACGATAGATTTTTTGAATAAAATTCTTGATTCTGGTATTAAAGTTTTAAAAATTGAAGGGAGGGCGAGGTCTCCGGAATATGTTAAAACCGTTACGGAATGTTATCGTGAGGCAGTAGAAAGTTATTTTGATGGGACTTATACTGAGGGAAAAATAGAAAACTGGAAAAACAGATTGTCAGAAGTTTTCAATCGGGGATTCTGGGGTGGCTATTATCTTGGGAAGAAACTCGGAGAATGGAGTCAAAAGTATGGCTCTCAAGCTAAAAAACGCAAGATGTATGTTGGTAAAATAACCAATTACTTCACTAACATTAAAGTAGCCGAATTGTTACCTGAAGCAAATGAAATAGCTTCAGGTGATGAGGTTTATATAATCGGCCCTACAACAGGAGTTATTAAAACATATTTGCCGGAAATCAGAGTTGAATATCAACCTGTCAGAGTAGCCAAAAAAGGTACCCTGTGTTCTTTTCAAATCGATGAAAAATTAAGGCGATCCGATAAGATCTATAAGATTATCACCAAGGAATAAGGATTAAGTATATAAGAATCCTTCAAGAAGGGGAATATAAGGTTCTAATGGAAAAACAGGATAAAATTTAAGACATATTTTTATTGCTCCTCCTCATCCCATGCAGAAACAGAACCCCCAAGTGATGTGGATATTTCTTTTTCCTTCGGTTTTCCAAAATAGCTTAAATCAGCCATGGTGTTCACTTTTGCCGTAATTTTTTGGTTTACTGTCATTTCTGCTTTTCCTCCTGTATTAAGCCTTATATTCACTTCATCACAATTCAGGTCCGTCGCAGAAAGTATGCCACCTGTGTTTACATAGGCTTTTAATAGGTTGGTTTTCCCTTTGATTAATGTTTGTCCACCCTGAAAATTCTTTATGTCAAGTTGATTTGTCTCGATATCGAGTTTAATGTTTGCTCCGCTCGAAGATTCTATCTTAAAGGTATCTTGCTGTATGGGCTCAGTAAAGATAATATCTGCATCTGCACGAGCTTCAATAGATTCTATCTTCTTATAAGTTACTCTTACATATGCAGTTGGCTTTTGAAATATTTTGGAAAGCATTTTTATGGTTAACACTTCTTTTTCTATCTCAGTGGAAACCTTTTTGAGTTCAAATTCATCTGATTCAATATAGATTTTGTTTTCATCTCCTGGGATAAGTTCAGCTTTTATTTTACCTGTGATTTTTAGACTTTGAAAATCATCAAAAGTCCTTTCTTCACTTTCCTGGGCCAGAATTCCTGAATGGATGGTCAGTAATCCTGTCAGTATTAATATTGTCTGATATAATTTATGCATTTGATTAATATTTGAATTGTCGGTTCGTCCGTTTTTTCATTGCAGTCGCTAATCTCTCTGCCATTAAAAATTAAATTCCTACTTGCAGGGTTATTCAGCATTTCTATGATATTGAGCAAAGTTTATTTTCTACATCCGAAAGGGAAGGACCTATGACAGCCCTATATTCACCTTCCTGAATTGAAAGGGATACTTTATTCAGTGTGATTATTTCAATTTCGTTCGCAGGAAATATTTTTTTCAGATCTTTTGCTTCAATTATAGTTGTTGTCATTTAAGTGGTTTTATTCAAATAAGAAGTCAATATTATCTCCTGAGCCAATTTCCTGGGGTTCTTTGCTCCCTTTAAAAATTCTGGCTGTTTTAGGGCCTATGTGTTTTATGATGCCTTTTTCGATAAGAAGCATACATCCTTCTCTCAGGCCAATAGTATAGATATAAGGGTTAACAACAAGAAATTCTTTTATTCTCATTTCTCTTGTTTCACCGGCATGTCCTTCCGGGTGCGCATCCAGGTAATGAGGATTAATTTGGAAACGTACTAAATTTAAAGCATGAAAATTATCAGGCTCAATGACAGGCATATCGTTGGTAGTACATATTGTGGGGCAAGCCAAATTTGAACCTGCGCTCCAGCCTACATATGGAGTTCCACCCAAAACTGCATGCCTGATTGTTTCGATTAACTCATCTTGTTGTACTTTTTTAAGCAGGTGAAAGGTGTTTCCCCCACCAACAACGATAGCTTCTGCATCCTGCACTGCTTTCTTTTTATCTTTAAATGAGTATTTATGCAATGAGTCTACCTTGACATTGAATTCATCAAATCTTTTTTGAACCTTTTCCTGATATTCATCATAAGAAAAGGATACTGCTGCATAAGGGATAAACAGTACCTTTTTTACTTTACCGCCGAAAAAGTCTTTGATATGACCTTTTGCATGTTCCAGATAATCTTCTCCTGCATTTGTCGAGTTGCTAATTAAAAGTAGTCTCATGGTTTATGAAAATTTAGTTTTACTTGA
The DNA here is from genome assembly GCA_041686375.1 of Bacteroidales bacterium. GTDB lineage: Bacteria > Bacteroidota > Bacteroidia > Bacteroidales > UBA12077 > JAGXLC01. The sequence goes on from JAWLEB010000017.1 coordinate 28,274, forward strand.
TTTTGATGTAAAAATAGGAAATTATACAAGAATTTGAAAATAAAATAAAGCATGGAACTATTTAAACGAAAAGAAGCGCAAAATTTCTAAAAGAAATCAAAACAGTTTCTTATATTATTATTTTTTAGAGTTATTTAGAAGCTAAACATAAAACCTGCTGCAAATGGATGCATCTCCGGGGCTTTATTTTTTTCAAACATTGGAGTAGCATAATAATTAGCATATAATTTTACAAAGCCTACACCGGCTCTTATTGTGTAACCGTATCGGTAGGGAGATAAGTAGAAATCATTTCTGTTTTTATCTTTTTTCATATCCCCGTTATGATCTTTATATTTTATTTTGGTGTGTGAGCCTATTTTTATGCCGCCTATTAATCCTCCGGATATGAAAAGCTTGTCATCCTTTTTAGTAATAGGAGTTTGCCATTCCAGGATAAGCGGTATGGTAATATAAGTTGTAGATAATTTTGCTTTTTCGACAATGATATTTTCAGTATCATAGCTTTGGTCTGTTATTATTTCCCCGTCAGATTTTTTTATGGGTAAGAGATTACTAAACCTGTAATCGTTGAATTCAAATCCTAAACCTGTTGCAATTCCAAAGTTTTCTCCAATAAGCGCATGATCATATTCAAGAATATTGAGATTAATGTTCCACGATTTCCCTGTATTCAGTTCCATGAAGTCAAGTCCATCTGCAGGTTTTATGTTGTAGTGAGGATTCATAAAATTGTTTAATCCAAATTCAAAACCTGCCCAGTGAGCATCAAAATTTTTACCGCTTTTACTGAATACAAAGTTAAATTCGTCTTCATCTTCTTCACCCCAGCTTTTATAGGATTCTTCATCCTTCCTTTTTACATCAATTTTGGTTCCGTCTTCATCTTCCGAAATTCTTATTTTTTTGTTTTTAAAATTGATTTCGGTTGTATCCTTTTTTGGTTTTATGGTATCGGCTCCAGTATTATACTGTATTTTATCATCAGAGTAAAGACTCAGATAATTTGTCTTTTGTGCCAGGCTATTTAAAGTAAAAGATAGCAATATGGCTAATGTTAAAACATGTTTTTTCATGGCTGTTGGTTTTTAATTTTGTTTTTCAGTAGTGGGACGATTGAGTAAGTAATATGTTACAGGGGTGTTTATTTTTTGTTTACATTGGTTGAAAATAAAAATGATTCGGATTTTAACCCAAGTTTTTCCAGATTTCCGTATTCATCATATTTCCGTTGTAATTTCCACTCTTTTCCGGTGAGTCTGCTGATTCCTTTAAAACCCAGTTCTGCCAGGTCTAGAATATCTGGGTTTCCTGAAGAATTCTGAGGCTTATTTTGAGATATGTCAGCTAATAGCTTCTGATTGTTTTTTGACAGAGAAAACAGGTTTTGTAGGTTTTGTTCATCGTAATAATATTTTTCTGTTTTGTTGAAGGCATATATTGGGGGTTTCTTTTTCGGCAAAGGAGAGTAGATTGGCTCGATTTTTTTGAGCGCTAATGTTTCAGGTGTTTTATTGGCTTCTATTTTTGGAGCAAGTGATAGATTGTTAGTTGCTGTTGGTAAGTTGTTAATGTCTAATTCAATACTTTCATTTATTGATATTGGTTCATCGGGCATTTTCGCAGCCAGATTAATTTCTGAATATATATTTCTGCTAGCAAGATATTTATCATAGTTATTTGTGTTGTTGGTAGAAGTATTTGTAAAAATTGCAATCAATAGTAAAAGACTTGCAGCATAGGCAAGGGTTTCATATATCTTCCTGCTGAGGAAAAATGGCGTCAGATGTTTTAATTTTTCTTTACCAGGAAAAACAGTGGATAAATCCGGGTTAAGTTTTGTTTTTTTATACAGCTTATTCGTATAGGCTAAAGCATTGTCAGACTTAAGAAGCCTGTCAAATTCTTTTTGCTCATGATCAGAAAGGTCTCCTTCAAGGTTTGCTATACATAACTCGTCATTATGTGTATAGTTTTCGCTATTTAGCTTAGGGGATTTTCTTAACCTTTTTTTATCTGTGAATTGCGATGTTTCTTTTTCGATAAAAATGTTTGTATCTTCTGAAAGAGATTCCAGTTCTTCTTTTAAGTCAGGGTTATCATTGAGGAACGACATAAGCTCCTTTTTTTCCTGGTGTGTTAATGTACCATCAAGAAAATCAATAAAATAAATTTCGTAATTCTTTCTGTTAATTGTATTCATAAATTCCCTGCTTTTTATAGCACTGTTTCAAGACTTCCTATGAATTGTTTCAAAGTTAACCGGGCGCGATAAATATATACTTTTACCTGAGACTCATTGAGATTCGTAATTAGCCCGATTTCATCATAGGAATACCCTTCATAGTCTCTCAGCAAAATAACAGATCGCTGTATTTCTGGCAATCTGCTTAAAGCCTGTTCCAAAATTTCATTTAATCCGTTATATTGATTGTTGGTAATGTGCTGGTCGTAATCAATTTCGTTAAGGTTTGTCAATTTGCTGTCTTTTCTTATTGAATCAATCATCGTGTGATATGCCGTGGTAAAGATATATGATTTGGCTTTTTTATATGAAACCTCGCCAGCTCTCACCCACAATTTTTCATACGTTTCCTGTATAATGTCTTTCGCTTTTTCTTCATTTTTGATACTTTTTAAAATAAAGCGATAAACATTGTCAGAAAAATAATCAACGCATTGATTGTACTCTTTTACAGTCATATATGATATTATTCGTTTGTATGACGTTCAACTTTTGAAAATGTTACACCATGAAATAAAAAAGATGTGTAATTTTGTGAAATTAAAGCATATAAAATTAAAGCATATGAAGATAAGGAAACTTTTTGATATAAGATATTTTTTGAAAAAGGTGGGTCAGATTCCTGGTGATATTCATTTTGATAATACAACAGAAGAGCAGTCTTCTCATATTGAGCTTATACACTATAATCAGAGCAGTATTGATCTGGAGACAATTGATCAATCAGGGGAAATATCTGTCATTTCTGATAATAATAATTGGATTAAGATCGTGGGATTAAAAGATCATCAAGTGGTAAAACAAATTGGGGAAAAATTTAATGTTCATTCCTTAATTCTGGAAGATGTCCTCAACACTGATCATTTGCCTAAAGTAGAGTTTTCTCAGCATCATTTATTTTTCACCTTAAAATTGCCGGTTGTTGAGCATAATGATTTTCTTGAGTTTAAACATGTAAGCCTTATCGTAGGGACAAATTATCTTATTACTTTACAAGAAGGAAATTCTGATCTCCTAAGGGACATAGGAAGAAGAATGCAACTTTCAACCGGAAGGATAAGAGAGAAAAGTATTATGTACCTTTTTTATTCAATTATCGACTATATCGTTGACCAGTATTTTCTTTTAATGGACAATATCCGGGAACAGATTGAATTGGCTGAAGATACTATTGTTGATAATCCTTCCTCAAATCATATTTCAGAAATACAGGAAATCAAAAAGCAGATAGTAATGTTAAGGAAATATGTTAATTCCCTTAATAAAGCTGTTTATAAGCTTATCAATGATGAGAATAAATTTATTGACCGGCCGTTGCGGTTATTTTTCAATGATGTTTATGATCACATTCTCCACTTGAATGAGCAACTTAACACTTTTAAGGAATTGCAGGTTGCGCTTCTGGAAATTAATATGGCAAACATTAACAATAGTATGAACCATGTAATGAAGACACTAACTGTTATCGCCTCTATATTCATTCCCTTGACTTTTTTAGCAGGAATTTATGGAATGAATTTCAGTTTCATGCCGGAATTGAATTGGCATTATGGATATCCGGCAGCCTTGGCATTAATGCTCTTTGTTGCAATTGTTATGCTGCTTTTCATGAAAAGGAAAAATTGGTTTTAGCCAGTATCCATAGATTTATAAACAATTATAATTCCTTGATTTTTTTTGTTTTATCTTCTTGTTTTAAGCCATTCACTTGAAATATTGAAAAATATGTCTCATCTTTGTATGTAGGGATGTATAATTTCTTGTTTTTAGTTAACATAAATAAATCAAGTCTCGTATACGATAATAAAAAGGAGGTATTCGGCCATGAATAATCAATTTATTTGTCCCCATTGCAATAGCTATTTAAATGTGGCTGATAGCGTTATTTTTGCCGTTGAATCTGAGAATGGAGAAAAAGGTCTGTTATTGTTGCATCCGGAAATAGGCAATTATTCCACTCAGACGAATCCTAATTTTAAAACAGAAGAGGGTAAAAAATATGAATTTTATTGTCCTGTCTGTAATGCTGAATTAGCTTCGGAATTGAACAAGAATTTGTCAAAAGTTATTATGCGCGACCGTCAGAATAATGAATATGATGTTTTCTTTTCAAAAATAGCCGGAGAAAAGAGCACATATACAATTATCGGTGAGAGTGTCAATATTTTTGGTGAAGATTCGGGCAATTATATTGATTTTGTTCATTTAAGCAGTATAAAATAACGCATAAAAATCTTAATACACTAAAAAGGCTCTATGTATTGTTTATGCATAGAGCCTTTTTTTATTTATTTTCGATATGCTCTAACCTCCAGTCGCACTAAATCCTCCGTATTTGTTGAGATCTGTTCTTGGATTAACGCACATTACCGGCAATTTTTCTTCGTTTGCAATTATATATTGTTCTTTTGCCCCCAGCATATAATCAGTTATCCCGATACCGCTTGTTGTCATAATTAAAAGCAGGTCGGCATCAATATCTTTTGCGTAATTGACAGTTTCTTCTCCCAGTCTCGATGAATCAATAGGATGGAAGTCGTATTTTACACCGTGATTTTCAAAGATCTTTTCAGCAAAATTAATGTTCATCTTTGTTTTCTTTTGTAATCCCTTGTCTCTTAATTTTGGGGTAATGATATGAATCTTTACATCAAAATATTTAGCAAGAAAAAGCGCCCAGTTTACCTTTTGTTTAGCCTCTTTTTTATAGTCCATCGGGAAAACAATGTCTTTGAAAACTTCCTTTTTGGAAGGTGGAGTTTGAATAGTAATAAAAGGAACTTTAGAACCCACAATCACTTTTAATGCGTAGCTGCCTGTAAGTTTCTGGATGCCTTTAATTCCGTGGGTTCCCATTATTACGATGCTTATATTATTTTCAGAGGCATATTTACTGATCTCATTAAACAAACTTCCTGCTGAAACTATAGGCTCCAGGTCGATTTGATATTCTTTTGAAAGACGTTCAATATCTTTTTTAAGTTCTTCTTCTGCCTCTTTTATTTGTTTTTCAGATTTTACTATATGAATAAGCTGTATACGATTCTTTAGGTGGGTTGAGATTTTTATAGCGTGTTGTAATGCATATTCTGTTATTTGAGTAAAATCCCATGGAACGAGTATGGTATCTTTTTCCATAATACAAAATACTTTTAAATTTAGCCGAATATAATTAAATATTTAATTATATGCAAAAATTAGTTCAGTTAATAAATTTTAAAATTGAATTGAAATTTTTGGTTTAAACAATGCATTTGTCTTAATTTTACCGTGTTATAAATTATTTAATTATGTATACTTTCGAAGAGATAAAAAATTTTATCGAGAAAAAATTATCTGAAATAAAGCTTAAGGATCATCCGAGAAAACTTTATTTCCCAATTCGTTACACCCTTGAAAGCGGGGGAAAAAGAATTCGTCCTGCGATGGTCTTGATGGCTTGCAACCTTTTCAAAGATACCATTGAGGATGCTTTATCTCCGGCATTAGCAATTGAGATTTTTCATAATTTCACATTACTACATGATGATATTATGGATAATTCAAAGAAACGAAGGGGAAGAGATACTGTACATCAGAAATGGAATTCCAACATAGCGATTTTGTCAGGTGATGCAATGGCTATAAAAGCATATGGTTTGCTTTCAGAAACTTCAGAAGATAAGTTGCATAAAGTATTAGATCTTTTTAACCAGACAGCTCTCCGGGTATGCGAGGGGCAACAGCTTGACATGGACTATGAAGACAAGGATACAGTCAGCGAGGAGGAATATTTAGAGATGATTGAACTAAAAACTGCGGTTTTGCTGGCATGTAGCTTAAAATTAGGAGCGATTGCTGGTGATGCAGAAGAAAGCGATGCACAAAATATATATGAATTTGGACGTTATCTCGGCCTGGCTTTCCAATTACAGGATGATCTTCTTGATTTATATGCAGACCCTGCAGTTCTTGGTAAAAATACCGGTGGGGATATTGTAGCAGGGAAGAAAACTTATCTTTATTTTAAAGCATACGAAAAGGCCAGTGCAAAAGACAAACAGGAATTGCGTAATTTGATAAATTCTGTTTCTTTGGAACCCGAGCAAAAAATTAATCAAATAAAAGTTATATATGATAGCTATAATGTCTTTTCATTGACAAGTGAGAAAATTTATGAATATTACAAGGAAGCAATAAAATGTTTTGATAATATAAAAGTTTCTGCCAACAGGAAGGAACCCCTATTGAATTTAGCCCACTATATAATGAACAGGAAAAAGTAACTATCCCTATTTACAGGCAATACAGCACGCCAATTTTTATCGACGCTTCGGGGTTGTCTTTGATAATATATTTTGCCTCCCCAAAACCTTTGAGGTCCTCAATGATATCAAACCCTATTCCTGCACCAACGTTACCCCCCAATTTGTTGGCAATATTCATGCCTGCGAGGCCAAAAACATTAAACCCAAAGTTATCGAGAAATGAATAGTGAAAATCCAAATTGCCTTCAAAATCTGGAAAGAACATCATATCTACGGAAGTCCTTAAATTTTCCACCAGAAAATCCATGTCATAGGTAGCTTTAATCATAATACTTACAGGCGGATTGGTTCGCAGTTCAAAACCTCCGCCTGTTTTTATGGTTTGCCCGACCAATTTATCAAAAGATGCAAGTGACAAAGCAATAAAAACTAAGATGATAATTGACTTTTTCATGGTTGACTTAATTGTTTTTACGTTAATTTTTCAGAATGATAGTTTGCTTTCATTTTATTACCTTTTTTCAACTCAAATTTTTTGATACGTCTGAGTGTATTTTAATCTTTATTTATTTATAGCCTTGAAAAGCAGTGAATTTTTTAATACAAAATAAAAACTATTTAATAAAAACAAAAATTTTTATCTTAACGAAACTTTATAGATCATTGAACGATAAAAATGATAAATTTGTAGGGTACAATTTTAAAATATATTCTATGGCAGAATCTACAGGTGAAATAGTTCAGATAATAGGCCCGGTAATAGATGTCAGTTTTGAAAAATATGAAGGGGATATACCTGGTATTTATGATGCTTTAGAGATCAAACGCGATGATGGAAAAATAGTTGTTGTAGAATGTCAACAACACATAGGAGAACATACGGTAAGAGCAATTTCCCTGGATTCTACGGATGGTCTCCGAAGAGGAATGCAGGTAAAAGCAACAGGAGCTTCTATCAGGATGCCTATAGGCCAGCAACTTAAAGGCAGATTGTTGAATGTTGTGGGTAACCCGATTGATGGGATGGCTGAGCTGGATAAAAAAGATGGGTATCAAATACACCGTAAGGCTCCCGGGTATACCGATTTAACTACTGATACAGAGGTTCTTTACACAGGTATAAAGGTCATTGACCTGATCGAGCCTTATCTTAAAGGCGGGAAAATCGGTTTGTTTGGAGGAGCCGGAGTTGGTAAGACGGTTCTTATTATGGAGATGATTAATAATATTGCTAAGGTATATTCCGGATTGACGGTATTTTCAGGTGTAGGAGAACGAACAAGGGAAGGAAATGATCTGCTGCGGGAGATGATTGAATCTGGTGTAATAAAATATGGCGAAGAATTTAAGGAAAGCATGGAAGCCGGCAGTTGGGATTTATCGAAAGTTGATACGAATCAGTTACAGGAATCCCAGGCTACATTGGTGTTCGGGCAAATGAATGAGCCTCCGGGAGCCAGGGCAACTGTTGCATTGTCAGGGCTTACTGTTGCGGAAAGTTTCCGTGATGAAGGAATACGTGAAGGCGGAGGAGGTCGCGATATTCTTTTTTTTATCGATAACGTTTTTCGATTTACGCAAGCTGGCTCAGAAGTATCAGCTTTGTTGGGTCGTATGCCTTCTGCTGTTGGTTATCAGCCAACATTGGCTACAGAAATGGGAGAAATGCAGGAACGGATTACTTCGACAAAGCATGGCTCCATTACCTCAGTTCAGGCAGTTTATGTGCCTGCTGATGACTTAACAGACCCTGCGCCAGCAACAACTTTTAGTCACCTTGACGCTACCACTGTTCTGAGTAGGAGAATAGCAGAACTAGGTATTTATCCTTCTGTGGATCCTTTGGATTCTACCTCCAGAATTTTAACGCCGGAAATCGTTGGAGAAGAGCATTATAATGTTGCACAGGAAGTGAAAGAAATACTTCAAAGAAATCGTGAGTTACAGGATATTATAGCTATTCTTGGTATGGATGAGCTTTCTGATGATGATAAATTAATTGTTCACAGAGCCAGACGAATACAAAGATTTTTATCTCAGCCTTTTCATGTTGCTGAGCAATTTACAGGAAAGAAAGGAGTTTTTGTTCAGATAAAAGATACAATCAGAGGCTTCAGAATGATTCTGAACGGTGAGGTGGACAAATATCCAGAATCTGCATTTAGCATGGTTGGAACCATTGACGAGGCAATTGAAAAAGGGGAAAAGTTACTGACAGAAACAACATAATCTTGTATGGATATACATTTGGAGATTATTTCGCCGGAAAAAACCCTTTTTCAGGGGAAAGTGAACTTGATTCGTGTTCCGGGAACTCAGGGAAATTTTGCTGTGCTTCAATATCATGCTCCTATTATCTCAACACTTGAAAAAGGACAGATACAGATAGAAGAGCGTAAAGGCACTCCACAATATTTTGATATTGAAGGGGGAATTTTAGAAGTGCGTAAAAATATGGCTGTTATCCTCGTCGAAGAGCCCCAATATTAATTCGACGTATATTCATTCGCACTAATCACAAGTTTTTATTTTTATGGAATCAGTTAAATTTCTGGTATTAAGATTCAGTTCAATAGGCGACATTGTATTAACTACCCCCATCGTAAGAGCTTTAAAAAAGCAGGTTGATAAAGCGGAGGTATACTATTTCACGAAACCACAGTATAAAGAGCTACTTGAGTATAATCCTTATATTGATAAAGTTTTCTGTCTGGAAAAAAATCTTTCTAAACAGCTTAAAAAAATCAGGAAAGAAAATATTGACTATATTATTGACCTGCATCATAATGTTCGAACATTAAGGGTTAAACGAGGCTTAAAAAGAGTTGCTTTTTCTTTTGATAAATTGAATTTTTATAAATGGTTACTCGTTAATTTTAAGGTGAATAAATTACCTGACAAGCATATCGTCGAAAGATATTTTGAAACTGTTGATATATTTGATGCTAAAAATGATGGTGCCGGATTGGATTACTTTATTCCTGGCGATGATGAGATTTCTATTAATAAATTACCTGAAAATTTTCAACAAGGTTATATTGCTTTTGCTATTGGTGCAAAGCATAATACAAAAAAATTAACAGTAGAAAAGATTAAGCATATTGTAAAATTAATAGATTATCCTGTTATTTTCTTAGGTGGAAGAGAGGACCGTGAAACCGCAGAGAAAGTAACCAATGTTTTGCCGGAGCATACGTATAATGGCTGTGGGTTATATAATATTAATCAGTCGGCTTCTATTGTAAAAAATTCGCGAATTGTTATAACTCATGATACAGGTTTGATGCATGTTGCAGCTGCTTTCAAGAAGAAAATCATTTCCATATGGGGTAATACCGTTCCTGAGTTTGGCATGTATCCTTATTTACCGCATGAGGATTCTGTAATTTTTGAACATAAAAACCTTTCATGCCGACCCTGTTCAAAAATCGGATATAAAAGATGCCCTAAAAAGCATTTTCGTTGTATAGTAGATCTACGTTCTGAAGAGATTGCGGAAAAAGCAAGGGAGTTAATTTAAAATATTCCCATAATTAGTGAGCTTACAGGAAAATCGGTCCACACGAAACATTAAAAAGCCTTGAGAAATTTCTCAAGGCTTTTTAATGTTTATATCAAGAGGGGCCCGTTAATTCAAACGCTGCATTCCTTCTATTTGAGTCATTGCATTATTTAGAATGTTCTCGTATTGTTCACTCAATTCTCTTTCACCATAATCATTTGTAATCTGTGATAGCCTATGCATTATGTGGAGAGCCATCCTTTTGTCGTTCTCTACTGAATTTGCAAATGGCTGTTCCAGCTTTGAATAGTAGTTAATTTCTTCTTTCATATATCCGGCTAATTCTTCCGCTAAGTCATTTGCCTTTTCATTTGCCCCAGCTTTATAATATTCTTCAATGAGATCAAGAACCCATATATCGTATGGGATTTTGGAATGTGGAAATAATTCAACAGCTTTATCAACTACTTCTATAGCTTTGTTATTGTCGCCCCTCTTATTGAGTTCGCCTGCAAGTCTTGCAAATTTGTTTCTGACACGGATGACCTGTGTGGTTCTGCGAGTCGTATAGTCAACATATACATCTTCATGGTTTATATTGCCCCAGTCAAATTTTTCCATTAAGTTAGCATACATTGAATCAAGAGCAACTCTTCCTGCTGTAATTTGATTTTCTGCTTCGGTTTTCACAGGAATTAGTCTGTAGGCAAACCCCTCTTCCTGTAAATAATCTTGCAGTCCCAGGTTAGCATCAGAACTTGGGGATACAAAATAAATTGGCCTTTCCCAATTGTTATGGGCCAGGAGGTCAAGAATCATCATTTCTCCTTTGGTTATCCTCGATTTGTTTACCTCCCATCTGATTTCATCGACAATTTTATCTGCATCTTCTTCTTTTACTGTTCCATTTTCGACAACTTTGGCTGAATCTACTTTAAGCTTTAATTTTTTTGTTGGCATAAAATTCACTTTGCTATCTCCATATGTTGATAATTGCGTTTGTTGATTATCGCTGCCTATAAAATCCACTACCTGTTTAACGTCTACGCGATCACTAATTCTTTCAACAATAGGAATGTCGTCACGTGTTCCTTGTCTGTACTGGTCTTTTTCGAGGCTGAAAGGAACAGGTTCTGATTCATATGCTTTTCTTTTCATTTGATCAATGTACCAATCGGTGTTTAATAAACTAAGGTTAACAACCCTTACATCTGTTCTGATACCTTCAACTTCTTGTGCATACCACAGAGGGAAGGTATCATTGTCGCCATGTGTAAAAAGAATAGCATTTGGAGCGCAGGTATTCAGATAATTAGAAGCGAAATCTCTTGTTACATAGCGATTGGATCTATCGTGGTCATTCCAGTTTTCTTTTGCCATAATTCCCGGCACAAAGATCAGGGTAATAAGTGTTACTATGCCAGCGCTGGTAATATTTGGGATTTTTTTGCGCATAAACTCATAAATGGATAGAACTCCAATTCCTATCCATATGGCGAATGAATAAAACGAACCGGCATAGGCATAGTCTCTTTCCCTTGGCTGCATTGGTGTCTGGTTTAGATACACTACAATAGCCAAGCCAGTGAATAGAAACAGCAATAATATGACTGTAAAATCTTTCGGTTTCTTTTTATAATGAAAGAAAAATCCTATTAATCCCAGTAATAAAGGCAGCATATAATAAGTATTACGGGCAGGATTATTTTTGAATTTTGAGGGTAATCCTTCTTGTGTTCCCAATCGCATTTCATCGAGGAACTTGATTCCGCTCAGCCAGTTGCCATGCATAACTTCTCCGTGCCCCTGAATATCGTTTTGCCTGCCGGCAAAATTCCACATAAAATATCGGAGGTACATATGCCCGACCTGATATTTGAAAAAGAATTTAAGATTTTCACCAAAGGATGGTACTTGCCTTGTTTTTTGTTCCCCTCCTTCATTTACTGTTACGCTTCTCCCTTCAATATCAGCCCATTTTTTGTATTCTTGTACATGTTTTTGTTGTCTGCTATGCATACGCGGGAAGAATGTTGTAAATCTGGAATCGAATTCATACCTCGGATTAAGCGAATATGACTTTTTATATTTGCCGTCTTTTCTGATATATGTATAAGGTTCTTCTATATCAACAACGGGAGCATTGTAATACTGGCCATGAAATAAAGGCTGTTGTCCGTATTGCTCTCTTTTAAGATAGTGGTATAATGAGAATACATTTTCAGGATCATTTTCATCCATCGGAGGATCTGCTGAAGATCGGATAATAATCATTGCATAGGATGAGTATCCTATAACTATTACCGTAAATACAAGGATTATTGAATTAAGAATGGGTTTCTTGTGTTTGTGAGTATGATAAAGTCCCCAGGTGATCAAGCCTGCTAAAAGTAATAAATAAAATATGGTACCGCTTTCGTAAGGTAAGCCTAAATTGTTAACGAAAAAAAGCTCAAATCCGCCGGCAACTCTGACAATTCCGGGTATAATTACCCACATAAAAATTGCTAATAATAATATAGAAAGAAGAGAAGCGCCAATAATGCCTTTGCGGGTTACTTTGTATTTTTTGAAATAGTATACAAAGATAATGGCAGGAATAGCAAGCAGATTGAGCAAGTGAACACCGATTGACACTCCCATTAAGAAAGCAATGAGAATAATCCATCTGTTACTGTGCTTTTCTTCTGCAATATTTTCCCATTTCAGAATAGCATAAAAGACGAAAGCAGTAAACAATGAGGATAATGCATAAACTTCTCCTTCTACAGCCGAAAACCAGAATGTGTCAGAAAAAGTAAATGCCAGTGCTCCAACAATGCCGCTTCCTATTATTGCCCAAATATGATTTTTTTCTTTTTCTATGGGATATATCTTCTTTGCCAGATGAACAATCGTCCAGTAAAGTAATACAATTGTAAACGCACTTGCAAGAGCTGACATGCTATTGATCATGGCAGCAACGTAAGTAGTATCAGGGGCAAATAACGAGAAAAATCGCCCTAACAGCATAAAGAAAGGGGCGCCAGGGGGATGTCCCACTAAAAGTTTATATGCTGACGCAATGAATTCCCCGCAATCCCAGAAACTTGCAGTGGGTTCAATTGTAAGGAGGTAAACTGTTGCTGCAATTAAAAATACTATCCAACCTGTTATCCGGTTAATGAGCTTGAATTTTTCCATACTTTATTGCCTTTTCTGTTTTTATTTTCTAGTTTTAAAAATAGCGAAATTTGAAAAATTTTATTTCAAAATTTAACGAATTTTAAAAAAAATCAGTCACCTTGAATAAATTGAATTTTATATCTTTGTGGGCATAAAGATAAGATAAATTTATCGATGAATTCTTTAAACTCGTCAAAAAATAAACCTATGGCAAAGAATACAATGGAAAATGACTCCAATGCAATAAATATTATTGGTGTTGGAACTGAGATCACCGGAGATATTAATACCAATGGAGATATCAGAATCGATGGATTTCTTTCGGGAAATATTATTACCGAAGGAAAACTGGTTGTTGGAGAAACCGGAAAAATTAAAGGAGAAGTGGATTGCAAAAATTCCGAAGTGTTGGGAATGATTGAAGGCAAAATAAAAGTTAAGGAATTACTGACATTAAAATCATCAGCCAGAATATATGGTGATATTATAACCAAGAAACTTTCAATTGAGCCGGGATCATTGTTTACCGGTAATTGCAATATGAATGATGAGGCTTTATCAGATATCAAGCCAAAAGATTCCAAAGTTGAAAAGAAAGGAAAAGAACAAAAACCCACTTCGTGAATATGTTAAGTATTCCTCGCTCGGCTTTCAAATGCTCCTTGTTATTATGATTGCTGTATTTGGCGGCATGAAAATTGACAAGGCATTAACCGGGGTTGAGTTCCCTTTATTTACAATTATTTTTTCAGTTTTAGGCGTGGCCTTGAGTATATATTATGCTATTAAAGATTTTACACATTTTAAATAATGCATATTAAGATTTTTTTGATTCAGCAGCTTGTAGTAATGCTCTTAACCTATTTAGGCGGCATTTTGGTTTTTAAATTTATTTTCCCACAGTATTTTTTCCCTTTTTTAGCTTTGCTGCCGGCTTTTTTTTATATGTTGCATTATTTATTTTATCACCTGGCTTTAAAAGCTGTCAAAGAAGATCAAAGGAGGTTCCCTTCACGATTTCTTATTATTTTCGGGTCTAAAATTGGTGTTTTACTTATTTTTATCTTATTATATTCAGTTGCTAACCCTGATAAGGCCGTTCCTTTTCTTATTACCTTTTTTATTGTTTACCTGATCAATACGGTTTTTGTGATTATTAAAGTCTTAAAGCTTATGAAGCGCTCACGTCAGAATTCTTAGTAATGGGCCAAAGAATGAATGATTGTTTCTTTATAGTTTCTGTTTGGTGCAGGGCAGAATTTTACCTTGATTATATACGATATATTAACTGGTAAATGAGGAGAATTTCGATGGAACCCCATGGTTGTTATATAAAGTTCAATTTCAAAGTAAATTCTGTTAATTAAATAACATTGTTAAAAAAATAACAATTTTTCTTTGCAAAGAAAAAAAAATACAAATATTTTTGCCTCCTAACTGGCAATTTATCAAATACAATATGTTTATTCATCAATTTTTTAATTAAACCTTAGCTTTGAGTAGACATCTTGCTATATATATCTTAATTTTTATTTTTACAGCAAAAAATTATACATAAAAAGTCTTGATTATTATGGAAAGCAAACTTCAGGAATTAACGAACAAACTCTACAACGAGGGAGTGGAGAAAGCAAACAAAGAGGCTCAAAGAATTTTGGAGGAGGCAAAAAAAGAAGCCGACAAAACAAAAAAGGAAGCCCGGGAAAAAGCACAGGAGATTATTGATGATGCTAAGCAGGAAGCAGAAGATTTGAAAAAGAATGTTGAATCTGAGCTCAACTTGGCTGCTACACAAACAATGCGGGAAGTTAAGAAAGGAATCACCGAAATGATAAGTGAAAAAGCTGTTAAAAAACCAGTCAAAGAAGCTCTGGGAGACAAAGAATTCATGAAAAAGATCATTGAAAGTACCATAAAAAATTGGCAGCCGAAAAAAGGAGAAAAAACAGATGTTGTGGTTACCATCCCAAAAAACATGGAAAAAGAGCTCAATGATTACCTTGAGAATAAAATGGCTAATGAATTAAATGCCGGGATAACAGTTCAGGTTTCCGATAAAATGAAGGGTGGCTTTTCTATTGGACCTTCGGATGGGGCTTTTAAAATTACATTTTCGGAAAAGGATTTTGAAAACTTTTTTAAAGCTTATTTAAGACCCAGAACTGTGGAGATGTTATTTGACAAAGAAAAAGAGAGCAATGAGAAATAATCAATTGTTTAGAAAATATTACCATTGTTTGATTGCTGGTTTACCAGATATATTACTGGATGAGTCAGAGTTGTCATTTTCTTTGATCGATTTTAAGAACAATCTGGAAAATGAGTTGTACGACTCTGATTATAAGCTTGTCCAAAAATTATTCTTGCCTTATGACAATAAAAACCTCTTGAATTTTTTGCAGGAAAAGTATAAGGAGTTTGAAAAACTGGGCAACTATTCCCCTGAAATTATAGAAAGAGAACTTGATCCTGAAGAGAAACTTAACGTATTGCCTGGTTATATGTACCGGTTTATTGATCATTTCCGGGAGGAAAAGGACAACAAGACAATTAAAGAATGGGAGAATCTCCTTACAGAGATGTATTATGAATATGCATTAGATATTTCCAACAATTTTCTACAGGAATGGCTTACATTTGAGCTCAATGTGACCAATCTTTTAACAGGAATCAATTGCAGGAAATTTAACCGTGATCCGGAAAATGAGATCATAGGCGATAATTTTGTTAGTGAGGCTATTAAACGAAGCAGTGCTAAAGATTTTGGACTGGATGTCGAGCTTGAATATACAAACGATATCATACAAATAGCTGAAAAAGATAACTTGCTAACCCGGGAAAAGAATTTGGACCAATACAAATGGGAGAAGATTAACGAACTGATTCTTTTCTATTATTTCTCAATCGAGGTAGTGATGGCATACATTTTAAAACTTAACCTGGTTTACAGGTGGATGAGTCTCGATGAGAAAACTGGAAGAGAGATGTTTGAAAAATTAATTGATGAATTAAAAGATAGTTTTGAATTTTCAAAAGACTTCATAATCAATGAGCAAAGAAGATAATATTACAAGAGGAACGATTACCGGCATCATTGCCAACTTAATCATGGTTAAGGTTGACGGGCCGGTACAGCAAAATGAAATTTGTTTTATCGACCAAGAGGACAGTAAATTAATGTCTGAGGTTATTAAGGTACAAGGAACTACAGCCTATATCCAGGTTTTTGAAAGCACCCGCGGTGTTCATGTTGGAGATAAGGTAGAGTTTGCCGGGCATATGCTCGAGGTTAATCTTGGTCCAGGAATTCTTTCCAGAAACTATGATGGTTTGCAAAATGACCTGGACCAGATGGAAGGCATTTTCCTGAAAAAGGGAGAGCAAACCCATGCGCTGGATCCCGATAAAAAATGGGAGTTTAAGCCGGTTGCAAAAGAAGGAGATTCTGTTACCGCTGGAGCATGGCTTGGAGAGGTAACCGAGAACTGGCTGCCTCATAAAATAATGGTTCCTTTCAAGATGACAGGGAAATATACAATCAAGAGCCTTGCAAAAGAAGGGGAATATAAAGTAGATGATAAAATCGCTGTGGTTGAAGATGAAGACGGGAATGAACATAATATTACAATGGTGCAGCAATGGCCTGTAAAACTTGCGATAAAGGCTTATAAAGAAAAACCCAGGCCTTTCAAAATGCTGGAAACAGGAATCAGAACTATTGATACTTTGAATCCTATGGCAGAAGGTGGAACGGGTTTTATTCCCGGCCCTTTTGGTAGTGGAAAAACGGTTCTTCAGCATGCCCTCTCTAAACAAGCAGAAGCGGATATGATTATTATGGCAGCATGCGGCGAAAGAGCTAATGAGGTTGTTGAGATTTTTACAGAGTTCCCGGAACTGGAAGACCCCAGATCGGGACGTAAACTGATGGAAAGAACAACCATTATTGCGAATACTTCTAACATGCCGGTCGCTGCACGTGAAGCTTCTGTTTATACGGCAATGACAATTGCTGAATATTACAGAGCAATGGGACTGAAAGTCCTTCTTCTTGCCGACTCCACTTCAAGATGGGCGCAGGCTTTGAGAGAGATGTCAAACCGAATGGAAGAACTTCCTGGTCCTGACGCTTACCCAATGGATTTAACGGCAATTATTTCAAGTTTTTATTCAAGGGCAGGATTTGTCTATCTCAATAATGGAGAAATAGGATCCATTACTTTTATTGGAACAGTTTCTCCGGCAGGTGGTAACTTAAAAGAACCTGTTACCGAAGCTACTAAAAAAGCTGCGCGTTGTTTTTATGCGCTTTCCCAGGACAGAGCAGATAGTAAAAGATATCCCGCAGTAGATCCAATTGACAGTTATTCTAAATATCTTGAATATCCTGAGGTGGAGGGATATTTGAATAAAAATATTGGTGAAAGCTGGAGCGGTAATATCCAAAAGCTGAAGGATGCTCTCATTAGAGGAAGAGAAGCCTCAGAGCAAATTAATATCCTTGGAGATGACGGCGTACCTGTTGAATACCATATTACATTCTGGAAATCAGAGGTGTTTGATTTTGTAATACTTCAACAGGATGCTTTTGACCCTATTGACCAGCAATCATCAATAGAACGTCAGAAATATATGTTAGAAAAAGTTCTTGAAATATACCATACTGATTTTAGCTTTGATCACTTTGAAGAAGTGAATGAATATTTCAAACGTATGATTGATGCCCTTAGGCAGATGAACTATTCTGAATTTAATTCGGATAAGTTCAAACAGTATGAAGAAGAATTAGGTAAAATTATTGAAGAAAGAAAGGCATAATAATGGAAACACAAGCATTTCAGAAAATTTATACTAAAATCGAAGAGATTACTAAGGCTACAATTACCTTAAGAGCACAAGGTGTTGGTAATGAGGAGATAGCACTTGTTAATGGGAAAATGGCCCAGGTAGTTAAGATTATCGGTGATAAAGTTACTCTGCAGGTTTTTGGGGGTACCGAAGGAATACCGACCAATTCTGAGGTAGTGTTTTTAGGTCGTTCAGCTAACTTAAAAGTTGGTGATGAACTATCAGGTCGTTTTTTTAATGCTTATGGCGATCCCATTGACGGGGGACCGGAAGTGGAAGGAGAAGAAGTGGAAATTGGTGGTCCAACTGTAAATCCGGTAAGACGACTTCAGCCTTCCGAATTCATTCCTACCGGTATTGCTGGTATTGATCTTAACAATGCTTTGGTGACCGGGCAAAAGATTCCTTTCTTTGCTGACCCCGACCAACCATACAATCAGGTGATGTCTATGGTTGCACTCCGGGCAAAGGCTGATAAGATCATTCTCGGAGGAATGGGGTTAACAAATGATGATTATTTGTATTATAAAAACGTTTTTGATAATGCAGGAGCTTTGGATCGCATTATCAGTTTTGTTAATACTACTGAAGACCCGTCAGTTGAGAGATTGTTGGTTCCTGATATGTGTCTTACTTCCGCTGAACACTTTGCAGTTGAGAAAAATGAGAAAGTTCTTGTTCTTCTAACTGACATGACGTTATATGCTGATGCACTAAGTATCGTTTCCAACAGAATGGACCAGATTCCATCCAAAGACAGTATGCCTGGTTCCTTATATAGTGATCTGGCAAAAATTTATGAAAAGGCTGTGCAGTTTCCTGAGGGTGGTTCCATTACCATTGTTGCAGTTACTACGCTTTCTGGTGGCGATATTACTCATGCCATACCGGATAATACCGGATATATTACAGAAGGACAATTGTTCCTCAGGAAAGATACGGACGTGGGGAAAGTAATTGTTGATCCTTTCCGAAGTCTTTCCAGGTTGAAGCAATTGGTAATTGGCAAGAAAACCAGAGAAGACCATCCGCAGGTTATGAATGCAGCTATCAGGTTGTTTGCTGACGCAGCAAATGCGAAAACCAAACTTGAAAATGGTTTTGACCTTACGGATTACGACCAGAGAACTCTTGATTTTGCTGAAGATTATTCAGAAAAACTGCTTGCTATTGATGTGAATATTAATGTGGACGAGATGTTAGATACTGCATGGGATTTATTTAACAAGCACTTCAAGCGATCTGAAGTTAGCGTGAAGAATGAATTGGTAGAAAAGTTCTGGCCAAAAGATAGCGAATAAAAGGCAAAAATTATGTCAATCAAATTTCAATATAACAAAATATCACAACAACGGCTTCAAAAACAGCTAAATATAAGGCTTCGGGCATTGCCTACTTTACAAAGTAAAGAGGCCGCATTGAGGGTGGAGGTTAAGAAGGCTAAAGACAGGATGAACGAGCTTGAAAAGGAGCTTAACAGCAAGTTGGATGAGTATAATAACGTAATGAGGCTTTGGACGGAATTTGAGACAGACCTTGTTACTGTCAGGGAAGTGAAAATGTCTTCAAAGAAAATTGCCGGAACCATGACACCAGTGCTGGATGAAGTGATTTTTGATATTAAGGATTTTAGCTTGTTCAATAAACCCGGGTGGTTTTTAAAAGGTGTTGAGTTGTTAAAATCCCTGACAGAAATCGCTATTGAAAGAGAAGTTTTCAGGAAAAAGATGGAGTTGTTGGAATATGCCAGGAAAAAGACTACTCAGAAAGTTAATCTTTATGAGAAAGTCCAGATCCCTGAATATCAAAATGCGATTTTGAAGATTAAGAGATTTTTGGAAGACCAGGAAAATCTTTCAAAGGCATCACAGAAAATAGTTAAAAAACGTCATGAACAAAACCAATAGGGAGGTTGCACAATGATAACCCCAATGATCAGATATTCTTTTTTGATTTATCATAAGGAATATCATTCATTTTTAGATAAACTGCAGGATATTGGTGTTCTTCATATCGCTGAAAAAGCTACTGAGTATGATGAGGATACCATGAAGGCTTTGGCTGATATTAAGACCATTAATGAGACTTTACGTTTTTTGAAAAAAAGGAGTCAGGAAGAGAATCCTGTGGATGATGGAATGAACCCGATGGAGGTGGTGAAGGATATAAAGGAGAGAAAGGAAGAAATAGATAATATAGAGCAGGAACTTGCAACCCTGAGAAAAGAAATTGAAAAAGCTCAACCCTGGGGTGATTTTACCCACGAAGTGAAAGATAAACTACAACAACTAAATTTGACTCCGCGCTTTTTTATTTGTAATGAAAAGAGATTTGATAATGAATGGGAGAATCAGTATTATATTGAGCAAATTAATAAGATAAGAGGTAACATTTATTTTGTTGTGTTGCAGGAGGAAGGGACGGATCTGGATATTGATGCAGAAGAGACTAAATTGCCTTCCAAACCCTATTCTGAACTTGACAAGGAATATGACGATAAAGAAAAACGCATAAAAGAAATTAATAAGCTTTTTGATGAGTATGCCGTTAAATATCAGGAAGCTTTAAGAAAAGAGCGTGAGAAGCTACAACATCAGACAGATTTTAATCAGGCATTGAATCATACCGAGAAGCAGGCAGAAGAGAAGGTAATGCTCTTGGAGGGATGGGTCCCGGAGCCTAATGAGAAAGAATTACTCGGTTTTCTTGAAAAAGAAAATGTTCTTTTTTTAAAAGGAGAGAAAAAAGATGAAAAGCCTTATGAAGTTCCTGTTTTATTGAAGAACAATAAGTTTGCTAAAGTATATGAACCTTTGCAGGAATTGTTTTCTTTACCGCACTACAAAGAGATTGATTTAACACCGTTTTTCGCCCCTTTTTTTATGCTTTTCTTTGGTTTCTGTTTGGGCGATGCAGGTTATGGAATTGCCATACTGCTTGGGGTTACATTTTTCAAACATACAAAAGCCAAACCTTCGATTAAACCTTATCTGACAATGGCTCAATATTTAGGCGCAGCTACTGTTTTGATGGGAGCTGTTGGAGGAACAGTTTTCGGTTTGGATTTGACAGAACTCGATTATATGAATGAATTCCACAGCATGTTTTTACAACCACAAGAGCTTTTTAATTTGTCTCTTGCTCTCGGTATGATTCAGATACTTTTCGGAATGGTCATAAAGGCTGCAAATTACTGGAGACAACAGGGGTTTGTTTTTGCCTTGTCCACGATTGGTTGGATTATATTGATTACTTCTTCAATTGTTTTTGTCGGTGGCGATGAATTAGGGATACTGTCACTTGAAGCATTAGAGGGAGTATATTATGGTTTCCTTATCCTGAGTGGTGTTTTAATATTCTTTTTCAGTGATCCGAAAATTAATGTTTTCGCAAGAGTTGGGAAAGGTGTCTGGGATTCCTATAATATGGTTACCGGGGTATTCGGTGATTTACTTTCATATATCAGGCTGTTCGCAATAGGAATTTCTACGGCTATACTGGGATTTGTAATTAATGAGATTGCCATTACGTTTGGTAACATACCCTATGTAGGGCCACTGGTTTTTGTTATTATTCTTATTGTAGGGCATGTTGGCAATCTGTTAATTTCTTCATTGGGATCTTTTGTACACCCAATGCGTCTTATATTCGTAGAGTTCTATAAAAATGCCGGATTTGAAGGAGGTGGTAAAAGATATAAACCGTTTTCAAAATAAATAATATTCAATTTTAAAAAAGAAAAAGTTAAATTTTAAAAAAGGAGAAATAAATTATGAATGCACCTATTATTTTAGCGTATGCAGGATTAGCTATAATGGTTTTATTCTCGGGAATAGGAAGTGCTATTGGTGTTTCAATGGGTGGTAATGCAACAATTGGAGCGCTTAAAAAACGAGATGATGCGTTTGGAAGTTATATGCTGCTGAGTGCGCTGCCAGGAACACAGGGTCTTTATGGCTTTGCCGGATTTTTTATCATTAACAACCAGATGCCTGATCTAATAGCGAATAGTCTGGAAATGCACCAGGGTGTTGCTATACTTGCTGCAGGTATTGCACTGGGATTCGTTGGACTCTGGTCAGCTATGCGCCAGGGAACAGTGACGTCAAATGGTATTGCAGGCATTGGCTCAGGTCATGATGTGTTTGGTAACACTATGATACTTGCAGTATTCCCCGAATTGTATGCTATTATTGCTTTTGCCGCAACTTTCTTGATTAGTACTCAATTATAATAAGTTACTTTTGTAGTATTAATAATTATTCTTAATAGGGATACACCAAGGTGTGTCCCTATTGTTGTTTCCGAAAATTTTGATACTAAAGGTTGTTGTAAAACATAAGATATAATTTTATGGAGAAACCTTGGGGTGGATTTTTTTTTCGCCACCCAATGAGTTGATTTTACGAACATATAATTTTGGTTACCAAAATATATTTGATATACGTCAAAGGCGGTGTTGATTTAAATCATTTTCTTTTTTTTTAAATTAATTATAATGTACTTTAAAATTGTATAAATTTGTCTGAGTCAACTTATCTCTATGGATCAATTTGTCAAATATAGTTTGCCGTTTGTTTTTCTTTTATTCATGCTGCTTTCCTTAGAAGGTGCGACATTGCCAAACAGCAGAGGTGTCCCTTCAGAAAAAGTTGAGCATGATGAGGAAAAAAGCAAATTGGATCCCGGGGAGTTAATCATTGATCATCTGGTGGATCAGTATAGTTGGCATATTATTACCATTGGAGAAACAGACATAAGCATTCCATTACCCGTTATTCTTTATAGTAAAGATCGCGGGTTTTTTTGTTTTATGTCCTCCAAATTTAACCATGGACATGATGCCTATAATAATTTCAAAATTGCTCAGGAGGGAGATAATGAAGGTGATATTGTTGAATTAACAGAAGAGGGCAATATTAAGGAAGAGAAACCTTTGGATTTTTCCATAACCAAAATTGTAGCAGCAGTATTTTTTAGTATCATTCTTATGGTATTTCTTTTTGTGTATGTTGCAAAAAGATACACAGAAAGAAAAGACAAACCCCCAAAAGGCATTCAGTCATTTTTAGAGCCTTTAATTTTGTTTGTTCGTAATGATTTAGCCAGAGACAATATTGGTGAAGAACACTATGAGCGTTTTACCCCGTTTTTGCTTACGCTTTTCTTTTTTATTCTAATAAACAATCTTTTAGGACTGATACCTGTTTTCCCGGCCGGTGCGAATGTTACAGGCAACATAACAGTAACAATGTCTCTTGCCTTATTTACGTTTATCATGGTTTCTGTCAGTGGTAACAAGCAATACTGGAGGGAAATTTTTAACCCACCTGAAATACCATGGTGGCTTAAAATTCCTATCCCTTTAATTCCTGTGATTGAATTTGTAGGGATTTTCATTAAACCGTTTGTCTTAATGGTACGTTTGTTTGCCAATATTTCAGCCGGGCACATTGTCATGCTGGGTTTTGTATCTTTAATCTTCATTTTTGGAAACATGAATGAATATGCTGGTTATGGAGTATCAGTGTTTTCTGTTTTGTTTACAATTTTTTTAACTATATTAGAGCTATTGGTAGCTTTTATTCAGGCCTATGTTTTCACTATGTTATCTGCCATTTATTTCAATATGGCCCTTGGTGAAGGACATTAGATAAAAAGTTTGTATAATTTAAATTAATATTTTATGGTCACATTAACAGTACTATTACAAGCGGTTACAGTAACTGCAATTACTAAGCTGGCTTCCGGATTCGGAGCGGCAATTACTGCTTTGGCAGCAGCGTGGGGTATTGGTAAAATTGGTTCTGCTGCAATGGAGTCTATTGCCAGACAACCCGAAGCAGCAGGGGATATTCGATCAAGTATGATTGTTTCTGCAGCTCTTATTGAAGGCGTAAGCTTTTTTGCCATTGTGGTTTGTTTTGTTATGTTATTTACGTAAAATCGCCAGATACTTTACAGTACAGTTGCAGGAGTGATTGTACTGTAGGGTATAGTAAAAAATTACGATTATGGAACTGATTCAACCTGATTTTGGATTACTGTTTTGGATGCTTGTATCTTTCGGCATATTACTCATTGTTTTAAAAAAATATGCATGGAAACCCATTTTAAGTGCTATTAGAGAAAGGGAAAGAACAATTCAGGGAAGGCTTGATATTGCCAGAAAAGCAAAAAAAGAACTTGCTGAAATAGAATTTGGTAATGAGCGTATTATGGCACTGGCAAAAACTGAAAGAGCCAATATCATTAAAGAGGCTCAGCAGAAAAAGAATGAAATCATCAAAGAAGCCAAGGAGGAAGCTAAACAGCAAGCAGACAAAATTATGGAAGATACCAGAAAAAAGATCGAACATCAGAAAGAGGAAGCGATGGAAGATATTAAAAATCAAATATCTGTTATTTCTGTGGATATTGCGGAGAAAATTATTAAACAACAGTTATCAGGAGATAAAGAACAACGAGATTACATTAAAGAGCTCGTAGATCAGGTCGAAATTAATTGATGTAAAAAAAGTATGTACAGGAGTTTAATTACTGTAAGATACGCTAAGGCTCTTCTTCTCAAAGGGAAAGAGGTGCAAAAATTAGATGAAATTCAAAAAGATCTTGAGTTTATCGAAGATGTTTTTTCCAAAAATGAGAATTTATATGATGTCCTTCAACAACCTACCATTTTAATTTCCAGGAAACTTTTTATAGTGCAAAGTATTTTTACCAACAAACTTAATACTAAAATAACCCTTGATTTTATAAGCCTTATAATTAGAAATAGACGAGAGCATTATCTGAAAGACATTTTTAGAAATTTTACCGATTTGTATAATAAAGACCAGGGCATAAAAGCCGCGGCCATAACAACAGCGGTTTCCCTTGAGGCAGAAGAAGAAATAGCTGTGAAGAATTTTATAAAGAAAAACTTTAACGCAAAAGAAATCAATTTGAAAGTAAATATTGATAAAGATATAATAGGCGGATTTATCATTCAGGTTAACGATCAGTTGTTAGATGTCAGTGTTAGGCATCAGCTTGAATTGATACGAAAGAATTTTTTACGAAGAAAATGGATATAATACATATAGAGAAAACTCTTTGATTATGACAGATATTAAACCTGGAGAAGTTTCCAAAATACTCAAAGAACAATTAGGTGAAAAAGGAACATACTCCGAATTTGAAGAAGTAGGCAATGTTTTACAGGTCGGTGATGGAATAGCCCGTATCTATGGATTGTCGAATGTCGAATATAACGAATTATTGGAATTTGATAGCGGGGCTGTGGGGATTGCCTTAAACCTTGAAGCCGATAATGTAGGTGCTGTCCTTTTAGGCTCTTCGGATAAAGTCTCGGAGGGAGAGCGAGTTAAGAGAACTAAGCGAATTGCTTCACTGAATGTTGGGGAAGGACTTCTCGGACGCGTGATTAATACATTAGGTGAACTATTGGATGGGAAAGGTGAGATTTCTGGTAAAACATATGAACTCCCGCTGGAAAGAAAAGCTCCTGGGGTGATTTATCGTCAGCCGGTGAACGAACCCGTGCAAACGGGGATAAAGGCAATCGATGCTATGATCCCGATTGGAAGAGGACAGCGCGAATTGATTATTGGTGATCGTCAGACTGGAAAGACTGCAATTGCAATAGATACCATTATTAATCAACGGGAATTTTATGAAAAAGGCGACCCTGTATACTGTATTTATGTAGCTATTGGTCAGAAAAAATCAACGGTTGCGAATATTGCTAAAATTCTTGAGAAACATGGCGCAATGGACTATACTGTTATTGTTTCTGCTACTGCTGCAGAGCCTGCGGCTTTACAATTTTATGCCCCATTTGCCGGCGCGGCTATTGGTGAATATTTTCGCGATACTGGGCGGGCTGCTTTGGTAGTGTATGACGACCTTTCCAAACAAGCTGTTTCTTACAGAGAAGTATCTTTGTTGCTTAGAAGACCCCCGGGCCGTGAAGCTTATCCGGGAGATGTATTTTATTTACATTCCAGATTACTGGAGCGTGCTGCGAAAATAATTGAATCTGACGATGTAGCTGCACAAATGAATGATCTGCCTGAGGTTTTGAAACCCGTGGTTAAAGGTGGGGGATCTCTCACGGCATTGCCGATTATTGAGACTCAAGCTGGCGATATTTCAGCTTATATCCCAACGAATGTTATTTCTATTACTGATGGGCAGATATTTCTCGAGCCTGACCTTTTTAATGCAGGGATCAGACCTGCTATTAATGTGGGTATCTCTGTATCCAGAGTTGGAGGAAGTGCACAGATAAATGCAATGAAAAAAGTAGCTGGAACATTAAAGCTTGACCAGGCAGAGTACAGAGAATTGGAAGCTTTTGCAAAATTCGGTTCTGAATTAGATCCGGCTACGCAAAGCGTCCTGAATAAAGGGGAGCGAAATGTAGAAATTCTTAAGCAGGGTCAATATACTCCTATGCCTGTTGAAAAGCAAGTTGCAATTATTTATTGCGGAACAAAGGGACTGTTAAAAAATATCCCTGTAGAGAAAGTTATGGATTTTGAAAAAAGTTTTCTTGAAAAACTTGAGACAGAATATGAGGAAATTCTTACTTCTCTCAGACAGGGAGAACTTACAGAAGAAGTTACCGTAAAACTGGAACAAATAGCGGCTGAAGTAACTGAAGCATTTGAAAAAACCTGAAAGAATTGAGTTATGGAAAATCTGAAAGAAATCAGGACACGTATTGCTTCTATCCAATCTACCAAAAAGATTACCAGCGCAATGAAAATGGTCGCGGCTGCAAAGCTTAAAAAGGTTCAGGATGCAGTTTTAAATTTGCGCCCATATACGAATAAGTTAAGTGATATGTTAATGGAAATTGCCCAAAATGTAGGACCTGAACATATCCAAAGTGACTATATACGACAACCACAAGATGAAGACGGGAAAATCCTGTTAGTGGTAATAACTTCAAACAAGGGATTGTGTGGAAATTTTAATTCGAATATAATAAAAAAGACAGTGGATATCGTTAATAACAAATATGCCAATGAAAACAGCAAGGGAAATGTGTTTCTTTATACAATAGGTAAAGCCGGAACAGATTTTTTCTCAAAAAATTCTTATAACATATATGACAGTACCGCTGACATCCTTGATAATGCAGCATATAATACCATTTTGCCTGTTATGAACAGAATTATGAGGGCATTTGTGGAAAAAGAATTTGAGATTGTTGAAATTGTTTACAATAAATTTAAAAATGCAGCAGTTCAAATTTTAACAGAGGAAAAATTTCTACCCATTGAATTAAATATTGAAGAAGAAAGAGAGTTGGATTCTAATCTCTATATTTTTGAGCCTAATAAAGAATATATCGTTAAAGAGTTGATTCCGAAAAAGCTGAGAATACAATTTTATGAAGCAATATTGGAATCGATCGCAGCCGAAAATGGTGCTCGTATGACGGCAATGCACAAAGCGACGGATAATGCCCAGGATTTAATTAAGGAATTAAGATTAAAATACAATAAAGCCAGACAATCAGCTATAACAAAAGAGATATCAGAAGTCGTTGGTGGAGCCGAGGCGTTGAGACATTAATACAGAAATTTATCCTTTTTGCTATGAGTACTTATATTTTTGACTTAGTACGTCAGGGTGAACATGATATGCTTGATTTCAAACATTCGATTACAGACGCACAAAAAATTGCCAAGTCGCTGGTTGCTTTTGCAAATATGAATGGGGGGAAGCTACTTATTGGTGTGAAGGATAATGGAACAATTTCCGGGATTCGAAGCGATGAAGAGTTTTATATGATACAAACCGCCGCGCATCTGTTTTGCAAACCAGAGATTCGCTTTTCAACTGACACATGGTATATAGACGGGAAAACTGTTTTGGAGATTACGATCCCCAAAAGTCTGGATAAAATATATTATGCGAAAGATACTGATGGAAAATGGAGGGTTTTTATCCGGGTTAACGATAGTATATTTTTGGCAAACAGGATATTGCTGAAAGTCTGGAAGCAAAGGCGCAGAAAACGCGGAACATACATTAGATATGAGGATACAGAACAATTGTTATTAGATTATCTTAATGAACATAAAAAAATTACTTTTCATAAATTCAGGAAAATAGCAAATATTTCTCCGTCTAAAGCGGAGAGAATTTTGGTTAATCTTATAGTTTTAAATTTAATAGATATTATATTTACCGATACAGGAACTTTTTATACATTGAAAAATTCAAAACAATAATTTTGGCACAATATATGTTCAATTAATGGAAAGAAAATTTTTGAATTTAATTTAATAATTGAAACGGAATTTATACTTTTATACTCTAAATAAGAATTGTTTATCCTAAAACCTTAAAATGTTCACTTATGGAAGCGAAATTAAAAAAAATGACATTGGTTTTTCTGGGCATGTTTATGATTGCTTTTTCAGCATCTGCACAGAGTCTTGAGGAGGCCAAGGAGGCTGCTCAGCTTGGCGATCAAATGAGAAAAGCCGATGAGTACGGAGAGGCTATGAAAGCCTATGGTGAAAGTGTTAGTATTTGTAAAGAATTAGACACTGAATCTGCAACAGGACTTCTAGAAGTTGTAGCTGATAAATGGATTAAATCTCATCTGGACTATGCAAATGCTTTACTTAAGCAAGATCAACACGATGATGCTTTAGACTATTACAACAAAGCATTAGAACTTGCCGGCGATTATAATCAGGACGAATATGTTGCAAAAGCAGAGCGGAATATTCCAAAAGTTTGGTACCAGAAAGGAAAGTTTAATCTAGAGAATGGTAATTTTGAAGATGCAATTGAATTTCTGGAAAAAGCCATCGAGGGAGACCCGGACTATGAATGGGCTTATATTCGCAAAGCACAAGCATTTAGCGAGATGGAACAGCCAGAAAACATGGAAAAAGCTGTTGAAGAGGCAATTGCCATCGGAGAAGAAGCACAGAAGGAAAATGTCATCAATACTGCTGAGAAGGTTGCATACCGATATTTCTACAACACAGGTGCTACTGCATTGAAAGGAAAGAACTATGAAGTTGCTGCAGAAAACCTTGGTAAAGCTGTAGAATATAATGGCTCTTCTACATTATACCACTATTTAGCTATCAGTCACGGAGAGATTTCTAATTATGAAGAAGCTGCTGAAAATGAAGATAAAGCAATAGAGTTAATGAAAGAAGAAGGAAAATCAGGCGAAGAACTAGCAAAATACTATTATGCACTTGGTGGATACTACAAGGAAATTGGGGAAACCTCAAATGCTTGTGAGGCTTTCAAAAACGCGGCTTACGGCGATTATAAAGAAAATGCAGAATACCAAATTGAAGAAGTGTTAGATTGTAACTAATAATCAGCTATAAATTAAAAAGCTAGGTCCTATTCAATTGTGTTTAGGGCCTTTTTTATTTAGGAGCATTTTTATTCAATAATTTCTAGAGACCTCAATCTGTT
>JAWLEB010000018.1:0-54997 GCA_041686375.1 Bacteroidales bacterium
TCAATAATGCAAATAAAACTTCAAATATTTTCGAAAATATTATTAACAAATTTATACTGGATGAAATATTAAATTTTTTCCATTTTCACACAGTCTCTTCAGCATGGTGTCAGTTAAATAAGCCACATCACCATCCCCCACGCGCCTGGGTTATGCAATGTATTTAAATAATAGAAAAAAGCCCGCTTTTTTGGGGACTGCACATCACACATTTTTAAAAACACGCCAAAAGCAACTGGGACTTACACAAAAGGATATGGCAGAGAAAGCTGGTGTAAGTCTGCGCTTCGTTCGTGACCTGGAGCAAGGAAAAAGTTCCTTGCAAATGGATAAAGTGAACCAGGTGCTGGCCCTGTTTGTCCATGTTTTGGCACCTGTAGAATGTAAAAAGATAGAAAAGAATGAACAGAAAAGCTAAAATATTCTGGGATAAAGCGATAGTTTAAACTAGATAACCGTTTAGATTTCGGGGCAAAACTGGGATTAACTGAGAAACAAATTTCAAACATTCTTGCTAAATTTAACCGAAAGATTCATAATGCAATGGAATTTATTGAATTGTCTTTTCTTTCAAATAATAGAAAGAAGGAGTATAAAACATTACTTATAGGTGAGACAGATTGTGACAAAGAAAATAAAATATCTAAAATAAAGCCTTATTTCTTAACAAACATCTTTTTATAATAATTGTTAAAATTGTATATTGCAAAATTTTAAACTTATTATTTTGAACATGGCTATGAGAAAGAATATTTATTCAGTAATTACAGGCAGTGGAAGATGTATCCCTGAAAAAATTAAAAGAAATGAGGATTTTTTAGGAAATGATTTTTACGATGCCTCTATCACGCAAATCGATAAAACAAACGAGGAAATCATACAAAAATTTAGCGAAATAACTGGTATCAAAGAGAGAAGATACCTTGAGGACAACCAAGTAAACTCAGATATCGGTTTTTTAGCCGGATTGGCTGCGATAAAAGATGCCGGCATCAATAAAGAAGAACTGGATTATATCATTGTGGCGCATAATTTTGGGGATATAAAAATTAATAATCCTCAAATAGATACAATCCCCAGTATCTCTTCAAAGATAAAAAACAAACTTGCAGTACAAAACTCGGATACTGTGGCGTATGATATTCTTTTCGGATGTCCCGGATGG
Organism: Bacteroidales bacterium; assembly: GCA_041686375.1. Lineage (GTDB taxonomy): Bacteria > Bacteroidota > Bacteroidia > Bacteroidales > UBA12077 > JAGXLC01. Next base: position 1,166 of record JAWLEB010000018.1, read on the forward strand.
ATACAGGGAATCATTCAGTCCAATTACTACATAAAGTCAGGCGATGCTAAAAAGGTACTCGTGATTGGGACAGACGCTTTATCCAGAGTATCAGATCCTAATGACCGCGATGGAATGATTTATTCAGATGGAGCCGGCGCTGTGGTTATAGAGGGGAGAGAAAGCGAGCAACCCATTGGAGTCATCTCTCACAAAACTAAAAGCGATGCACTGGATGAAGCATATTACATGTGGATGGGACCATCCTACGGACCCAAAAACAGCGGAAAAGATTTATATTTAAAAATGAACGGCAGAAAAGTATTTGAATATGCCATGAAAAAGGTACCACAACTGGTTAAAGATACCCTGGAAAAAGCAGAGCTGCCGATTGAAGAAGTTAAAAAGGTACTTATTCATCAGGCCAATGAGAAGATGGATTATGGTATGCTCCAAAGGTTGTTCAAATTATATGGGAAAAAGGACATTCCTGCACACATTATGCCGATGACGATAGCTGAATTGGGAAACAATTCAGTGGCAACTGTACCTGTACTATATAATCTCTTGATGGAAGGCCATTTCGAAGGCGAAAAACCAAAGTCAGGAGAGCATATCATTTTTGTTTCTGTAGGTGCCGGAATGAATATAAATTGTGTTGTTTACAAATTTCCATAGCATTCAGGAAGAAGCAAAAAATCTAATATTATAAACCAAAAAATTCAATATGGCTGTAAAAAGATTCGGTGTATCATTGGAAGAAAATATTCTGAAAGAATTAGATGCGCTGGTTAACAAGCACCAGTTTCCAAACCGATCACAAGCCATCCGGTTTATCATTAAAGAACATGCTGTTAAAGAAAAATGGAAAGGTAACGAGGAGGTTGGCGGTACCGTTACTCTTCTATTTGACCATCATAAAAGAAACTTATCGCAACAGGCTATGAAAGTCCAGCACGATTATCACCAGCTTATTCTTTCAATGCAGCATATTCATTTAGATCATAATAATTGCCTTGAAATGATAGCATTAAAAGGCAAATCCCGTGACTTAATAAATTTATCAGACAAGCTAATAGGACTTAAAGGTGTAAAATACGGTCAACTTGTTATGACCACAATTGAATAATTTTTTTGATATAAGTAACACGATTTTGTAATTGGTAACACCAGATCTTATGTTAATATTTTTCATACCATTGAAATTCCTAATTAAAACTAAAATAGCATATCCTTTAGCTTTAATCTTGATTATAGTTACGAGCTGCAATAGCCCACAACAAACTCCAGGTAACGGGACAAGGAATATAGAAGACATGAAAGGACGAACAGTCCGTATTCCTGAAAAGGTAGAAAAAGTAGTTGCAATAGGCCCGGGAGCTCTAAGATTGCTATGTTATCTTCAACTTACAGACAAAGTAGCCGGTATAGAAGAGCTTGAAAGAAGAAGTGGCAGACCGTATGCGTTTGCAAATCCTGAATTACAAAACAAACCCCTGATTGGTCCTGCTTTCACAGGTGATGCTGAGCTGATAGCATCTCACCAACCTGATTTAATAGTAAAAACCTACACTTCACCCCATGAAGCTGACAAACTGCAGAACAAAACGAACATCCCGGTCGTTGCTATTCAATATTCTAGCAAGAGAGATGAGTGGAAAACACTGAAAAAATCCCTTTTCTTTTTAGGCAATGTATTCAATAAAACCAGCAGAGCCGATTCTCTCATCTCCTATTTCAGTAATTCAATTGACACCCTGCATAGATTAAGTTCTAAGACTGGAGCATATCCGAAGGTTTACGCAGGTGGTATATCACACAGAGGAACTCACGGCTTTGCTTCTACTTCCATTTATTACGAACCATTCGAGTTTGTAAATGCCAAGAATGTAGCTTCCCCTCTTAGAGAAAAGTATGACAACATGGAAGAACTCATCGTTGATCCGGAACAAATATTGATATGGGATCCGGAAACAATATTTCTCGATTTGGCAGGAATACAGCTTATTAAAAAAGATATTCAAAAATACGAAGAACTATGGGGAAATATAGCAGCTTTGAAAAACGATCAGATTTACGGAATTCATCCATACAATTGGTATTCTGTTAATTATGCGACAACGCTTGTCAATGCATGGTATATTGGTTCTGTGCTTTATCCTGAGCAATTTGAAAAATTGAACATAGAACAAAAGGCTGATGAAATTTATTATCAATTCCTTGGAGACAGCGTATACAAAAACATGAAAGACCAATATGGCCCATATCATTTGATTAATAAGGACGAATTAACCAAAAAAACAACTAAACATTCTGAATAAGGCATTATGGTTGATATTGAGAAAAGTTATCGCCAGTCACTTCAAATAAAATACCGTTTTATTTTTATTACGATTGTGCTTTTGTTTATTGCGATCATTCTGGGTCTGGCTTTAGGATCAACTCAAACAGGCTTAAAAGAAATTGCCAATAATATATTTGGCTATCAAGATAAGACAATACACCAAATACTCATAAATATAAGGTTACCCAGAATATTGTCAGCCGTTATGGCAGGTTCAGCCCTTGCTGTTTCAGGAGCTGTTATGCAAACCATTCTGAGAAATCCTCTTGGTTCTCCTTTTACCTTAGGAATATCCAATGCCGCGGCCTTTGGAGCAGCCTTTGCAGTAATCATATTGGGTATGGGCACCACTCAAAGCGGAGCGACCGAGGCTGTAATTATAGATCAAACCTTTTCCATAGGTCTTTCGGCGTTTTTATGGAGTCTGGTTTCAACAGGAATCATATTTTTTCTGGCAAAATTCAAAGGAGCTACCCCTGAGGTAATGATACTCAGCGGCATTATTCTTGGTTCCCTGTTTTCTGCAGGTATCACAGCATTGCAATATTTTGCCGATGATATAGAAATATCTTCTGTCGTATTCTGGACTTTTGGAGATATTGGAAGAGCTTCTTGGGATGAATTCAATATATTACTGGTAGTAGTGGCTATATCCACCTTTATCTTTATCAGGGAAAGGTGGAATTACAATGCGCTGAGTAATGGTGACGATGTTGCAAAGAGTTTAGGAGTCAATGTAGAACGAACCAGACTAACGGGACTGGTGCTGACATCACTGGTAACAGCCATTACAGTTGCCTTTTTTGGTATTATCGCATTTGTAGGATTGGTGGTTCCGCACATAGTCAGGAGAATAATAGGCGGTGACGAGCGATTCCTCATACCAGCATCAGCTTTATTCGGTGGACTATTTCTGCTGGTTTCCGATACGGTGGCCAGAACAATAATAGCGCCTGTCGTGCTGCCCGTTGGGATTCTTACTTCATTCCTGGGGGCGCCGTTATTTTTATATCTCCTGATTAAAGGAATAGGAAAAGGATACTGGTAAACAAACATATTAAAATAAAAAAAGCCTATCATGAGTTTAGCTTTAGAAAACATCACATTCAGTTATAACAGCGTTCCGGTACTAAACACTATCACCCAGGAGATAAAGAAAGGAGAATTTATTGGACTGGTAGGCCCTAATGGATCCGGGAAAAGTACTTTAATAAAATGTATTAATGGAATTCTAAAACCCGGTGAAGGAAAAATAAAAATAGACCAGGCGGAGCTGTCTGCTTTGAACAGAATAACCCTTGCCAAAAAGATCGGGTATGTCCCGCAAGAAAGAGCAACACTACCGCAATCCACGGTATTTGACACTATTCTGTTAGGAAGGAAACCCTATATAAAATGGAAGCTGAATAAAGCTGACAAACAAATCGTAATCAAGATCATTAAACAACTGAACCTTGAATCAATAGCCATGAAATCCGTCAGGGCCCTGAGCGGAGGAGAAAGACAGAAAGTGTTTATTGCCCGCGCCCTTGCACAAGAACCGGATATTCTCCTGTTAGACGAGCCTACGGCAAATCTCGATATCAACCATCAAATAGAGGTTATGCAACTGCTGCACAAAATTACCAAACAGAACTACACTATAATTGCAGCGATTCATGATATCAACCTGGCAATTCAGTTTTGCTCCGGCTTCATAATGCTTAAGTCAGGTAAGCTCTTTGCTTCAGGTGGAAAAGAAATATTAAAGAAAAAAAACATCGAAAGTCTCTATAATGCTAAAGTAAACATGACCGAAGTCAATGGAAATGCCTTCTTTATTCCCGTATCAAATGACCTTTAGATATTTTCAGAATGAAAACTAATTCAATAAGGTGCGGATTATTTCTTTTATAAGAATCCCCTTCTGTCAAGAATTATATTCTTACACGTTACGTTGCGCTCCATGCTGAGGCTTTTGTTTCTGGTAAGGCCGTAGGATGGAGCGCAGAATAGGGAAGATACTTCAAACCACGGGTTGACACCCGTGGCTACCTATATTTCGCCCTTAAAGGGCTATTGCGTAAAAAAGACCGAAGAAAGTAAAAAAAAATGGCAACATTTTATTAGGCGGGAAAAAAAGCTGAGGCTATTGACAAATATCTTTAGCTTATCTGAGCGCAGGCCCGGCAAAATCGCGCGGGAAGGGTTGGATTTGCGGGGTGGTAGGCTTATTTTTGCCTAGCGTTTTTTCATTCTCGTATGTTTGTAGAGAAAGAAAAAAAGTCACCGCTGAAATAAAATTTTACTGAAAATCTTACAGGGTGTATAAAGTCCTGTTTAGACAGCCTTTCCCATTTATTTAAAACTATTTTCAATTTAATTTGTTTTTAAAGTTAGACACAATTAAAAACCTATAAATTATTGAATTATGCAAACCAAAAACATTTTTATTGCATTTCTGTTTACTGCCATACTATTTTTTGCCCAGGGAAACAAATCCTATGCACACTGTGAAATTCCCTGTGGTATATATGGCGATTCTTTACGCGTAGATCTCATTGAAGAACATATTGAAACCATTGAAAAATCAATGAACCAAATCATTGTTCTCTCTGAAGAAGGGGATAAAAATTACAACCAATTGGTTCGTTGGGTTGTAAACAAAGACGAACATGCGAAAAAAATTCAGGATATTGTCAGTCAATATTTCCTTCACCAACGAGTTAAACCAGTAGACCCGGAAAATGAAGATGCTTATAAAAAATATGTAAAGCACTTAACTTTGTTACATGAATTACAAGTTTATGCAATGAATGCAAAACAAACTACAGATCTGGAGTATATTGAAAAGATGCGGAAGACGCTGAAGAAGTTTGAAAAATCCTATTTTCATTCACATTAAACAGAAAAATTTTTTACAAAAAAAGTATCTGTCTCCTGAAATGAACAATTATGGAGACAGATTTTTTACTGACATATAACACTAATGTATGGAAACGCTAACAGGTCTGAAAGACACTGTCAGTTTTTTTAGGTTATTGTTATATCCTATTGTTCCATTGTTTTATTGCCCAAATGTTAATTGGTTAATTAACTGAATGCTTCAGTTTTATTAAGTTATCTCAGTTGATTATACAAACGGGACAAATACTGTCATACCATTGTCACTCCCTGTTCATTCGGGTGTCACTCATTGTCAAACAATCGTCCTTTCCACACTTTCAGATTTTCGCTTCCCTGACTTCTCGCTACTGCGATTAATTTTGATCCTCCGTAGCCCCAGTGAAAAAAAACTGCTGCTGCCAACTGAATTTCCTTCCCTTCGCCCCTGACCTCTTAAAGGTACTGACCACGCCCATATATCTATAGTTGTTTTTTCCCCATTTGTTCTCTCGAACGCGGAAAGCTTTTGAAGACGCTTTCAGGTTTTCGTGCCCGGCACCCGGCGCAAAAAACTAGGAAACTTTAGTAATGCACAAATTGCTCACCCCTGAATTTCCATGTTTGTCAAACCCAATTTTTTGCCATGGTCAATGGCATCATTATACTCTCTGTAAGTAATTCTTCTTGATATGCGGGGATAATCATCAGCTTTATAGTGAGGTGTATACTGAGACATCAAATTAATATAAGTTTCTTTTGGAAGGTTATTTGCTATCCATTCCAATACATTTTTTGTCCCACTCACATCATCAGGCATAACAAGATGCCGGATCATTAAACCGCTATATATTTTTCCATCATCAGAGGAGCTTGCCACACCCACCTGGTTATGCATTTCCAACAATGCAGATTTTGCGCGTTCCGGGTAATCCCTTGCTCCATTGGAATATTTTGCTGCCATAGCGCCATCATAATACTTAAAATCAGGTAAATAAATATCCACTACTCCATCAAGCAACCGTAAGGTCTCTGTCTTTTCATATCCACTTGTGTTATAGACTAGTGGCAACTTTAATCCTTTTTCTGCTGCCTTATCCAGAGCAAGGACTATATGTGGAGTATAATGGGTAGGAGTAACAACATTTATATTTTCACATCCTATTTCTTGCAGTTTCAGCATCATGTCTGCCATATCTTCAACAGAACGGTCATTACCCTGTCCGAGAATACTAATTTCGTGATTAATGCAAAACACACATCGCATGCTGCAATGTGACAAAAATATTGTACCTGATCCGCCATTCATAACAAGTGGTTGCTCTTCACCAAAATGAGGATGAAAAGAAGAAATAACCAACTGAGAAGTCGCTCCACAATCCCCTTCCTGTCCTTCTGTTCTCCTATTCTGGCATTGACGGGGGCAGAGTTCACAAACTTCCATTATATTCCACAGTATTTCCACTCTGCGTTTCAACTCACCTGAACGATGCAGTGACAAATAACCAGGTTCAAACGTTGATTCATTCATATTATTTGAGTTATTAGCCAAGTTTGGCGAATTTATTTTGATATCTGGTGAAGACCCAAGCTTTCTTCCAGCCGTTAAAGCAAAAACAGAAGAAAAAGGCAAAGCCGCAAATGCAGCGCCAAGCAGTCGCCTCAAAAACAATCGCCGGGAACTACCGGTTGTATTTCCTCTTCTGTTATACCTCATGAGCTCAACTTTTTATTAAAAACGAAAAACGTTGAGATAGATTATGATATAGCTACCCCTGAATATAGCAAATCATAATACAATAAACAAAAAAGAGAGCCATCCACTAGCCGGATGGCTCTTATAAAATATCAAGCTGGTAAATTTTTATTTGAAAAAATCTTTGCTCAGACCAGTATTGATTTCAATTTCTTTTGCTTTCATAGTCATACTCTGCATGCCACTTATCTCTTGTGTATGTGGCATCAGCACACCATTAACTTCTTTGTAATCCTTATACGATTCAACCTGTGTCACTTCACCTTGTTGGGTAGTAACTTTACTTTGCGACTGAACCTTCAATCCACTTTCAACATCAAAGAAATCAACATGTTTATGTCCATTGTCATGTTCTACATTTACTTTGTAAGCGTCATTACCATCAATCTTCTCAACGCCGGTAAGTTCCATATTCACATCCAGCTCATTATACTTCAAAAATTTATGCAATTGGGCTTCATATTTAAATCGCTCCAATTGTTCACCCTCTAAAGTCTGTTTTTGTCCCATTCCTTCTACTCTTCCTTCTTCACCGTCAAAAATCTGTCTTTGCATAACATTTCCATTCATTTTCATTTCCATAAGATAATAATTGGGCTTTTTCTGATAAATGCGTGACTCGAGCTCACGCCCTTGCATGTTAATGATAAATACTTGCTTAACATCTTCCACTTTTTCAAGCTTTTCACGTCCCCCTATAGCCTCAATATATTTTTCTATCACATCATTGGCTGTTGTATTCCCAATTTCTGTTTCAGCCTCTTCTCTTGGATTTCCGTAAATATCGTAATAATCAACCTCCTCATCCGAAGCGAATTTGGCCAATTTATCAGCAACTTCTTCCTCATTACCAACTACCAGTATAGTTGCTTCATCAGGCTTAATATACTTATCAGCCGTTTGCTGTATCTCGTCAATTGTTACCTTTTCTACCTTTTGTAAATAAGTTTGGTAATAATCGTCTGGTAAATTATACCGCATTAAATTAAGGGTATATCGGGAATAATTTCTGGGGTCTTCCATATCCCTGGCAAATTGTCCGTAGATAGAATTTTTGACAAGATCCAAATGATCTTCATCTACCCTTTCATCTCGTATCCTGTCCATTTCATACAGGAATTCAGTTACTGCACTATCTGTAGCTTCTCCGTTTACTTCTGCCCTTGCCATAAATGAACCAACCAGTGGATCATTTTGCAGACTGGAATATGCACCATATGTATAACCTTTATCTTCACGTAAATTCTTCATCAGATAAGCAGAGAAACCACTTCCGCCAAGAATTGAGTTCGTAACACGGGCCTTGATAGCATCTTCACTTCCGGGCTTAAGATCTACCGGATAAGTAATGCCAACAACAGACTGAACAGCATCATTTTTATTTACAAAAGCAATTTCTCGTTCCTCAGATACCTCAGGAAATGAATATTCATGCTTAGGAGCATCGCCTTGTTCCCATCCTCCAAAATATTGATCAGCCAAATTCTTCGCCTCTTCCGGTTCAATATCACCTGAAATAACAAGATACGATGCATTGGGTTTATAATAATTCTCGTGGTATTCTTCAATCAAATCCCTTGTGATATTTCCGATTGTTTCTTCGGTTTTAATTTCACCATATGGATGATCCTTATATCTGAGTTTCTTTCCTACTCTGTTTGCTATAGAAGACGCATCGGTTTTCTGAGAAGACAGTTCGGAAATTTCTTTTTCCTGATATTTTCCTAGTTCCTCCTCAGGAAATGTAGGATTTAACAAGATATCCGAAAGAAGCTCCATTAAGTCGCCCTTGTGTTCGCTTAAACAAGTTGCATAAAATCCATTGCTGAAGGTAGATAAATTCGCCCCAATATAGTCAATCTCTTCATCTATTTCACTTTTGGATCTGTTTTCCGTGCCATTCCTCAAGAGATTACCGGTAGCCTCTACATAACCCACTGCATCTTCTTCCTTGACAGGGTCTACATCTACAGCAAGCTGAAAATATACCATCGGCACCTCCTTATTTTGGGCGACAATTACTTCCAGCCCGTTATCCAGGGTAAAAGTTTGCGGTTGTTTAATCTTAATTTCCGGTGCTGGTTTGGGTTCTGGGGGGTTACTCCTATCAACTTGTGCATTTAACATATTGGCCATAAACACAAGGGCAGGTAAAAGTATGATAATTCTTTTTGATTTCATATTAATTAGTTTTTTTGTTAACATTTGGATATAAGATTATTCTGATTTGGGTAAATAATATAACAATACTCTGTTATCAGTTTTAAAGTACTCATTAGCAACACGTTTGATGTCATCCTTGGTAACGCTCAAATATTTGTCAATCTTCGTATTTATCAAATCGGTATTCTGAAAATAAGTATAATTACTTGCCAAATTCTGAGCCCTGCCTCCTATAGTTGCATTTTGTGAAGCAATTCGGCTCTTATACTGATTTTTCAACTTTTCCATTTCCTCATCCGTTATGGATTTTTCCTGAATTTCAGCTATTTCAGCATCTACAACCTTCTCAATTTCTTTCAGATCTTTTCCCACATTTGGAATTGCCATAACAAAGTTCATCCCCGGGTCTTCATAAGGAATTGGGAAAGATGCTATTTGCATAGCAAGCTGTTTATCATCTACAAGAGTTCTATACAATCTGGAACTCTGCCCCTGTGAAAGCAAAGAACTTAACATTTCTACAGCATAGAAATCGTCAGTACCCATAGCTGGTGCATGATAAGCCATAAACATTGCGGGTAACTCAATGTTATCGTAAATTGTATCTTTAATCTCTTTCTCTTGTTTTGGTTCTACGACATCCGGACGGGGTATGTCATACTCTCCTTCAGGAATATTGCTAAAATATTTATCTACAAATTCCTTTGCTTCTTCAACATCTATATCACCTGCAATGGTAAGGACTGCATTATTAGGAACATAAAAAGTATCATAAAATTTCTTAATATCTTCCCGGGTAGCATTTTTAATATCCTCAGCTGAACCAATAGTTGTCCACCGGTAAGGATGTTTTTCAAAAGCGCGTTCGGATATTTCAATCATCCAGCTTCCGTAGGGTCTGTTATCGTAATTCTGTTTCTTCTCTTCAACCACAACATCTTTTTGTGTAGCTATCCCCACTGAGTCAACCTTTGCATGGAGCATGCGTTCTGACTCAAGCCATAAGCCCAACTCAAGATGATTGGAAGGAAGAACTTCATAATAATAGGTTCGATCGCTTGAAGTACTCGCGTTAAGTGTACCTCCTACTTTTTCTACATGCTCCGAATATTCATGCCTGCCAATATTTTCAGAGCCTTCAAACATTAAATGCTCAAAAAAATGGGCAAAACCTTTTTTATCAGGCTGTTCATTTTTAGAACCAACATGGTACATAACACTGACAGTAACGATTGGGGTTGAATGATCTTCATGTAAAATTACATGTAAACCATTTTCCAGGTCGTATTCTTCAAATTCAATCTCTAAAGGTTGTGCTTTTACAGAACCAAATGCCAGTAAACCAGCAAAAAATAGCAAATAAATTTGTTTTCTCATTACCTCTTAATTTTAAATTTATAATTTGATTTATGTTAATTTTTAATAATCATTACAATATAAACACCTAAGAGAGGAATATTTTCTATAGGTAGAAAATTGTAACAAATTATTACGAATTTTATCTATTTATACTCATTATAAATTATTTCTGCAAAGGTAGATTTAACGGAGGAACTAAATACCCCTCCGTTATAAGATTAATCTATCTTTGATTTAATTTGTTGTAATATGTATTAATAAAGATACTAAAGTAATATTTTATAAATAAAAAAATAAATTGAGGAGGAAAATTCTATGACAAAAATTGGAGAAATATTTCAAAGCGCTAACTGGAAAGAAGAAAAACATGTTCCGGCTATAGAATGCCCTGACACTGTAAATGTCGGAGATATGGTGCAAGTTAAAGCTTCTCTGGGAAAAGAGATCGCTCACCCAAACACCACAGAGCATCACATTAGGTGGATTCAACTTTTTTTCAAGCCTGAAGGAGAAAATTTTGCTTATCAGATCGGAAATTTTGAATTTACTGCTCATGGAGAATCAGTAGAGGGAGCAAATGAAGGTCCGGTTTACACCAATCACTCAATCACAACGGAATTTAAGACCAATAAACCGGGTACATTGATTGCTGCATCCTACTGTAACATTCATGGCCTGTGGGAAAATTCAAAAGAAATAAAATTAAAATAGATTAAAATTATTCTGGTTAATTAATTTTTACCCTTAACCCTACTGCGAATGATTTAGAAAAGTAGTTGTGGGTTAAGGGTTGTCGTCTTTAACACAAATTATTTTTTATTTCGAGTAAAATGCCTAATATTTGTAAGATTTTTACGTTAAGTAATTCGAAAATTAAAAATCTTCTATCCTCTAATGCTCCTGCAGGTGAGAACAAAAAATCTTTTGCTGGCCATATTGATTGGTTTTGTATCGATCATCATCAGCTCATGCGAAAAGGATGAATTCATAACAGATTCATCGGCTTTTCTTGAATTTTCTACAGATACGGTAACTTTCGACACAGTTTTTACGAACATAGGCTCTACCACCAAGAGATTTACAGTTAAAAATCCATATGATAAAAATATCGAAATTTCATCCATAGAGCTGGCAGGCGGTAAAAATTCTGATTTCAGAATCAACATCAACGGGATTAAAGATACTAAAGTCACAGATACAGAAATCAAAGCAAAAGACAGCCTGTTTGTTTTTGTAGAGGTCACAGTTGACCCTAACGAGTCTGACAGCCCTATGGTAATAAAAGATTCTGTAATATTCAATAGCAACAGCAATATGCAGGACATAAAGCTTATTGCCTGGGGGCAGGATGTACATCTTATCAAAGAAGAAATTCTTGAATCCCAAACATGGACAGCAGGCAAGCCCTACCTGGTATACAATTCAGCTCTAGTAGACACCGGACATACACTGCAAATAGAAGAAGGGTCCAAGGTATATTTCCACAGCAATTCAGGTTTATATGTAGCAGGAACATTGATTGCCGATGGCTCTTATGAAAATCCAATAATATTTCAGGGCGACAGACTGGAAAGTTATTACGAAAATATTCCCGGACAGTGGACAGGTATATTTATGATGCCTGGTAGCAAGGATAATTATCTGAATCATGTAGAAATAAAGAATGCAATACATGGGATCTCGGTAGATATGCCTGTCAGCACTACTACCCCAACCCTCACGCTCTCAAACAGCAAAATTGAACACATAAGCTCAGTGGGACTTCAGGCAAGAGGATCATGGGTACATGCCAACAATTGCCTGATAAGCGATTGTGGCGATTATGCGGTTGCTCTGACCTTAGGTGGTTCATATGAATTTTATCATACGACAATAGCCAACTACTGGAACACTACCCCACGCTCTTCACCGTCAGTCTTGCTAAACAATTATTATATCGATAAAAACAATCAACTACACGGGAGACCACTGGAAAAAGCCATTTTTGCAAACTCAATCATCTACGGTAACCAACCCAGTGAAATTGGCTTTGATTTTGAAGAAGATGTGGAATACAATTATATTTTTGACCATAGCCTTATCAAAATTCATGCTGATACAAGTTCAGATAATTTTCAATCTGTAATAAAAAATGAAGACCCTGAATTTGTTGCACCTTATGATTATAACTTTCAGATAGACTCTCTCTCTCCAGCTATAAATGCTGGCGATCCCGTCACAGGAGGAGAGTATCCTTATGATTTAAACAACAACAGCAGAATTGAAGATGAAGCACCGGATATAGGAGCTTTTGAGTATGCTCCCAATTCAACAGATATTGAAAAATAATTCATGCAGAAAAGGATCAACATACTACAAACGTTCCTGTTTATACTACTCACACCTATGGTCACAGTTCTTCAGGGACAGGACAGAGAATACTCCTTCTCTCCTGAGTCAGAAAGGGAGCTGAGACTCATGTTTTACAACGTAGAGAATGCTTTTGACACAATTAATGATCCGGAAAAGAATGATAAGGAATTTTTGCCGAATGCAATACGAAACTGGAACTCATTCAGATATTTTCAAAAAATCAAAAAAATATACAAAGTCATTGTGGCAGCAGGTGGTTGGAAACCTCCTGAACTAATAGGTTTATGTGAAGTAGAAAACGCAAATGTTCTGAGGGATTTAGCCAATAAAACCCCTTTATCAAAATATCAATATCAGTTTGTACATAAAAATTCGCCTGACCAACGTGGCATTGATGTGGCATTACTGTACAACCCTGAAAAATTCAAACTGCTTGCAACAAAATATGTACATCCCGAACTGCCGGAACAATATCGTTCCACCCGATATATTTTATACGCCAAAGGTACAAGTCAATCTGACACCCTGCATATATTTGTCAACCACTGGCCATCAAAATGGGGTGGAGAGAAATCAACAGAACCCAAAAGAATTGTTGCAGCAAAAACACTTCGGCGACTAACAGATTCTATTTTCAAAACCAATAAGAAAGCCAAAATAATTATTACCGGCGATTTCAATGATAAGCCGGAAAATAAAAGTATAACAGACTACCTGAAAACCTTAGAAATTAATGGAAACATCAAAGTAAACAGGCTTTATAACCTTTCAACAAGGTGGACAAAAGCAAGCAAAGGAACCTATAAATATCAAGCACATTGGTCTGTTCTTGACCAGTTTATGGTATCAGGATCTTTGCTGGTTCAAAATGAAAAATTATCCACAACCTCTGCAGACGCTCATATATTTAAATTTTCATCCCTATTGGAAAAAGACAAGAAGCATATGGGTGTAAAGCCCTTCCGAACATTTTCAGGGTATAGATATATCGGAGGCTATAGTGACCACTTGCCAATCTTGCTGGATTTAAAATAACATTGAAAAAATCGTCCCTAAATAAGTATTGTGCAAAAAATGGTAAGGCTATTGTTCATTATTTACGAAAGTTTCGCAGGAAAAAATTTATCATTTTAAAAGAATAGATGAATTAGCATAACAATTAAATTAATGTTTTATTTCTTTTAAAACAAACAACCTAACCTTCATTACTCGACAACTCTACCGTTCCGTCGCTCTTTCGATCGTTCCATCGAAAAAAGCATTTCAGCCGGAATCTGGCATCAGGTATCCGGCATTAAAATCTGTAAAATTTCAGTTATTTATATTACCAGGTTCTAGGCCCAATGCTTTGCCTTTTTGAATCATAAATTCATAAGCTTCGTGATAATTGTTACTGATTTCTCCATCGAGAATAGCTTCCTTTATAGCATTTTTTATTATTCCCACAGTTTTGCCAGGTTTAATATTAAAAGTTCTCATAATTTCTTCACCCGATATGGGAGGCTGAAAATTTCGGATTCTGTCTTTTTCCTCAACTTCGCGCAGTTTTTTACGGACTTTCTGAAAGTTGGCCAAATATTGGCGAAGCTTCTTCATGTTTTTTGAAGTGATATCAGCTTCACATAGCAGCATAAGATCATCTACATCATCGCCGGCATCAAATAGCAACCTTCGCACTGCCGAGTCAGTAACATTCTCAACGAGGGCTATCGGACGTAAGTGCAATGCCACCAGTTTTTGTACATATTTCATTTTATCATTCAATGGTAATCTCAAGCGCTTGAATAAATCCGGTATCATCTGCGCTCCCAGGTAATCGTGTCCATGAAAGGTCCAGCCATGATCCTTGTAAAAACGCTTTGTTCCGGGCTTTCCTATATCATGCAATAGCGCTGCCCAGCGGAGCCATAAACTATTACTCATCTTACTTACGTTATCCACTACTTGCACCGTATGATAAAAATTATCTTTATGCGCCAATCGATCCTTAATCTCGGTTCCTTTTAAGCTCGAAACTTCCGGCAGAAATTCTTTCATCAGTCCAGTATCCTCCAGTAATTCAAGACCAATAGAAGGTTTCGGAGACTGCATAATTTTATGCATTTCTTCTACAATACGCTCATTCGAGACGATTTGGAGCCTTTGTACATTCTTCTCAATACCTTCATATGTTTTTTCACCAATCCTGAACTTAAGCTGGGAAGCAAAACGTATAGCCCTCATCATTCTCAAAGGATCATCGGAAAAGGTCGCCTTTGGATCCAAAGGGGTACGAATCATTTTATTCTGTAAATCCGATATACCATCAAACGGATCCACAAGCTCACCAAAAGTATCTTTATTTAGGCTTAATGCTAAAGCATTGATTGTAAAATCCCTCCTTTTCTGATCATCCTCAAGCGTCCCGGTCGCCACCACGGGTTTTCTGCTATCCTTGCTATAAGACTCTTTTCTTGCCCCGACAAATTCAACCTTAACATCCTCATATTTAAACATTGCTGTCCCGAAATTTTTATAAACACTAACCCGCTTAATACCAAGGGCTTTGGCAGCCTTGTCAGCCAATTTAATGCCATCACCCAAAACAACTATGTCTATATCTTTGGACGGACGTTCCAGAAAACAATCCCTTACAAATCCTCCAATCGTATATACTTTCAGTTGTTCTTCTGCAGCAATATCCGATACTACATTAAAAACAGGACAATTAAGACATTTCTTCATATGTACATATGACAATTTCTACTATCTTTATGACAAAATTACAATTATTTCATCAAATATTAGGGTTACAGGCTATTTTAATTTTTTGGCACGAGGCTTGTCGTAAAAATAACCAAACAATTATTTCGTTTAATTGTTACAAATTAAAACAAATAACAATTTAAAATTATGACCGAACATTTAACAAAAGAAACATTTAAAGAAAAAATCTTCAATTTTGAAGAAAACAAAGATTGGAGTTTTGAAGGGGATAAACCTGCAATAATAGATTTTTATGCAGATTGGTGTCAGCCATGCAAAATAGTTTCACCAATTCTTGAAGAAATATCACAAGAATATGAAGGAAAATTAGATGTATATAAAATCGACACGGAAGATCAACAAGAACTAGCAGCCATGTTTGGAATAAGAAGTATTCCGTCAATTCTCTTCATCCCAAAAGATGAGCAACCACAAATGGCTCAGGGGGCCTTACCCAAAGATACCCTGGAAAAGGCCATTAGTGATGTCCTTAAAGTCCAATAAATGTAAACAAATAAAAAAGCCGGTTTAAGCCGGCTTTTTTATTTGCAGGTTTTATATTTTTATTACTTTTGCTACATAAAATTAGGGGGGTGCCCAACCACGGGCTGAGATTATACCCTTAGAACCTGAAGCAGTTAGGACTGCCGCAGGGACATAAGAATTATCTCACACCGTTCTTACCTCCCCTGTAAAACAAAAACATATGCAAATTTCAGTAAATAAGCAACTGAAGGAGATACCTGAAGAGAGCGATCTGGTTTCGCTCTTAAAACAACTAAACATAAAGGATAAATCCTCAATAGCCATCGCCGTTAACCAACAAGTTATACCCAGGCAGGAGTGGTCGAAAAAAATTTTAAAAGAGGAGGACAAGGTACTCCTGATTACCGCATATGAAGGGGGATAAAATGCAGAATAATAAAGACAAACACGCTAGCAAAATGATAAAGTTCATTATAATATCCCCACCCGAAGGGATAATCAATGAAACGAAATTTATCACCCTTTTATTCAGGCATGGATTAAAATATTTTCACCTTCGAAAACCTTCATTTTCAAAAAATGATCTTGAACAATTCATTGAAGACATACCATCAGGATTCCGAAATCGGATCATTCTCCACAATCATTATGATGTAGCAGAAAAATATCAACTTAAAGGAATACACATCACAAACAGAACAAAAAATCAGGGTTTTGAAAAAAATTACAAAAAATCTCACATAAGCATCTCAACCCATTCATTCAATGAATTATCGCATTTGAAACCATTATATAATTACGCTTTTTTGAGTCCTGTATTCGATAGTATCTCAAAAAACAATTACAAAAGCAATTTTCATCTAAAGGATATACAACACTTCCTTAAACATAAGCGCCCAAACACAGAAATAATAGCACTTGGAGGCATTTGCGCAGACAATATACCGAAAATACAAAATCTTGGTTTTGACGGTTTTGCTGTAATGGGAGGATTATGGGACGAGTATATTAAAAACAAGGACATGGAGACAGGACTTCGATCGTTTCAAACATTACAAAACATAGCGAAAATAAAACAAACTACTTAAATAATGCATACATTCAACCATAAGCTAAATTCTGAGAGGTTCAGAGTTCAATTCATTACTAACCAATGGAGTGAACATTCTATCCCCTATCAGGTAGAAAAAGCCTGCCAGGGAGGATGCAAATGGATACAACTCAGATTAAAAGATACACCAAACGAAACCTTCCAAGGAATTGCTTTTGCAATTAAGAAAATATGCGAAAAATATCAGGCAACTTTTATTGTTAATGACCAGGTTGAGATAGCGCTCAAGGTTGGTGCAGAGGGGGTGCATCTTGGAAAAGATGACATGGATCCACAAAAAGCAAAGGAAATTCTGGGAAAAAACAAAATAATTGGTGCAACCGCAAATACCCTGGACGATATCTTAATATTATACGAAAAAGGAGTGGATTATTTTGGACTAGGGCCGTTGCGCTCAACATTTACCAAGAAAAAAAAGGCACCGGTTTTAGGTATTGACGGATATAAAAAGATTTTAAATGAAATGGAAATCAGAAATATTGACATACCGGTAGCAGCCATAGGGGGAATAGTAACTAAAGATATGGACGAGCTTCTCAAAACAGGTGTTTCAGGATTGGCAATTTCTTCTCTTATCTCACATAATGAAGATCCGGAACAAATAACCCATCAGATAATGAATGAATTAAAAAATACCATGGCTTATGTTAAAAATAGGAAATAAACATTTTCATTCCCGTCTATTTACGGGGACAGGAAAATTTTCATCCAATAATTTAATGAATGAAGCGATTAAAGCTTCAGAGAGCGAACTCGTTACTGTAGCCCTGAGAAGGGTTGATTTACAGAACCCGGAAGATAATATGCTTCAACACCTTAATATTGATAACATTTCACTATTACCAAACACTTCAGGTGTCAGGGATGCTGAAGAAGCGATTTTTGCTGCGAGGCTGGCGAGAGAGTCTTTAGGAACTGATTTTATCAAAATAGAAATACATCCCGACCCACGGTACTTATTACCGGATGGGGAAGAAACCCTCAAGGCAACAGAAATTCTTGCAAAAGAAGGATTCATTGTACTACCTTACGTACAGGCCGATCCCGTATTATGTAAAAAGCTTGAAGATGCAGGCACAGCGGCTGTCATGCCTCTCGGATCACCTATCGGCAGCAACCAGGGCCTACAAACCCGGGAATTTATAAAGATTATCGTTGAACAAAGCAATGTACCTGTGATAATTGATGCCGGTATAGGTGCACCTTCCCACGCTGCAGAAGCAATGGAGCTGGGCGCTGACGCTGTGCTGGTAAACACAGCTATTGCAGTCGCAGGAAACCCGGTAGAAATGGCAAAGGCATTTAAGTTAAGTGTACAGGCAGGCAGCATGGCATATGAAGCTAGATTAGGAGAAAAATCAAAAACAGCCGAATCTACCAGTCCTTTAACTTCATTTTTAGACAGTTAATCCAAATAGATAAAACCATGAGCTTCTATGATGAAATACACCAGTATAATTGGGACAGTATAAAAGAAAAGATATACAACAAAACCCAAACAGATGTTTTGAGAGCATTAAAAAAAGGAGGCAGAGCCAACCCCGAGGATTTTATGGCACTTGTTTCACCGGCTGCATCTGAATACCTTGAGGATTTAGCCAGGCTAAGCCAGGAATTAAGCCTTAAACGCTTCGGGCCTACTATCCAACTATACATACCACTATACCTATCAAATGAATGTACAAACGGATGCATTTACTGTGGTTTTAACCATAAAAACCCTGAAAAACGATATACCCTATCATTCAGTGATATAGATAAGGAAACCGAAGAAATAAAAAAATGGGGCTTCGAACATCTGCTGCTGGTCACAGGAGAACATCCCGGAAAAGCAGGCTCCAACTATATCCTAAAAGCAGTCAAAGAACTTTCTCGAAAATTTTCCCAGCTATCGATTGAAGTTCAACCGCTCAATGAAAATAAATACAAGGCATTATCCGAAGCAGGACTGCATGGAGTCTATATCTATCAGGAAACTTATAACAAGACTAACTATCTTGAGTATCATCCAACAGGGAAAAAAGCAAATTTTCAGCACCGCCTTGAAACACCCGAAAGAATTGGTAAAGCCGGAATACGTAAAATTGGACTGGGTATATTACTTGGATTAGAAGACTGGCGAGTTGACTCCTTCTTTACAGCTCTGCATTTACGATACCTGCAAAATAAATACTGGAAAATAACATATTCTATCTCTTTTCCAAGACTAAGACCATTTGAGGGAAGTTACCGACCAAATTACGAAGTAACGGACGCTGAAATGGTGCAATTAATAAGCGCTTATAGAATTTTTGACGAAAATATTGAATTAGCGCTCAGTACAAGAGAGAGCCCCTACTTCAGAGATAATGCTTTCCCCCTGGGTATTACAACTATGAGTGCCGGATCTAAAACAGAACCCGGCGGCTACTATCAAAATACCACAAATCTGGAACAATTTCATACCGCCGACAACCGATCACCTGCCCAGATAAAAGAAATCATAGAAAAAAAAGGATATGAGGCGGTATGGAAAAACTGGGATAAAATTTTACAAGCATAAATCAAAAAAAATCATGATAAGCAATCAGGAAAAAGCAAAATATGAAAAGTTCATCGCACTCCCTGAAATGGGAGAAGAAGCAATGGAAAAACTTAAAAACTCCAAAATTCTGGTCATTGGGGGTGGTGGACTGGGTTCTGCAGTGTTACCTCTTCTTGCTACATCAGGAGTTGGAACAATAGGGATCGCAGAAAACGACACCATTGAGATAAGCAATCTTCAAAGGCAAATTCTGTATAGTCCTTTAGACATAGGCGAAAAAAAATTAAAGGTAATTCATTCAACCATGATAAAACTGAATCCAGATATCAGGCTAAAAACTTATGACACGTATTTAAATAAAAAAAACGGAGAAGAAATAATAGATGAGTACCAGTACATTCTAGATTGCACAGATAATTTTCAAACTCGCTATTTAATCAATGATATTTGCGCAGAAAAACAAAAGCCTTTGATATATGCGTCTGTAAGTGATTACGAAGGAATGGTCACAATCCTTCACTACCACAAAAAGAAAAATTTAAGAGATATATTTCCAAATGAGCCCGAACCTAAAGACAAATCAGCTATAATTCCCACATTGCCGCAAATTATCGGATCAATTCAGGCCAATGAGACAATAAAAGTAATAACAAATGCAGGTGAAATCTTAGATGGAAAACTACTTATTTTCAATGTACTGAATAATATTATATATACACTTGATATGTAAACCGTGAAAAAGTTTTTAAACCCCATATACATAAACGACATAAATATTTGTCTGACAACGCGTTAAACACATCAAAAATTACATGATTTTATCTAGGTTTTTTTTTGGTTTCATAAGTACCGGCTTCCTTGCTGATATGATGCCGTAAACGGTATGGAATGGAGTTTGGGTAGGTATGCCTATCCACGACGATAATTCGTGGAGCTATTCTCATGATGCTAAACCAACGGCGGTTGCTACATACCATGAAGAAAGCACCATACTCCCTCTTACCTGCTCACAAGTGCCGTGGCCAAGCCTCATGACAGAAAAAACTGTAAACAGGTTAAACACAAATATTATGAGGAAAAATGTTATTTTTGCAGAGTCAAATAAAGATTTTAAACGTGGGACGAATAATAGCCATAGATTATGGAAAGAAAAGAGCCGGAATTGCAGTTAGCGATCCAATAAAGATGATCGCCACTGGTTTAACTACAGTACATCCCAAAGAGCTGATAGACTATCTTAAAAGGTATATGGAAAAAGAGCAAGTGGAAACCATCGTGGTTGGA
Source organism: Bacteroidales bacterium (assembly GCA_041686375.1). Lineage (GTDB taxonomy): Bacteria > Bacteroidota > Bacteroidia > Bacteroidales > UBA12077 > JAGXLC01. The sequence continues at coordinate 22,131 of JAWLEB010000018.1, forward strand.
TATCCAAAACAAATGAATAACCAGGATTCAGAGACAGTACAATATATTAATCCTTTTCTGAAAAAATTGCAAAAACAATTTCCAGATATTTCCGTTGAAATAGAAGACGAAAGATTTACGTCAAAAATGGCACAACAAACCATGCTTACAGGTGGCATGAAAAAAAAAGACAGACAAAACAAAGCCAATGTTGACAGAATAAGCGCCACAATAATTTTACAATCATATTTAGAAAGAACAAAATTTTAATACAATGATTTTACCAATATATGTTTACGGTTCTCCGGTTTTAAGAAAAATTACCGAGGAAGTTAGTAAAGACGATAACAAAATATACAGTTTCATAGATGATTTGTGGGAGACCATGAAACGTTCTGACGGAATAGGTTTGGCCGCCCCACAAGTAGGAAAATCAGCAAGAATATTTGTAATTGACGGCACTCCTTTGGAAGAAGATGATCCCGGATTAAAAGATTTTAAAAAAGTGTTTATCAATCCGGAGATAACTTACCACAATGAAGTAGAAAAAACTTTTGAAGAAGGATGTCTTAGCATTCCTGATATTCGGGACGAAGTGGTAAGACCGGAAAAAATCAGGATACAATACTACGATCGTAATTTTAATTTTCATGATGAAGAATACGGGGGCATCGCCGCTCGTATCATACAACATGAATACGATCATCTCGATGGTATCCTGTTCACCGATCGTATTGCCCCTCTTAAAAAGAGGCTCCTAAGAGGAAAGCTTAACGCAATTGCCAAAGGCAAATTCAACGTTAATTACAAAGTGAAAGTCGCGAAATAAAAATTATTTCTTTTTCTTTTGGGTTTTTTCTGTCTTTTTAGAAATTTCCTCAGCCAATTCAGGATCGACAAGAATTCTGCCGCAATATTCACATACTATAATTTTTTTCCTTGACCGTATATCCAATTGCCTCTGGGGCGGAATTTTATTAAAACATCCGCCACAAGCATCTCTTTCTACCGTAACAACTGCCAGTCCATTGCGGGCATTATCCCGGATTCTGGTATAGGCATTCAATAATCTTTCTTCAACCACATTTCTAATCTCTTCTGACCTAACCTTAAGATTCTCTTCTTCCCTCTTTGTTTCAGAAATTATAGAATCCAACTCATCTTTTTTATTCTGTAAATCCTGATTTCTTTCGTCCAGCTCCTTATTCAGTTCGTCAATATCTTTTTTTCTATGCTCAATCTTCTCCTGGTACTCTTTAATATGCTTATTTCGCAGTTCAATTTCCAGAGTTTGATATTCAATTTCTTTGGCCAAAGATTCATATTCCCTGTTATTTCTTACATTATTTTGCTGTTTCTGATATTTCTCAATTAGCGATTCAGATTCTTTTATTTCATTCTTTTTATTTGAGATCGCTTCTTCATACTCGCTTAATTCTTTGTCAAAATTCTGCACTCTTGTTTTCAGTCCGGCAATTTCATCTTCCAGATCCTGCACCTCCAAGGGCAATTCACCCCTTAACCGTCTGATGTCATCAATGGCAGAATCAACAGTTTGCAATTCATAAAGTGCCTTCAACTTATCTTCGACGGAATATTCAGCAACTTCCGATTTCTTACTTTTTGTAGATCCCATATTAGTAATAATTTATTGGATTTGTATTTACATCTGACAAATGGATTGCAAAATTATGAAATTTTTCTGTAAGTAATTCATAAAAAATTTCTTTTGTAACCTCTTCGCTTTCATAATGTCCAATGTCAACGACTAAAATTTTATTTTCCGCATCAAAAAACTGATGATATTTAAAATCAGATGTTACAAATGCATCAGCGCCACTTTTTATTGCATCTTGTAACAAAAAATTTCCACTACCCCCACAAACAGCTATTTTCTTAACAGGTTTGTCAAAATTTGTATATCTAATCCCTTGTGCGTTAAACTTTTCCTTTAGTAAGGCTAAAAAATCCTCTGTAGAAAGAGATTCGCTTAACTCCCCAACAGTTCCTGAACCAGCCTGATTATACTCATTTAAGAGAGGATATAAATCATACGCAACTTCCTCGTAAGGATGTGCTCTAATCATTGCCTTAACGACTTCAGCCGTTTTGTGTTTTGGTAAGATTGTTTCTACACGGGTTTCCGGTTCAAAGTGCAATTCTCCTTTCGTGCCCACATAAGGATCTGTTCCCTCTCCCGGCCGAAATGAGCCCTTCCCTTCTAGGTTATAGCTACAGGCATCATATTCGCCAATTGTCCCAGCACCGGCAGCAAAAACCGCCTTTCTGACTTTGTCAGCATACTCATGAGGCACAAAAAACACAAGCTTCAACAACTTATTTGAAGTTGGCCTCAGAATATTTATATTTTCTAGGCCTATCCGATCAGCAATCTTGTAATTAACACCATTATGAGCATTATCCAAATTTGTATGGGCAGAGTATACAGCAATATTGTTCTGAATAGCCTTCATTACTGCTCGTTCAACATAATTTTTCCCTGTAATACGCTTCAATCCTTTAAAAATAAGGGGATGATGAGAAAGGATTACATTTACATTTTTGTTGATCGCCTCTTCTACAACTTCTTCTGTTACATCAACTGTAATTAATATGCCCTTAATTTCATTATTCGGCTTTCCTAATAACAATCCCGTATTATCATAGTCTTCCTGGAATGCAGGTGAGATAGCGTCATCTAAAATATCAACGAGTTCCTGAATAATCATAAAACAATAGCTCTTTGGGGGAATACAATAATTAAGAAAGTTCTGTTCAAAATCAGCCAATATTTAAGCAATAATTATAAATCATCAAGGTCTTCACGAACATCCAGCAACATGGTTTTAATATTTTTAAGCGTTTCTATAATTTTAAAATTATAAAAAGTTCCCTCTTTGTTTTCCTTCAATTTTTTCTTCGCCCCATGTAAAGTCATCCCAAGATCTTTCACCAGATAATAAATTATATGAAAATTTTCAATATCTTCTTTTGTAAAATATCTATTACCTTTCTTATTCTTCTTAGGTTTAATAATATCAAATTCTTTTTCCCAATATCGTATCAATGAAGTCTTAACTTCAAACATATCGGCTACTTCGCCAATACTGTAATACAATTTTTCTACTTTTTTTTCTTTATACGGCATAAACTTTATTACTTTTTATTTATTACTCCATTTTCTTGAATTAAAAGTTCAGAATTGGGAAAATCTTGTTCGGTCAAAGTAATGATTCTTTTCAAAGCTCTGTGGGAATGATCAATTCTCACGTTTCCGCCATAATCCTGTTTAACTGATATAACTTCTCCGTGAAGAAATTCTCCTTCATCTGACAAAGAGACTTTAACAACAGGTGCCATTCCATTAGCTCCATCCAGGTTAAAACGCCCATAAGTAATAAAATTTCCCAGACTATAGAAAATTATACGGTCTTTATATAAATCCATTGCCCTGGGTATATGAGGCCCATGACCAAATACCACATCAGCACCAGCATCAATCACATGACGGGCGAACTCATAGACATTACCCCTGTCTTCTCCGTAGTAATATTCTCTCTCTTTTGTAATTCTTTGGTTTTCAGCTCCTTCAGCACCTCCGTGAAATGATACAATTACAATATCACAACTATCCGCTAAAGACTGTATAATTCTTTCAACTTTCTCATCATTGTTTATATTTATCGTGCCTTTATTTGGGGAAAAAGCGGTAAAACCAACAATAAGTCCATTATAGTTTTCTACTGCAACAGGAAACTCAGGCGTACCTGCATACTTTATATTCAGACTATCCAAAGCAGAAACGGTATGCTGAATTCCCTCACGTCCAAAATCATGAGAATGATTATTAGCAATACTCAAAAAATCAAATCCATTATTTTTCAGGCAATTAACATAATCCACGGGCATACGGAAAGCATAACATTTTGTAGTGTCTTTGCATCTTTTTACCAGTTCCGCACTATCCGACAAACACCCCTCAATGTTACCGGTTGTAATATTTGCACTAAGCAAAATGCTATCAATATTAGTGAAGAAAGTTTGGCAACCATCGGGATGCAGATACTTTTCCGAAGGGAAATTGGTTCCCATCATGATATCGCCTACGCCTATAACTGTTAGAGTGTCCCCATCAGCATTATCAACTTCCGAATATTCTTCAGCATAAAGATTATAAAAAAGCAAAAAAAATGGCACAATTAGCAAGTATGAGGAAATTAAGCGCATAATAGTGCAGATATAAGAATTAATCAAAAGATTGTCCGCTATTGCTGGAAATGAATATCATTTTCTCGTATTCCTCAGGGGTTAAATCATTAAAATAGTAATGCACCGGATTGACCCTGGTCCCATCTTTTTCAACTTCATAATGAAGATGCGGTGCCGTAGATAATCCTGTGCTCCCAACATAACCAATCACATCACCTCGTTTCACTCTTTGCCCCTGTCTAACGTTAAAATCGTGCAGATGAGCATATCTTGTCTTGTACCCAAAATCATGATTAATAACCACATGTTTGCCATATCCCCTTAAAGAATTTTTTACTTTTTCAACAACACCATCACCGGTAGCATAAACTTCAGTTCCTGTTTGCGCAGTAAAATCCATGCCCTCATGAAGCTTTTTGATTTTATAAATGGGGTGAATGCGCCATCCATAGCCAGAGGCAGTACGCGTTAAATCCTTGTTCGAAATAGGCATTACCGCAGGGATTGAGGCAAGCATAGTTTCTTTGTTTTTCGCCAAATCAACTATCTCATCATATGACTTTGACTGTACATAAAGTTGTTTTGATAATTTATCAAGTCTTTCTGAGGTTTTTACCACAATATCTGAATTATCAAAACCTTTTAGGTCTTCGTATCTATCCGTACCTCCATATCCTGCCTCTCTTACAGATTGGGGGATAGGATCAGTCTCAAAAATAACTCTATAAATGCTATTATCCCTTTGCTGGAGATCTTCAAGTGTATTTTCAACCAGAGCAAACCGCTTATTTAGCAACTCATACTGAAGCTTAAGCTGTTCATTTTCTCTTTTTAATCCTTTTTCTTTGGGGGTATCAAAAAAAATACTAAAGGCGAAATTATAGACAAGGGCTATGACAATTGTGGCACTAAAATAGGTTAAAAACCTTATAAACTTATCCCTCCAGGTTAATTTAACCTTTTCGTAGCGAACCGTTTTGGGATTATATTTATATTTGTATTTTATCATTAATCCATTGGTTTTCTGGACTCAGAGAGAGTTGTGATCATTTTTTCGTATTCTTCTGCTGTCAAATCATCAAAATAGTAATTGATAGGATCGACAGGCTTCCCGTTTTGTCTTACTTCATAATGAAGATGTGGTCCCGTAGATCTGCCTGTGTTTCCCAGGGTTCCGATAACCTCCCCTCTTTTCACCTCATCTCCAACATCAACTTTTATTTTACGTAAGTGAGCATAAATTGTTTTATATTCGAACCCATGATCTATAACTACCTCATTACCATAACCAAACGAATTAAATTCTGCTTTTACAACTTCTCCATCCCCTGTGGCATAAATTTCAGTTCCTTCGGGACCAATGAAATCCATTCCTCTATGCATGCGCATCTCCCCATTAAAAGGATCGCGCCGGCGACCAAAATAATCGCTGATTCTTTTGAAATCATCTATGGAAATAGGTTGAATGGCCGGCATGGAGTTTATCATTTTTTCTTTATTCCTGGCTAACTTCGTAACCGAATCAAAAGACTTTGACTGGATATAAACTTTCTTCTGCACCTTATCCATTTTACTGGCCACATCCACCAACAGATCTGAGTTATTAAATTTTTTCAGATAGTCAAACTGTTCCACACCTCCTCTTCCGGCTTCTCTCACAGTCGAGGCCATGGGCTCCATCTCAAAAATCGGCCTGTAAAGATAATCATCCCGCTGTTCTATTTGTTCTATCTTATCCTTCATATCGTCCAACCCAGAGCCAAGCATTTCATACTTCCACAATAATTCCTCGCGTTCACGGTCTAATAAAACTTCCTTTGGCGTATCAAAATATGCTGTAAAAATTAAACGTACAACCACAGCACTAATCAATGTAATAGACAGGAATGAAAAAGCCCGAATTAAATTTTTTCGGGTAGAAGTATTAATTTTCTGATAAGTTAAGGTATTTGGATCGAAACGATATTTTACTTCTGCCATATTTGATAAGTATTTTACGAGAATACCAAGGCAAAAACAGCCTATATGTAGACAAATCTAAAGGATTTATTTAATTTTACAAAATATTTCTATAAAAAATGCTTTAGTAAAAAAAATTAGTTGACAAGATTTAAAGAATTTTAAAATAATGATTTATGGAGTCGAAAAAAATCAGGAATGCGTTTTTTGAATTTTTCAGGGAGAAATCACATACTATTGTTCCATCAGCGCCCATGGTAGTTAAGGACGATCCGACACTGATGTTTATCAACGCAGGAATGAACCAATTTAAAGATATATTTCTGGGTAATCAGAAGCCTCAAAATAAACGTGTTGCCGACTCTCAAAAATGTATGCGGGTTTCCGGAAAACATAATGATCTCGAAGAAGTTGGCCACGATACTTATCATCATACCATGTTTGAAATGCTTGGTAACTGGTCCTTTGGCGATTACTTTAAAAAAGAGGCCATTGCCTTTGCCTGGGAATTTCTGATAGATAAACTAGGAATTTCTGAAGACAGACTATATGCCACGGTTTTTAAGGGAGATAAAACCGAAGGATTGGAGTTGGATGCAGAAGCCTTAGAGCATTGGAAGAAGCATTTGCCTGAAGAACATATTCTTACAGGAGAAAAAAAAGATAATTTCTGGGAAATGGGAGATACTGGTCCGTGTGGCCCTTGTTCTGAAATCCATATTGATTTGCGAAATGATGAAGACAGGAAGAAGAAAGCAGGGAGCGCACTGGTCAACAAAGATCACCCTGAAGTCATTGAAATATGGAATCTGGTATTCATTCAGTTTAACCGTAAAGCAGACGGATCTTTAGATTCATTACCCCAAAAGCATGTTGATACCGGAATGGGATTTGAACGTCTTTGCATGGTGATGCAAAACAAACTATCAAGTTATGATACTGATATCTTTCAAAACATCATACAGGAACTTTCTAAAATTTCTGGTAAAAAATATGGAGAGAAGCAGAAAACGGATATTGCCATGCGAGTCGTTTCTGATCATTTAAGGGCTATCTCATTTTCTGTCGCGGACGGACAATTACCTTCCAATACCAAAGCAGGCTATGTTATACGCAGAATTCTCAGAAGAGCCGTACGATATGGGTATACATACCTCAACCAGCAGGAACCATTTATATACAAACTTGTACCGACACTCATACAAGTAATGGGAGAAGCATTCCCGGAGCTGGTATCTCAACAGAACCTGATAGAAAAAGTTATAAAAGAGGAAGAACAAGCATTCCTGAAGACTCTTGATACAGGAATCAAAATGCTTGATCAGGTGATTGACAAAACAAAAGCAAAAAATAATAACGAGGTAGACGGAAAAACCGCATTTGAGCTTTATGACACCTATGGGTTTCCAGTGGATCTGACTAATCTTATTTTGAAAGAGCATGGATTAGTTATGAACCACAAGGAGTTTAACAAGGAACTGGAAAAACAAAAGAGCCGCTCAAGAAATGCAACAAAAATAGAAACCGGAGACTGGGAGAAAGTACACAATAGGGGTGATGGCGAATTTATAGGCTACGAGCACCTTGAGACAGAAGTTCAAATCACACAATACAGGAAAATCAAAAAGAAAAACAAGGAACTCTATCAACTGGTATTCAATAACACACCATTCTATGCCGAATCTGGAGGTCAGGTGGGAGACACAGGCTATCTTCTGGAGAATGGAGAAAAGATTAGCATCATAGATACAAAAAAGGAAAACAACATTACTGTTCATTATGCAACTAAGCTGCCCGCTGACCCCTCAGCAAAATTTAAGGCGGTTGTTGATAGCGAAAAACGAAAAAAGACGGCAAACAACCACACAGCAACACACCTCTTACATCATGCCTTACGGAAAGTATTAGGACAACATGTAGAACAGAAAGGCTCATTGGTTCATTCTGATTATCTGCGTTTTGATTATTCTCATTTTCAAAAACCCACCAAGGCAGAGCTGGAAAAAATTGAAAAAATTGTAAACTACCTCATTCGCAGAAATTTAAAACGCGAAGAAAAACGTAATATTCCCCTTAAAGAAGCAAAAGCAATGGGAGCTACGGCATTATTCGGAGAAAAATACAGTGATACAGTTCGGGTTATCCAATTTGGAGAAACTGTAGAATTATGTGGAGGAACCCATGTTGACGCTACCGGACAAATCGGCCTTTTTAAGATAACAACGGAAACAGCTATTTCATCCGGAATCAGGAGAATAGAAGCCATCACTGCTGATAAAGCAGAAGAATATATACGCCAGAAGATTAATGTATTGGATGAAATCAGCAATCTGCTGAATACGCCTAAAAACCCACAAAAAAATATAGAAAAGCTAATTAAGGAAAATACAGATTTAAAGAAACAGATTGAATTATTACAACAGCAGCGGGTCAAAAATATAAAGAGTGAGCTACTGAATAAAGCCGAAAATATTAATGGGATCAACCTAATAACTGAGATCGTTGAAATTGACTCTGCCGCAGCCATGAAAAATCTAGCTTTTCAAATGAAAAAAGAAACCGAAAACCTTATTCTGTTCCTTGGAGCAAATATCAAAGGAAAACCTAATTTATCCCTTATGATATCTGAGAATCTTGTACAAAATAATAACCTGAATGCCAATGAAATTATAAATGAAGCGGCCCGGGAAATCAAAGGCGGTGGCGGAGGGCAATCTTTTTATGCAACGGCAGGGGGTAAAGATAGCGAAAGAATACAAGCAGCATTGGATAAAGGAAAAAAGATAATCAATGAAAAAATAAATTCAGCAAACTAAGCTATGTAACATGGAAGTCACAAGAACGTTTGATTTACTGAAAAAACTGGAAACGAAGTTTCCTAAAAAAGACATTCTGGGTGGAAAACAAAACGGAGAATGGAGGACTTACAGCACACAAGAATATATTGAAATTGTCAATAATTTTAGTTATGGACTGTTAAGTCTTGGCTTTAACAAAGGAGATAAAATAGCCACAATATCAAACAATCGACCTGAGTGGAATTTTGTAGATTTCGCAATGGCTCAGACAGGGATTATCCATGTTCCCATCTATCCTACAATAAGTCAGGAAGAGTACAAATACATACTAAAACATGCTGAGGTCAAAGCTGTAATAGTTAGCAATAAAAGCATATACAAAAAAATAGAACCAATAGTAAAGAAAATCCGACGAATTAAAACAATATACTCTTTCGATAAAATTACAGAAACGCCTTACTGGAAAGAAATACTCCAAGCCGGAATCAAAAGCAAGGCAGAATATAGTAAAAAACTAACCAGTATCCGGGAATCAATATCCAAAGATGATTTGGTTACTATAATCTACACATCTGGAACAACAGGCCAACCCAAAGGTGTAATGCTGTCTCACAATAATCTGATTTCTAATGTAATAAACACTTCAAAAGCACATAAATTAGGCTCTGAGCACAGGGCTATTAGCTTCCTCCCTCTTTGTCATGTATATGAGAGAATGATGGTGTATCATTTTCATTACAAAGGCATAAGCATCTATTATGCGGAAAATCTCGGAACCATTGCATCCGACATAAAGGAAATAAAGCCCCATATTTTCAATACTGTACCTCGTCTGCTGGAAAAAGTATATGATACCATTATTGGAAAAGGGAAGACCCTGCCTTTTATAAAAAAGGCAATTTTCTTCTGGGCTGTTAATTTAGGGTTGAAATTCCAGTTGAATAAAAAAAGACGACCATGGTATAACTTGAAATTAAAAATTGCCAGAATATTAGTTTTTAATAAATGGAAAGAAGCGTTAGGAAATAACATAAAAGTTATTGTATCCGGTGGCGCTTCCCTTCAGAAAAGAATTGAACATGTATTTTGGGCTGCAGGCATCCCAATCATAGAAGGATATGGACTGACAGAAACATCGCCAGTGATTGCTACGAATCGTTTTGAGCCGTTAAATGCCAAGCTGGGAACGGTGGGCCCTGTTCTGGAAGATGTTAAAGTTAAAATTAACGAAGAGGGTGAAATTCTCTGTAAGGGGCCCAATGTAATGCTTGGATACTATAAAGAGCCAAAGCTAACTCAAGAAGTTTTAGATAAAGAAGGTTGGTTTCATACCGGCGATATTGGGCATCTGGACAAAGATAATTTTCTGATTATTACAGACAGAAAAAAAGCAATGTTTAAAACTTCGGGAGGTAAATATATTGCTCCGCAGGTTATCGAGAATAAGCTCAAAGAATCCTTCTTTATAGAACAAGCAATGGTTATCGGCGAAAATGAAAAATTCGCTGCAGCACTTATTTCTCCTAATTTTGAATTTCTACATGACTGGTGCTCAGTACATAAAATTCAGTTTAGAGATAACTTAGAATTAGTAAATAAACCAGAAGTTATGGCGCGCTACCAGAAAGAAATCAATAAATACAACCAGAAACTGGGTGAAACCGAAAAGATTAAACGTTTCAAACTGGTTTGTGAAGAGTGGAACTCACAAACAGGGGAATTATCACCCACTCAAAAGCTGAAAAGAGAAGTCATTTACAACAAATACCAGAGCTTAATCGATGAAATATACAGAAATACGAGAGAAAACGAGAATAATAAACTGGCTGACATATCCAGAAAAACCATCAACGGTATAAAAAATAGTGTTAAAAACGGAATTGATAACCTAAAAACTGGAGTTCCGAAAATATAATAATAAAAAATCCAATAATTTAAGATCCTGCACAAAAATCAGCCACACAGGTTTAAAAAACACCTATAACATTTTACTTCAAGGGTTCATCCTCAGTATATGACTGTTCCGATAAGGGTTTCGTCTGCCTTAAAAATAAAACTGCCTTTTCAATTTCTTTATACAGCATCTTATCATTATCTGCAAATTCAACTTTTTCCCTAAAGCTTCCTACAATTCCTTCAATCAACGATGAACTTTTTAGTGGTCTTCGAAATTCCAAAGCTTGTGCTGCAGTAAGCAACTCAATAGCCAAAATTCTCTCCAGGTTATTAACAACACGATAAGCTTTTGTTGCGGCATTAGCACCCATACTCACGTGGTCTTCCTGTCCCTGGGAAGATTCAATTGAATCTACTGAAGCCGGTGTTGCCAGGTGTTTATTTTTGCTCACCAGTGAAGCTGCTGTATATTGCAAAATCATAAAACCTGAATTCAAACCAGGACTGGCAATAAGGTATGAAGGAAGATTTCGTTTTCCTGACAATAACCGGTATGTCCTTCTTTCAGAAATACTTCCCAATTCAGATAAGGCGATACTGAGAAAATCAAGAGCAAGGGCAAGCGGTTGCCCATGGAAATTTCCGGCTGATATAACCAGGTCTTCTTCCGGAATCACAGTTGGATTATCAGTTACAGCATTAATTTCATTCAGAACAATTTCTTTGACATAATTAATAGCATCCTTGGAAGCTCCGTGCACCTGGGGTATACATCTGAAAGAATACGGATCCTGAATATGAATTTTCTGTTGTTTTATCAGCTCACTGTCACTAAGTAGAGACCTGAAGCGCCGGGCTGTTTTTACCTGTCCTTTTTGCTTTCTTAAAAGATTCACCGAATCATTGAACGGTTCAATTCGCCCGTCAAAAGCATCCAACGAAATAGCACCTGTTATATCAGACTGCTGAGACAGTCTGAAAGCCTTTATCAGGCAATGTGTCGCAAAAGCGCTCATAAACTGGGTTCCGTTAATCAGGGCAAGGCCTTCTTTGGAACGCAATTCTATTGGCTCACATTTTAATTGCTTGTATAATTCCTGAGTTTCAATCTTTTCACCTTTATACAACACCTCTCCCATCCCTATCAAAGGCAATGACATATGAGCAAGTGGGGCAAGGTCACCGGAAGCGCCCAAAGATCCATATTCATATACGATCGGAAGAATATCAAGATTAAAAAACTGTATTAACCGTTCTACAGTGGCAAGTTGAACGCCTGAATTACCAAGAGAAAGAGCATATATTTTCAGCAAAAGCATCAGTCTAGTCACTTCAGAAGGTATCTCATCACCCGTGCCACAAGCATGCGACATTACAAGATTTTTCTGCAGGGTACCAAGATCTTCTTTTGAAATGGAACGATTATAAAGAGAGCCAAAGCCAGTATTTACTCCATATATGGGATCGTCAGACTTTCCTATCTTCTCGTCAAGATATTTTCTGCAATAGTTTATACGATCTCTTGATTCTTTGGATAATTCTAAGGTATAACCCTTTTCAAGAATTTGCTCTATAGTATCAAAAGTTAACGTTTCCGGAGATATATAATGTACGTTTTCCATATTATAAAACTTTTACAACCAAAATTTAATAAGTTATGTCAATAGAACGCAATGGTTCCTCCACTCTCCGTGGTCAAAATTATCAAAATCACTGTTGTCAATTATTAACAATACATTGAACTCAAAAAACCTCAAGACAATTTCTTAACCAATCCATCGACGGTCAATTCTTCCTGTTCACCAGAATCCATATCTTTTAAGGTAATCACCCCACTCTTAATCTCATCTTGCCCAACAATCGCAACATATCTAACATTCAAGCTATTAGCATAAGAAAATTGCTTTTTCATTTTGGCGTTATCCGGGTACAACTCTGCCGGTATCCCACTATTTCGTAAAATCTGGATATATTTTAATGCATGTTTCACTTCCTCTTTACCAAAATTCACAAACAAAACCTCGGTAAGAGACTGCATATGCTCAGGAAATTTACCAAGTTTTTCCATGACATCAAAAATTCGTTCCGCACCAAAAGAAATACCAACACCAGATACATCTTTCAAACCAAAAACACCTGTTAAGTCATCATACCGTCCACCACCGCATATACTACCTATTTCTGTTTCCTTTGCTTTGACTTCAAAAATAGTCCCTGTGTAATAATCCAATCCCCTTGCCAGCTTAGGATCAAATTCTACTTCATTATTCAGCTCCAGGCTTTCCAGGTAATCAAAAATCTCCTCAGTTTCCTCAATACCTTTCTCTCCATCTTCTATACCTGAAAAAATATCCTTCAGGGATTGCTTTGTTCCTGAATAGTTATCAGCTCCAAGCCTGAGAAAAGGATCAATTTTTTCTACAATAGTCTCATTTATTCCTCGTTGGACCAATTCTTTTTTCACACCCTCAACCCCAATCTTTTCCAGTTTATCAATAGCTATGGTTATATCCATAAATTTATCCGAATTATTCAGATAATCCGCGAGCCCTTTTAAAACCTTCCTGTTATTTATCTTAATTGTTACTTTCAGATTAAGCACAGTAAATACCTCATCGATAATTTTTATCAATTCCACCTCATTCAATAAGGAATCAGAACCAATAACATCTACATCACACTGGTAAAATTCACGATAGCGTCCTTTTTGCGGTTTATCCGCCCTCCAAACAGGTTGTATCTGATAGCGTTTGAAGGGAAATGTTATTTCTCCACGATGTTGCACAACAAATCTTGCAAAAGGAACCGTAAGATCATATCGTAATCCTTTGTCGGATATTTTTGGGGTAAGCGTATTTAACTCTTTAGAATATAACTCTTCTTCAGTAACTTGTGAAAGATAATTTCCTGAATTCAGGATACGAAACAAGAGTTTATCGCCCTCCTCGCCATATTTCCCGGTTAATGTTGAAATATTTTCCATAGAAGGCGTTTCCAACGGTTGATATCCATATTTCTTAAATACCACTTTAATAGAGTCAAAAATATAATCCCGTTTTACCATTGTACCCGGAGTAAAATCCCTGGTTCCTTTTGGTATTGAAGGTTTTACCTTAGCCATAGACAACAAATTACTGATTTCAAATTATGCAAAGATAGAATTTTCCTTAGAATATATTTTTCAATTATTTGTCAAATGTTTATTCGCTGGTATCAATTGTACCACTAAAATTTCGCATAATTTATGAAATACTTAAAAAACTTAGGATGAATGAGGTTTGAAAGTCTGAGACTTGAAAGTTCGAGGGTTATGTTTTCTTGAAGGGATTCCATCGTTCTCTTTCGCCTTTTTTGACTTTATCCAACCTCTATTACTACATCTAACATACATTCAACATCAAACATTAAAACCATGAAACTTTTCAGAGCATTTATTATTCGGCATCTGGCGTCAGAAGCCCGGCATTAAAAAACGTGAAACTTTATTTATTCTAATTAAGACGGCGAACTTCCCATAATAGAAAAACAAATTCCCAATAGCTTATCACAAGCTATTGGGGACCCAAAAAGAATAACCCAAAGCTATGATCTAACGTTTAATAATTCCCCCTTCAACCTCTACTCCTGCCCTGGTAAACAGAACACCTACCGGACAGGAGTTTTCTGTCAGATCCAGGCACTTTTGAAGTTTTTCAATAGAAGCATCAGATTTAACTGTCACCGTATACTTTATCTTATCGAAGGTTTTTTCTCCCTTTTCAGCATTCATATCCACTTCAAGGTCTTCAAAATTTATTCTCATTTTTTCTGCTACTTTCTTAAAAATAGTAGAAATACAACCAGATAAACTCATGAGACTTAACTCGAGCGCTGTAGCCCCAATATCCTTGCCATTACTATCTTTTGGAAGATCAATTACAACAGAATGCGAGCGTCCATTGTTTATCACAGATTGATAACCATCAATTAATACTGATTTTGATTTCATCCTATTCTCCGTTTACTAAAATTAATTGACTTCAAAAATAAATACTGTTACCTTAATAACATATGATAATTATCAATAGGAAGAAACCCTCATTAAATATATTACAAAAAAACAATGAATAAACCCGTACCTGTCGGTAGACAAAGCATGAGGGTTCTATGAGTTGAAGAATCAAGAAATTTTGAACTTTAGTAGTAATAAGTCTCAGCGTATGAAACTAATAATCTAACTTGATACAAATAAGGATATTTATACATAATGTAATTACTTGTCATTCTTGATTTCCTGCCTGCCGGAACCATCCTGACTGAAGTAAAATTCTGGTAGTTAAAGGAATACCATCTATTAAGGACGCTTCAAAGAAGACACACAATTTTACTTTGACAACTATGAAACAAGAAATATAAAATAACATGAAGTAAGTAAGATAAAGTATAAATGCTTAACGCTGCCTTATAATAATTCTAATAAGGCAGTCTTGCCTGTGGAATAACATTCAGATTGTCAAACGCATTTTGAAGGTACCGAAAATACCCGGTAATGGCAATCATTGCAGCGTTGTCAGTTGTATATTGCAATTCTGGAATATATATACTCCAGTTATAATCAGCAGCTAAGCGATTCATTGCATCTTTCAGTTGAGAATTGGCTGCAACACCTCCGGCAATGGCTATTTCTTTAATGCCGGTCTGTTTACTTGCCAGCACCAATTTTTCCATAAGAATATCAACAATTGTATATTGAATGGAAGCACACAAATCTTGTAGATTATTTTGAATAAAATTTTTATCCTGCTGGACTTTATCTCTGAGAAAATAGAGAAAAGCAGTTTTAAGTCCGCTGAAACTATAGTCTAAAGATCCAATCTTAGGTTTCGTAAATTTAAATGTCAGAGGATTTCCCTTCTTCGCCTCCGTATCTATTCTTGGTCCGGCAGGATAAGGCAACCCCATAACCTTCCCACATTTATCGAAAGCTTCACCTGCTGCATCATCAATAGTTTGACCTATAATCTCCATATCCAGATAGTCTCGGACAACTGTTAATTGTGTATGACCTCCACTAATAAGTAAACATAAAAAAGGAAATTCAGGTGCGGGGTTATGGAATTTTGCAGGATCTTTAATGAAATGAGATAAAATATGTGCCTGAAGATGATTTACACCAATTAGTGGAATATTTCGGGCTATAGAAAAAGCTTTTGCAAATGAAGCTCCTACCATCAGAGAACCTAAAAGCCCCGGACCCTTGGTAAAAGCAATCCCATCAATCTCCTCTTTGCTTATATTAGCCTTTTTCAAAGCCAGATCAACCACAGGAATAATATGCTGTTGATGCTCGCGAGATGCTAATTCCGGCACTACTCCCCCATAAGCCTTATGTACCTCTTGACTGGATATTATATTAGAATACAGATATTTATCCCTGATTATGGAGGCCGCAGTGTCATCACAAGATGATTCAATTCCTAAAATAGTTAAACTCATGAATTGGTAAAGTTTATATATAGTTAATTAAGACTATTTTTTGTTACTTTACGTTATCGTTATAATAACTAAAATTGACAAAACTATTAAAAAATTATACAAGATATTACTAATTATTGTTCTGGCAATACTTATATTGCTAAGTTCTGCATTTTTTCTGGTAAAAAACCCAAATGTGCAAACATATTTGGTTCAGCAAATCACAGACTACTTTTCCAACAAACTTGATGCAGAATTTACTGTAGAATCGGTTGATTATACATTATTCAACAAAATCATCTTAAATAACGTATACATTGCAGATCAACAGGGCGACAGTCTTATCCAGTCAAAAAGTATAAAAGGGAATCTGAACTTCCTTAGCTTAAGAAACAGGGAGCTTTTTTTCAAAAACATTGAGCTTGACAGTGCCAAAATAAGGCTATATAATGATTCCACCCAAGATATAAATATCAAATTTTTAGTAGAAACCCTAAAACGAAAGGACACTACTAAACCCCGCATGCATCTAAAATTTAACGACCTTGCCCTGAAGAATTCTCAACTCAAATATTCCACAAACAAACCCAGGCTGGAGGGATACGGCCTAGACCCGAATAATATTCAATTAAGCGATCTAAATTTATCCGCAGAAAATTTTGAGGCTGATCGTAAAGCTCAAATTGACTTTGATTTGAACAAACTATCTTTTACTGATCATAGCGGGCTTAAACTGCTGAATTTGAGCACCCACGCCTATATTGATTCCCACAAGGTTAACTTCAAAAACCTTCAGCTCCGTACCCCATATTCTTTTTTTAGTGCTGATACAATAGATTTAGTTCATAAAGGTTTCGAAAATTTCGCCAATTTTACAGATAAGATTAACTTTAATATAAATATAAAAAAATCAAATGTTAGCTCCCATGATTTGGCCTTTTTCTCAAAAGCATTCCATGAAATACCGGAGAACAATATAGTATTTGAAGGACTGCTGGCAGGGAAGATCAACAATCTTAGAGGGAAAGACGTCTATGCTGCCATTGGAAAAGAAACAGAGCTAAAAACAGATTTTAGTGCAGACGGACTCCCTGACATTAAAAACACTTTTCTGTATATTGACATCGAACAGTTTAATACTGTCGCAAAAGATATTAAATTTATAAATAAATTTTCACAACAAAAAAAAGCAATAAACATTCCAGAAGGTCTATCAAATATAGGCTTAATAAAATATTCGGGAAACTTTACTGGTTTTCTTGAAGATTTTGTCACTTATGGAAATTTAGAGACGGATCAGGGAAATATATCAACCGATTTATCTATCAAACCAAAAGGCAAAAATGAACTAAAAATTAATGGAAATTTAAAAACTGAGAATTTTGACATTAGCAGACTGGCTAATAATAATCAACGGTTTGGGGATTTAAGCATGGATATCAATATTAACGGAACCACATGGAGGGATAAAGGATTTCGAACACAAACTGAAGGTACCATTACAAAACTGGAACTTAATGATTATGATTATGAAAATATAGAGTTAAACGGACTATTAACCAACAATAAATACGAGGGAGCTTTAACAATTGATGACCCTAATATTCGCCTTGATTTTAGTGGTGGTATTGATTTTTCAAAAGAAATACCTGTATTCGACTTTCATGCTATATTGGAAGAAGCAAAGCTTGAGAATTTAAACTTTGTGGAGAATGATTCTACAGCAAATCTTGCTTTAGATGTCACATCAAATTTTAAAGGAATGGATCTGGATAATGCACAGGGAGAAATACAGGTCAAAAAAGGAAGATTGACAAAAGATGCAAAATCCCTAAACTTTGATGATTTGGAAATTAACGCCACACAAGCAGCTGATACACACAGAATATTTTTTAATTCAAAATACATAGATGCTTCACTTGTTGGTAAATATCGATCATCAAGTGTTCATCAATCGCTAAAAAATTTATTTTTCTCATACATGCCGGCATTTGTGAAGCAAGAGTCCGATACAGCAGAAGTTAAACAAGAAAATAATTTTGAGCTTAACATAGATTTTAAACAACCCAACAAAATAAACAGAATATTCATGCCGGAATTAGAGATAGCAGAAAACAGCAATGTTAACCTTAATTATATAGGTAGAGAAAAAGATTTTAATTTAAGCATAAAATCTGATTTGTTAACATATAAATCATACCGGCTTTCTGATTTTGATATCATCAGCCGGTCACAAGATACCACCTTTTCCCTTATTTTAAGCTTGGATCATCTTAAACTTGAAGAAGATGGAGAAACTAAATATTTTAACAACTACGCGCTACGATCATTAAGTGGAAACAACCAATCAAAACTAGTTGTTAACTGGGATGATATTGACTCCAGAAGTTCAAAAGGGGAATTCGTTGCATTGGTAGACTTTATCAAACCAGAGGACAGGGACAACATTGTTTCAAAAATATTCCTTATGCCTGGCAAGCTGAGAATCAACGATGAAGACTGGGAATTAGAGAAAAGTACAATCACCATCGATACGAGCTGTATAACTTTTGATGACTTTAAGTTTCAGCACAAACATGAACAATTAGCAATTGATGGCAAGATATCCAGAAATCCATCAGATGAATTAAACCTCAATTTTTCATCTATTAACCTGGATTATGCAAATATATTTTTGCCTACGGAAGATATTTACCTTAAAGGTTTTATAAATGGTGAAGCCAAACTAGAAGATGTTTACAGTAAACCAGCCTTCAGAACCAACTTAACAATTGACTCTCTGGAAATTAACGAACAAATACTGGGCACAACATCATTACGTAGTGAATGGAATCAGAGCACAGAGGATATATGGATTAACATTGAAAGTTCAAGAGGCGACCTAAGCGTTATTAATATTGAAGGAGATTACTCTCCAAAATCACAAATGGTAGATTTTGATATAAATCTTGATAAGCTTAGACTAGACTTTTTAAATCCAATACTTGAAGGCAACTTTTCTGAGGTACACGGCGCTCTTAGCGGACACTTAAAATTAAAGGGAACTACCAGCACTCCCCTCATTAATGGCCGATTAATTGCGCAAAAAGCAGGTCTTAAAATAGATTACCTGCAGACCCACTACAACTTTACGCATACACTCGATGTTTCCAACAATAAAATACTATTCGATAATACCGAAATTTTTGATGAAGAAGGAAATAAAGCCAACCTTAAGGGTTCACTATTCTTTAAAAAATTAAGTGCTGTCCATTATGATTTTAATATCGATGCAGATAATTTAAAAATCCTGAATACTAACAGATCACAGAATTCAATGTTCTATGGTAAAGGCTTTACATCGGGATTAATCAACATCCAGGGTAACTCCTCTGATCAGGATCTTCAGATTGATGCCTCTGTAAGCACAAACAGAAATACGGTTATCAGCCTGCCTATTGGCTCATCGGGAGGAGCCCAAAAATCAAAGTTTGTGACGTTTGCTCAAAAGGACACTGTAGAGCAAAAGGAAACAGATGAAATTGAGTCTGATTTGTCAGGTATTGATTTAAACTTTGACCTAGAAGTAACCCCAGATGCAGAAGCCAGGCTAATATTTGACCCGACAATCGGAGATTTGATTACAGCAAGAGGAAACGGAAGCCTTAATATGGAAATAGGACAGGATGGCGAATTCAGAATTTTTGGAGATTATCAGATTGAAGAAGGAGATTACATGTTTTCATTAAAAAATGTGATTAACAAAAAATTTCAAATTGAGCAAGGTAGCCAAATATTATGGAATGGATCGCCAGAAGATGCCGATATTGATATAACAGCAATTTATGAGTTGCGAACATCATTAAATAATTTACTAATGGATACCACAGAATTTTACAATAAGCGCATCCCTGTAGAATGCCGAATTCTTTTAACAGAAAAGCTGGCAAATCCAGATATTAACTTTGAAATAGACCTGCCCACCTCAGACGAAAATACCAGAGCCCGGGTGGACGGAGCTATAGGAACAGAGGAAGAATTAAACAAACAATTCTTATCATTACTGGTACTGAACACTTTTATGCCCGCTCAGCAATACATGGCCAATCAGCCCGATCAGCTTGAAATGGGAGCTACCGGTATGGCCTTTACAACAAGTGAACTTTTATCCAATCAGTTAAGCCACTGGTTATCACAAATATCTAATAACTGGAATATTGGAGTTAATTATCAACCCGGGGATGAAATATCCAAAGATCAGGTAGAGGTTGCATTATCCACTCAATTACTGAACAACAGGTTGATTATAAACGGTAATGTTGGAACAACAGGTCAACAAACACAGGCAAGTGAACTGGTTGGGGATTTTCGTGTCGACTGGAAACTAAGCAAGAATGGAAAAGTAAGACTGAAATTTTTCAACCGAAACAGTGACAGATTAATGTATGAGGAAATAAGATATATTCAGGGATTAGGCCTATTCTACAAGGAAGAATTTAATGAAGTTAATGAATTGTTACAAAAAAAGAAAAACTAAATTTGAGAAAAAAATTGTTTGCTATTTTTGTCATATAAAACATAATTTTAAAAACCAAAAATAAAATTTATTGTCCAATGACCTATTTTATGAGTTTGCAAAGCACAGTGCAAGATACATTAACAACAGCTCAAACAGGCGGAGAAGGGGAAGTCAGTCTTTCATTTTGGGAATTAGCGCTCAAAGGAGGCTGGATTATGATTCCAATAATCATTTTATCAATCTTAGCCGTATATATATTCTTTGAAAGGTATTTTGCTATTTCCAGGGCTTCCCAGACAGATCTCAACTTTATGAACAAAATCAAAGATTACATTCATGATGATAAAATAGAATCGGCACAAACCTTGTGTCAGTCTATTGACAGTCCTGTTGCCCGAATGATAGAAAAAGGGATACAAAGACTGGGGCGGCCGTTAGATGACATTACTGCAGCCATTGAAAATGTAGGAAAACTAGAAATATCAAAACTGGAAAAGGGACTGCCTATTCTGGCAACAGCAGCCGGAGCGGCACCAATGATAGGTTTTCTTGGAACAGTAATAGGTATGATACAAGCGTTCTATGATATGGCTAATGCAGGTAATAATATTGACATAACTTTATTATCCAGCGGGATATACACAGCAATGGTAACCACTGTAGGCGGATTAATTGTTGGAATTGTTTCTTATCTTGCCTATAATGTGCTGGTTGCCAAAGTTGAGAAGGTAGTATATCAGCTAGAGGCAAACACCACTGAATTTATGGATCTCTTAAATGAACCAGTAGAATAAAACCAATTGTATCAATTAAATAAAGAATAAAAAGATGGACCTAAAACCAAGGAGTAAAATCAGCACATCATTCAGTATGTCAGGAATGACAGATATTATTTTTCTACTCCTGATCTTTTTTATGGTAACCTCAACCTTAATCAATCCGAATGCATTAAAGTTGTTGCTGCCGAAGAGTTCCAGTCAAACTTCAGCTTCACCTATAGCCAACGTATCTATTACAAGTGACTTAAATTATTATATTGGAGATACTCCTGTAAAATTTTCTGAGATAGAAACCGTTTTAAAAGAAAGATTCGAAGAAAAAAATATTGAAGAACCAACGATATCACTGAATGCTGATAGAAGAGTGCCTGTAGAAGAAGTAGTCAAAGTAATGAATATAGCAAACCAGAACAAGTGGAAGTTGATTTTAGCAACTTCCTCGGAGTGAGGGAATTATGATTGAATTTATAAAAAAACATAAAAAAGGAGTCATAGGGACATTGATTTTTCATGGTGTGTTGGTAATCATTCTTTTTACCATGGGATTTTCCACGCCTCTCCCACTACCTGCCGAACAGGGAATACTTATTAACTTTGGCGACGTTGAGGATGCCTCGGGAGCAAATGCGGTGCAAAAAAATATAGAGGAAACGGAAAGGCAAAGCATACCGGAGCAATCTTCCCCCGAGCCAGAACCAAGCGAGGAAAATGAAGAAGCCGTTGTTACGCAGGACTATGAGGAAGCTCCTGCTATCGATCAAAAAAACGAAGAAAAAAAGCAGGAAGAGGAATCTCAACCTCGTGAGGAACCTGAAGAAAAACAAGAAGAAGAGCCAGAGGAAGAGGAAGAAAAGGAGGAAGAGCGTGAAGTTAACGAAAATGCCCTCTACCAGGGAAGAAGCGATGAAGATTCCAGCGACAATGAAGGAAAAACAGAAGGAGAAGGTAACCAGGGAGACCCATCTGGTTCACCAGATGCAGAGGATTACGAAGATGAAGGCAGTAAAGGTATGGGAGGAATTGATTACTCACTATCCGGTAGAAATCCAGAATCCTTGCCAAAACCAGAATATAATTATGAGGAAGAAGGAAAAGTAGTTGTGGAAATAAGAGTAGACAGAAATGGAAATGTTACAGATGCCGTAGCAGGCGTAAAAGGATCTACCACACTGGACAGTGAATTGTTAAGAGCCGCCAAAGAAGCTGCCCTTAATGCAAAATTTGACCGAAAAAGGGATGCACCAGCATATCAAAAAGGCACAATAACTTATAATTTTAGATTACAATAAAAAAATCAAAATAATGCAAAAAGACCGTAGATACGATATTATTTTTATTCTTATCTTATCCGGATTAATACTCATACTAAATGAAACCCAATATAGTTGGTTAGTACAAAAATATGGTCTTATATTTATGATACTCAGTTATTTTATTGGTAAAGGCATAGGCAAAGGAATAAAAGAGAAAGAGTGGAAGGAAAAGACTGAAGAAACAAAAACTGAAAGTAATTTGTAATTGTGTGTCCATGCAATTAACTATAATCTCCGATTGATTTTCTTATTATTTGAACTTTTTTAACTTCAGCAGTATAAACTTCTGGTATGGTTTTATGCATCGTTTTTTTGTAAACAAGTAGACTAGGTTTCAAATAGATAACATAAAAAACGCCGGTTATATCAACCAGCGTCAGTCTTTTAAAAAAAACAAAAATCGGCAACTTAATTAAATTGTGCCACTAATACCATGATAAAACAGTAAATTAGTTTCTTGGTCTTGCCTTGTTAACTCTCATTTGCCTCCCGTTAGCTTCCTTGCCATTAAGTGCTTCAATAGCAGTTTCGGCTTGTCCATCGTCAGGCATTTCTACAAACCCAAAACCTTTTGATTTACCGGTGTATTTATCTGTGATAATCTTTACAGATGAAACTTCACCATATTCTCCAAAAAGCTCTTCCAACTCATTTTCCTGAAGTTTGTAGTCGAGATTTCCAACATAAATGTTCATAATAGTAAAAAATTTAGTAAATAAAATATAACGATATTAAGACCAGAAAAAATATGATAACCACGTCATTTATTTTAATGTGGTTGCGACCAATTTTATTTCTTTTATTAATACCACTACAAATGTATAAATAAATTCATTTTAGCGCATAATATTTTATAAAAAAAACATGTGAAAAATCTTACACACAAAAATTTATAAAGATCTATATCATATTCATCCATTAAAATTATTATTTTTGGTACAAGAAAAAATGATTAAATGAGAATATTGCTAATTGACGATTCGACGATAAATAACATAATAATGGAGAATTTACTCTCTGAACACGGATATGAAACCTATTCTTTATTGGAGAGTGAATCAGCCATAAACGTTATAAATACATACAAGCCCGATTTCATAATTTTAGATTTAATGATGCCCGGAATAAGTGGCTTCGAAATACTCAAACAAATGCAGGAAAAATCTATAAAGATTCCTACAATCGTTATTTCAGCTCATAAAGATGAAGGATACGAGAAAAAGGTCAAAGAATTGGGTGCATTGGATTACTTTACAAAACCTTTTGACCAAAATGAACTTATAAAAACTATACAAAAAAACATCCCCAACCAATAGACCATTCCAAAACACTTCGTAATAGAGACTGTCCAAAAAGTTTTTTTAAAATTGTTTTACTGAAACCAGTCTTCATCCCGTAAATTTAAAAAGGATCTGATTTGTAGCAACTTTAACCAGCATTGATAGAACAGGACAAAAAATTTTCCGAAAATCCATTTAATAACTCTTTTTAAGCAGCCTTACTGCACTTCAATATAATATCCTATATTTTTTACCCGGATTTATTAAACGCATAATTAATCTTGCCTGGTGTAAAAAATCTTACATATATAAATCCTAAGATTATCGCAGGTCGTTTATATAACTTATAATCAATACTTTATGTCTTATTGGCATATCTTTTGTTTTACTAGAGAGGCAATTATTTTATGCATAACTCTTTAAGCAAAACAACAAGATGATGGCTAAAATCAAATACAAAAAATTACTACTAAGCATAGCAATAACTTTCGTAGTAATTGCATCGGCAAAAACAAGCATGTCTCAAACTCAGTCAATGAGCAAAGAAGTTTTTGGTGTAGGTTATAACATTGAAACCAGTCGTCTACTCAGCAACCGTATGTTTATAGAGGGAAATTATACCTTAGGGCGCAGAACTTTTGAGGTTGGGATAACACCGGGATCTTATAATACCGAGGGACAAGGCTTCATGTTCAGACACAAGGTATTCCTTAATCGAAATAAAAACAGCCATCAGGAATTTAACATAAATGATTATAATATCCGAACTTTTGGATTATATAAGTTTGTAACCTTTTCATCCAATACGCAAACATTAAGAAAAACCCATAATCTCCCTAAGCCTGAATCAGCTTTTGAAAACCCTATCACAAGTTCCACAATTAATACAATAGAACACTATTTAGGATTTGGGGTAGAATTTAAACTGGTTAACAAATTATTCATAGAAACCATAGCTCTTGGAGGTATAAACTTTATTAAAAACAATTCAGAAATTGTAGTCATTGAAGACAAATTGCTCCCTAAATCGGATCTGGATTTTGCATGGAATATAAGTATGGGAATGAACTATAGATTTTAACCCGGGTAATTCATCACATTATTCCAATTTACAAAAAGGCAGAATCAGTTCATTAAAGATGAAAAATCCCATTTAAGTAAGCTATAAATGATAAATTAAATAACTACCTTAATTATTTTGGTTACTGCTGCCGGGAATCATTTTCCGGAAGCTTTTTTCTAAATTGGTTTGGCAATTAGCCTCAAGCCCACAATTGATATAATAATCAGGGAGATGAAAAAGACCCGGAAAAATCCAAATGGTTCATCAAACACAGCAATTCCCCAGATGGTTGTCCCAACTATCCCTATTCCTGTCCAAACCGCGTAAGCAGTACCCACAGGAATTGTTTTAACTGCTATTGAAAGAAAATAAACACTTAGGAGCATTGCCACAAAAACAGCAGCCGTAGGAACTATCTTACTAAAACCATCTGTATATTTCATTCCCACAGCCCATATTATTTCAAAAAATCCTGCTATAAATAAAAATAACCACGCCATATTAAACTGTTTATTAATTGTGAAACCCAATGATAACCCCAACAGTTGTTGCGGGTAAATCAATATAACCATAGTGATCATCAAAATAATCACTTAAACGATGATGAACAAACAAAACATAAGCATTTTTTGCCATTCGTAATGTTAACCCATAATTGAACTTATTCAAATGAGAATGATTTTTGTAAGTTTTCTTACATTTTGAAAACAACTGAGAATCTGAATTATCATACACCTTATATGTATCATGAAACAACCAGTTTGCATACAATCCAATGTCAATAAAATTTCCAACATAATCACCACGATTATTGTCAAAATTTATACGGAAATAATACTCGGGTCCCATTCCATGGACAATAAATCGTTCTTTGTCAAAAAAATTCTCTTCCGGTAGGATATCATTCGTTTGGGTAAACCGGAAATTATCTTTTTTGTAATATATATCAAAACCAGTGGCAAAAGTACCAGTCAGTTTATATTTATACCTAAGTCCTAAAATTAAAGAATGGCTATTCCAGTATTTAATTTTTTCCTGATCAGATCCAGGAAGAAAAAAACCTATTCCGCTGTAAAAGTGAACAAAATGCTTCCTGTTAGCACCAAATTTTGCTTTCGAATATAAACCCTCAGTCTCCTGAAACATCAACGTATCCTGAGCAAACAACCCAAGGGAAAGTATTATAAAAAAAATTGAAGCAATAATTTTCATCATCATTATTGAATTTTATTCATGGCTCAATATATCATGGAACTGGAATTTCTCGTATCTCTCCGGCATAAAATACTCTTAATAAGTGTCCGGAATATTTTGTTTTCAAGTCAATATTAACAGTATCAGCTCCTTGTGGATCAATAACTGCATATTCCTTTAAATGATTCTCTTCATCGGTAATGTGATAAAACATATAAGGGAAATAGTTAGAACCTGGTTTTGCCTTTTTTTGGATTCTGACAACCGCCCGTTTTTTTCTGACATTCAGGAAAAAATTATTCTTCAGAGTCAGTCTTTTAGAATCTAAAAAGTATGAAGCCTGAGGCACACCATAACCATGTGCATAATCATAATATGGATAAAGATCGCCTGAGGCACACAATGCCTCAAATAGCTTCATATTAGACCATTCAGGGTACATCTGCCAAACACAAGCAGCAAACCCCGCAACCAACGGAGCTGAAAAAGATGTGCCCTGAACACGAGTAAGCCCAGTAGGACTTTCTGCAATAACATGCCCGAATGCTGTCAAAGTAGGCTTCAGGAACATGTTTGCATTAGGGCCAAAGGAGCTAAAACTTGTATGCAATCGTGTATTAGGATTCAAACCTCCAACGGAGACAACACTATCCACATCAGCAGGGGTAGATAGTACCTTCCATTTACTGGAACCTTCATTCCCCACAGAAACAATAACCAAGAGGCCTTTTGATAAAGCCATCTTTGCTACTTTGGCTACCAGACTAGTACTGCCGTCCATATCTTCTTTAAAATAACGCTTATTGGTATATCCCAGTGAACTTGTTATAATATCTGCACCATTTTTTTCTGCCCACTCTAACGCTTCCACCCAGTTTTCTTCTTCTGAAAACGGTTCAAAATGAGCATGCTCTGTTCTGGCCAGGAGAAATTCTGCGCCGGTGGCCAGACCCAACTGACGATCTTCATATTGTCCTGTCAAGCAAGACAATACCATAGTTCCATGAGAAGAACGATGAAAAACATCTTCCTCATTTCTAACAAAATCATATGTTGCCTTAATTTTATTATTATCAAAAAGATGCCTGAAAAACTTACTCTCCTGAACATTGGCAAATCCTGCATCAAAAACAGCTATACGCACACCACTTCCATCAACGCCTTCTTCTTTAAATAAACCTCCCTGAAAATGGTCTAATTGCCTGTTGATTAATGATTCATCTCCTGATGCTAATGAGGACAAAGAGTCTCTCATGGAATGATTATGTGCCAAATGTTGATTGACCATTTTTACTGAGTCAATAAAACTCAAACTGTTCAAAGCTTTAACCTGCTTTTCGTCAATCTTTATTTTAACGGCATTTAACCACCGACTAATTGAATGAATTTGCTTAGCGTATTGCTCAATTTCATCTATATAATCTTGACTGACAGGACGGTCAGTAGATTGGTTTACTGAAATCCCCTGCGCTTTCCTCCTGTCAATTGTTTTTGAATCAAAATATTCAGAGGGTCTAAACTCAACTCCTTCTTTATCTTTAAAAAAGACCCAGTATTCTGACTGGGGGATTGCGTGTTTACATGCCATCAACAATAATGCATATAACAAAATAAAAAGATATGTCCTCATGATTCAATGAATAAACAGTAAAAGTAGTAAATAACACATCTTATTCCAAGAGATAGCCTTTTTCTATAAATTTTGCATCAATCTTCAAATGCATCAATTACCTCATCAATAATATCGCCATTGGATGCCTCCGGGAGAGGTAAATCAAAAAGCAAAGAGATAGTAGGAGTTATGTCTTTCAGCGATACTCTACTATTCACAACCCCCGGTTTCAATTTCATTCCATACCATATTAGGGGTATGTGACTGTCATAATTATAAGCCGAGCCTGTGTTGTTCGGGTATTCTACTGATCCAGGTTCAAAAGATAAGAAAATATCCCCTGAACGTTTTGGATGATAACTTCTTTGTACTTTCCCTTTAATACCTTTATCGTAATAAGAATCTCTTAACGATGAAGCCCTTGTAGCATATAACACACCGGACTTCTTCTCCAGGAATCGAGCAATTTGCTCCTGAAATTTTTCTATATCATGACTATTTTGATCAATCAGTCCATGATCGAGATACAACTGACTGTTATAATAAGACTTAACCCAAGATTCTTTCTCATAAATTATGTTTAAATAACTATTCAGAAGAGAAATACTTTGCCGGGGTTTAAAAGTTTTTGCAGGTAAATTTTTTGACTCTCTGAATGCAGGTAAGTCCAAGCTACCTCTGTCCGAAGTAAATACTACCAATATATTTTCTTTACCGATTTCCGTTTCAAGATAATCCAGCAAATGAGCTAAGTCTTTATCCAACCGGTAAAATAAATCTTCCATTTCCCTGGAACGGGATCCGAAAATTTCATCAAGATAAGACGAGGATGCTAAAGAAATGCTAAGTAAATCGGTATGCTCATCCCCACCCAAATCTTCGTTTTCTAATAAAGCAAGAGCAAAATCTTTGGTGTAGGTATTTCCGAATGGGGTATATTTGAGATATTTATAACTGTAACTTTTGTCTTTTATTAATGACAAATTATAAGGAAAGCTGCTTTTATTGATTACTGTAAATCCTTTTTCTGCTTCATTATTATCGGGCATGCTGTTAATGTATTCTTCCTCCTGTAGTAACTTGTCCCATTTGCGATTCATGTAAACATCCTGCAAGTTTCTCTGATTAAAATCCTTTACCCACTGAGGCAATGAGTCCATATAGTATGAGCTGGTCACCCATCCCCCGGATTTATCGAAAAACCAAAAGGCCCCGTTGGATAACTTGCCATTTCCAAATACAGCAGATACCGGATTTAAACTTATGCTATATATCTTAGACCGCTCATTAATCATTTTCAGTTCATCGCCCAGCGTGGTTGTAAATAGCTTATGGGGTGAATATCCGTCGGAATCAGTAATTCCATCATCGTCAGTTATGTAATAAGAATTATGTTCAATAGAAAATTCCCTATCATCTGATAATCTATTGTACCAATAATCAGCTATTATCCCATGGCTTGCAGGTACTGCACCCGTACTTAAAGTAGCAAAACCCGCAGCTCGCTCTGTCATCGCATAGCTAAGTTGCGTATTCTTACATATCAATCCCTCATTTGTCAACCATTTAAAACCTCCATCCTCGTCAAATTTATCCCAGTAACGCAAAAGCATTTCATAGCGCATTTGTTCCACAACCACACGAACTATCAGCTTTGGTTTTTGTTCTCTTGTATTTTGAGCCACTGAGATAGCAGAACCAAAACTTATCACAAATAAAACTGCCAACAAAGACAGTAAAGATATTTTCCGGAATATTCGGTGCATTGAAATCATTTTTTAGACGTTAAATTTAAAAAAAATTATGTCCCCATCTTTCACAATATAGTCCTTCCCTTCCATATGCATTTTTCCTGCCTCTTTACAAGCAGCCTCAGAACCCAACCGAACAAAATCTTCATATTTAATGACCTCTGCTTTTATAAAACCTCGTTGAAAATCCGAGTGGATAATACCAGCCGCATCCGGAGCATAAGTCCCTTTTCTTACCGTCCAGGCTCTCACTTCCTTCGGACCAATCGTAAAGAATGTTTCAAGATTAAGATGACGATAAGCGGTTCGTATTAATTTATTCAAACCTGACTCTTCTAATCCCATTTCTTCAAGGAACAGGTTTCGTTCCTCTTCCGTATCCAATTCCGCAATATCTGCTTCTAAACCGGCCGCTATAGTTATCACCTCAGCATCTTCGTCCTGAATAACTTTTTTAACTTCTTCAACGTGTGTATTTCCTTTTTGTAAAGAATTGTCATCAACATTACAGACATAAATAACAGGTTTATCTGTTAATAACTGCATGTCTTTTACAATTACCTTCTCTTCTTTATCCAGCTTAGCATCTTTAGCCGATTTACCCTCAGAAAGTATGTTACGGTATTTCTTCAATATTGTTAACAATCTTTTTGCCTCTTTATCGCCGGTGGAAGCCTGTTTTTCAACCTTCTCAACCCTGTTTTCCACAGTTTCCAAATCTTTTAATTGGAGTTCCATATCAACAATTTGTTTATCGCGTACAGGATCGACAGTTGAATCAACATGTACAATATTTTCATCTTCAAAACATCGCAAAATATGAATAATGGCATCAGTTTCCCTGATATTTGATAAAAATTGATTTCCCAGACCTTCTCCTTTGCTTGCCCCTTTGACCAAACCTGCTATATCAACAAACTCTATAGTGGTTGGCACAACCTTTTCAGGCTTAACATGCTTTGCAATTTTATAGAGTCTGGAATCCGGAACAGGAATGATACCTACATTAGGCTCTATAGTACAAAAAGGATAATTAGCCGACTGAGCTTTAGCAGTGGAAAGACTATTAAACAAAGTGGATTTTCCCACATTAGGCAATCCCACTATTCCACATCTTAATGACATTACTAAAAAAAATTAGATGTTATGTTAAGTCGGGCAAAAATAAACTTTTCTTCCTCTCTATATCAATATTATTAACAATATTTTTTTTAATAAATAATCGTAATTTTTATACTTTCTATTCATGCTAATCCAAGGAAAATCGTATTTTTACAAACTCAGACTTGATAAACATATCACTGATTTACAAATAGTTACAAAATAAAATAATGAATCGAATACAAAAATTAGAAAAGATTGCCACTCAAATCAGAAGAGATATTGTAAGAATGGTGCATGCACAAAACTCTGGACATCCCGGAGGTTCCTTAGGGTGTGCAGATTTTATGACAGCTTTATATTTTGAAATAATGAAACACAATCCTGAGAAATTTAATATGGATGGGACAGATGAAGATATCTTCATTCTATCCAATGGTCATATTTCTCCTGTCTTTTATAGTGTTTTGGCAAGGAGTGGTTACTTTGACACAGAAGAATTGTCGACTTTTCGTAGGATCGGCTCCCGTTTACAGGGACATCCGGCAACATCGCAAAATTTGCCAGGGGTTAGAATAGCTTCAGGATCACTTGGGCAAGGTGTTTCTGTAGCGATGGGGGCTGCATTAGCAAAAAAACAAAACAAGGATGACAATCTTGTATATGCACTTTGCGGAGACGGTGAAATGCAGGAAGGACAGATATGGGAAGCACTCATGTTTGCAGCAGCAAAGAAAATAGACAATTTAATCCTGACAGTAGATTACAATGGCAAACAAATTGACGGACCTGTAGATGATATACTTTCTTTAGGTGATTTACAAAGCAAATTTAAAATTTTTGGATGGGAAACTTTATACATGGATGGCAATAATATGGAAGAGGTAATCGATACCCTAAATGAAGCACAGCAAAAAACAGGGAGAAATAAACCTGTTGCTATCATTATGAAAACTGAAATGGGAATGGGCGTTGATTATATGATGGGGACCCATAAATGGCATGGGGTAGCACCGAATGATGAACAATTGAAAAAAGCATTAAGCCAGCTTGAAGAAACATTGGGCGATTTTTAGATAACTTTTCTGAACGAATAGCGTTTGATAAATTTAATAGTTAAATAATAATCAAATGAAACCCTCATCCACAGCATGTAGACAAAAGGACATAAATAGAACGCAGATGACACGGATTGAGCGGATAAACGCGGATTTATTTATCAAAATTAACAATTGCCTTAAGATTCGTTTTGTAAATCATTTAAAATAAGCATAATAGCTGCAATGTATTCAAATGAGGTAATAACTTTAAAACAAACGATATTCAAATACAAAATTGAACTATGAAAAATATTGTAATTATTGCTCACGATGCTAAAAAGCCCGAGATGGTTCAATTTCTCAATGAAAGAATGGAATGGATTCAGGACATTAATCTCGTTGCTACCGGCCGTACAGCCGAGTATGTTGAAACAAACAAGATTCATGTAAAACACATGAGTCCGGGTAAATACGGAGGATATATTGAAATCACCGAAATGATAAAAAACGGTGAAATAGATATTGTTGTTTTCTTCAGGGATCCCTATGTGAAACAGCCGCATCATGAAGACATTCAAGATCTGTTAGACCAGTGTGACAAGAACTATATCCCAATAGCAACAAATAAAGCAAGTGCAGAACTGGTGATTTTAGGCTTATTTAAAAAAGAAGATTACGAGAGATTAAAAAACAAAGAAAAATAAAACAACTTAACAGCAAAAGACCAAATAACAAATGACAAAATTTGAGGCAAAAGAATCAAAAGCAACAAGAGCCGGATTTGGAGCAGGGTTGTACGAGCTAGGAAAAAACAATAAAGATATTATAGCTCTTGTAGCAGATCTTAGCGGGTCATTAAAAATGAATGAATTTATTAAGGAATTCCCCGAGAGGTTTTATCAATGTGGAATAGCAGAGGCCAATATGGTTGGAATGGCTGC
>JAWLEB010000019.1:0-52662 GCA_041686375.1 Bacteroidales bacterium
GCCACAACAGGATTTGGCTTTGTCTTAAAGATTATTATATTTATTTTCAGTTATGCAATTACAAGAACAATATTATAAATAGCAACTTGAATTAATTAATAAAAAAGATGAATAAGCCGTCCCTCATAACACCACAAACAAAAATGGCAGATGTCATTCACATAAATCATCTTCTGCTTCCTGTAATCAATCGATTTGGAATTAAACTAGGTTTTGGAGATAAATCGGTAGAAAAAATATGTAAAGAAACCGGAATTAATATTTCTTTTTTTCTGGATATTATCAACACTTATAACGACAGCAACTATCTTCCAAAGGAAAAAATGCGCAAATATCCTGTAAAATTAATCATCGAATATTTAATGAAGACACATAATTACTACAGGGACAAAATTCTGCCTGAAATCGAGGATATGATCACAAAACTCATACAAAGTTGTCCCCATAATTGCGATAACCTCCAACTAATCGATGAATTTTATAAAAAATACAGGGATGAATTGCTTCAGCACCTGAAAAATGAAGAAGGAAAATTTTTCCCCTATATTCTTGAAGTGTCGGAAGCTAACAATGTCGGATCTGAAGCTGATAAGATCAAAAAAAAGTATCTTTTTTCCTATGATAACCATCGTGAAGAACATGAAAATGTACTGGGCAAACTATTCGACCTGAAAAATATATTGATAAAATACCTACCTCCTACTTATAACCAGGATTTAGGAAACAATTTATTATCTGCTTTGTTTGTTTTTGAACAGGATCTTAATGACCACGAACGTCTGGAAGATATAATTTTACTGCCGGCTATTAATGATTTTTAAAACTGGAACAATATAATCCAGCCAGTAGTTATGAAGCAAACCATACTAATAGCAACCCCTTCTTACCTCCTGCAAAAAGGCTTAGCCTCGATTATTCAAGATATAGCTGAATCTGAGCTTATTTTCATTAACGACATCAATGAAGTGAACCATTACCTGGAGGGGAACAATACGAACTGCGTCATAATTGATCAATGCCTTATAGAAAATAAAGAACAAAGGGCATTATTATTTCAATTGAAAGATAAGAACTACTACATCGACCTTGTTTCTGATGAAAAATATCTGCCTGCAGCCAATAAATTCGATGCTGCAATAAAATATGATGATCCTAAAGAAAAAGTATTGCCCATCCTGGAAAAATTAATTAATAAATATGATAAACCTGAAGACACAGCGTCATTGCTCAGCAAAAGAGAAAAAGACGTTCTCAAACTAGTGGCTTTGGGATACACCAATAAACAAATTGCCGAAAAACTGTTCATAAGTACCCATACGGTTATTTCACACCGGAAAAACATAACATCAAAACTTGGAATAAAAACGGTTTCCGGACTCACCGTTTATGCAGTCTTAAACAATCTCATTCCTAAAGATCATATCCAATAATTCCTGATTACATAACATCTAAATCTTACGTTTGCTCATCCTTTTAAAATCCCAATATTTAGGGATTTTTTACTTGGGTGGGTAAATATATTTTTGTGGCAATGTTTAATCAATCTAAATTGAAATAGAAAAATGAAAAAGGTATTGTTATCAACAGTTATTTTTATCACAGTAATAAATTTACAAGCTCAAAACGCAGACACACTACAAGAAAGTAACCAAAACACTGCAGACAAAATGCTCATGAATCAGGAAGGCCTGACAATTGGAGGATATGGCAATGTTGACTACAACCAACCCATAGACAAGGACATCAGACA
Source organism: Bacteroidales bacterium (assembly GCA_041686375.1). GTDB lineage: Bacteria > Bacteroidota > Bacteroidia > Bacteroidales > UBA12077 > JAGXLC01. The sequence continues at coordinate 1,751 of JAWLEB010000019.1, forward strand.
AAATGGCAAGCTGGATGTTCACCGCTTGGTCATGCTGTTTGGGTACCATTTTAACAGTAAAACTTCTTTAATCACTGAAATTGAATACGAACATGTGGAACAAGTTTACATTGAACAAGCTTTTATAAACTACAGGCTACAACCAAATATAAATTTCCGTGGTGGACTGATGCTGGTTCCTATGGGTATTATCAATGAATATCACGAATCGCCAACTTTCAATGGTGTAGAAAGACCTCTGATAGATAAATATCTGGCTCCCACAACATGGAGAGAAATAGGTGCAGGAATCACAGGCAATCTGCCTTCGCTAACAATGAAATATCAGGCTTATCTGATGAATGGATTCAATGGTTATGACGGTTCATCAAAACTTAACGGACAGTATGGGTTGAGAAAAGGCAGGCAAAAAGGTGCCAAATCATTTATGAGCTCTCCAAATTTTGCCGGTAAAGTGACACATTAGGGTATTCTTGGACTAAACCTGGGTGCCTCAGTTTATATCGGCAACACGCAATCTACTCTATATGAAGGAATTAACAAAACAAACAATACAGCGATGGAAAAAGCAGACTCATCTACCGTTGGAGTAGCTATGTTAGGTTTTGACCTGGACTACAGTACAGGTGGAACCCAATTTAAGGGACAATTTTATTATACTTCATTATCCAATACTGGGGAATACAATGTGTATACCTCAGAAAACAATCAGTTTAATGATCTGGGCAGTGAAATGCTCGGATATTAATTAGAAGCAGGGTACAATATTCTCCATTCAAATACCGCTAAGGAATCACAACTAATTCCTTTCATCAGATATTCAAGTAAACATGGATTCAGTATACAAACGCTTAAGCATCACGTTCTTTCTAACCCTGATCAATCCTGCAGCTGAGGCCCAAGAAAATAATCAAACGGTTCAGCGAGTCAGAATCAGCCCAGCAGGGACTGAGATCAATGATTCAGGTAGGTTATTCACCGGGGAGCAGTATCATCAATGACTTTTACATTGCTTATAGTCTAAATTACAAAGGGTTGTTAAAAGGAAGAGATTCAGATGTGTTGGGATTAGCCTTATCTAGTATCTCACTGAATAATACCCTGATGAAAAACAATCCGGAAAATTACGAAAAAAGGGAAACAGCAATTGAATTAACATATAAATACAAGGTTTCCGAACGTATAACAAGTCAACCCAATATTCAGTACATCATACATCCCGGTATGAAAAGCACCTATGAAAATGTATTCGTTGGGATGCTAAGGCCTAACTGGAATTACAACTAAAAAAACAAATATGGAAAACCATTCAATAATAACAGACAAGAAGCTATCCTCAGGATCATGTCATTATACAAATACAAAAAAGGTAGAAGGTAAAGCAAAAAAATGGATTGCGCTTTCCGGACATCCAGAAATTAGATCATTTACTGGAAAAATCTTATCCGGTTCATAGTAGATGCATTGCCCAGTTACTGCTCCAGGAAGATGAAGATACAATAAAGCCCGTAAAAAGCAAGGAACCGGAAAAACTTAACCAAATCAATGATATAATCGGGGAAACAAAAAGCAAGTATAATGACTCGCTTATTTATATAATGCGACTAAAAATCCATAAAATTTCAGAATCGATAGTCAAAGATACAACCTCAACAGAAAAGAAAAATCGCCTCAGAATCGGAGAAAAACTTAATCAGCTTATGATTAGTCCGATAACTGGCGTTCCTATTCTTATGGCAGTATTGTACTTCGTACTCTATAAATTTGTCGGGGTATTTGGTGCAGGCACTATTGTAGATTTTGTTGAAGGAGAATTATTTGGTGAACATATCAATCCGGCTATAGAGTCGGGAGTTGAAAGCATTGTCGGTTCAGAAGTAATCAGGCAGCTCATTATTGGTCTGGGAAATGGTCATAGTTCTTAATTTCATGCTTGTTGGCTTCATGGCATCCAAAATCATGCCCGGACAAAAGCCAAGCTTTTTCATGGAATTACCCCCGCTACGCATTCCCAAATTATCAAATGTGTTAAGCAAAACATATACCCGTATCGTCTGGTACCTAAGAGAGGTACTCCCATTGTTTATAATTGCAAGTGTTATTATATGGTTATTGCAAATTACAGGAGTTTTCCCGTTAATCCTCCAGGGTATTGAACCCGTTGTTAATGCCATTGGACTTCCTGATGAAACATCAGACGTATTTCTGTTCGGGTTTTTCAGAAGAGATTACGGAGCAGCAGGGTTATTCCAGATGCAGGACATACTTAATGCAAATCAAATTGCCGTTTCAGCCGTTGTATTAACCTTGTTTGTCCCATGCGTAGCTCAATTAATGGTCATGTTTAAGGAAAGAGGGGCAAAATCATTAACATTTATGAAAAATTTGTTTTCAAAAACCAGGAAAACAAGTTAACAAATAAAAAAAACATGGAGGCTGGAAATTATTATTAAGTTACCCTTAAAGCTTTTAAAATGTATAAAGAAACCAAGAAAATACCAGTTATGGGTGCAAAAAAAGAAGTGCCCATAAATAAATTGAAAAAAAGGCAATCAGGAACTGTAAAAAAAATTAATACCATGAATACGGTTACCGTTCAAAAACTACTTGCAATGGGTATAGTTCCCGGACGTATCATTCATATAATCAGGACCTATGCTGTATATATCTTACAAATAGATAACACAGAAGTTGCAATGGACAAAGAACTGGCTCAAAACGTTATATTAATGATCAATAGCCTGTAAACTACCACCGGCTAAAACTAAAATAAGGGTGGTATTATTAATAACCGCCCTTCTCGTTTTTCTGATTAGCTAAAACTGTAAAAGTAATATATACAGGTATTTTCAATTCATCTTTAATGTATTATCAAAATCATATAATAAAAATACTTTCTTTGACTTTGTATTTTTTATATCTTAGTTAATTGTATGAAGCTTTATACTTTATACATAAAATCTTCTCAATCCGAATAAATAAGGATTAACATCACTAAATTGAATTTTTAATGATAATTATTTAATAACCAAAACTAAAGCATTATGAAAAGACAAGCAATCACTTTAGGTCGAATAGGTATTTTATTACCGATCGCAAGTATCATTCCTTTTCTTGGAGCTGTTGCAGGTCTGGCAGCTATGGTTCTTTTGTTGATCTCACATTACAATTTTTCAAAAATCTATGAAAAGCCTGATATTTTTAAAAACGCACTAACTGGAACAATAATAGTAGTTGCAGCCAATGTTATAGGTGGAATTTTAGTAACTATTGGTGTGGGAACAGCTATATTTGAATCATCGGGAGGAGCCTTAGAATCATTTGATTATCAAGAAATAACTTCTCAGATTTTCGGAAGTGGCCTATCTATTGTTGGCGCTATTATCATGTTTATCGGGGCAATCATTGGTATTTATTTTGTATATAAAGCATTACAAGTTCTGGCTGAACAAAGCAATATAAATCTATTCAAGACAGGCGGATTGCTTTATTTAATTGGTGTGATAACATCGGTTATATTAATTGGAGGGCTGGTAATTTTTGTAGGCTGGATCCTCCATATTATTGCTTATTTTTCATTACAACCGGAACAGGAAACGGCTATGGGATAAAGCATTAAAACGCAATAATCTGGTAATTATATTAACAAATATTTTGTCCCCGTCGTTGGTAAAAAACTTCGGGGGCATTTTTTAGCCTTAGCACAAACCGCGTATATATTAATATGTTATTAACCATAATAACAATAAGCTACTGCAAATACCGCTCAAACCATATTCAAACCGACAATTAAAATACCAGCAAATTTTCAATGCGGTCAACATTAACCCTCATATTTCTGTCTATATAATAACCATACTTGGTTTAATCATATACAATCTCAATATCAAACTTGTCCCGAAGATGTCTAATATCCCTATTTATCATCCATTTTGGAAAATCTGATTTCATTATTTCCATTTCCCACTTTAGGTAAGGTAAACCAAAATGTGCTACCTCCGTTTGGCTTGCTGTCAATAAACAGTTCACCACCATTTTTTTCAATAAATGCTTTCGATATGGATAATCCTATGCCTGTTCCTCTTTCTTGTTTAGTACCAGCACTTGTAAAATGATTATACTCATCAAAAATCTTTTGTTTAGCTTCATCACTTATCCCAATGCCTGTATCTGCTACGGCAACTTTAACTTTATCTTCCAGCTCTTTTAAAGTCACTTCAAGTTTTCCGTCTTCAGGTGTAAATTTTATGGCATTAGAAATCAGATTGCGAATAACCGTAGATATCATGTTATAGTCGAAAAAAGCTTGAAGACCCTCACCGCTTATATCGGTCTTAATCTCAATATTTTTATTTTTTGCCAAATTGTTAAATACCTCTAAATTATTCACTATGAGCGGATATAATGGCTGTTTTTCAGGCTGAATATAAATCTCATCCTGTTGATTTTTAGCCCATTCTAATAAATTTTCCAACAGAAATAATAATGCCGTGGCATTTTGATAATTGAAAAAGTTAAATTCCTTAATTTTATTTTTATCAAGATTCCCTTCATGTATATACTCTGAAAAATTTATTATGTGTGAAACCGGACTTCGCAAATCATGACTAATAACAGAAAGCAAACGATCTTTGGTAGCATTCAATTTTTGATATTCTTCTCTTTGCTCCTTTATTTCATCATTTTTTTCGGCTAATTCGTTTGTTAATCTTTTTTGCCTTCTATATTTACTATAAATGATCAGTAATAAGACAAAAATCACACTAGCGGCTGTTATTGATATATATTGAATAGTTCTTGATTTATTAAGTTTTGCTTTCTGGAGTAACTTGTTTTTTTCAAGAAGCTGGATTCGTTTTTCTTTTTTTTCAGTTTGATACTGAATCTCCAACTCCTCAAGTTGCCTGTTTTTCTCTATATTGAACAGGCTATCCTTAGCTTCATCATATAATTTATAATAATCCAGGGCTTTTGTTTGATTTCCCAAACTCTCATAAGTCGAGCTAAGGTTTTTGTTAGCCAGCTTTATTTGTTCCCAGGCACCTATTTCATTTGCAATTTTGTGAGCTTCAGTTGCCTTGCTCAAGGCTAACTTATAATTCCTTCTTTTTAAGCTGTCAATATTTACAGATTCTGCTATCTGGTAATGAATAGAAGCAATAGAGGTAAAAGTCTTTGAGATTCTACCCTTATCTCCTAAATCCATGAAAATGTCATTCGCCTCTTCATAATATTTCAATGCTTTCTTATAGTCTTCTTGTTCCTCATAGATCCCTGCTATATTTGCATAGTTGACAGCCATCCCACGTTTATCACCCAAGTTTTTATATGTTGTCAAAGCAGTATTGAAATTTTCAAGCGCCTTTTTATTATCCTCCATTTCATTACGAGCAACACCCAAATTTGAATAGGCATTGGCAACATTCCTCATTTGTTCCTGAGATTTAAAAACTTCTAACGCTTCATTATAATAATTCAGGGCTTTTCTATTATTGCCCTGTTTTCGCTGAATGATTCCCATGTTTATAGCGCTGGCTCCAATTATATTCGGATAATCAATGTTTTTAGCTATTTCCGATGCTTCCTGAAATGCTTTTAATGCCTTCGTATAATCGCCCATATGCATATAAGCTAATCCTTTATTCAATACAGCATAAGAAAGGCCCTGCTGATCTCCTGTTTCACTATAAATATCAATAGCTTTCCTATAGTTCATAAGGGAAGAATCATATTTTCCTTCTTCATCTAAAAAAAATCCAAAGGTAGTCAGACTGTACGCCTTTCTGTTATCAAACTCTTGCTCATCAGCAATTTTCATTGCCTGCCGGGCATAATAAGCAGCGGAATCCGGGTTGGAATAAAACAGAAGCCTGGAAAGCTTATTTAAAATATCCACTTTCTGAGTATCAGGCAAATTGTGTTCTAATTTATTGACCAAACTATCTGTTCTTTGATTCCCCGCAAAGAGATTATAAATGTTTACAAATATAACCATGCAAAATACAAATAATAATAATTTGATGAGTTTCACCGTATTTATTTTTTAAAGGTTCAAATGGTGCTCTCCATGAGAGTTCTTTTACGGGTTAAAATGAATTTCCCCTGATCAAATTTAAGAATTATGGAACATCTTTTAAAAAAATCAAATCTCTGCGTATTTCTTATCATAATTAGCATCGATTTCCTATATTCTTTACCAACTATCCTTTTTAAACCTCCACCCAAACTACAAATATCAACTAACTGAAACTACATATCCCCTATCCTTATAAATTGAGAGCGATTTATATCATATTCCAGGCATCAGAATCTGGGATTCACAATATTGTTGTACATCGAGCCAAAAGTATAGCTGATACCAAAACGGGTAAAATAATCATAGCTGGTAGCGAGTTGTTGTTGCCGGGTCAGTATCTCTTCCGTGGTTGCCTCTCCTTTGGGAAGTGATAGCTGATCATGTATCAGCGAAGCACCGCCACGGAGATATACATTCAATCCCTTCACCACGTTCAGGTTAACCGAAGAACGGAAACTTATCCGGTTTTTTGAAAAGTCATGGAAATAGTGAGAAAGATCCAATGAAAGATTAATGGATCCCCATCTCTTTTTGATTTCGTAATCGATCGCCAGAGATTCCCTGAGCAGCTTTTCATTAACTTTGTTAAAGATGGTTGAATCCTCATATACATTGTATCTGAATCCTGGCCGGTATAAAAAGGTCAACTGCCGGGTGGTAGCTTCATCATAAGGAAAAACGTTAAATTCAATGGCGGGAGCGGCATTATAGGAAATTCTTATATTCTCGTATCGGGAGGATTGAATACCTGTAAAACCACCGGCTGACCAATGCTGGGAAAGGCTCCACACCGCCAATCCATCAAAATCATAAGTACGGTGAATGCTAGTGATGGTTTCTGAGTTCACCTCATAAATGTCCCTTTCATAATCGGCATCAAGTTCAAATTCAAGTTTAATATCCTCGGTAACTTTGTCGGCTTCTATCTCTCCGCCAAAATCATAGCCTTCCCGGGATTCCTCCCCACTTATACGACCATTAAAACCAACCTCAAATATCCAGTAGTTCCATTTATCCTCTACTTTCTCTTGTTCAGTTGACTTTGTATAACTAATATTCAGGTTTTGCCAAAGAGGGGTTTTGATAAGATAAGAGGTTAAACCGGTCTTTAAGGCATTTAACATTTGTTGTCTGGCTTCATCTTCGCTTACATCCGCACCTACATTGAATCTTAATGTATCCTGCAGGTGTTCATAGCCATTCTGACCTATCATGAAAACGGAATATCTTCTACCCCTGTTTGCGGCGCGTTCCCTGGTAATCATAACATGAACATCCGCATCATTCCTGTCTCTTACATAATTTACATAGCTAATTTCTCGTTTGATGTGATCTTTGTCGCAAGATTGACAATCCAGAAATACATTAGGTACCTCTTCTTCCTGGGAATCCAGTTTTGTCGTATCTTGAAGACTGTTTGCCTGAGTGACATTTCCTCCTATAAGTAAAATAACGAACGTTATAAAAATACCTTTAAAAAATAAACCACTTCTTTTTATGCTTATTTGTGTTACCATAATATTTTTCTTTTTTGTAATGTTCTTTAAATAAGATTCATAATTTTAGAGCTCTGTTTTGTATTCGACAATAATAAATAAAGAATAGATTAATGCGGTGTAAAGAATAACTGGAAAATAAAACCTAAAGGACTTTTTGTGTATATGATTTACCTCTTTTGAAAAATAGGTAATATCCGCATTTGTAAAAAATAATAAAAAATCTTTTGAGAATAAAAAAAGAACACTATATTTGCAACCGCTTGAATTGAAATTCAAGGGCGATTAGCTCAGTTGGTTCAGAGCATCTGCCTTACAAGCAGGGGGTCGATGGTTCGAATCCATCATCGCCCACTTAAACCTCACAAATTTTGTGAGGTTTTTTTATATCTTTAGTAGCATGTATTATTTTTATATCCTATACTCAACTGAATTAGATAAATATTACATTGGACACACTGGCGAATTGGAGGAGCGTATTCGCAGACACAATACCAATCATAAAGGTTTTACCGGAAAATCTAACGACTGGCATATTGTATATTGGGAAGAATACGATCATAAAACAGATGCTTATAAAAGGGAACGGAAAGTTAAAGCATGGAAAAGAATTTAGTTGGAATAGTTTACTTAAAAGTGCTACTAATTAAGGGTAGCTTTCAGATGGATGTTCGAGTTTTTTATATAACTCACACCCGTGTCTTAACTTTAGAAAAATCTTCATTCCTTTCATTTAATTTTGTTAGTTGTCAAAGATATCTGAAAGTTTACCAGTAATATATAATTGACTAATTCAGTATATTAACTCATTCCCCAAGCACCTCATTCTTCTTTTTTTCAATGATATAATATATCCCTCTGTATTGCGTGGCTTCAAGAACACCTTTATGTAACACACTTCGAATAGATCTATTCACTATTGCTTCACCGACTTTGAGTTCAAATGCAATCCATTGTCTAACCTCTATATGAGATGTCCATCTACCTGAGGCTTGACGATAGTATTCTGACTCTAAAACAATCCTTAGTTCATTAGATTATTTCACTAACTACAAACGTGCTGCCACCTGCATAAATCACATCGTTTGCTGAAGCATTCTTTTTAGCTGCTTCAAGGGCTTTTATCACAGTTGGATATGTTCCTCCGGTTAAGTGGTATGCCTTTGCTTTTTCAGAAAGCGCTTTTTCATCCATCGCTCTGGGAATGTTAGCTTTAGTAAAATAGTATTGAGCTTTATGCGGAAATAAATCCAAAATGGTATCCAGATTTTTATCGTTTACAAAGCCAAGGACAAAATGAAGAGCAGTAGCATTCAATTCTTTCAACTGACTGATGGTATACGATAATCCCTCTCGATTATGGCCTGTATCGCATATTGTTAAAGGCTTTCGGCTTAAAACAAACCATCGTCCGGTAAAACCCGTAGCTTTGTTAACATTCTTGAGTCCTTGTCTTAATTGTTCTTCAGTAATGACGAACCCTCTCTCCCTGAGAATATCAATTACTCTCAGAGCAGTAACGATATTTTTTTCCTGGTACTTTCCCAGCAAATCTGTCTGCAGATCTTTCAAACTACATATTGAGCCGTTGATCACATCAAAACGATGTAATAAATCTCGTGTCGTCTGCTTTTCAGCCAACCGATACTTCTGATCGGCAAAGTAAATGGGAGAATGGTGAGCATTAGCCAGTTCTTTGAATATTTTTTCAGTATATTCAGAAGTTTCGCCAATGATAACCGGAACATGATCCTTTATCGTACCTCCTTTTTCAAAAGCAATGTCCCCCAGGGTGTCTCCCAGAAACTGGGTATGATCATATCCGATGTTGGTAATAGCGGTTAATTCCGGATTAATGATATTGGTAGAATCTAACCGGCCTCCCATTCCTACTTCAATAACTGCCACATCCACATTTAGTTGTTTAAAATACATAAAAGCCATAGCTACGGTCATTTCAAAGAATGAAGGCTTTACATTAAGGAAAAAATCTTTATTATCAGCGATAAAATCAATGACAAACTGTTTCTCCATCTTTTCCCCATTGATCCTTATGCGTTCACGAAAATCTTTTAAGTGCGGAGAAGTGTAGAGTCCTGTTTTATAGCCGGCTGCCTGCAGGACTGAAGCCAGCATATGAGCCACAGAGCCTTTCCCATTTGTTCCTGCAACATGAATGGACTTGAAACGTTGATGGGGATGGCCAAAATGATTGTCAATCTTGTGTGTCAATTCCAAATCAACTTTATATGCAGCCTTCCCCGTTCTCTGATACATGGGTATTTGCTTAAACATCCACTCCAGCGTACGTTCGTAATTATCAAAAGTCATTTTTACCATTTGTTATAATGTATTCTTTCCTGCTTGTATCTGTTCTTGGGTTCGGGCTTTTCAGCAGGATAGCCCAAAGACACTATTGAAAATGGCAATATGTGTCCAGGAAGATTAAAAAGTTTACTAATGGCTTCTTTGCGGTGTTCGCGTGGATGCAAACCAAGCCATACGGCTCCCAGACCGAATGAATGAGCTGCAAGCAAAATATTCTGCGTAGCTGCAGCACAATCCACCACCCAATAGCCGGGTGCATGTTCAAGCTTTTCATCTCCAAGCACCAATATTGCATACTGAGCTTCCGATAGCATTCTCGAATAAGGATGTACCTCCATAATTTTTTCCAGAACAGAGCGATCATCAACTATAACATAATGCCACGGCTGACAATTTACAGCAGACGGGGCATACATTCCCGCCTTAACTATTTTTTCAACAATTTCCTTTGATACGCTTTCCCGGGTATACTTTCTTATGCTTCTCCGTGTAAGCAAACCGTCATATAATTCCATTTTACATGTATATTTTAAATTATTTAACTGCCATATGAACGTTTCATCAATTTTAATTAAGGGTTAATAAATTTCATATTTTATTACCTATCCAACCAACAAAAATTTACTACTTTTAAGGTGTTAAAGGCATAACTATAATTCTACAAATATCATAAAAATCTAAAAAACAACTTAATAAAAATGCTCATTCCTTATCTTAAACGGCAAAATTAAACGATATATGACGGGTTCCAAAAAAATTTTTGTAATTGACACCAACGTTATTCTTCACGACTTCCGTTGCATCTATAACTTTGAAGAAAATGACATCGTCCTCCCCATAGTGGTACTTGAAGAACTGGACAAATTAAAAAAAGGGAATGACCTCATCAATTTTCATGCAAGAGAATTCACACGCATATTAAATGACATCACAGGAGACCAGCTCTTCGACGGAGGAATAAGCTTGGGTCAAGACCGGGGAAAACTATCCGTAGAAACGGGCAAACCCTTTTCAGAAAAAATTTCAAAATCATTCCCCGAAGAATCACCAGACCATAGGATATTAGCCATCACCGAATTTCTCAGGGACAAACATAAGAAAAAAGACGTTATCCTTATCAGCAAGGATATAAACCTCCGTCTTAAAGGAAAATCCATTGGTCTACAAGCACAGGATTATGAGTCAGACAAAGTAACCAACATAGAACCACTCAATCGGAATATAGAAGTACTTGAAAATATAGACCCTGATCTCATTAATGAATTATATAACACTCCCGAAGGCATTCCGGCAAGTAAATTTGGGCTGACCCCGTTCTCGCATCAATACTATATATTTAAAAGTTCAAGATCAAGCGCATTAGTACATTACGACCCATTTGAACAAACCATGGAGCGCATTGAAAAGAAGCGTTACTATGGTATTTCTCCGCGTAATGCAGAGCAAACTTTTTCCTTTGATGCTCTTGCGAAGGAAGAGATTGAACTGGTAGCGCTTACCGGCAAGGCAGGAACGGGGAAAACTCTACTTGCTCTGGCTTCTGCACTCCATCAGGCAAAATCATACAACCAAATATTACTCGCAAGGCCGATAGTTCCATTGGCAAACAGAGATTTGGGTTATTTACCCGGTGATGTGAGTGAAAAAATCACACCCTACATGACCCCTCTCTTTGATAATTTATCCGTCATAAAAAATCAGTATAAATCAACCAGCCGGGAATATAAAAAAATAGAAGAAATGCTGGACAGCGAAAAGCTTATTCTTAGTCCTCTTGCATATATCAGGGGACGAAGTCTTTCCAATGCGTTTTTTATCGTCGATGAGGCACAGAACTTAACACCCCATGAAATCAAAACAATTATAACACGAGCCGGCGAAGGAACAAAAATAGTGTTTACCGGCGATATACAACAAATAGATTCTCCTTATCTGGACATGAAATCAAATGGACTTAGTTATCTTACGGATAAAATGCTGGGTCAGGATATATTTGCGCATGTAAACCTTGTAAAAGGAGAAAGGAGTTATTTGGCAGAATTGGCTAGTAATCTATTGTAAAAAATAAACAATAAAAAGCTATGAAAAACAATAAAAAGCTAATCATTACAAGACACGGCAAAACCTCAAAAAAATATGATGTAGAGGACATTGACCGCCCCTTGAAAGGCAGGGGTATTAATGACTCTGGCCTAATGGCGGAAAGACTGTATATCAGAGGCATTAACCCTGAATTATTCATCAGTAGTCATGCCAACAGAGCATTGCATACCGCAATGATTTTTGCAAGAAAATTCGACTATCCCCTGAAAGATATCAATGTAAACAACATGATCTATGACGGTTCTGCCAAAGAAATTCTGGATTACATAAAAACACTCGATGATTCTCTTAAAACAGTCATCATTTTTGGACATAACCCAATGTGCATGGATATGGCTAACTTTTTCATGGAAGAAAAATTAGACAAATTACCTACAGCCGGAATAGTGGCATTAGAATTTAATACAAACAGTTGGAAAAAAATAGATACAGAAAATGCAAGTACAGATTTTATAGATTATCCCAAAAAAGGATTTGACCAGTAAAATATCAGCATGAACAGAATATATATAAAGCAGCATTTGCGAAATTACAGATTATCAAATATGATAAAAACAGATAAACATTGAAAAACTGTAGATGAGACTATTAAAATTTGCAGCGATAGATATCGGAACCAATGCCGTACGCTTGTTGTTTTCCAATGTTATAGAAAATGGCGAGAAAACCATCTTCAAAAAAGCCTCTCTTGTAAGAGTCCCTATCAGATTAGGTTATGATGTTTTTCACGAAGGAAAAATAGGTGAAGTGAAGCGTGAAAAGCTAATCAGCACGCTGCATGCTTTCCATCATCTGATAAATGTTTATGATGTAATAGATTTCCGGGCATGCGCTACATCCGCTATGCGGGAAGCATCCAATGGCAGGGATATAGTAGAGGTTGTAAGAAATAAGACCGGAATTAACATTGAAATTATAGATGGACAAACAGAAGCAGAGATAATATACTCCAATCGTATTGTTGAAATGCTGGATAGAGAAAGAAGCTACCTGTATGTAGATGTGGGTGGTGGAAGTACTGAAATTACGCTGTTTAGCAACAATGATGTAATATCTTCCTATTCATTCAATGTCGGGACTATCCGTATGCTGAAAAACCGGGTAGATAAAGCGGAACGAAAAAGAATGAAAAAATATCTTAAAGGAATTAAAGAAGATTATCCTAATCTGCAGATTATTGGTTCTGGTGGAAATATCAATAAAATATTTAAGCTGGCCGGTAAGAAAAACCTGAAGCCTCTCTCCTATAAGAAAATTAATGAAATCTACGAAATGCTTCTTCCCTACACCATTGATGACAGAATCAAAAAATTCGGACTTAACCCGGACAGGGCAGATGTTATCATTCCGGCTGCCGAAATCTTTATGAAAATTATGAAATGGTCAGAGGCAAATAAAATCCTTGTTCCGAAATTCGGTGTTGCGGACGGACTGGTAAGACAACTGTATTACAACTATAAAAATAATTGTATGGAGGTTGATAAATAATTATGAGTTATGAATTTAGAATGTGTTCTGCTCAGTGATATGGTATGAAGTAATCCTACTCCTGTTTCTACGAAACTTCCCATACAGGCGCTGTTTAACCAAACCTAACCTTATTATTTTTCACAACAGACAAGATCATATAGTAAATTATTTAATTTTGCATATTCTTATATAATAAAATAGAGTTAGATTGAAAAAGGTGGCATTTAACACATTAGGATGTAAATTGAATTTTGCGGAAACTTCAACCATAAGCAGAAGTTTTACTGCGAAGGGTTTTGAGCAAGTTGATTTTAATGATGTAGCTGATATTTATGTTATCAACACATGCTCTGTTACACAAAAAGCAGACAAAAAAAGTCAGCAGGCAGTGAATAAGGCCCGCAAAAATAACCCCAATGCAAAAATTATTGTTGTAGGGTGTTATGCACAACTTCAGCCCGGAAAAGTAGCTGACATTCCCGGTGTTGACCTGGTGCTGGGAAGCCATGAAAAATTCAGAATTACGGAATTTCTCCACCCGCTGAATGAGCATAGCCACAAAGAAAAAATTTTCGCATGTGGTTTAGAAGAATCTGAAAAATATTACCCTTCTTATTCATTTGGGGATAGAACTCGCTCTTTTCTGAAAATACAGGACGGATGTGATTATCCATGTTCTTATTGCACCATTCCAAAAGCAAGAGGAAAAAGCAGAAATCCTGATATTGAAAGTATTATCAGACAAGCAGAAACAATAGGAAATTCCGGTGTAAAAGAAATTATCCTTACAGGGGTTAACATCGGAGATTTTGGAAAATCAACAGGTGAGAATTTTTTTGATTTGATAAAAAAACTGGAAAAAGTAAATAATATAGACCGTTTCAGAATCTCATCCATTGAGCCGAATCTGCTTTCAAAAGAAATTATAGAATTTGTAGCTTCTTCTGAAAAATTTATGCCGCACTTTCATATCCCGTTACAATCAGGTTCAGATGAAATTCTTGCGAAAATGAGAAGACGCTACAATACAGAACTGTTTAAAAATAAAATAAAAACAATCAATGAAGTTTTACCACATGCCTTTATTGGCGTGGACCTGATTGTCGGATTTCCCGGGGAAAAGGAAGCACTCTTTCGATCTACCTATCGATTTCTGGAATCCCTGGACGTGTCTTATTACCATGTATTCTCATTTTCAGCCCGGCCTGACACATCAGCGGAAAAAATGGGAGGAAAAATTCCGGGAAATATCATTCACGAGAGAAGCAAACAAATACAAAAACTGGCAGAATATAAAAAACTAAACTTTTATAAAAGATTTTTAGGGACTCACAGGGATGTTCTTTTTGAAAAAGTAACCAAAAACAACAAAATATATGGTTTCACAGACAACTACATTAAAGTCGAAACCAATTATAAAAAAAACTTATCAGGAGAAATAAAAAATATTAAACTGGTAAACATAAATCCATCAAACAATGTGAATATAAAAAAAAATATTCCGAGTAATCACACTCATAAAATAAAAAACTTTAAAAAGATCAGTCAATAAAAAATTGTAACGCAGATCAAGTAAACAAATAAGCTAATGAAGTTAGAAAAGATTGCAGAACAGATAAAAGAACTAAGCACCAATACAGGTCAATATATTCTTTCCGAATGGGAAAAATTATCTAAAAAAAACGTACAAACAAAAGGATTAAATGATTTTGTAACATATGTAGACAAGACATCAGAAAAAGAACTCGTTGAGGGCTTAAGTAAAATACTCCCTGAGGCAGGTTTTATTGTTGAAGAAGAAACCAGTAACGCAGAAGGTGCAAAGTACAATTGGATTGTTGATCCGCTGGATGGAACAACAAACTATATCCATGGCATTACTCCCTTTTCAATAAGTATAGCGCTTCGGAGGGATAATGAAATTATTTTTGGATTAGTACATGAATTAGGTCATAATGAAATTTTTTATGCTTGGGAAGGCAGTCCGGCTTATTTAAACGACAAGCAAATACACGTTTCAGAAACATTTTCCATTCATGAAAGCATAATTGCAACCGGTTTTCCATATAACGATTTTTCCCGGTTGGATAATTATCTGAAATCACTTAATCATTTTATGAGAAACTCACACGGCATAAGAAGATTAGGCTCTGCAGCTACTGACCTTGCCTATACAGCCTGTGGACGCTTTGAGGCATTCTATGAATATAGCCTAAAGCCGTGGGATGTAGCTGCCGGTTCTTTTATTCTTCAACAAGCTGGTGGTAAAGTATCCGATTTTCAAGGAGGAAACAACTATCTGTTCGGACAGGAAATAGTAGCTGCCACAAGCAAAGTATTCGATGAATTTTTATCAACAATCAAACAATTTAAGGTCTAACATGAACAAAATCCTGTATTTTGCTTTTGAAATAGTAAGCCGGATCCTCAGTGCTTTGCCCAAACGGGCAATATACATTTTCGCAGATTTCCTTTATTTTGTTGCTTATTACCTGGCTAAATACAGAAAGAAAGTAGTATATTCCAATTTGAAACGTTCTTTCCCTGAAAAATCAGACAGGGAAATCAAAGCCATTGCCAAAAATTTTTACCGGCATCTCGGAGACCTTATAGTAGAAAACATTGCTATACTTAACATGTCGCCTAAAAAAGTAATGCAATTTATGTCGGTAAAAAACCTTGAAGTCATGAATGATCTTCACAAGAAAGGAAAAAACACCATTGCATTAACAGGTCACTACGGCAACTGGGAATTTCTGCCAACGTTATCTTCATATACACCGTACACCATTCTGAGCGTTTACAAACCTCTGAAAAACAAATTCTTCGACAAAAAGGTGTACCAAATGAGAAAACGCTTTTCAGGAATCCCTGTACCGATGAAGGAAGTCTACAAAGAAATTGTCAGGCAGCAAAAACAAGATAACCCTTACATAATGGGATTAGTTGCCGACCAAAGCCCCCCTAAAAAAAATATTAATTACTGGACAACTTTTCTCAATCAGGACACACCTTTCTTTACAGGTGCCGAAAAAATAGCAAAAAAATTAAACCATGCAGTAGTCTTCATTATTGTAAGGAAAAAGAAAAGAGGATTGTATGAAATAGATTTTAGCCCACTGACTGAAAACACAGAAAACATGCCAGAAGGTAACATCATAGAGCAATACGCTCGTACACTGGAAAAAAATATCATAGAACAACCCGAATACTGGCTTTGGTCGCACAGAAGATGGAAACACAGTCGGAAAAAAAATTAACAACTCTTTTTTACTTACAATTTAAAACTTATACTTTCTTTAAGCTATATCCAAAATAAAATTAGAAAATAAAGGTTTATACTTCCCTGAGGTTATAAATCGTAAGCATATCAGATTTTGTTTTTTATTAAATTTGATGAGGGCAATATTAAAAAGTCAAATTTATAAGGAGGTACAAAATGATAAGTGACTTAGACTATATTTTCTCAGAGAGTGCAAAAGGTATCAAGCGCTCTGCCATACGTGAAATACTTAAGCTAACTCAAAAACCCGAAGTTATATCTTTTGGCGGTGGATTACCATCCCCGGAATCATTCCCTGTTGAAGACCTGAAAAAAATTATAAAAGAAATCCTGGATGAAGATGGTCCAGGCGCTTTACAATACGGAGCCACCGAGGGTGTTCCTGAGTTGAGAAACATACTTGTCGAAAGACATAAAAAAGAAGGTTTTGATATCGATGTAGACAATGTTTCCATTATCACATCGTCACAGCAAGGACTCTATATTTTAGGAAAGATTTTCCTGGACAAAGGAGACAAAGTAATATGCGGGCTGCCTTCCTATCTTGGTGGAATTAGTGCATTCAACACTTTTGGTGCTGAACTTATCGGAATTAAATTCGACGAGAGCGGAATGCGGGCAGATAAATTAGAAGAGAAGCTACAGGAATTGAAAAAAAAGGGCGAAAAACCTAAATTCATATATGTAATCCCCGATTTCCAAAATCCAGCCGGAATTACCATGCCGGAAAAAAGAAGGATGGAAATCCTTCAAATTGCAAAAAAATATGATGTTCTGATTGTTGAAGACAGCCCTTATAAACAAATTCGTTTTGAAGGCAAAGACCAAAAAACAATATTCCAACTAGATAATACGGGACATGTCATTACCCTGGGAACCTTTTCAAAAACTTTTGCCCCGGGATTTCGACTTGGTTATGCCATCGCTCATAAAGACATCATAGACAAAATGGTGGTTGCCAAACAATCGATGGATTTGTGCACCCCAACTTTTAACCAAAAAATCGTTGCAAAATATATTGAAAAAGGTTTGTTTGATAAAAATCTGAAAAACACTATCCAGCAATACAGAAAAAAAAGGGATAACATGATACAGGCTTTCCGAAAATATATGCCCGAAGGGGTATCATGGACAGAGCCTGAAGGAGGACTGTTCCTGTTCATGACTCTTCCGGAACACATGGATGCAGAAAAATTATTCTACCGTGCCATTGAAAAAAATGTTGCATTTGTTATGGGCAGCGTTTTCCATTGCGACAACTCCGGAAAGAACACAATGAGGATAAATTTCTCCTTTGTCCCTGTAGAAAAAGCTACAGAAGGCATCAAAAGACTTGCCGAAGCCATAAAAGAAGAAATGTAAAAAAACAAAAAAACTCTTTTACACTGCATTTATTGGATTCTTTTATAAAGCAAAGCTCTCGTTATCTTAGGAGCTTTGCCTTTTTATAAATACTTACGAAATAAAACCGAAAGTAACCGTTTTATTTTCAAAACTTCACATTAATTTTATAAATTTGTTTGTTAAATTCTGATCAAAATTAAATTGAGGCATATAATACTGCACTGGAGCTGTGAAAAATGCCAGTTAACATCCTTGAGAAAAATTGAGGTAAGAAAATTAACTCACCATTTTCAGAAACATTTGACACTTATAATTCTATCAAAAATAAAAACAGTGAATGCAAAAGGTTCTAATTATTTATGAGAAATGATATTTCAACAATGATAAAAATATTCCCTCCAGTTATGCGTAATTCGAAGTTACCACGATGGAATCAAATGGTTTGCAGATATATAATAATCACAAGCATATTATACAGCTTCATTTTATCCCCGGCAAATGCGCAGGAAACCTACCAACTGAAAGATATGTTTATGGACGCTGAATCATGGTTCTATTTCCAGGATTACGAAAACTCCCTGCCCCTATACCTGGAAATTCTCGACGCATATCCGGAAAATCACAATTTTAATTATAAAGCAGGGATCTGTTATTTAAATTTAGAAGGTCAAAAACACAAAGCAATACCATATCTTAAAAAAGCAACGGAAAATACAACTTTTAACTATAGTCAGGAAGCTTTCTATGAAAAAAAAGCCCCCGTTGATGCGATTTTCTACCTCGGCAATGCATATTTAATCGACAATCAAATAGACAAAGCCCTGGAGGCTTATGAAAAGTTTGAAGAAAAGGCAAAAGGCAAAAAATGGTTTTTCAGAAATATTGATTTTGATTTCAAATATCTGCAAAAGCAAAAGGAAAAATGCAAAACAGCCAAGGAACTCATGTCAAAGCCTGTTAGCTATACGGCTGAAAATGTCGGTGCACCCATCAACACCCCGGAATCTGAATACAACCCCATCGTTTCAGGAGATGAAAAAACAATGGTGTTTACTGCGGAGAAAAAATTCTATACTGGGGTATTTATGTCTAAAAAAGAAAACGGGAAATGGGGGCCGCCGGAAAACCTCCTGCCTCAACTTGGAATAGATGGAGACTGCGAAACAACTTCACTCTCTTATGATGGCAAGGAAATGTATTTATACCGCGAAGATAATCTGAGAGGAAATATTTATGTGAGTTACTATGAAAATGGAAGCTGGTCTAGCCTTAAAAAATTAGGGGAAAACATTAACACAAAATACTGGGAAAGCCATGCCTTTATCACCCAGGACGGACAGTATCTTTATTTCACAAGTAACCGGGAAGACGGATACGGTAACCTGGACATATACAAATCTGAAAGAAAAGATGATAGTACATGGGGAGAGCCGGAAAATCTCGGAGAAACAATTAACACGGAATGGAATGAAGACACCCCTTTTCTGACTAATGACGGCAAAACACTCTTCTTTAGCTCAAAAGGTCATTACAACATGGGGGGATTTGATTTATTCGTATCCCAAAAAACAGAAGATGGATGGACTGAACCACAGAATCTGGGCTATCCAATCAATACAACAGATGATAACCGCTTTATGGCACCTATGAATAATGGTGAAGATGCATATTATGCACACTTAAATAAAACAGCATCCAATAAAAAGGATATTTTCAAATATCATCTGAAAGATATTCATGATAAAGAGATTATTGATATTGAAGGAATCATGACATATGAATCCGAAGAAGATAAAAACCGAAAAGACTTTACTATAAATCTTATCAATAAAAAAACGAATGATACCATTGCTAAGCTTAACCCGGACGATCCCGAAGAAAATTTTACCTTCGACTCCCTGAACGGGAAACCTCACTTAAGATACCAAACTCCTTTACTTGATGATAACAAGCAATATATTGTCTCTAAAAATTTCGAGGTTAAGGAAAGATATTTATCTCCGAAATTAGCAGATAAAGACTCAAAAGAAATAAGCACCACGCCTCAAATCAATCTGGATAAAGAAATATTTAAAGCCGACACAGAAGATGAAGATATTAAAATAAAACTACAGCTCAAGGGAGGTAACAAGCTGATTGTAAAAACCCATAAAGATGGGGAGCTCGTCAATAGCGAAGAATTCACCTTGGAAGACGAAGACTTTATATATGAGTATTCACCAGATGAGAAAGAGGCCAAACTTACTTTTCAACTATTTGAAAATGATAAAAACATTCTCTCAAAAGATGTTACGATATCTCCGGACACCTCAACAACCGAAAAAACTGAAGAGTCACATGAAAAACTGATTATACAGGAAAAAAATGTTGCTTTTGAGGAAGGGAAAAAGAAAATAAAGATTAAACTTTCAACATTAAAAGACTCAAAATTGTTTGTAGAATCATTCACAGGAGATTCCCTGATCAATACAGAAGAATTCAACATAACACAGGAAGATTTTACTTATGAATTTGAACCCAAACATGAAAAAAGCAGACTTAATTTTAAATCAATTGATCAATCAGGCAATATAAAAAGCCAGGAAGTTCTGATTTCACACAGACCCATTGATTCAGAGCTAGAGTTTCTGCTTAATAACGTAAACAAATATTCTCTTTCAGAACTCCTTTTATTAGCAGATTCCGATAATCTATCACAAGCCTCTGTAGATCAATTACTGGATTCATTATTCAGCAAATCTGATAGCACAGAAATATCTGCTCAGGAGGGCGATATATTACTGGTTACAGCTACTCTGCTGAAAGCAGGAGATACTAAAACATTATATAATGACCTGTACGACATTGGAAATCAAAGCATAAAAGACTTCTTATCAAAATATGATTGGCGCAAACTTAAAAACAATGAAAATATTCTTAGCCTGTTAAAATGGGGAGTGCAAGAGAATGAAATTCAGCAAAGCACATTCAGAACATTGTTAAAGAATTACCTCATTGACAATTACACGGCTGACGAATTGAGAGAACTACTAACTATACTTTCAGAGTTTGACATAAACAAGATATTAAATGAACCTGGAGTTGATGCATTAAATGTAGTTACTGCAGATGATTTAATTAAAATCATTGAAGAGAAAAATATTGGCAAACAGGATCAAATCATTGCATTCTTAGAAAGCCAGGTCCTACTGAACAAACAGTTTGATACTGAACTTTTTGAAACGGCTTCTGCTCCCAAGCCAAAAACGGACGAAGAGCAAAGAAAAACAAAAACACTGAATTATATTCTCAGCACACTATCAGGTCTTATTCTCCTGCTAATAATTATTTTATGGATAAAAAAAAGTAAAAAAAGTGTTTCAAAAAATTAGTTAAATATTATTATATTTGATTATATAAGCTGTTAAATTATGAAACCCTCATCCTGAAAAATGCATAAAACCCTATGCATAAAATCATCCCTTTCGGCAGACAATGCATGAGGGCTCCATGGAAGGTAGAATTAATAAACATTTACTTTGTTAATAATAAGTCTCAGATAATGAAACAAATAATATAACTTAGTATCAAATGAAATACTTTGTCGTTCCAATTATTTTAATAATTACGTTTAACTTAGTTTTTAGTCAGCAAAAAGACCAAAAATTATCAGAGATATTCCGTGATGCGGAATATTATAGATTATACGAAAAGTATTCCGAAGCGCTTCCCCTTTACCAAAAACTGATCCAAGAAGGACATGACAAGGCACACATTAATTATAGAATTGGAGAATGCTATCTAGAAATGTCAGGGGCAAAAGAAAGAGCCATCCCCTTTCTTGAGAAAGCTACCCAAAATATTGACAGAAAATTTAGAGAAGGTTCTTTCAAAGAAACCGAAGCCCCGGTATATGCAATATTCCACCTGGGAAAAGCCTACCAGATAAACAATCAGTTAGACAAAGCGCTAAAAACATATAATAAATTTTTAGAGAATATCGATAAGAAAAACAAAGATGAATTCAACATGAACTTTGTTGAAAAACAAATACAATCCTGTAAAAATGCAAAAGAACTTATAGACGATCCCTCCCCTGTAACTTTTTATAATGTCGGCGGAAACGTTAATACACTACAAGCAAATATCAGGCCAGTAACAAACCATAACCAAACCCGCCTGGTTTACGCATCAAAATTAAAATTCTATGACGGTATCTTTATGTCTGAAAAAAATGATGAAGAATGGGATGAACCTGTAAACCTAACGCCACAGATAAAAAGTGACGGCAATTTTCTTCCTGGCTCTCTGAACAAAAAAGGAAATAAATTAATACTTCTAAAGTCCGGACGTTACAAAGGCGATCTTTACCTCGCTGAATATGACAAAGAAGATAAAGAATGGAAAGAGCC
The DNA here is from genome assembly GCA_041686375.1 of Bacteroidales bacterium. Classification (GTDB taxonomy): domain Bacteria; phylum Bacteroidota; class Bacteroidia; order Bacteroidales; family UBA12077; genus JAGXLC01. Next base: position 24,242 of record JAWLEB010000019.1, read on the forward strand.
CGATAAACTCAGCAATATCAATACAAACAACTGGGAAACCCATGGCCATTTATGTAATGATGGACAAACAATCTATTTTACAAGTAACAGAAAAGGGGGGAGAGGGGGCTTGGATATTTATGTCTCCCATTATGATGAAGCAAAACAAGAATGGGGTACTCCTGAAAATCTTGGAGAGAATATCAACACGCCTTATAACGAGGAAACACCTTTTTTAACAGAAGATGGTAAAAAATTATATTTCAGTTCTCAGGGACATTATGGAATGGGAGGTTTTGATATTTTCTATGCCGAAAAATTAGACAACGGGGATTGGTCCGAACCCGTAAATATAGGATATCCAATCAATACAACGGATGATGACTTATTCTATCAACCCATCAACAACGGAAAATCAGGATACATGCCGCGTTGCCGTGAAGATGGCTTTGGCGATTATGATATTTACCGAATCGATTACACACCGGAAGACACAATATCTAAGGTTGAACTCAAAGGAATAATTTATCCTCCGCATGGCGATAAGATCCCCCCTGAACAAGTGGCAATAAAAATTCAGGATACTGAGGACAGCGATGATAGGTTTACATCAGAAATCACTGACTCCCTTAGTTTTTTCGTCGAATTAATACCCGGGGAATATAAAATCCTCATAGATGATAAAGAAGAAAAGTATCAGTCCATTGAAAAAACCATTTCCGTGGGAAAGGATTATAAAAGAAAAACTTATCCAATTTCATTTAATCTTAGGCCAGAATCTCTCGATATACAAGACTCGTTGAAAGTTCAAAATATCTATTTTCGCTTTAATGACTATGCAATCCCTGACAGCTCAAAGGCAGGATTAGACAACTTAATTGAAGCTATGAAACAATATCCCGATATCAACCTTGAAATTACAGGGCACACTGACTCTATTGGAAACCAAGAGTATAATAAACGCCTGTCATCAAAGAGAGCCCAATCTGTCATAACCTATCTGAAAAAAAATGGAATCCCTGAAGACAGAATGACATTAGATGCAAAAGGAGAAGATTACCCTATAGCAATCAATACTCTCCAAAATGGTAAAGACTGCCCCGAAGGAAGACAGTATAACAGAAGGGTTGAAATCATACCGGTTTCATCGGAAAATAGTTACATCATTGAAAATACATCAAAAATTCCGAGTGAACTAAAAAAAAGGGAACGCACATTTTATAGCATATTCCTGTTAAAAGAAGAGAGACAGCTACAAAATGATTATTTTAGACGATACCCTTCCTTGCAAGATTATACAATAAAAGAATATTCAAACGGAAAATATTTCTATTTTCTGGGCGAATTTAAAGATCAGGGTGATGCCATCGGAGCATTTAAAGAAGCACTTAAAGCCGGTTTTTCAAAAGCACATATTTTACCCGGCTATAAGATACAAGATATCATCAAACTTAGTACAGAAGAAGTAAATGAGAAAATTATAAATCAACAATAATCCATAAAAAACCAATATCATTGAGCATTCTTGAGGCACAAAACATAAAACTCAGAGCCGTAGAGCCATCTGATGCAGATTTGATCTACAAATGGGAAAACGACACTTCAATCTGGCAAGCAGGAAGCACCATTGAACCTTTCTCCCGGCATATTATTGAACAGTATGTAAAAAATGCCCAATTTGATATTTTCCAGTCAAAACAACTACGCCTGATGATTGACGTCAAATCTGGAGGAGTAGAAGATCCCCAAACAGTTGGCAGCATTGACCTCTTCGATATTAATATGCTTCACCAGAGAGCCGGTGTTGGCATACTCATCCATGACAAACATAACCGCCAAAAAGGGTACGCCAAAGAAGCATTGCAAACGCTCATTCGATATGCAAAAAATGTTCTCTTCCTGCATCAATTATATTGCAATATTGATATGGATAATACAGCAAGTATAAAACTTTTTGAAAAAGAGGGTTTTACAAAATCAGGAGTAAAACAACACTGGATAAGAGCCAAAAAGGGGTGGAAGGATGAATATTTTTATCAACTCATTCTCAGGGATTAAGGTCAGAGTAATCAGGTATTGAATTTATAAAATCATAACTGCCATTTTGGTAATCTATTTTACAACAATAATGGTCTATCCCATTTGTTACTACCAGATAAGGTACCTTCAACCGAATATTATATAAAGCAATCTGGTCAAATTGCTTTTGGGAAATTTTCACATCAGGGGCTTTACATTCTACAATAAGAGCAGGCTTGAAACTCCGGTTATATACCACAACATCCGCCCGGTAATGATATTGTTCCAGTTCAAATGACATTTCAATATGAAATAGATTTGGCCGGTAATTTTTCTGATCAATCAAATATTTAATAAAATTTTGCCTTACCCATTCCTCTGGAGTAAGTAATAAAAACTTTTTTCTAATTTCATCAAAAATATATTTATTTTGTTCCTTTGTAATAATCTTAAATAAATAACTTGGTAAATTTAATTGCCCCATAAACATTATTTCTATAAGCCTTGTTCAAAGGTATAAGATAAGTAAAAAAAAAACAAGATGGAATGGAGACGAAAGAAACTATAGCAAAAGACTGGCTGCCAAGGTACACAGGCAGTAATATAGATAATTTTGGGAATCATATTTTACTTACAAATTTTCAAAATTACCTGGATTTATTCACTGAGATGCAAGGAACAAAGATAGTTGACCCTTCAGCTCCAATGCCTCTTGCAACTGCTGATGGTATCACTATGATAAACTTTGGGATGGGTAGCGCTAACGCAGCAACAATAATGGATTTGCTTAGCGCCATAAAACCAAAAGCTGCACTCTTTCTTGGCAAATGTGGTGGACTGAAGAAGAAAAACAAAGTTGGAGACTTCATTCTACCTCTAGCAGCTATCAGAAGCGAAGGAACTTCAAACGATTATTTACCCCCAGAAGTTCCTGCCCTGCCAGCATTTAATTTACAACGCGCCGTTTCCGGTGTTATACGTGACATGGGACGAGATTATTGGACAGGCACAGTATATACCACAAATAGAAGGGTATGGGAATATGATGAACGCTTTAAAAAACATCTCAAAAAAACGCGCTCTATGGCAATTGATATGGAAAGTGCAACAATCTTTATTGTAGGCTTTGCAAACGAGATTCCATCAGGGGCGCTCCTACTCGTAACAGACCAACCTATGATATCAACGGGGGTTAAAACCAGAAAAAGCGATCAACTGGTTACAGGAAAATATATTGAGCAACATGTAAAAGCGGGCATAAATGCATTAAAAGAAATTATACATAACGGACGAAGCGTGAAGCATCTGAAATTTTCATAAATCGCAAAATATGGAATATAACGAGATATTCAAAGAATTGAAAAACAAAATATACCGACCTGTTTATTTTCTCTATGGTGATGAACCCTATTTTATTGACCGGATAACAAATTATATTCACCAAAATGCGTTACCGGAGGCCGAACGTTCATTCAATCAAACAGTACTTTACGGGAAAGATACAACAATTGAGGAAGTAATTAATGCTGCCCGCAGGTATCCTATGATTTCCAATCACCAAGTTGTGATTATTAAAGAAGCCCAAAACATTAACAATCTCAAACCCCTCCTTCATTACCTGGAAAAACCGCAGAAGTCCACTATTCTTGTATTCAATTACAAGTATAAAAATATTGACAAAAGGACAAAAGTTTATAAGGCCTTGAAAGACAAGGCGGTACTTTTTGAATCACAAAAAATTCAGGAACACAAAATTCCTCTCTGGATATCAAAATATCTTACTGCAAAGGAAGTAAAAATTTCAGATGAAGCGGCTGCCCTGCTGGCAGAATATCTTGGAAATGATTTAAACAAGATTACACATGAACTGGAAAAATTATTCATAGCATTACCGCAAGGCAAAAGTAACATAGACCCTGCGGATATTGAAAGAAATATAGGCATCAGTAAAGACTATAATGTTTTTGAGCTGAACAAAGCGCTTGCTGAAAAAAACGTTGTAAAAGCAAATATAATCATAAACCATTTTGCAAAAAATCCGAATGAAAATCCTCTGCCTAAAATCATAGGCTCTTTATACTATTTTTTCAGCAAGGTATTGGGTTACCACTTTGTCAATAAACGAGATTCTCCAAGAGAAATAGCTGCTGCCATTAAAGTCAATCCAAAAATGACATGGCAGTATAAAAATGCCTCCCAAAAATATGATGCCAATAAACTGGCCCGAATAATAGGATACCTGCGGGAATATGACTTAAAATCAAAAGGATTAAACAACACCGGAACCCCTGATGGAGAATTACTCAGGGAATTAATTTTTAAAATACTACACTAAACTATAAACTTATGACAACCACTTTCATCATCATAGGAATTACCATCTTAATTTCAATTTTGGCATTTAATGATAACAACCTGTTTGAAAAACTTCAGCTAAATCCATATAATGTAATTAACAGAAACCAATGGTACCGGATTATAACGCACGGATTCACACATGCAGACTCCATACACCTCATTGTCAATATGATTGTATTATTTTCTTTTGGCCGTTCTGTTGAAAATCAGTTTGATATTCTCGCCCACAAAGGCATTCTACACTCAGCAACATTACACATGTTAATAATATATTTTGCAGGAATGATTATTGCTACATCAACAACCCTTATCAAACACAGAAACAATTCCAATTATAATTCGGTAGGAGCATCCGGAGCGGTTTCTGCAGTAGTGTTTGCAGCCATCTTCTTTTCTCCGAAAAGTACCATATTGATTATGGGAGTCCTTCCATTACCAGCTATACTATTTGGTATCTTATATTTATTCTATTCCCAATATAAAAGCCGGAAAGGCAATGACAACGTAAACCATGATGCGCACTTCATTGGAGCTGTTTTTGGGTTTATATATCCTCTTCTGATAGACCCTTCCTTATTCAAATATTTTATCAATCAACTGTTTTGAAAGAAATGTAAGCTATGCAACAATATATCTGCCTAAATGGATATTATCACAAAGCGGAAGAGCCCGTACTAAACTATAACAACCGCGGATTCCTTTATGGTGACGCATTGTTTGAAACTATGAGAGCAAATGGGAAAACCATCCATTTTTTCGATGAGCACATTTCCCGCATATTCTATAGTATGAAGGAATTAAAAATGAAAATTCCAAAAAAGATTGAAGATAAATCTATTAAACACGAAATCATTAAACTTCTACATAAAAACCGTCACTTAAAAGGATCAAGAATCAGGTTAACAGTATTCAGAGATAGCGGCGGAAAATATGCCCCTGAAAAAAATACGGCTTCTTATCTAATTGAGACAGATGCCCTGGACAATGAAACATACCAACTGAATGATAAAGGTTTAAGCATTGATGTTTTTTATGCATATAAAAAGCCCCGCAGCCTTCTTTCCAACATGAAAACCACAAATGACCTGATATATATTTTAGCAGGAATCTTTAAACAAGAACGTCAACTGGATGAATGTATCATACTTAACGACAATAATGAAGTTACAGAAGCAGTAAGTTCGAATATTTTCCTTGTAAATGGCAATGTCTTAAAAACTCCCCCGTTAACTTCAGGATGCCTGAACGGAATAATGCGCAAGCAAGTTCTAAATTTCACCAAAGAAATTGGATTACAGATTGCATTACAAAAAATTTCACCGGAAGAACTGCTGGAAAGTGATGAAGTATTGCTATCCAATGCAATCCATGGTATTCAATGGGTGGGTGCCTACAGGGATATACGGTATTTTAACAAGACTTCGAAAGAGATGCTGAAAATGCTAAATCAATTAACAAAAATTGAAGATTAGTTAAGAGCCGGATTTTCCGGGCAGTTGGTCCAGATTTTATATTTATTTCCCAGCTCCTGAAGTGTTTTTTTCCACAGGTCACGGTCAGGTTTCATAATTTTTGAAGCTTCAAGTTCAGAAACCAGCCATGCATTTTTTTTAATCTCCTCCTCGAGCTGATTGGGACTCCAGCCTGAATATCCTAAAAAAAACCTGATCTGAGAAGGCAGAATCAAACCATCAGCTATGACTTCCTTTACTTTTTCAAAGTCACCTCCCCAGTATATATTTCCTTGTACATGCACTGAATTGGGAATCAGATCACTTACAGTATGCAAATAATGTATGGTATCTTTGGCAACAGGGCCGCCAACATATATTGGGGTATTAAATTTCGGAAAATCCTTTACTACTTCATCTGGCGACAGATCAATTGGCTTGTTAAGGACGAAACCAACCGAACCATTCTCAGAATATTCGGTCAGATAAACCACAGACCGTTTAAAGTAGGAATCATTCAATAAAGGTTCTGAGATCAGAATTCGTCCTTTTTGCGGGGTAAGATTATCGTTTTCTACCTTAAAAAAGTCATAATCAATCTGCATAAGTTAACATTTTTACTATAAGCAAATTAGTAATTTTTAAATTAATATCAAAAATATAATATCCTAAATTTTAAATTAATCTTCCTAATTTTTAGATACCTAAAGTTTACGACGGTTTAATTAATACGGATACTCAAAATTTTTGTTATTATTATAACTCGATTTTTACAAGAAATTAAATCTTTTAATAAATATTAACATAAAATATAAAATGACAACCCTTTATTAACCTACTCTTATTATCCATGAATCAAGTCTGGGACATATAGAAGGCGTAGAAAGCTGCAGACATGGGATTCTATTTTAAGGGTTTTCCAACGAGGCAGATGTCCTGAAATTGATGCGCTTTATATAAAATCAACAAAAAGAATTTATCGAAATTTTCGTACTTTAAATTGATTTCCTTGTAATTTGCATAAAGTTAGATTATTAATTGCTTACTCTAAGACTTATTGCTACTAAAGTCAGCATTTTTTGATTCTGTAATTCATGGAAGTCTCATGGTTTATACATAGGTTGTTGTCTACGATAGTGGATGAGTATTTCATTTGATTATTGTTGTTAATTATTTGCCAGTTGTTTGTCCGCAGAAAATAGTATTGCTGCCAATACCATGATAAAATAATCCTTAAATATCATAGAAGAAAATGATTATTTTATCAATTACGTTTCAATATTTTTATTTATTTTGGAATGCGCTAAAAATATTATTATGGTTAATAATTTTAAATGGTGGTTCACACTTTTAGTATTTACCTTACTAATATTCATAGCTTTCCCGGCTACATCCAGCCCAACGCAAGACACTATTTTAATCAACAACGATCAGGACCTCGAAATTGAGCATACGGATATTATCGTAAAGAATATTGATCACGAAATTGAATTGATTTTTAAAAATCCGGATTTTATAAAAGAAAAAGAAGGGAAAGATATTGAAGTATATGTGAATGGCGAACCAAAAACCTTAACCATATATAAAGGTAAAGCATCATTCAACCATCAGTTTACCAAAGAAACAGACCTGAAGATAGTTTATGAGGACTATAAATATGTTAAATCCGTCAATCCTATTCCATTGTGGTTTTCAATCATTCCTCCACTAATAGCAATTCTTTTTGCTTTAATATTTAAAGAAGTCTATTCTGCCTTATTTATAGGTATTCTTATTGGAACAACCACAATATATCTCCATCAGGGTGCGAATTTTTTTATAGCTATTTTCAAAGGCATTTTTGCCATCCCCGACACTTATGTACTTCAGTCTCTGGGCAAAACGGAACACATTTCCATTATCGTCTTTTCAATGTTGATAGGAGGAATGGTTAGTATTATTACAAAAAACGGAGGAATGAAGGGAGTAGTGAATGTGCTGTCAAAATTTGCCAGAAATGCACGTTCAGGACAATTCATAACATGGTTGCTGGGGGTAGCTATCTTTTTTGATGATTATGCCAATACTTTGGTTGTAGGAAATACGATGCGCCCGGTAACTGACAGACTCAAAATTTCCCGGGAAAAATTAGCCTATATAGTTGATTCCACTGCTGCTCCAATTGCCTCAATAGCTTTCGTCACCACGTGGATTGGGGCCGAATTAAGTTACATACAGGATGGAATTCATACCATTGGATTGGACCAAAGCCCTTATAATGTATTTATCAACTCATTGGCATATTCGTTCTATCCAATATTTGCACTAATATTCATTTTATTACTCACCTATAAAGGGGTAGACTTCGGGCCTATGTATGCAGCAGAAAAAAGGGCAAGAAAGGGTATAATAAATCCTGACGATAAAGAAAAAAGCAACAACAAACAATTTAAGGAATTTGAGATTCCGGAACACGTCAAACCTAAAGGATACAATGCAGTAATTCCCGTTGCCATAGTAATTTTCGGAACCTTCATAGGCTTGTTATATACGGGATGGGATGCAGAGGTATGGCAAAATCCGGATTTTGTTTTCTCAAAAAAACTTTCCATAATCATTGGGAACTCAAATTCATTTAAAGCATTGTTGTGGTCGTCTGTTCTGGGAGTTGTCATGTCTATTATTCTTACGGTATCGCAAAAAATTCTAAACCTCAAAAAATCGGTTAACAGCCTGATAGATGGCTTTAAAACCATGCTGACAGCCATAATTATTTTGGTTTTAGCATGGTCTATTGCTTTACTCACTCAACATCTGCACACTGCAGAATTTATTTCCCGCAGTCTAGTGAGCATCAACATGGCGCCTTATCTTGTACCCGCCTTAACATTCATACTTGCTGCACTGGTTGCATTTTCAACAGGTTCGTCATGGGGCACTATGGCTATTTTGTATCCATTAATTCTGCCTGCCTCCTGGCTTATATCAGAACAAGCCGGACTTGAACATGCCATGGCGCTATCCATATTCTATAATGTTGTTTCCTGTGTACTGGCCGGTTCAGTTTTGGGGGACCACTGCTCCCCTATTTCTGATACAACTATCCTCAGTTCTTTAGCAAGTTCATGTAATCACATTGAACATGTGCGCACCCAACTCCCCTATGCACTGACAGTAGGAGGCACAGCAATTGCCCTTGGAACCGTACCATCAGCTTACGGAGTGCCTGCTTATATAACTTTCCCCTCTGGTATTTTGATATTATTCCTTGTTGTTCAACTTTTTGGGAAACAGTCTATGAAAAAAGCACCGATTTTTTCAAAAGGGAAATAAAAAAATTACTTAAGGAATAGCAGTAGAAAAGAGAAGGGTTCCGACTAAAATATTTTATTGTAAACTTTAGTGACTTAGTATTTGTAAATAAGACTACCAAAACCAACTTGATTAACTTTAACTATCCTTTGCATTTCCCAAAAACTGCGAAACTTTAGTGCAAATATTATCAGATTTTATAATAAAAAAAACAAGAGGCATCCCTTTATCAGAAACCCTTTTGTATAATATACTATAGTTTTTATTTCTTACATGATATGGATATATTCCTGAACCAATTTTCTTATTTCTTCATTTTTGCCATACAACCTTTCACTTAAATCTTTGTCATCATAAGATTTCAATTTGGTGATGAAGTTATCAATTGTACCTTTAGGAAATATTCCATTTTTCTCGAATACATGCCGTTTTGCTTCCAGTTTTTCCGCAGACTCATAGCATGAAGAAGGCAATTTTTCTAATTGTTTCAATTTATCTTTATGCTCCTCATCAAAGATATTCACATCGACGTAAAGTTCATTAGCAAGTTCTAAAGCTTTCTCCATCTCAATTCCATGTTGTGAAGCAACAATTAATCCCGCTACCAGATGGTAAAGATCTGCCGATCCGTCGGATGCCCTGAACTCAAATGTTTGTTTATTGATATCTCCGTCTTCGCTTTGACATTCCTGTGGATTTGCATCCTGTAACATATCATGTTTTACATCCCAACCCAGAGGAACTCGAACCAATGCAGATCGATTCCTATCGCCCCAGCAAATATTGGTGGGAGCTTCCTGATGCGGAACCAGTCTTAAATAAGAGGCAGGGATCGTATTACCAAAGGCAGTAAGCGCATTTGCAGTATCTAAAATACCTGCAATCATCTTTCTTGCAAGGTCTGTTAAACCATTAGCGTCTGCCATTAAATTTTTCCCATGCTTTTCAGCCATCATGTGTATATGCAAACCACTTCCAGCTTTACCCACTGTTATTTTAGGAGCAAAACTTATTTCAATTCCCCTCTCTTTCGCCAGCATACGCAGCACCCATTTTGCTATGATCATCTGATCAACAGCATCTTCTGCATCAACGGGTAAAAATTCAATTTCATGTTGCTCAAACATCTCGTCGCCGGCGCTGAAATTTCCTACTTCAGAGTGACCATATTTAACTTGACAGCCTGCCTGCGCAACCAAACGCAAAGCTTCAGTACGTAAATCTTCAAATTTAGCAAATGGCCTTGATGCATGATATCCCTTTTGATCAACAGCCGGGAACAAGTTATCCTTCTCACTATTGACATAATATTCAAGTTCACCCAGTGCTTTAAATTTATAACCGGTGGCTGCCTGAAATTGCTCATGGGCCTTTCGGAGAATCCGCTCAGGAGCACTTTCCAGTGGTCTGCCCTCGCTGTTATAAAAAGAGCATAAAATTTCAAGAGATGGGATATCCGCAAAAGGATTCAAGAAAGCAGTTTTATACCTTGGAATAACATAAAGATCACTTGAACCAGCTTCTATAAAGGAAAATAAACTTGAACCATCTACGCGTTCACCATGTGTTAAAATTGTATCCAGATGTTCTTTACTGGAAATAATAAAATTCAGGGTTTTTAACTTTCCGTCTTCAGCTACATAACGAAAATTAATCATCTCAATCTCATATTCCTCAATAAAATTGATCAAATCTATCTTGGTAAATTGATCTGCCGGCTTCTTTAAATATCTGACCAATTCATTGGGATTTAATAAAATTTCCGAATCTTTCATATTTTTTAATTTTAATATTTTTTAGGCTAAAAAAGAAGAAAATAATTTCTTAAACAAAAAAAGAAGCATGTTATAAAAAACTAAAATCTTACTCGTTTTTTAAACTTTTAATCCTTTGTTCAATGGTTTTTATTTTCAGTTCAGCATCTTCTTTTTTCTTTTTCTCCATATTCACTACCTTCCCAGGAGCATTCTGCACAAATCGTTCATTGTTAAGCTTTTTCATTACGCTGTTCAAAAATCCTTTGTTATACTCCAGCTCTTGTTCAAGTTTTTCAATTTCCTCTTCCACATCAATAAAATCCTCCAGAACTATAAAGTATTCTGTGGTCCGTACCATAAAAGAAACAGAATTTTCTGTCTTACTTTTTGCTTTTTCTATTGATTCTACATTTGCCAGTTTTGTGATTACGGGGTTTAAACCATCATGATGTTCGCCATTATAAAATAACGTCAATTTTTCCTTGTTGGGAATATCTCTGTCCTTCCTGATATTTCTGATGGAGGTTATCACCCCTTTAATTTTTTCAAACGATGCCGTAATATTTTGATCATAACCCTTTGACTCTGGCATGCTTGAAACTATAATGCAATCATCTTCCGCTCTCTCTCTAATCAGGTGCCATACTTCCTCTGTAATAAAAGGCATAAAAGGGTGTAAGAGCTGCATCAACTGTTCAAAGAATTCTAAAGTAGCCTGGTATGTAGCGTTATCCAATGATTTGTTCGCGCCTGGTTTAACCAGTTCGAGGTACCATGAAGAAAAGTCATCCCAGAAGAGCCGGTATAAATTCATTAAAGCCTCAGACAACCTGAATTTTTCATATTGTTGTTCTATTTTCTCTATGGACTGTTGAATACGATTTTCAAACCACTGAACTGCCTGTTCAGCATGAGCCGGTTGTTTTCTTTGTTCATCCACTTCCCATCCTTTTACCAGACGGAATGCATTCCATATTTTATTTCCAAAGTTTCTACCTTGTTCCGTCAGGTTTTCTTCAAAAAGAAGGTCATTTCCGGCAGGAGAACAAAAAAGCATACCCACCCGTACCCCATCAGCGCCATATTTATTGATTAATGTAAGAGGATCCGGTGAATTACCCAACGATTTTGACATTTTTCTCCTCTGACTGTCTCTGACAATACCCGTTAGATAAATATTACTAAATGGTTTTTCATTCCGGTATTCATAACCTGCCATTATCATTCTGGCGATCCAGAAGAATAAAATTTCAGGAGCACTTACAAGGTCGTCAGTAGGATAATAATAGTTAATATCCTTATTATCGGGGTCTCTGATTCCATCAAAAACCGAAATAGGCCAGAGCCAGGAGGAGAACCATGTATCCAGCACATCCTCGTCCTGCTTAAGATCATCTGATGTAAAAGTTTTATCCCCTGTCTTTTCCTTAGCCATTCTCAGTGCCTCCTCAGGACTATTTGCTACAACATAATCCCCATCAGGGAGATAATATGCAGGGATACGTTGTCCCCACCACAACTGTCTGGATATACACCAATCTTTAATGTTTTCCATCCAATGTTTATAAGTATTGATAAACTTATTGGGAAACAGCTTAATGTTTCCATTCAATACGTTTTCCAATGCAGGTTCTGCCATTTTTTTCATACTGCAAAACCACTGAGTAGAAAGCTTCGGCTCAATAACAGCGTCAGTACGTTCTGAAAATCCAATGCTATTTACATAATCTTCCTCTTTAATCAGAAAACCTTCTTTCTTGAGATCTTCTACAAAATCCTTCCTCGCTTCAAATCGGTCTTTACCAACGTGTAGCTGTGCCTTTTCATTCAACGTTCCATCATCATTGAAAATATCAATACTTTCCAGATTATGCTTCAATCCAATATTATAATCATTTTCGTCATGTGCTGGAGTAATTTTCAGAGCGCCTGAACCGAATTCCATATCAACGTATTTATCGGCGATGATAGGTATCTCCCGTCCTAAAACAGGCACCATCGCATGTTTACCATGGACATTTTGATAACGTTTATCATCAGGGTGCACACATATAGCCGTATCACCAAGGATAGTCTCCGGCCTGGTTGTGGCTATCTCTATATACTCGCCAGTTCCAACAATTGGATAGTTGATATAATAGAGTTTAGAGTTGATCTCTTTATAGTTAACTTCTTCATCAGATAATGCAGTCTTTGCTTGGGGATCCCAATTCACCATACGGGCGCCGTGATATATCATCCCTTTATTATACAAATCTACAAACACCTGGATAACACTTTCATACATATCATCATCCATGGTAAACTTTGTACGATCCCAATCACATGAGGCCCCAATTTTTTTAAGTTGCTCAAGGATAATATCTCCATGCTTTTCCTTCCATTCCCATGCATGTTTCAGAAACTCCTCCCTGGTCAATGAAGATTTATCCACACCATCTTCCTGTAGTTTTTCAACCACCTTCGCCTCTGTAGCGATTGAGGCATGGTCAGTTCCAGGCACCCAACAGGCATTCTTCCCATCCATACGAGCTTTCCTTATTAAAATATCTTGTATCGTATTATTGAGAATATGTCCCATGTGAAGCACGCCAGTAACATTCGGGGGAGGAATAACTATCGTATAGGGTTCTCTGTCATCCGGAACAGATTTAAAAAATTTTTTCTCCATCCAATACTTATACCACTTATCTTCTACATTTTTCGGATTGTATTTTTTAGGGATTTCCATAATGGTTATATCAAATTATTAAAGATGTTTGAAAAATGCTGTAAAATTAAAAATTTATTTATGAATAAAACTATCGATAAATAAAACAAAATAATCCAAATAGTTCTTGTGATTATAGGTTTACTAAATATTTAATCAAAATAAAATAATCCCAATCAATATTTGTTTACATTAAAATACACTTTCTATAAACATTATTTTAAATTTGTAAGTAAAATTAGAAATTAAAATTTGCAGGTATGAAAAATACAATAATATTAGTTGTTTTCGGGCTTTTATTCTCCACTCAAATTACCGCACAAAGCGACACTAACAAAGAAGAAAAACCGGTTATAAAATTTGAGGAGACAGTTTACAACTATGGGGAAATAGAAGTAAATTCAGATGGAACATGCGAATTTGAATTTGAAAATACTGGAGAGGAACCTTTACTGTTGACCAAAGTCAGAGCAGCTTGTGGATGTACCTCCCCAAAGTGGCCTAAAAAACCCGTTAAACCCGGCGAGACAGAAACAATCAAAGTAAAGTACAACACCAGAATAAAAGGTTCCTTTACTAAATCTGTTATGGTATATTCCAATGCGGAAGATTCTCCGGTCAAGTTAACAATAAAAGGAAAAGTATTGGACAAAAAAGAGAACGACAATAACTAAGAAAATAACTTAAATACAATACATTATGCCATCATTATCCAATAAAGCTTCAAGCATGCCGGAGTCCCCTATTCGCAAACTAGTTCCGTATGCGGAAGAAGCCAAAAAAAAGGGGAGAAAAGTCTACCACTTAAATATAGGACAACCTGACATTCCTACTCCCGAAACAGCTATGAATGCTGTAAAAAATACCGACATGAAAGTCGTCGAGTACACACACTCAGCAGGGAATGAGTCATACCGTAAGAAACTTGCAAAATATTACCAGGGAGTTGGCATTAATATCGATCACACGAATATGCTTATTACTACCGGTGGTTCAGAAGCAGTACTTTTTGCTTTTCTAACATGCCTTAATGAAGGAGATGAGGTTATAATTCCGGAACCATTTTATGCTAACTATAATGGCTTTGCTATTGCAGCAGGTGTAAAAGTAAAACCTGTCACATCATCCATTGAACATGATTTTGCGCTACCGTCAATTGATGAATTTGAAAAGCTCATCACCGAAAAGACCAAAGGCATAGTCATTTGTAATCCAAATAACCCCACCGGTTACTTGTATTCAGAGGAAGAAATGCTCAAACTCAAAAAGCTCGTGCAGAAGCATGATCTCTATCTATTTTCAGATGAAGTATACCGTGAATTTTGTTATGATGGGAACGATCACGTTTCAGCGATGCATCTGAAAGGTATAGAAAATAATGTCGTGATTATGGATTCTGTCTCTAAGCGCTACAGTATGTGCGGTGTAAGAATTGGCGCTTTAATATCCAAAAACAAAGATATTATTTCCAATGCCTTAAAATTCGCACAGGCAAGGCTATGCCCGCCATCTTTCGGTCAGTTAGCCAGCGAAGCCGCTTTAGACACTCCAAAAGAATATTTTGATGAAGTTTATAATGAATACATCGAGCGCCGAAACTATATGGTAGATGCTTTAAATGAAATTGATGGGGTTTACTGTCCTAAGCCCAAAGGTGCTTTCTACACAGTAGTTAAATTACCCGTTGATGATGCAGAAAAATTTGCACAGTGGATGTTAAGCGATTTTAATCATAAAAATCAAACAGTTATGATTGCTCCTGCAGCAGGTTTCTATTCAACTCCCGGCCTTGGCAAACAAGAAGCCAGAATCGCGTATGTTCTGAATATAGAAGATCTAAAAAATGCGATGAAAACGCTAAAAGAGGCTCTTAAAACTTATCCGGGAAGAAAAGTAGAAGAACCTATATCAGAAGCAGCAAAGAAATAAGAACGCTATAATATAATTTATCTAATTGAAGGTGTCCTCAAACAAGGGCGCCTTTTTATTTTCATGGTTGCCACTTCTACAAAAGGCTAATTCTTAACTCCCGCAGGGATAAAATGTTTATGGTAAAAACTCCAATACCAGCATCAGAGCTCCCTCGGAGCGACATATATTATCACCATCTGGCAGGAATTATTTTATCATGTAACACCGCCATCCCTGATGGTTACCGGCTGGAAGCCGGTGTTTCATGCTTAGTGTATCGACTGTCGGGCTATGCAAAGGCAATTGAATTTGAACAATTCAATAAGTGGATTATTTTGTAAATAGCTAATCAAAGCACACATTAATTTCAAGATGCTTACTCGAGTAAACTAATGTAGAGTAAATAATAGAGAAAAGCCTGCTTTTAGGGGGACTGCATTATTCATCATAAAAGTCTGGAAACTCTTTTTTTACTTTTTAAATTGATAAAAACCATTGAAAAAATTAATGATCAAAATCTTCGTATAGTAAATATTCTTCCCGCTTTTCCAAAAAGTATGAAAGGTCGTTTTTCCATTTTTCTTTAACCTCCGGAATTCGAGTTCCCTGTATAATTTCTTTTTTGAGATCTTCATTGCCACTTAAATTAATAAAAAACGGAAGAAAAAAATCCTCTGTTTTCCCCAGTTTATCATAAGCATCATAAAGCCACTGAAGCCGTATACCCGGCTCAGCTATTAAAGAATCCACAGGATAGTCACGCAGGTCAATTCCCTGACATTCTAGATCCTCATGCCTTGGCTCTATACTGGCATTTTTCTTGGATTCCGGGGTATATGTAATGTCTCCACTTAAATCGGGATGTCCAAATACCTGAAAAGGAAAGTCCGTCCCCCTTCCAACGTTCACAATAGTTCCCTCAAACAATCCCAACGAAGGATACAAATATACACTTTGCATATTCGGAAGGTTTGGTGAAGGTCTTACAGGTAATTGATACAAGGAATCATGGGTATAATTTGTGCAGGGAACCCATTCCAAATCACATTTTCGCCCATCCTCCAGCCATCCTTCTCCATTTATCATCCGTGCAAGTTCAGCCAGCGTCATACCATGAACGAGCGGGACAGGATGCATTCCAACAAAAGACCTGTATTGTGTATCAAGTACCGGCCCGCACACATAAAACCCATTAGGATTGGGACGATCAAGCAACAAAAATTCCGTGTCGCTCTCCGCACAGGCTTCCATTACATAATGCATGGTAGAAATATAAGTATAAAATCTAACACCAACATCCTGAATATCGAAAATGACAATATCAACATCATCAAGTTCAGAAACTCTGGGCTTTCGCCTACTTCCATATAAAGAAATCACAGGAACCCCTGTTTTTTCATCTTTAGAGCTTTCAATAATTTCTCCTGCATCCTTATCTCCGCGAAAACCGTGTTCCGGACTAAAAATCTTAGCTATATCAATATGATGAGAAATTAAAGTATCTACCAGATGCTTATCTTTAACCAAAGATGTATGGTTAGCAACAACTGCCACTGACCG
This sequence comes from Bacteroidales bacterium, assembly GCA_041686375.1. GTDB lineage: Bacteria > Bacteroidota > Bacteroidia > Bacteroidales > UBA12077 > JAGXLC01. The sequence continues at coordinate 41,278 of JAWLEB010000019.1, forward strand.
GCCTTCAAGTAAAGGAAGATATTGATCCATTCTTTCAGCACCTGTGGTAATGCTTTCACCCTCTACATTTCTCCCACAATTCATTCCTGACAGACAAAGAAATATACTAATAAAAATTACTAACCTACCCATAATATGTAATTTATAGCGAACTAAATTAAAAATAAATACATAACTAAACAACTTCCTTTGAATTATCCTTATGATTCAGGGGTAAATTGTTAATGCACAAAAAAATAATTTTGATACATTTGCAACTAAATCTAAGCAAATTGAACATAGAATTATTTATCGCTCAAAGGCTTTTTAAAGACAAGGATGCCAAAAAAAAGATTTCCAGACCAATCGTCTCTATTGCTGTCGTAGGAGTTGCATTAGGAATGACAGTAATGATTCTCTCCGTAGCCATAGTTACCGGATTCAAATCTGAAATCCGTCAGAAAATGATTGGGTTTGGTTCACATATCCAGATTCTCAACCACGATACAAACACTTCATATGAAACCTTGCCTGTTGATAAGGATCAAAACTTTTATCCCGGCTTAGATTCATTAAGCGGAATCAAGCATATTCAGATATTTGGAATAAAAGCCGGAATTCTCAAAACAAAAGAAGATATACAGGGAGCTGTACTAAAAGGAATTGGAAATGACTTTAACTGGTCATTTTTCAAAAAAAATCTTATCAAAGGGGAAATTATTGAAATCAATGACTCCGCAAGAACAGATGATGTAGTTATTTCCAACTATTTAGCAAAGCTTTTAAAATTAGATACCAGCGATTATGTGGCTATGTATTTTGTTGAAGACCCACCAAGAATGAGAAGATTCAAAATATCAGGAATATATGATACAGGTCTCGAAGAATTCGATCAGAAATTCATACTAGCAGATATTAAACATATTCAAAAGCTAAACAACTGGTCAGAAAATCAAATAAGCGGTTTCGAAGTTATCATTGATGATTTTAGCAGAATCAACAAAATAGCTGCATTGCTCAAAGAAAATTATACATACAACATCACCGAAGACGGATCGAAACTCAGGGTTCTCCCCATAACGCAAAAACACCCGCAAATATTTGACTGGCTGAATTTAACCAATGTCAATGTTTATGTAATCTTAATACTTATAATCCTTGTAGCGGGGATCAACATGGTTTCAGGGCTATTGATTATTATTCTGGAAAGAACCAGCATGATTGGCCTTTTTAAATCTTTTGGCTCAAGAAACTGGAATATTCGCAGAATATTTCTCTATTTCACTTCACTTCTGGTAGGAAAAGGTCTAATCTGGGGAAATATAATTGGTATCCTATTATGTTTGATTCAATATCAGTTTGGTATTTTCAAACTTGACGCTTCCACCTATTATCTTGATGTAGTTCCAATAAATTTGAATATTTTGCATATTATTCTTCTTAATGCAGGAACGCTTCTCGTAACCTATCTTATGCTGCTTCTACCATCCTATATAATTACTAAAATAAGTCCTATTAAGACAATTCGATTCAACTGATGCCTTTAAGAAAAATTATCTACCCCCAACTATTCAAAAAATTGGTTAATCATCAAAGGGAAGGCAAAACAGAATGTTCATGATTAGAAAGTGTTAAGTTTTGCATTTCGTTTTTTTTTTTCTATTTTAACGCATCTCAAAACGTACAGAAAATCCTTGACATGGAAAATAAAAACAATTTTACACCCACGGAAAACTATCAGAAATCAAAAAATGAAATAGGATATGTTGATATAAAAAATGCAACAGAAGAAGATTATAAGAGAATTGGCTTTAAATCAGGGCTGGAAGTACATCAGCAATTAAAAACAAAAGAAAAACTTTTCTGTCATTGCCCTGCTGGTATATATCACAGCAACGATGAATATGATGCTGAAATTATCAGGCACATGCGCCCAACATTGAGTGAACTGGGAGAATATGATGGCACTGCCCTGATGGAATATAAAACCAGAAAAGAAATAATCTACCGTATCAACAATGAAACAGCATGCACCTATGACATAGATGACACCCCGCCTTTCAAAATGGACGAAGAAGCACTGGATATTGCCCTGGAGATATCGCTTTTATCAAAACTAAACATTGTGGGCGAAGTGCACATCACCCGGAAACAATACCTCGATGGCAGCATTCCTACAGGTTTTCAGCGAACGGCAATTATCGGTGTTGAAGGAGAAATCCCTTTGAAGCATAAAAAGGTCAGACTTATCCAGCTTAGCCTGGAGGAAGATTCCTGCCGTGAGATATCCGACATAAGACATACCAGATTTTTTAAAACAGACAGGCTGGGAATGCCTCTTATCGAGACAGTGACTTATCCGGACATGCTTACTCCCTATGAATTAAAGGAAGCAGCAGAATACATTCGTTTTCTAAACCGGAGTACTGATAAAGTGAGAACCGGCATAGGTTCCGGCCGTGAAGATGTCAATGTAAGCTGCCAGGGAGGAACCAGGGTTGAGCTCAAAGGAGTCGCACACAACAAACTCATCCCCAAACTATCACATAACGAGTCTTTCAGACAATGGGCACTTCTTAATGTCAGAGAAAAGCTCAATAAAAAAATTTCAAAAACATACTGGAAAGTCACCACAAAAGAAATACAGCCCCATAAATACAAATTAGATTACCAGCCTCTGCTAAAAGCCTATCAGAATAAAGAGAAAATATTTGCTGCCAATCTGCCCGGCTTCAAAGGCATACTTTCGCATTTCACGCAACCAGGTAAAATATTTGCCGACGAAATCGAAGACCGGCTTAAAGTAATAGCATGCCTGGAGCGGCCTAATATGACACACAGCGAAGAGCTAAATCCAAATCTGAATGAACAGGAATGGTCAGCAATCAAAAAAGAAATTAACGCCGAATCTGGTGATGCGCAGATAATATTCTGGGCTCCGCAGGAAGATGTCAAAACAGCAATAGAAACAATTGAAGAGCGCTGCCAGATGGCTTTTGATGGCGTTCCAAGAGAAACAAGAAAAACCTTTCACGACGGTACAACTGTTTTTGAAAGGGTATTGCCTGGCCCGGACAGAATGTACCCGGATACTGACTCAGCTCCAATCCCGCTTAATAAAAATTATATTGAAGGCAAAAGAAAAAACCTGCCGGAAGAAATCATACATCAATATGAACAATTAATGAAATGGAATATCCCGGAAGACACGCATAAATACATTTTCAGAAACAACCTGTTTCCCTTAATCAAAAAAATTAGTGAGAATCTTGACTTTAAACCTAAATTCATAGGAACATTCCTTGGACACAGACTGAAATTTGTAGAAGGACACTATGAAAAAGACAAAAACTTTGACTATAACATGATTTATGAGTTATTCAACTTTATAAGGAAAAAGAAATTAGAACCGGAAATAGCCAGGAAGATGCTCCCCTACATATATCAAAATCCAACAATCAACAAAGAAGAGCTTCTCAGTGTTATTGGATATAAAAAAAATGATATTGAAAATTTAAAGAAGAAAATACCAACATTAAATAAAGAATTTGATGACATAAAAATCTCAGTAAATAATTCATCGGATAGCAGAGTGAATTGGATTATGGGAAAACTCAGCCCTGAGGCAATAGGTAATATCTCTTTCAAAAAATTAAGGGAAATAACAGAAGATACTATTGAAAACAATGCCCAAAATAGTTAATTTAAAGAAGGTTTGTAAAAAATAAAAATATAAAGATTATGGAAGGAGATAAGTTAGTAATCAAAGAACATCATATTAAATCAGCTAAATTGGTGGCTGAAGTTGTTGTGCCAGAGATAAAAGCAGCGGAAGGCAGATATGCTATAGCTATAGCCGGAGAATCAGGGAGCGGTAAATCAGAAACAGCACAAACCCTGAAAGAAGAGCTGGAAAAACACGGAATACAATCCTATATTTTTCAACAAGACGACTATTTTGTTTATCCTCCTAAAACCAATGAAAAAAAACGACAAGCAAACATCAACCATGTTGGAACCTCAGAGGTAAAACTGGATGTACTGGATCAAAATCTGAGAGATGCGCTGCAAGGAGAAAATATTATTGAGAAACCTCTTGTATATTTCAAAGAAGACAAAATCACCACAGAAAAAATAAATCTTGAAGGAATAAAAGTAGTGATTGCAGAAGGAACCTATACGACATCATTGAAAAATGTAAATAGAAAGGTCTTTATTGACAAAAATTATTTCGACACTAAGGAAACCCGCTCAGAACGGAGCAGGGAGAAACAAGATGAGTTTCTGGAAAAAATACTGCGCATTGAACACGAAATAATTTCTGAACAGAAAAAAGAAGCAGATTTCATCATTACAAAAGATTATGAATTAAAAATTGTATAGTTATGGGCGCACAAAAAGAGTTAAATCGAATTGCAATGTTGAGTACACATGGATATTTTGATCCTGTTCCCCAATTAGGACAAACCGATACAGGAGGACAGGTGGTATATGTGCTTGAACTCTCCAAGGCTCTAGCAAGAATGGGATATAAAGTAGATATCTATACCCGCTGGTTTGATAAATCAAGAAAACAAATAGACCCTGTACCCGGACAGCCTGATGTCAGGGTTATCAGAATTCCTGCCGGTCCATGGAAATTTATTCCCAAAGAATCCATCTACGAATTACTCCCTGAACTAGCGCAAAATATGATTGATTTTATCAAAAAAAATGATCTGGACTATGATCTCTTCCATGGTCACTATGTTGATGCAGGAATTGTAACTCTGGATGTGGCAAAAGCATTTAACAAACCTGCCTTCTTTACAGCACATAGTCTGGGAGCCTGGAAAAAAGAGGATATGGGAGGAGATCCTGAAGAAATGGAGAAAAAATATAACTTTAAAAAACGAATAGATGAGGAAATACGAATCTTTAAGTCCGTAAATGCCCATACACTGACATCGCAAGTGCAAAAAGATAAATTAAAAGAATTATATAACATCAATGATCCTGATATTGAAATTATTCCTCCGGGTGTAGATATTCATACTTACAACAAACCTAATAAAGTGGAAGATAAAAAATCTTCCGATTTACCTGACAAATATATATTTTGCCTAAGCCGTATAGATGCAAACAAAGGGCACGATTTACTGCTTAATGCCTTTGATTTTGTCAGCAAAGAAATTGATGATGTGCATCTTGTAATTGGTGGAGGTTCACCAAATCCAAAGCCAAGAGAAAAAGAAGTATACAATAACATGAAAAAAATCATTAAAGAAAAAAGCATTGACCGTGTGCATATCATTGGTTATGTACCGGATGACAAATTAGTACAGTATTACCAACAGGCAGAATTTTTTGTTTTACCTTCTATTTTTGAACCTTTTGGTATGACATCCCAGGAAGCTATGGCATGCGGCAAACCTGTAATAGCATCAAAATACGGAGGCATAAAACAAATTCTTTCGCATAATGAAAATGGTCTGCTGGTTAACCCAAAAGACTCAAAAGAATTTGCTGACGCGATGATTAAATTACTAAAAGATGATAACCTCAGAGTAAAACTCGGAAATGAAGCAAACCGGATAATACAGGAAGAATATAGCTGGGAAGCTATGGCGGAAAAGCATATTGAGTTTTATAAAAAAAACTATAACAACTAAAATTATAATGGATAAAGAGACGTATCAAGGCTATCGAGGAAAATCCTTAGAAACACTAAAAAAATTCAAAATAAGAGTATGGAGTGCTGTGGACATTCAAACAACACGGGGAGAATTTGAAGGAAAAATTTTACCAAGATCAGAAAATGATGACAACAAGCATATTGTCCTGAAAATTCCAACAGGCTATAATATTGGCATTGACGTGGATACCATAAAGGATATGCAGGAAAAAGGTTTTGAAAAAGCAAATTATCAAATTCCCGAACAAGAATTTCCCTATTCAAAAGAACTTCCAAATGTAAAATTATTTGGAACGGGAGGCACCATTGCCTCCAGGTTAGATTACAGAACAGGTGCAGTGATACCTGCCTTTTCACCAGGGGAATTATATGGAGCAGTACCTGAGCTGGCAGACATTTGTAATTTAACAACTGAAAAAGTTTTTGCTGTTTTTAGCGAAAATATGGGACCTGAACAGTACATTCAATTAGCCAAAGCAATAGGAAAAGAAATAGAAAATGGGATAGACGGGATAATGATAGGACATGGCACTGATACTTTGCATCATACTGCAGCAGCGCTTACATTTATGATACAAAATCCTCCTGTTCCTATTGTATTAGTTGGTTCTCAGCGTTCATCAGACAGACCATCCTCAGATGCGGCTCTTAACCTTATCCACACAGCATATACAGCTGGCCACTCTGATATTGCAGAAGTTATGGTATGTATGTTTGGACCTACTTCGGATGAATACGGTTTCCTTCATAGAGGAACCAGGGTACGTAAAATGCATTCCTCCTATCGTTCTACTTTTCGTACTTTAGGAGATGTTCCACTTGCAACAGTAAAAAGAGGAAAAATCCAACCGATTAAAAAATATTATAACCAACGAAGCAAAGATAATAAAATTAAAATTTTACCGTACTTTGATGAGAGGGTGACAATTGTATATTACTACCCAAACATGCAGCCTGACATAATTGATGCGTTAGTAGATAATGGATATAAAGGAATTGTAATAGCAGGGACGGGACTGGGACATGTCAATAAACCCGTATACCCGGCACTAAAAAGAGCTGTCGAAAAAGGGGTGCATGTATATATGACAGTACAAACCCTATGGGGTTATGTACACATGTTTGTTTACGATACCGGGCGTGATCTTATGGACTTAGGAGTAATCCCTGCAGCAAACATGCTGCCTGAAGTAGCCTATATAAAGCTCGGCTGGGCACTCGGACAAACACACGACAGGGATAAAGTAAAAGAAATTATGTTAACACCGATTAATGATGAAATAACTGATAAGGAACCATATAACGGCTATTTAGTATATCAAGGCGGTGTACCGGAAGTAGAAGAATTTATTCGTAGATTCAGAAAATAAATGTATACAGTATGTTTAAGCCAAAAAATAACTCCTTTCATGCATACGAGATAAAGTTAAAAGAGCGATTAAGTGAATTGCTCCCGGGAGAAAGAGCGCAATTCAAAATGGCTCCCTTGCAACGACATTCCAAGAAAATATCAGTATACACAAAAAAAGCCGGAGTACTTCTCCTTTTATATCCAAAAGAAAATTCGGTTTATACCGTTCTTATCAAACGGCAAATTTATGAAGGAGTACACAGCGGACAAATTAGCCTGCCAGGGGGGAAAATGGAGAGAGACGACAAGAATGTTATCGAAACTGCCATAAGAGAGACGAAAGAAGAAATTGGAATTGATGAAAATGAAATAAAAATCTTAGGAAAACTAACAAAGCTTTTCATTCCTGTTAGTGACTATATAGTTCATCCCATCATAGGAAGCATATCTTATGAGCCTGAATTTTTCCCTAACAAACGGGAAGTAGAAAACATATATACCATAAAACTGGAACAATTAATGGATCCGACTTGTATTAATCAAAGTAAAACCTTCAAAGAGAACAATAAAAAATACACTGCACCCTTTTATGAAATTGATGATTTAAATATTTGGGGAGCCACTGCTATGATTCTGTCAGAATTTTTGGAGTTATATAAAAAGGTATTTACTCAATATAGGGTATGATAAACTTAAACAAAGTTTCTAAATAATCAATCGGCTTCTCTGGCAACAACCAACAGAATATAAACTCAACTAAAGCAGGGAGATATCATTCTTCATCAACTATGTTTATATAGTGCTCATAACGCTCCAGAATCTGACGGACATAATTATAAGTTTCACTTCCTCTGGCATATCCATAATAAACAACTTCATCATTATAATACTCCGGGTCCGACTTTTTCAAAATAAATTCATCCACATTATTATCCCATACATCTGGATCTTTTCCGTTTTTTTCAGCGAGACGCCGGGCATCAAGTATATGCCCCAAACCAACATTATATGCGGCTAAAACAAACTTTTGCCGTTGTTCTTCATCATCCAGCCCTCTTTTTTCATATTGTTCTTGCAGCCATCCTATAAATTCTACCCCCCCTCTAATATTATCTTCGGGTGAAAACTTATCTTCTACATTAAACCTTTGAATCACAGAAGGCATAAGTTGCATCAGACCACTAGCTCCGGCCCATGAAGTTGCTTGCGGATTAAACCTGGACTCCTGATACATCAATGATGCTAACAAACGCCAATCCCAATCTATGTCTTTACTATATTTTTGTATTATATCATCATAAGGAGTAATCTTCCCGCTACTTAACGTATAATAATCACTGCTCCATATTAATGCCGACTTTTGATTTCTAAAATACTTATTATAGATTAAAGCATAATCAAGTGTATTTTTAAAACTAAACAACCAGCCATTTGCTGCAGCGCGCAATGAGTCTGCACCCTTGGGAACACCCCATGCCACATTCTGAGAGAAACTAATTGCAGTACCAACATCAATATCAGGATAATAGGTACTATTTACCTTAGCTATATTTTCATCACAAATGGTATAATCTATCTCATCCCTTGCAACAAGTGAAATAAGTTGCTCTTCAGAATAATCTTCTTTTTCTATGATTTTAATACCCCCTCCAATCTCCGCATTTAAATTACGTAAACGTTGCGCATAAGATGAATTAGCCCTAACATATACAACCTTTCCATTAAGTTCAAGTTGATTTCGTATTACATTTTTTTCTATTTCATGCTTACTCATTGATCTCCAATTATCTGGTTTCCGCTGTACTAAAACCTGACGAGTTTGTGTATAAGGAATAGTAAAATCAAATTGTTTACGTCTATCCTCTGTTACTGTCAAATTAAATGCAAGAATATCAACCTCCCCCTTCTTAAGCAATTCAAAACTTTCTTGTAAATCTTTATTGGCAATAATGTCCAACTTCAAACCCAAATGATCAGCAAACCGCTTAAGGAGTTCATATTGATATCCCATAGGTTCTCCCCTGTAAATAAAATAATTGGTAGAATTATAATCAGTAACAGCTACTATTTTACCTGCCTCACGAATTTTTTCCAACCTATTTTCGGGTTGAGATGCCTCCTCTTTACATGAAAAAAATAAAAGTAAAACAACCACCGATAAATTCGCCGCTAAAATCCTATGAATATTGAAAGAAAAATGAATCAAAATATAAAATTTAATTATTGTCTATAATTTCTATAATTAATCTCAAATACTAAAATAATAAAAAATCAATCATAAAAAGACCAAAAGACTCCGAATTTGAACATTAAAGGCGACATGGGATAATCAGGTGCACTGTAATAATCTCTTTCCTGCAAAGGGCTGTTTACATGCGAGAGTTTTAAGAAAGCACTGGTTCGTTTAACCTTAAGATTTATAAAAGCATTAAATATTGGCTTTCCTCCAATTTTCTGGTTCCCCTGGTTATAAAAAAGATTAAGCGCTGGCATATATGCATCAGCATAAAATTCAGGAAAATAATACATATTCACCCCTATTTGTGTTGATAACTTTCCTCCCGTAATACCAAAATGAAACGTATATCTCCACGACAGAGATTCATAGAGATACCACTCAGGATAAGTGAATACTTTGTCATCACTGCTATATTGGTAATAGATCTTATTCTCAAAGAAAAAATTATTCAGACTAAATGTTTTATCTAATGAAATTTTCAGATAATGTAAATCATTTGGATATTGTTCTGGCTCTGCATTAGTGTTCAGAAAAACATAATTATTCAACAAGCCTGAATTAATGTCAACATTAAAATCGTATTTCCAATTTGCATAATTCATATTCAGGAGTATAGAATTGGACTTTGAAAAATTATTGTTCCACTGAAAATGATTTGAATTATAATGCTGATAATAATACAATGGTTCTTCAAGTATATACTGTGCTCCTATTTTCAATAGTGTACTGTCGAACTTGAAATTCAATCCAGCTCTTCCTGAAAGATCGCCGCTTTTAAATCCTGCAAGGTATGATTTTGCTTCTCCTTCGAATTCCAGCTTTTTAAAAACTTGCTTATTAAGTCGGGTGAAAATGTTTACATTATCATATTTGTGATATTTTTTGACAGTTTGTCCGGTTAGAGTATCATCAGGAGTCATTCTGGCAAGAGATTCATGTTTTACATGTTCATGACCAACTCCTCCGATAAAATTGAAATTACCCGTTTCAAAATACAGCATAAGATCATTAGAGAGTACATTCATACGGGAATGATCGTTGGTTCTTACAGAATCTATATAAACAGGAAAATCTTCATAAAATAAAGAAAGTGGATTACTATCCATATATTTATACTTATTGTTCTCGTAAGATAAATCATGAATTATTCCTGTTTCAACCTGTCTTGTAGAATCCTGAGGATCTGTTTTTTCATTGTTCGGATTAACTATACTATCCGTTTCAATGCTGTCTTGATCATCATATGTAGTATCAGTGCTAACCCCAGATATATCCTCACGAGTAAAAAACGAAGCAAATTTATCTAAAAGATTAATTTTCTGTGTAAGATTAAACTCCTTCGATTTAAGAACAGATTGTGCGTCACTAATCCGAGGGGTAAAAATTTCATACAACCCCGACTCAAACTCCTCTTGATCCTGAATGCCACCGATTTCTTTGCCAGTAACTGAATTAGAATTAATGTCCATATAAGCAGTATAGGAATTTGTATTATAGCTAAGCGAAAAGCTTAAGAAATTTGCGCGTACAGTTTTCTCATCATCGGGTTCATAAAATCTGGTTGATGAATTAATTTTTATTCTAAAAGCGAAATTCAAAAACTGGTTAACATTTTGGGTATGAAATGCTTTAACTTTAGCAATTTGGTCTGAACCTCCACCGGAATTATAATTAAAATAGGTAAAAGGAGTCGTAGTCTTATAAAAAATAGTGTTCTTGCGATTATAAAAATAATCTTTATAGTGACTACTAAAAATAAAACGGTCATCTCTATTTAGATCAATATAAGGTTTTTTCACAGGAGAACCGAAACTACTCAAGTATAATTTACCGTAAGTAGGGTTAAATTGATGTAAAGAATACCAATTGGTATCTAAGACAAAACTAGTATCATTATAAAATTGGTCAATTTTCCATGTTTCAATCTCAGTTATATAAGAAGTTGCAGTATCCAGGGAGGGTTCTTCTTGAGTGTGAGCAAGAAAAGGGAAATTAAACAGCAACAGAATAAGTATAATGTCAATTCTTTTCATGGGTATAAAAATAAAAAAAATCCCGACCTTAAGGAAAGGTTCGGGATTTTTTAAAAGTCGGCGATGACCTACTCTTCCACTTTACGTAGTACCATCGGCGCTGGTAGGC
>JAWLEB010000020.1:0-52178 GCA_041686375.1 Bacteroidales bacterium
ATACAACGGGTCACCCAAATTTCAAATTTTTAACCGCTAATTTGCTGATAATCAACGGGTGTTTTTTGGGGCGTTAAAGCGGTGCACAAAACAGGAGCTTCAAACCCCCTATGAGGTATTCATCAACTTAAAGCGTGATTTTTTATTAATAAATTTTTTTACCTCTCCTAAGACCTACACCACCTGCCATTCGATCTACAATGCCTCTGACTTCCCAAAGCCAGTTGACATAGCACCAATCCGTCCTTCTGCCAATCCTCCATATTTTATCGAGGACCTTTTCGGTGTCGTTAATTTAGCGTTGTTGAATATCTTTAAAACAACCATTAACAGCGATTTCTATGTATCGTGACAAGCTACTTTTTAAAGATCATTTGTTTGAGCATCCTTCCAACTGAATAGCACTTTGTTTTGTCCAATTTTATCAAATGCAAGTTTAATAGATGTATCTAAATCTAAAAGGGCATATGTTGAAATTAAACACGCTATTTTGTGTAGGTTTTATTTAATGATTTATTAGTTTTTTTAAGTAAGAATTAAAAAGTTTAACTTTTTCACAAATACCTTTCAAGTATTTTTATTCAATGTTTTTCAGTTGCTCCCACGTATTATCCCGGGTAGGATCTAAGTCAAGGGCTTTTTCGTAAGCTCTTCGGCTTTTCTCCAATAAGATGTCCCCTTTTGTATCTTCAAAAATTCCTTTTTCAGGATAATGTTCTCTGCAGAATTCAATATAGGAGAGCGCTTTATCAAGCTTATTTGCCTGGAATAACTGGTATGCATAAGAATTTAAATGGCCTGCTGAAAAGGCATTTTTGTCTGTTTTAGCCTCAGAAGCAAGCTCCAGCGCTTTGGAGGCTTCTTCTTTCTTATCCATTAAAACATAGAGATTCATCAATGTTACCTGAGGGATAGCAGATTCGGGATAAAGTTTTGTAAAACGTTGAGCTACTTTTAAATAATCATCTGGCTCTGAATCCAGGGTTCCTTTCCAGATAGCTTCTGATAGCTCCCCTGTAAAATCCGGGTATACATCCTTATTCTCAAAAAGCTTGAGAATTTCTTGGGTTTGTTGGTCCAAATCAGTATGTGGAGCGATCCACAATCTTCTTGTGTATTGATTCCATGAGTTGCTCCAGTCTGAAGAATATTCAGCTATCTGTTCTTTAATATATACATCAATTTGAAATTTTGAATCTTCGTCTGATTCCAATAATTGAATATAATCTTCAAAAAATTTGAACGCTCCGTTTTTATGATATTCATCCAGTTGATCTTTCCCATATTCCTCATATAATTGCTCAGCCATATATGAGCCCATCTTAACAAATGCCATGTTTGCTTTTGGATGTCGTCCCAGTTGAATTTCTGTTTTTAATGAATCAAAATCCTCTTTAAGAGCGTTTCGGTTAAAAGTATTGTTAAAGAATTCGAAAATCTGAATAAGTTCATTTTCCTGTGATGATTTAGCTGTGTTATATCGCTCAAAATGTGCCAGTCCGTAGTTATATATCTCCCACAATCCATCAATCACAGTTTTATCATATTTATCAGTTGTATAGGGTTTTACATTCCACCCTTCATCCATAACCAACTGATACAATCTTCGGGGGAAAGCATTTAAATCTCCACCTTCAAAATTATAGGCACATGCAATATTGAATTCCTTTTCAGGAAATCTTATCAATATTGTTCTGGTTTCAGGCTGAGCACCCGTATGATATACCATAAAATGTCCATTCACGGGTGCAATCCTCCAACCCATGCCATATCCTATAAACTCTCCGTCCTTCGTCTTCATTGGAGTTTCCATAAGACGGGTACTTTGGCCTGTTAAAATTTTTTCTTTATTTAAACCTTCAGCATATTTTAGCATATCAGGAATTGATGAAATTTTCCCTCCACCTGCAAAACGGCTGCTGATATCAACATACTCAGAATGCCGAAGCTCATTGAAAACCAAACGATATCCTTTGGCTCTTCCTGGAACAATTTCATCAGGGTCGTCCATGTAAGTTGATTCCATGTCCAAAGGCTCCCAAATATTTTCTTTCATATATTGTCCATAAGGAGTTTTCGCAGCACCTTCGATCGCTGCACCGAGTAGGTTATAACCATAGCTGGAGTAACTATATTCAGTCCCAGGCTCTGCCACCAATTCAAAATCAGCAAAAATTTCTATAGACTCTCTTGTATCTTTAGGCTCTTTTATGGATCCTTCCTCTTCATAATTTTTATAATGACTTATACCCCCCAAATGACCTAAAACATAACGTATGGGAATCTCCCATTTTTTTTCAGGAAAATAGGAAACATATTTTTGAACCGGATCATCAAGCTCCAACTTATTTTCCTCCGCAAGTTGCAGAATAGCAACAGCGGCCATAGATTTACTATTGGAGGCTAACCGGTAAACAGAGGTAGGTGAGGCTTCCACATTGTTTTCAAGGTCAATATAACCAAAACCTTTTACCCACTCTTGATCTCCATGTTGAAAACCAATGGTAAGACCGGGAATTTTATCAAGCTCCATCTGGTTGTTTACAAATTGGGAATAATCATCCTCATACTTGAAATTATTTTCCTGGGCGGTTACTTCAGCTTGAAGAATACTGAATAAAAATACGAATAGAAAAAAGCGTAAATATAACATAAGAATACTATTTAATGGTTTCTTTTACTAAATATATATACATAAACAACAATATAAAAATTGCATAACACACAATCCAACCTTTATTTAAAATTTTAGTTGATATAAGTACGACTAAATAAACCAACAAGGGATTAAAAACAAATTTCATTATGTTTTTTGCAAAATCATTACAAACTAACCTAAAGGTTGCTTCCCGTGCTTTAAATGTATTGCAACACCCTGAATTAATCTATCTCTTAAAATTAATGTATTACATAAAGTAATGCAAAACCTGCGGAAAACAGGGGATTTTTTTTCATTAAACAATTTGCTGAATTAAATGTATAGAATTAGAAACAAAATTCATTCAACGATGAAGTTACATGCACTAATTATTGGTTTGGGCTTAATGCTTATCTCGATGGCTGATGCTGAGGCACAGGATATTAAAACCTATGATTCCTTCGATTCTTATAAGCAATTACTTGAAAAAGACAATGATACCACTTATATAATAAACTACTGGGCTACATGGTGCAGACCATGTGTTAAAGAGTTACCGGAATTTAAAAAGGTATACAATGAGATGAAAGATGAGAAAGTCCGCTTCATTTTAACCAGCATGGATTTTGGGAATAATATTGAAACAAGAGTTAAAACTTTCCTGAAAAAACATGAGATTCCTTCAGGCATGAAGGTTGTCATTCTTGATGATGCTGACAGCAATTCATGGATCGACAAAGTAAACCCGGAGTGGTCAGGATCCATACCGGCAACTTTGATATATAGAAACAACGAAAAAGATTTTTACGAACAGGAATTTCAATATGAAGAATTAAAACGTGCAGTACAAACCAAGATTCAATAAAATATGAAAAAAATTATTTTTACCATCCTTACAGGATTATATTTAATACCAATGGCCATGTCCCAGGGATATGACATTGGCGATAAAGCTACTGATTTCGAACTGAAGAATGTGGATGAAACCCACGTTTCGTTGAGTGATTATGAAGATGAAGAAGGCGTTATTCTTGTATTTACCTGTAATCATTGTCCGTACGCCAAGGCTTACGAACAAAGGATTATAGAACTTGACAAAAAATTTGCTTCCAAAGGATTTCCTGTAGTTGCAATACAGCCTAATGATCCGGAACTTGTAGAGGAAGATTCGTTTGAAAACATGCAGAAACGTGCAAAAGAAAAAGATTATTCGTTTCCATACCTGATTGATGAGAAACAGGAAGTGTATAAAGCTTACGGAGCAACTCACACCCCTCACTTGTATATTCTTGAAAATAATAACGGGGACTTTATCGTGCAATATATCGGCACCATAGATGATAATTACAAAGACGAGGATGAAGTAGAAAAACGTTATGCAGCCGATGCGGTAAAAGCGATGCTTGAAAATAAAACACCCAACCCAAATACAACAAAAGCAATTGGTTGTACCATTAAAGATAAAGACAAGAAATAAAAAGCAAATTAAAATACGAAAAAGAGTCCTCTAAGGGAATTATCATGGCCTTTGCCGGGTAATTCCATCTTTTTATCGTCTTCGGACATGAGAATGCTTTACAAAGGACAGGTATCTGGCATCTGAAACCCGAAGTTTTTATGTAACGACCTTCCCTTTTTATAAAATCTGTGAAACTTTAGTTATTTATTGCTCGCTATCTTCTTCTTTATTTTTATTGTTGTCGGAACCTGTCAGTCTGTTGTATAGTTTTTCCTGCTCTTCTATTTCATTACAAAAGGTACAATAGCCGGGGAAAGGACAGTTCGCTTTATTGTAATTACAAAACTCAATTTTATTGATTCCCATACCCAGATAGACCTGCTCACTTGCCCATATTTTCTTTAAATGTTTGTATTTTAAATAATCCGGAAGGGCCTCAGGAAATTCCGGAGAAAAATTCCAGATGTTCATTAACTCTTCCATGAGCCTGCTTAATTGGGCTTTCTCGTCATTGTTTAACAGATGCTCCGGAGGCAACACCTCTGTTGGTATTCCTATAATGTCTTCCAGTTTAATTGGGTTGCCATAATGATTGGATCTGTATAGATAAGCATTTTTACCCATGTAAAAGGAAGTACTTTCCTCGCAATCCAGATGTTTCTTTAATCTTTGTGATATTCTGACAGCTTCTCGCATTTCCTCTATCAGTTCTCTTGTATATCGTCTCATTTCTCCTGGTATTTTATATGCTGCAACAATCATTTTGTAAAATTTGTTTGTATTTTTATATACTTATATGAAATTTAATTAAAATTGTTTGCAAAATTTAGTATAGTTAATACAAAATAAGAACTAATAAGTTTATTTTCATGAAATTAAAATATGCATTAAAATTAGGAAGACCTTTTGGAATACAGGTATCTGTTCACTGGACATTTTTATTGATTATTGTCTGGGTGATTTTTTTGAATGCTCAGCAGGGACTTCCAATTGGAGAAATCATTTTTTCTGTATTTTTTGTATTAGCTATTTTCGTCTGTGTTGTAATTCATGAGTTATCTCATTCTCTTACCGCAAGAAATTATGGAATAACCACAAAAAGTATTACTTTACTGCCTATTGGTGGAGTGGCTGATTTGGAGAAGATTCCGGAAGACCCGAAACAAGAACTGGCTGTTTCTATAGCCGGCCCGGTTTCTAATCTTGTTATCGCCTTTGTTTTATGGTTGTTAATCAATTTAACCGGTGATTTTAATCTTCAGCCGGAAAGCTTACAATCGGTTAACAGCGCCAATTTTTTTGTGGTTTTAACTTTCGCAAATGTTATGTTGGCTGTATTTAATTTGCTCCCTGTTTTTCCGATGGATGGAGGTAGGGTTTTCCGCTCTTTGCTGGCTTTGAAAATGCCACGTGATCAGGCTACTTATATTGCCATGAATATTGCTAAATTTTTAGCTGTTGGTTTAGGCCTGCTTGGTATATTTTTTAATCCGTTCCTTATAATAATTGCCATTTTTATTTTTCTGGGAGCTCAGAGGGAGTATGAAATGATTCGTTTTTCTTCGGTTTTATCAGGATATACTGTTAAAGATATTCTTATTACTGAATTTACGCCTTTGCATCCGCACGACCCAATCCAGAGAGCGGTGGATATTCTTTTGAGTACTCCTGAACAGCGATTTGTTGTTACGGAAGAAAATAAGGTCAAAGGAATGCTTACCCGCAATGATATTATACATGGTTTGGTGAATCATGAAAGTGATGAAAAAATATATTTAATTATGAACCAGGATGTTACCTGTTTTAATGCAAATACCCCGCTGCAGAAAGCTTACCAGACTATGTATACTAAGGGGATTACCATGGTGCCGGTGATTGATACGGATAATAACCTCATCGGAATTATTGATATGGAGACAATTAATGAATTTTTAATGATAAAGCGTGTAAACAATAAGAAAAGGGTTTGAGAAAACAAAAAGTATTTTTATACTTTATCTGATGTATTGATATTAAAATATCAGAATATTAACTTTCATTCGGATATAATATATTTCACTTGCATGAGTTTGTAATTTTAAATTTGAGAGAATAAATATGATGAGAAATTTTTTTAGAATCGTAAAACAACATGCCGTTAAACTTTCGTTGGCTTTTGTTATTGGTGCAATCGTTGGATCAGTAATAACTTTTTTTATAGAGGAAAAGAAGGTCGAATTTTGGGAAGAAAGATTTACTGAAGCCAATGAATTAAGTAAGAAAATGGAAGAAGAGCATAATAAAACACAGGATAAGATAAAAGTTCTGAGAAAAGAAAATAAAGAATTGAAAAAGGATCTTGGGATTACTATACTTTCAAGCGTTCAATCAAATTATTATAATTTGAAAGCATTGAAGTCCGAAGATTATAATAAGCAGATATATTACAATGAACAAGAATACATCTCCAATTTGGTTCCCAGAGCTATAGGGGATAAATGGGATTTGAATCTGTTTAATGCAGAGTATAATCGTGAACTTAAGCAGGTTGTTGATTCTATTACTCAGGAAAACAACGCCCAGTAGTTTTAGCAATTAATTCAGGAAACAAAATTTGTTATTGAATTATATTGTCATAGATTTCACTTGGATCGAATAAATCGAAATGAATGTGAAAGCGAATTTTTTCTCCATATTGTGAGGAATAATATTCGCTGCTTTTTTCTAAGTTTTGTGATGCTGTAACTGGAAAATAAACGTCGACAAAATTCAGAAGCGATAGCTTTACGCCGAGTTCATATGCCCAGTCCTTGTTTTTAACTTCTATGGGTGTGGTTTTTGTATTACCGAAGAAACCTATATTGGCGTAAGCATGGAGAGGGATCTCTGCAATTAAGGGAATGGAAGTCTTCAAGTTAGCTGAGGCGAGCCAGTCTTTTGTTATTCCCAGGGGCGTGCGCAATGCGAAGCCTCCTTCTGATGG
The DNA here is from genome assembly GCA_041686375.1 of Bacteroidales bacterium. Lineage (GTDB taxonomy): Bacteria > Bacteroidota > Bacteroidia > Bacteroidales > UBA12077 > JAGXLC01. The sequence goes on from JAWLEB010000020.1 coordinate 7,060, forward strand.
ATAAAACTGTTGGCTGAAAATACGAATTGCATTTTCGTAATGAGGTGGTTCAAATCTACCCAGATAGGTGTTTTCATAGGTGTAGTCATGTAATCCATCATCGCCGCTTAGCTGAAAACCATAAGTCCATGGTAAATCAATGGTTTTATTGATAAACATACCACCAAACATTCGCAGGCTTATGCCTTGATCTAAATAGTATGAATATTTAAATTTTCCTTCCAGCCAGGTTTTTGTGAAATTTTTACTTGCTTCTATGTTGGCTGAAATTTGATATGGGTTGATTGTCTTCTCACTATTGTCGTGTATTAATGAAGATTTAAAAAATTGTTGTTTTGAAAGTGGTTTTGTAGCTCCTTCTAAAATCCTGTCTGATATGTCTTTAATATCTGTTGCATAAATTGCTGTCAGTTGAAATTTATTTTTTGCTCTGGAATTCGGGCTTTTGTTGTCGAACCTGAAAACCACTTCTGTCTTGATTTGTTCAAATTGCCCTTTGTACACATCTGATATACTGTATTGTTTCCCTGAAATGCCAAGAGATATTCTGTTGAATATTTTATCGGGAAACATGGAAAACCTGATATTCCCTTGTCCCGTCAAATCGGTTTTACCCGTGGAAAACATCGGTATCAGGGAACAGTTAAATTTTTCAAGCGGGAAAGGACTGTCGTAAATAACAAGACCCGGCATTGCTTTGTCGTAGTAGTTCCAACCCAATACAGGGAAATAGTGTATCTGGGTATAATCAGGATCATTCATCAGGCCGCCAAATTCCAATTTTAGTGGGGCTATTTTTTTGAATAGTCCTCTTGTTTCAATCCGGTTATTGTGCCGGTAAAGTTCCAGCATTTGTTTATCGTGGTCAATTTTTATTACATCTGAGTCTTCCGTGGGAAATTCGATCCATTTTTTTCCTGTAAAGCCATCAATCCATCTGCTATGGCTCTTCTTATTTTTTTGCAAACCTGTTATCATCAGCGGAGCGGCAATATCTCCTTTGTTTTTAATGAGGAGTTTGTCCTTTTGTATTTTCTTAAATGTATAATCAATTTTTTTGTTTGACTTCATAAGGCCATCGAAAAACCAGTCCAAATTTTTTTCTGTCCTGTTCTCAAAAGTTTTTCGGATATCTGCAGGGTAAGGATGTTTTAATGACCATTCTGTAAATAGCTCTTGTATTATTGCATCAAATTTTTTTTCTCCAAGGACATGCATTAAATATTCAAAAGCTCTTCCGCTTTTCCCATAGGCAATTGCGACGTAATTTGCAAAGTTAAATTTTTCAGATACAGTGTTTGTGGGTTGATCAGTATTTTGTCTTGCCTTCAGCAGGTAGGGAATGTCGTTTAAGTCTCTGTATTCCAGAGCATCTATTCCCAGGATTCCGGAAAAATTCTCGCTTAACCCAAATAGTTTATACATAGCAAAATCTTCGCTATGTTTTTCATGCATGTACCTCGTTTCACTCAATGTGGCAAGGCCTTTATCTAGGAATGGGTAATCTCTTTCGTTGAAACCCAGCATCCCGGAGAACCAGTTATGTGCTATTTCATGCGCAATGATTTGTTCGAGCTGGTATTTGTTGATATGATGTTCTATCACTGTTATTCCCGGGTATTCCATATCATTCCCTGCAGAGCCCCTTTCACCCAAAACGACAGAACAGTTTTGATAAGGGTAGTCACCATATTTTTCTGAAAAAAACTGAAGGGATTCATGAATATAATCAGTAACATTGTGTTGCCACAATTTTGTTTCATCGTTTACATAATAAACCCAGGTTGTAATTTTTTTTTCTGAGGAGGCGAGTTTTATGCTGTCTTTTATAACCTGGTATCTTTTGTCTGTAAACCATGCAAAATCATGAGCATTTTTGAGCTTGTATCTTATGGTCTTCCTGTTATGGTTTGATTCAGGGAATTCTTTAGCATAATTGTCATAGTCAAAAAGTCTTGTGGTTTCCCTTGCTTTTTCATTGAGCCATTCTATCTCTTTCTTTGTTTCGAGGTTCCCGCTTGCTGCAACAACATAATTTTTCGGTAATGTAATGGACACATCAAAAGAACCAAATTCTGAGTAAAATTCACCGGTTTGGAGATTGGGCATGGGATGCCAGCCTTTGCGATCATATACTGCGGGTTTCGGATACCATTGGGTTATTTTATATGCTTGTCCTACGTAACCCATTTTTGAATATATACCAAGAGGCAATTTAACTCGGAATGGCGTTGTGATTTTTATTGTCTTTCCGCTTTCAAGGGGCTTGTTTAATATGAGCTTACATATATCCTGGTGTTCAGAATGAAATTCCCACTCTATCCTATTGTCATTCACCCTGAAATCTAATGAATCAATATATCCTCGCTGACGTGGGTTGTTAAACATAGATTCTTTTCCTTCTGATTCCATGAGCTGTTTTGCCAATGCAGTTTTATTGTTTTTGTATGCATTGGGCCACAAATGAAAATACAGGGAATCAAGCTTATTCGGTGAATTGTTGGTGTATTCTATGGTCTCGACACCTTTAAGCATGTGTCTTTCATCATCCAGCTCTACCTTTATGATGTAATTTACATCTTGTTGAAAATATTCCTGGCTAAAAATATTATGGGAGGAAAATAAGATGAATATCAGAATATATGTTATGTATCGTAGATTCATGCCTTGGCTTATTTTCCTGTTATGATTTTTTGCTCTTTCTGAATTCTTCATCAATATTCAGAGTAAATAGCGAAGATATAAAAAGAGAACCGTTTGTTGGTGTATATGCCAAATTTTCTTGCCAGTAATATAATATAAATTTTATAAGATATGTTTAGCACGAATAAATGGTAACATATCTTATCTCTATTTAAGGATATGATAGAATTATAATTGTCTATAATTTCCCTTGCTCTCAGTGATGATCCATTTCAATATCCGGATTTTTTTCTCCAGCTTCAATCTTCACTTCCAGGTTGTTTCCTTTTGGGGGAAGAGGACAAGTAGCATAAGGCGTAAAGGCACAGGGTGGATTATACGCTTTGTTAAAGTCGATGTACGTGATATTGTTTTTATCAGGTTCGTCAACTGAAAGGAATCTGCCTCCTCCGTAAGTTTCTCTTCCATTTGTTTCATCTCCAAAGACAAGAAACATACTCGCCTTGCTACCTATTGGATGAAGTTTATATTCTTCCCCCTTAATTTCAAATTTGAGAACGCCGGGAATATTTTCTTCATTTGTGTTGCCCAGTACGTTGGGTACTTCGATTGTTTTTTTCTCTTTATGCGGAATAAATTCAGCCTTAATTTTCCATTCTTTTTTTATAGGAAATGTGGGTATACTGTCCAACTCATCCAAAAGATCACTTTCAAGGTCTCGCAGGCGGATACCGTATTTCCCATCCCGTTCAATGATAAACCACTTTAGCGATTTATGCTGTAAAACAGTGGGTTCTCCCTCTTGGTCGCTTTTCATTTCTTTTAACTGTATGGTTTTTTCCTCATGAATGATATCAACATTTTTGGCAGCTTCAAAGTTTATGGTGCTGTCTTTAAGATATATTTTACCCAGTTTTTTTGGAGCTTTATCGGGAAATGTAATATCGTTTGCTTCATCGCTGCCAATTGTATTTTTCCCTTCTTCAATCCAGAACAATCCTGCAAGATTCAACCAGCCGTCATCTGCCTTCAGGTTTTGCATACGTTCTTGATGCCATTCTTCGATGGCTTGTTTATATTCTTCCGGGGTTTCTTTTTTACTGCTGCATTGAACGAAAAATGATACAATTATAACCAGTGTTGTTGTCAGTGAAAAAAATCGTTTCATAGATGTTGTCTTTTTATTTATAAATGTGCGTTAATTTCAGCTTTTCATTGTCCCCAAATACTTTTTCCAGAATATTGCCCACTCGTGTTTGAGCCCATGCTGCCGGATCTTTTCGAATAACCTTTTCTTCTACACTTACTTTGTGGAAAAGCCCGTCTAACCCTTCTTCAGTAACATAAACGTCCAGCTCAGTATTTACTTGCTCCAAGCCTGCTCCCAGGGCATAAATATTATATGTAGAGGTTAAAGTATTCCAGATTTCATTGGTTGAATATCCTTCAATTAAATTTTTATCCAGGGAAGTTTTTATTTTAGGCTGAAAAGCATTATACAAGTCTTGATTTGTGGTAGATATGAGATAATTGGTAGCTGCTGTTGAGTCAAAATTTGAGGTACTTTCACTTGTTGCAGGATTAGTTCCATTCAGTATATCCCATCCATCAGAGATGCTCAGATCTGTGATGGCATCGTGTAAGATGGGACCGGCTTCACTTGCGGCATCTTCCGCTGCCCTGTTCATTGAGAGAATGAAATTATCAAGCGTGGATTCCAATCCGAGCTGTTGCGCATAATCCTCAATTATTTCAGCTTCTTCCGGTAATAAAATTTTGATTACTTTGTCTTTATAATATCCGTCATCTTGGGATGTTACAGTAACTGCAGTATCGGTTCCCACCTGAAGAGCTGTCTTTAAGCCTACAACCACTTCTGCTTCTGTTAACTTGGATGTTTCTTCACTAAATATAAACTCCAGTTCTTTGCACGCAATAAAAGACAGGCTTACCAGTATAATTGTGGTGTAAAGTACTTTTTTCATGTTTCTGTATTTTGGTTCATCGAATAATATAATAGAAACTGTTAAAAATTAGACTGAAAGAGTACATGTTATCAATTTCGTCTACGCACTTTTACCCAATATTAAATAAAGGATTACTCAGGAAGACAAAGAATACCTCCCGATTATGGAAGTTAGAAAGCGTCTCTTATTTTCTTCGCTGTTTCTTCAAATTCTTCTTCACTTAATCTGAGTTTGGGTTGCGTGAAGCTGGCATCAGACTCCTTATTTAGTGGTATCAGGTGAATATGAGCATGGGGGACTTCCATTCCTAAAACAACTAAGCCTACTCGTTTACAATCAATAGCTTTGTCAATGGCTTTTGCCACTTTTTTGGCAAAAACCATCATTCCACTAATAGTCTGATCATCCAGGTCAAAAAGATAATCAACCTCTTGTTTAGGAATTACTAAGGCATGTCCCTTTTTTAGAGGACTGATGTCCAGAAATGCGAAATAATTTTCATCCTCTGCAATTTTGTAGCAGGGAATTTCTCCATTGATAATTTTGGTAAAAACTGAAGCCATAATATTTATAATTAAAGTGAAATATCTAATATTTCGAATGGTATTTTTCCTGAAGGAACATCTATATCCACCTCATCACCAATTTTAGAGCCGAGGAGGCCTTTAGCAATTGGTGAATTTACAGATATTTTTCCTTCTTTAAGGTTTGCTTCGCTTTCTGCAACAAGCATATATTCCATTACTGCTCCGTTTTTCTTGTTTTTGATCTTGACTTTGTTCATAATCTGAACACTATCCGTATCAATTTTGGATTGATCCAAAACTCTTGAATTTGCTATTGTATCTTTTAATTTTTGTATACGCATTTCAAGCATTCCCTGAGCATCTTTTGCTGCATCATATTCGGCATTTTCAGAAAGATCTCCTTTATCTCTGGCTTCGGCAATTTGTTTGCTAATCTTAGGCCTTTCAACTGACTCCAGCTGTTTGAGTTCTTCTTTTAATTTTTTTAGGCCTTCTTCTGTTACATAAGATAATTTTGCCATTTTCTCATCACTTTTAGTTAAACATTCACTTTTCCCGGAAAGGGCAAAAAAAGAATGAAAAAGAAATCCGTTGGCAATTCCAAGTCAACGGATTACTTTTTCACATTGCAAATATAAATAAAAAAACAACGTAAGTCAATTAGCGTGTTGTGTTTTTATTTCGTGCTGTGTTAAAAGTATTTCCGGTTAATGATTTCTGAGTATATTATTGCTTTTTTTGGGTTAAAGTCTTGTTGGATTTCCTGAATAATATTTTTCTTTTTTTCGCTCTTTATGGTTTTAGTCTCTGAAGTTCTTTGAACTTCTGGGGTATAGGCTTTCTTATTGTCTTTGCCAACTTTTTCTTTTTCGCTTAGCTCCGATTCTTTTTCTTTATAGGTATCCTCCCTTGTAGAATATTTTTGTTCTCTTATTCTCTCGGAATAATCAGGGGCTTCTGCTTTTTCCTTAAAACCCTGTTCTTGCTGTTCTTTTTCATAACCAGCATAAGCATAATCCTCAAACGTGCTTTCATCTTCGCTGTTTTTTTCGGGTTCTTTTTTTACCGAGCTGATTATTGAAATAATAATGCTGGCTACAATAATTAAAATGCCTATAATTCCTTCCATTTTCCAATCTTTAATATCTTATTTAAATAACCCTTTATCCCTTGGTTTTATTTTGCGATATTGTTTTTTTATCCATGTGGTTATTCTGTGCCACAGATTTGGTTTTTCTGTTGATAAATTTTTCTCTCTCCATTCTTTCGCCATTCGTGCATTATGATCCATTTGTTTTTTTGTGCTTGGCGCTTGTCTTTCATAATGCCTTTCCCTGAATTTCTCTCTTTCCTCCGCTCTTTCTTTCGCTGTTTTTTCTTCTATAGAATTATTAACTTTGGCAGATCTTTCTTCTTTATTTAATGTTTTCTGGAAAATGCAACTTGAAAACGTTAACAAAAAGAATGAAATTAGGGGCAATACCAGTATTTTAATGCTAAATCGCATATTTTTAAATCAACAAAGTTAAATGTATAATTGTAATTTATCAAATTTAAAAATTTTTTGGATTCTTGCTTTTATTATTCTTTTATTTATTAGGTGTGATGATGACATCTCCTCATTTCCCTATGTTCGTATTGATGAGACTTTTAATATCGATACAGAATTGGATAATATTCAGCCTGATGAATATATAAAAAAAGAGGGTTACGGAGTTGGTGGCATTATTATATATCGTAAAAGTACTGCTGTTTTTGAAGTTTATGATGCTGCATGTACCCACGAGGCTAACCCGGAATGCGTGGTTGTAGAGAATGAGGATTTCAATATTTTTACATGTCCTTGTTGTGAATCCAGTTTTTTTATTTACCAGGAAGGCAATGTATTTAACGGGCCGGCCCGCCGTCCGTTGAAACAATACAGAGCTGATTACGAGAAACCCAATAGGTTGCACGTGCGTAATTAACCATTGAACCGTCTTTGTAGTAATTGCTTTATAGTTTTTTTGTCTTTTTTTAACTGCTCAACCAATTCCTCAACATTGTTAAATTTTCGCTCATCTCTTATGCGTTGGATAAAATGAATGAGCATTTTTTTATTGTAAATATCCTTCTTAAAGTCAAAGAGATGGGTTTCTATTGTTTTTCTAAACCCATATTTGTCGAAAGTTGGCCGGTATCCAATATTTAGCATCCCATGGTAGTTTTTCCCTTCTATATTCGCCCTGATGGCATAAACTCCATCTTTTGGGATAAGTTTGTACGGATTTCTCACTTCGATATTGGCTGTTGGAAAACCGAGCTTATTACCAATTTGATGTCCTCCGGCAACAGTGCCGGAGATAAAATATTCATAGCCAAGATAGTTATTAGCTGTTCTTAGTTGTCCATTGAGAAGAGATTCTCTGATTTTTGTAGAGCTGATTTTAATACCTTCAACATCTTCAGCTTCTACCCGTTCGAGTTCAAAATTGTACTTTTCAGAACATGCTTTTAAATCCTTGTATTCTCCTTCACGGCCTTTCCCAAAATGATGATCATAGCCAATGATTAATTTGTGGACTTTTACATAATTGACCAATATAGATTCTGTAAAATCACAGGCTGATGATAGACTGGTTTGCTTGTTGAAGGGAACAATGACCAGATTGTCAATTTGGTTTTGTTCCATAAGCAGCTCTTTTTCTTCAAGAGTATTAAGGAGTTTGAGGTTTTTGATGTCTTTCCCGAGAACCAGTCTTGGGTGAGGCCATAATGTAACTATTACAGATTCTCCACCAGTTTTTGCTGCTTCTTCTTTTAACCGGCGTAAAAGTTTCTTATGTCCTTTATGTACCCCATCAAAAACACCGATTGTTACAACAGGGTTCGCGGCTTTAAATTTGTCCTGAATTATATGAACTTTCACGTCCTTTCGTTTTGGATGACAAAATTAAATAAAACATACCAAAATAATTTTATTTTCTTTACGTCATAATTAAGCTAAATATCTTAAAATATCTAAATAAGTTTATATCTTCGCAAAAAAAGAATTAAAAATTTTATTATTAATAGATTAAATCAAGTTAAATTATGAGACAAATAGTGTTATTAGCCATCACTCTGTTTATTATCCAGGGGTGTGGCTCCAATTCCAATGACTTTACCATTGAAGGCAAATATGATAATGCCGAAGAAAAAGAAATCTCACTGATAGAGTTAAAAACCGAAGGAACAAACAAAATAGATTCAATGAAGATTGATGATGATGGTTCCTTTAGTTTGTCAGGTTATACCGAAATTCCAAGCTTTTTCGTTGTAGAAGCCGGAGAGGGTAATAGCCTGACATTAATCGTCAAACCCGGTGAGAGGATTCGGCTTTCCGGTGACCTTAACGATTTAAATTCTACATATAAGATTAAAGGCTCCGAAGATTCTGAAAAAATTGTTGAGTTACGTAAGCGTTTGGAAAATACCATAGCTGAACTGGATTCCCTGGGCAATATTTTTAGGGAAAATCCTGATGATGAAAGTACCCAGGATTTGAGAGACAGACTGAATAAAGAGTCCAGGGAAATTGTTAATGAACATAAGGAATATACAAAAGAGTTTATAGATGATAATATGAATTCTCTTGCTAGTCTTATGGCATTGTATCAACAAATAGGCCCCCAAAGTTATGTGCTGGATCCGAAAGAAGATTTTGAATATTTTGAAAAAGTGGATTCCTCTCTTATGGAAAGCTATCCAAATTCTGATCCGGTTCAGTCTCTGCATTCACAAGTTACAGATATGAAAAACCGCCAGGATGATCAACAAACTGCCAGCGGTAACATAAGTATCGGAGAGAAAGCACCGGATATTGCTCTGCCAACTCCGGAGGGGGATACCGTTAGTTTGCATAGCCTCAGAGGAGAATACGTTTTGCTTGACTTTTGGGCTGCATGGTGTAAACCATGCCGGGTGGAAAATCCAAAGCTGGTAGAAGCATACAAAAAATATAAAGACAAAGGTTTTGAAATATATCAGGTTTCATTAGACAGAGAAAGAAAAGACTGGGAGGATGCTATTGAAAAGGATAAGCTCGAATGGATTAATGTGAGTGATTTGAAATTCTGGAATTCTTCTGCTGCTCAAAAATATAATATACAAAGTATCCCGGCTAATTATCTTTTAAATGAGGAAGGTGAAATTATCGAGAAAGACCTCAGGGGAGATGCACTGGATCAAAAGTTGAATGAAATATTCAATTAAATAAAGTTTAGAAAATTCATTTCTACTTATCTTACAGGCGGTATTACTCCAAATACTGCCTGTTTTTTTGATTCTTTTATTTAATAACAACACAAATAGTATCGCTTTTTATTAAATTTGGAACAAAAAATATAAATATGAGCAACCGACTTTTTATTTTAGTTCTTTTACTCGCTTTTGTTTCTTGTGGGAAGCAGGATAAATTTAAAATAGAAGGTGAATTTAGTGAGCATGATACAACTACTGTTTATTTAAAAGAAAATAATGTGAGTCAGACTGCTACAGTGGATTCAGCGGAAACTAACAAAAATGGAGAATTTTCTTTCAAGGGCTCACTTGAATATCCTAAATTTTATCAGGTAGGTGTGAGTGATAATAACTTTATTAATCTTTTGATTAGCCCCGGCGAAACCGTCCAATTAAATGCATCTTCGGATAGATTATCTGAATATGAAGTCGATGGTTCTGCTGGTTCGGAAAAAGTTCAACTTTTAGATAATAGATTACGCAATACAAAAACAAAACTGGATTCCTTATCCGGTTTATACCAGCAAAAAGAGGCACTCGATGCCCCTGAGGATACCCTGGAGGAAATTGATGAGGAATACAGGGCAGTTCTAAATCGGAACCGGGATTCTTCAATTGCTTTTATTGTCAATAACCTAAGCTCTCTGGCAAGTATTATGGCGCTTTATCAAAAAGTAGATCCGGAAACGTTTGTTCTCTATAAAAATACTGATCTTCAATATATTAAGATTGTTGCAGATTCTGTGAAAGAAAAGTATCCGGATTCTCCCCAGGTAAAGGCATTATTGGCAAACAAAGAAGATTTGATGGAAAAATACAACAATATGGCTTTAACCCGAAGGATAGAGTCCTTTACTGATAATGCAGACTATCAGATTCCCAATATCAGATTGCCTGACTTTAACGAAGATACAGTTGCTCTTCATGGAATACAGGAACCAATGATATTGCTTAGCTTCTGGTCTGCAACGGACAAGTCTTCTGTAGAGCGTAATTTAGAGCTTAAAAAATTATATAATCGATATCATAAGAAAGGGTTTGAGATTTACCAGGTTTCTTTGGATGAGGATAAGGAACGATGGACAAGAGCCATAAATTTTGATGAATTGCCATGGATTAACGTAAATAGTGAAGAAGGGTCAGATGCACATGTTGCAAGAATATACAATGTCAGGTCTTTACCCACTGAATATCTTATAAACCGGAACCGTGAGATTATAAAAAGGAATCCTGATATCAGTGAATTGAAGCGCCATTTGTCAATTGCTTTGGATTAAAAGAATATTAGTTGGAGAAAAACAAAAACATATATTTTGCTTCCGATTTCCATCTGGGAGCCCCAAATCACAAGGAAAGCCTGACGAGAGAGAGGCTCGTGGTTGAATGGATGGAGCAGATAAAACCTTGGGCTGATTCTCTTTTCCTGGTGGGGGATATTTTTGATTTCTGGTTTGAATATAAAAAGGCAGTACCTAAAGGGTTTGTACGCTTTTTGGGCAAAGTGGCAGAGTATACCGATGCCGGCATACCTGTTCATTTTTTTCCGGGAAATCATGATATGTGGGTATTTGACTACCTTCCCGACGAAACAGGTATAATAGTTCATCGTAACGCTTATCTGACGGAAATAAATGGAAAAAAATTTTTTATTGATCATGGAGATGGGATGGGTCCGGGGGACAAGACGTATAAAATTTTAAAAAGAATTTTCAGAAATAAAATTTCTCAATGGTTATTTAGATACATTCATCCGGACATTGGAATATGGATAGCAAGAAAATGGTCACATAGCAGCCGTTTGGCAAATGGAGAGCCGGAAGAATTCAGAGGAGAAAACCAGGAAGTACTGGCGCAATATGCCCGTGAAATCCTTGAAATTAATTTTTTTCATTATTTTATTTTTGGTCATCGTCATACTCCAATTGATTATAAGCTAACCAACGAGTCCAGGTATATCAATCTGGGAGACTGGATTCAGCATTTTACGTATGCTTATTTTGATGGTGAGGATATGCATTTGAAGTATTTCTCCCGCGAATGATAATTTAACATTATGGCTTTTCTCAGGAAATTACGTGACGCCTTTTCTGGTCTGGGTTACTTCATTGGTCATGTATCCAATGCCAGAATTCATCTTGTTCTTACTGCTTTTGTTATAGCTGCAGGCATATATTTTTCTCTTAGCTTCCTGGAATGGGTTGCAATAACACTATGTATTGGCGGTGTCTTCGTTGCTGAAATATTGAATACAGCCTTAGAACAGTTGTGTGACTTATATACCAGGGAAGAAAACAACAAAATTGGTAAAGTCAAAGATTTAGCAGCGAGTGCGGTTTTATTTATGTCATTTATTTCCGTGATTGTAGCCGCTATTATTTTTTTGCCAAAGATCATGAAAATGTTTTGATAATTGTGCAAGCCTGGAAAAATGCCTGTTTTTAATTGCTGTAATGACTTTCCAACCTCTTTTTAAAAAGTTCCTTGTTGGTTTTGTTAATATTATCGATGATTGCTTTTATGGCTCTTGTTCTGTCTTCTTTTAATTTTCTGGAGATATTTTTATCATTAAAAGTAATTTTATCGACCTGGTAACCTTGTTCATTAAGACTCATAGCCACTGCTGCATTAAAATTGCTGAAAATGATTATTGATGGAAGTTCCTTTTTTGAGTGCTCATTGATGGCTTTCATCACCATTGTTTTGATATAGTCGATTTGAACTGTGCTAAGATATTTTGCTCCCAATAAAAGTTTGATGAGATCAATTTTTGCAATTTTTCCTTTCTCATTTTTTTCTTTCAGACGCCTGTATTCCCTGTTGTTGGTTTCCAAAAAAAGATTGATAAATTCATCCGGGATTTCTTTCAGAGCTCCGAGTTCTCCGTTTTGCTTTTGAGTTTGGTATTCTTTTTGAGCCAGACGCTGATTTTCCGGAACATAGTAATCCCATTTTTTTGTGCGTCTGTATGATTCTGTCGCAGGACTTGGCCTCCAGTTTGTCTTAGGACGGCGCATAAGCGGTGCAGTAAGTTGCAGATAATCTTTTTCAATTGCGAAAAGAATCGTATTCGTGAAGTGTGCCCAGTCGCCTCCAATTAAATGATGGAGCGAACTCCAGAGTGTCTGACCGGCGACCCTACCCAGGGAATTATTGGTTCCACTGAATGAATCTATCCTGATTGCTTCTATCCTATCGATGAATTCATCAGAAAAACGTGCCGGATAATAAGTATATTGATTAGGCCTTCGTCCTGCCCTTTGATTGGTGTGATATAGTGTATCTACGTTAATCGCATAACTGCTGTCATTGGTTAACTGTACGTTGATTTTCAGATTTGAACCCCATTCCATTGATTTAATGCGGGGTTGACTCTGTCCCCGGGAAAAGCTAAATAATATGATCAGTACCGTAAAGGACAGGGAAATTAAATATATAGTACTCAATTTTTTTAGCATAATAACAGTTAATTATGGACGGGACTATAAATAAAACTAATTTGTTAAAGTAGGACAAAATCAAAACAGTTTCTTAGAGTCGAATCTTATTCTTCATCCAGCATGATATTCAGAATTTCAATAGCTGCGTCCGGTATTGGCGTTCCGGGGCCAAAAACACCTACTACGCCTTGCTCATAGAGGAACTGATAGTCCTGTGAAGGAATGACACCACCTACAATAATCATGATGTCTTCCCTTCCTAATTTTTTGAGTTCTTTAATAACTTGTGGTACGAGGGTTTTATGTCCTGCAGCAAGACTGGAAACGCCAAGAATATGAACATCGTTCTCAACAGCCTGACGTGCTGCTTCTTCAGGAGTCTGGAATAACGGACCGATGTCAACGTCAAAGCCAAGGTCAGCGTAACCGGTAGACACAACCTTTGCTCCTCTGTCGTGTCCATCCTGCCCCATTTTAGCAATCATGATACGTGGCTGGCGGCCTTCTTTGTCGGCAAATTTTTTAACCAGATCTTTGGCTTTTTGGTATTTGTCATCATTTTTGGATTCTGAAGAATAAACTCCTGATATAGAGCGGGTAATTGCTGTATATCTTCCCACGACCTTTTCACAGGCGTATGAAATTTCTCCTAATGTAGCTCTTTTCCTAGCTGCTTCAACAGAGAGTTCAAGTAAGTTTCCTTTTTCTGTCTCTGCACATTTTGTAATCTTGTCCAGCGCTTTTTGGACCTCTTCTTCGTTTCTTTCTTTTTTCAGTTTTTTCAGTCTTTTTAGCTGTGCTTCTCTTACTGCTGTATTGTCAACATCTAATATTTCAATAGGCTCTTCTTTCTCCAGCCGGTATTTGTTCACCCCAACACGTATTTCTTTACCTGTGTCCAGTCTGGCTTGTTTTTTAGCAGCGGCTTCTTCGATGCGCATTTTAGGGATACCGGTTTCAATCGCCTTTGTCATTCCTCCCAGCTCCTCGATTTCTTTAATATGTTCCCATGCTCTGTCTGCTATTTGCTTTGTAAGCTTTTCAACGTAATATGAGCCGGCCCACGGATCAAGAGATTTGGTAATATTGGTTTCTTCCTGTAGATATATTTGGGTATTTCGCGCGATTCGAGCTGAAAAGTCGGTTGGCAGTGCAATTGCTTCATCTAACGCATTCGTATGGAGCGATTGCGTGTGTCCCAGTGCTGCACCTAAGGCTTCTACACAAGTCCTGGCAACGTTGTTGTAAGGATCCTGTTCTGTGAGGCTCCATCCTGAGGTTTGAGAGTGGGTTCGCAGTGCCATAGATTTTGGGTTCTTAGGATTAAACTTCTTTACAATCTTTGCCCATAACATTCTGGCAGCCCGCATTTTTGCAATTTCCATAAAGTGATTCATGCCAATAGCCCAGAAGAATGATATTCGCGGAGCAAAGGCATCAATATCCAGTCCTGCGTTTAAACCGGCACGGATGTATTCCAGCCCGTCTGCCAATGTATATGCCAGCTCAATATCTGCTGTTGCTCCCGCTTCCTGCATGTGATAACCAGATACGGAAATAGAGTTGAACTTCGGCATATTTCTGGAAGTGTATTCAAAGATATCGGCAATGATTTTCATTGAGAATTCCGGTGGATAAATATATGTATTCCTAACCATGAATTCTTTAAGGATGTCATTTTGTATTGTACCGCTGAGTTTTTCAACCGGCACGCCCTGTTCCATTCCTGCTACAATGTAAAATGCCATAACCGGCAGTACTGCCCCGTTCATGGTCATTGAAACCGTCATCTGGTTTAAAGGTATCTGGTCAAAAAGTACCTTCATATCAAGAATTGAATCCACCGCAACACCAGCTTTCCCCACATCACTGGTTACTCTCGGATGGTCAGAGTCATATCCTCTGTGAGTAGCTAAGTCAAAAGCTACAGACAATCCCTTTTGGCCGGCAGCAAGGTTTCTCCTGTAGAATGCATTGGATTCTTCTGCGGTGGAATATCCCGCATACTGACGGATAGTCCATGGTCTCATAGCGTACATGGTGGAGTAGGGTCCTCTTAAGTAAGGAGGAAGACCTGCTGCATAATCGAGATGTTCAAGTTCTTCCAGATCTTCTTTGGTGTATACCGGTTTTATTTTTATCTTTTCTGGTGTTTCCCAGTATGACTTATATTCCGGAGACTTTTTTCCATCTTTGTTGTCAGGTGTAAAATTTATATTGTTGAAATTTGGTCGCATAATTTCTGGTTTTTAAAGCTAAGGTTAAACAATACCCAATTCTTTTTGAAACTCGCTAAGGGTTTCAAGAAGATTGGATTTTATATGTATGAAATATTTAATGCCTTTCTCTTTAAGCATATCAACACTGTCTTTAGGATATCCTGCGACTACCATAATAGCATTATTTCCTATTTTTTCTGCTATTTCAGGCACTAATTCCGGGTATTCGGGGTCTGAGCTGCAAACAACAACAATGTCAGCATTTTTCTCTTTAGCTTCTTTTACCCCATCATCGACATTGTCAAATCCTATATTGTTGAAAATTTTAAATCCTGCTGAAGCAAAGAATCCTGATGAGAATTGAGCTCTTGCGCTTCTCATTTTTTTATCGCCGATAGTGAAGAGGAATACTTTGGGGCGTTTGTCTGCATCTCTGTCCGTTTTCAATCTCAGTAATTCAAGTTCCTCAGCACCTCGGTATGGTTTTATAGGTTCTGCCACAGCATCTTTAGCTTTTTCTGTTGTGCTTTCTACAGTGCTCTGGTTATATCCTTTCTCCATTATTTCATTTGGGTTTGGATACAAATTAACTCCCACAAGGGCTTCTTTTTTAGCAGCGATATTGTGGTTACGTTTGTTAGCAGATTCTTTGATTTTTTTCTGTATTAATCCTTTTTTGAATGCTTCGATATATCCACCTGCGTTTTCAATTTCCTGGAATAATGACCATGCATGTTCTGCTATTGATTGCGTAAGGTTTTCGATAAGGTAAGAACCGCCGGCCGGATCAACTACTTTATCGAAATATGCTTCTTCTTTAAGGATTATTTGCGTATTTCTTGCAATCCTTTCGGCAAACTTAGTGGGCGTCTCGAAAGATTTGTCATAAGGTACAACAGTTAACGAGTCTGCACCGCCTAATGCAGCAGACATAGACTCTGTTGTTCCCCTGAGCATATTAACGTAAGGGTCGTAAATAGTTTGGTTCCACTGTGATGTTTCGGCGTGTATATAAAGCTTTGCTGATTGTTCCGATGAAGGATTGTAGGCTTCAACTATTTTAGCCCATAGCATTCTTGCTGCTCTGAATTTTGCAATTTCCAGAAAGTAACTTGAGCCTGCACCAAATTTGAAACGTATTTTTGGGGCAATGTCATCAATAGTAAGTCCTTTGTTTGTGAGGTTGGCAAGGTATTCATTTCCCATCGCCAGCGCTGCACCTAATTCCTGTACAGCTGTAGCTCCTGCATTGTGAACAGAGGATGCATCTATCTGCAGGACATGGAAGGATGAGAGCGTTTTGCTTTTTTCTATCAGAGATTTACATCTGTCAAAAGAATAATCTGCTGATTTACAAAATTTCCCTTTGGTGGTTAAATTCCCCAGTGGGTTGAAGTCCACACTTCCGGTCAGCTCGTCTTTTTCAAACTCTTCGTTTTCCAGTTTTCTGATAAGAAAATTCACTATTTTAGATGAAGCATGGTTAGATGTAAAATTCAGTTCAATAGCAGGAATACAAATATTTTTTAGTAATGTATTGAACTCTGTTTCTGTTAGTGTCTTTTCTTCGTCAATGATAAAGCCTAACGAATCCACGCCTTTTTTCAGTATCTCCAGCGCTTTTTTATTGGCTTCTTCTACACTTTTTGTAGCATCTATATCCTGTCTGATATGCCATTGATTATCTTTATCTTTTTTACTGCGTATGTATGGAAATTCTCCGGGCAGAGCCTCAAGAAATTTTATTTTTCCAAGGTCTTCAGCCCTGTAATATGGCCGAACTTTAAACCCTTCAAGGGGTTTCCAGATTAATTTCTTTTCGTAATCTGCCCCTTTCAGGTCTTTTTGAATCTTTTCCTCCCATTCTTGTGTTGAATTCGGGGGAAAATCATCTCTGAATGTTAGCTTGTCTTGTATTTTTGCCATAGCTTAAATATTAAATTCAATACATTTTAAATTGATGAATTACTATCGTGGCGAATTTTAGTGCATACCTTTGCATTAAATTATTCCCATGTACTATTTCAAAGAATAGTAATTTTCCGGCAAAATTATATTATTTCCCTTAATATTATACTATTAGAATTATGATTTTTAGCATAATTCCGACATATAATTGAATTACTGTGCTGGTTGAGGAAGGTATGCGCATGTAAGACTTTGAATTGATGCTTTAAGTCTTGGGTGGACTAGATGAAAGGAACTTATCAGTGGCTATTTATTGATAAGTTCCTCTTTTTTTACTATTCCCCTTTTCCCCCTGCAAACTTGTTATAGAACCAGGAGAATATGGCCCCTCCTAAGGCTCCGTAAATGAAACCCCAGATGAGTCCGATAAATGCACCACCAATAGTAATAGAGTAGCCAATGCAAACGTGGTGGATTTTTCGCAAAGTTTCTCCTTCAAAACCGAACAATAAATACCAGATGGTAACTACAAGGATTGCCAGACCAAGGGCAATACCACCTGCAAGAGTAAATGCTTTAACGTTAAGTTTCATAAAACCCTCTTTTTTGATTTGATGTGTAAGGTAGTGAATATCTGAAAGATAATCAATTAATCTTGTGAAAATCTGGAATAAAATTTGGTTTTTGGCTTGCAGTAACAAGCATCAATTTTTAATCAGTGCATTATATATTACTGTGCATAAGGCTCCTGGCATCCAGCACCCGGTAATTGGTATCCGGCAATGTGTAACCTGATAAGTTGCTATTTATTATGATCGTTTAATACAACTTCCAAATGAACCGGCTGGTGGTCTGAATTTTCAAATTTCAAGTCTTTCGTTTTCACTTTTATGAGTTGAATATTCGGGGATAACAGAAAGAAATCAATGATGGTCATATCTGTCCAGGGATTGAGAGGTTTGTCCAGTGAGCGATTTGTTGGGATTTTAGGGTCGTACGCCCACTGCCATTTTTCCGCCAGGAAATCCTTGGCTATAGTTTTGGCTTTAGAAATATTATATAACTGGTTTGACTTTTCTGTTTTTCCGATTTCTGGAGGAAATTGATTCCAGTCTCCTCCCACAATGACATAATTTCCTGCATTGTATTCTTTTGTAATAAACTGCTTTAAAGCATTCATCTCTTTTTCTTTTAGCGTACCATTGTCATAGGCTGAGTTATGAGTGTTTATAACCAACAGGTCATTCCCATTTTCAAGTTTATAACGGCAAACCAAAAAGCAGCGGTCTAACATGAACAGGTTTTTAGGCCAGGTATATTGCCCGGGAAACTGATGCCGGACAATTTTGAAGGGATTATGTGCCGTAAATGTGGCCAGCCCGCCGGCAACTTTACCCAGCGACTTGAATAAAGGAACGGGGACATAGGGTACCTTGTAATTTAAAGCAAAATAACCTTTATGTTTTTCAAGATTATTTCTAAGTTCTTTCAATTGATTGATGTAGTAGCTTCGCCGTGAGGCTTTGTCAACTTCCTGTAAAAGGAGAAAATCTATGTGCTGATTTTGTTTAAGATAATACTTGATTTTGTCCAGGTTTTCCTGTGTCCTTTCTTTTGTAGCGCGAACTTCGTTTCCACCGTCATAGAAAAAACTCATTTCTTTTCCCAGTCCGCTATAGCCTATGTTCCATGTTATTAATTTAAAAGTATCCTGAGAAAGGGGATTGTGATTTTCTGCTTTGTTGATGACTTTCGTTTTTTCAGGTTTATAATCTTTGATGGATAGAACAAGCAGGGCCAGCAGAAACAATATTGCAAGGGTACTTATAACATATAGAATAACTCGCATTACCGCCATTGGATAAAAATTTTAAGGTTTTTACAAATTTAACCTTTTATTGCAAAATACTGGTGATGTGTTAATCTTAGAGAAGCATTCGTAAATATTTTAAATTCAATGTTTTGAATGTATTTTGTCTGTTTATTTTCTGGATCATTTATTTGAGCTATTTTGCATTGCCTTGAGAAATGGATTGGATAAAATAAAATGATTATTTTCTCATAGACGTTTCGTTATTATTAATTTTTTATCTTTGAGCAATTCAATTCCGAATATATTGGGAGAATAATTTATGAATTATTCGGATCAGAATCGTTTAACGAATTATTTGTTGTAAGGAGGCATGACTATAATTTTAAGCGTAGAAACAAACACATATACAGAGCTGATATATTGTTAAACTGATTGTTGATGGATTTCTGATGCCGAGATCCATCTGACAATAAAAAAATAGAAAGATGAAATTTGGTGTTGTAGTCTTCCCGGGTTCCAATTGTGATCACGATACAGTGTATACTCTCCGTGAAATTATGGAACAAGAAGTTGTTGAATTATGGCATAAAGATAAAGATCTGAAAGGTGTAGACGGTGTAATTTTACCCGGGGGTTTTTCTTATGGCGATTATTTGCGTTCAGGCGCTATTGCCCGTTTCTCTCCTATCATGGAAGAAGTTATAGCATTCGCTCAAAGAGGCGGTTTTGTTTTTGGTATATGTAATGGATTTCAGATCCTTTGTGAAGCTGGTTTGCTTCCAGGAGCACTCTTACATAACAATAATCAAAAGTTTATCAGCAAGAATATTTATATTTTACCCGACAATAGCGATAACATCCTCACTCATGATCTTGACAAGCAAACTTCATTGAAAATACCTATAGCTCATGGTGAAGGTCGTTATTTTGCCCGTAAATCGACATTGCAGGACATGCGAATGAAAGGCCAGATTTTGTTCAGATATTGTAACCAATATGGTGAAATTACTACAGAAGCTAATCCTAACGGCTCACAGGAGAATATTGCCGGAGTATGTAATGAGCATAAAAATGTTTTTGGCATGATGCCTCATCCTGAAAGGGCTTCAGATGAGATGCTCGGGAATACCGAGGGCGCAGCTATTTTCCGTTCTATAGTGAATAATTTATTGGCCAGGTAGCTCAATATGGTAAAGTCCCGCGAGCATTTCATAGAATGCTGTAATGAAAAGTATAGTGAAAAGAATAATATCCACTGTTATTAATTTTTTCCTTTTAATAGAGCGTTTACTTAAAAAGATGGCTCCAATCCGAATTATAAATTGAAGAAGAAAGAATCCGAAGATCTTTATACTGCTTGGGTTATATTCTTGTGCTTTTTTGAAATTTAATTTTGTTATTTCGGTAAATCCGCGGGTTAACCCGCTGCTTGCAGTTTGCTGCCCTGTAATGATTTTTATATTAGACGGGATATTTATGTTATAGTTTATTTGGGGGTTAAATGCTACAAATAGCAACATAAATGCTATTAAACCTGCTAGAATTAGATTTATTTTTATATAAGGATCCGGTGTAGATGAGATTTTCATCTTACTGTTATGCTCTCCGGAAAATATTCGTTATTCGACATCTTGCGCTGTATCTTCTTTTTCAGGCTCTACTCCTTTTTTCTTTTTTTCAATCTCCTTCATTTCTCCCTCCAGTTCTTCCATCTTTTCCTCCAGTTTTTTCATGTCTTTGCTATCGGAGTCTATTTCCATATCTTCTTCTATTTCTCCTTCAATCTGTTCAGGTAGGTTTTCCAATTGCTCTAATTTATTATACCAACCCTGGTGCTTCATCGTTTCATTGAAAGCTGCACCAATGAAGAGAAACCAAATAATGGCAATTGTGGTACCGATAATGGATACAACAAGACCTGCTATGGTCATACCTGCTGGTGAGTTGCTTTGTTTTGCCTGTGACATCCCAATAGCGCTTAGGACAATACCAACTGCTCCAACTAATAATGCAATCATAAAGGTACAACCCAATATGGCTAAAGGAATAGAGATTATACCCAGAATTAAACCGGCTATACCTAATCCCTGCCCATGATTTCTTTTACTGTGGTCTACCATAATCCTTTAAATTTTATTTTATTTCAAAAATACTAAAAAATAGAGTTGAGAAAAATTCATTCTGCTTAAATCCTGATAAATATTTTCTGCTTTCTATAAACTCAATAAAAAGACGAGTTTTTTATAGATTATGTTGCATTTTGTTTTTCATGGTATTGGATATTTTACATACAGAGATTTCTTTATAAATTTGTAATAATCCAAAAAAAGAAAACATGAAACTGCCTATATATCAAATTGATGCCTTTACTGATTCAGTTTTTCAAGGTAACCCGGCCGCTGTTGTTATACTTGATTCGTGGGTTAAAGATGATACACTACAAAATATTGCTGCCGAGAATAATTTATCTGAAACAGCTTTTTTGGTTAAAGTAGATAATGATTATGAAATAAGATGGTTTACACCGGTTTGTGAGGTTCCTTTATGTGGGCATGCCACGCTTGCTTCAGCCCATTTGATTTTGAATGAAATAGAAACGCAAAGAGAAGAAGTGGTTTTTTTGTCAAAAAGCGGACCCTTGGTGGTTAGGCTTAAAGAGAATATTTTATGTATGAATTTTCCGGCTTCAACCCTTAAAAAAGTTGAAACCTCTTTTTTAATTGTGGAAGCGTTGCATAGAAAACCTGCTGAACTTTATAAGTCGGAGGATTATATGGCTGTTTTTAATGATGAGGAGATTGTGTTGGATATAGAACCGGATTTTGAAAGTATAAAAAAGTTGGATGCCAGAGGCCTTATTGTAACGGCCCCCGGGAAGAATACAGATTTTGTGTCACGGTTTTTCGCTCCGGCTATAGGGATTAATGAAGATCCGGTAACGGGTTCTGCTCATACAAAGTTAGTACCTTATTGGGCAAAACGTCTTGGTAAAAGCAAACTCAGTGCCAAGCAACTTTCTGAAAGAAGGGGGAAGTTGCTGTGTAATTATTATGGCGACAGGATAGAGCTAATGGGTAACGCCCGGATTTATTTAAAGGGATATATCTATATTTCTTGATTTTTTGTGGTTGATAGTGAGTTTTGAAATTACTACTTTCTCCTATAAAGTTTATTAAGGATTACTATTTTTATTCTTTTTCTGAAGGTTTTATTTTTATTTGCAAATACTTTTTGTTTTAAATATTTGAACATTACTTTTTTCTTTATTTTCCTGCAGTTATTTTTTGCTTAAATTATATATTTTCATAACTTATATGAGCTTTCTCGGATTATGTGATCTCAAAAAATAAGCAATTTTATGGCAACAACAACAAAAATAAAAGGTGTTATAGGCATTTTAACGGGGGGAGGTGATGTGCCTGGTTTAAATCCTGCAATACGTGCTGTTACAATTCGTGCTTTACGGGAAGGATACAAAGTTATAGGTATACGCCGGGGTTATGCAGGATTATTGGAGTTGAACAGGGATGATGCTGAAAATCACTGCAATTGTTATACTGAACTTACAGAGGATGTGGTTAACAAGGCAGGCAGAACTGGAGGAACTTTTTTGCACAGTTCACGTGTTAATCCCGCAAATATACCTAAAGATAGTGTTCCACAGCATTATGCTGACAAATATAGTGAAGAACGGAATGATCTTACTCCGGAAATTATTAAATCATTAGAATACCTGAATATAGATTATCTGATTCCCATTGGTGGCGATGATACACTAAGCTATGCTGTAAGATTGTATTCTGAAGGTTATAAAGTAATTGGTATTCCCAAGACCATGGATAATGATGTCCCTGGCACAGATTATTGTATTGGTTTTAGTACCTGTGTTACAAGAACTATTATGATGACGAACTTGTTGCGTACAACAGCAGGTTCACATGAACGTGTAATGGTGTTGGAAGTATTCGGCAGGTATGCCGGTTTTACAGCTATGCTCCCTGCCATGGCTGGTGCTGCCGACCGGTGTGTTATTCCTGAGTATAAGTTTGACATAGAGAAGTTAACCAAATTGCTCATGGAAGACAGGGAAAAACACCCCAGCAACTATTCTGTGGTTCTTGTATCTGAAGGAGCCATGTTTGAAGGAGGTGAAATGATGTTTGAAAATCAGGAAACAGACATGTATGGACATGCTAAATTGGGTGGAATAGGCGATATGGTTTCAAATCAGATAAAAGAAATTTCTCCCAGATATAACAATGGAAAAAAAGTGGGAATTATTAACCAAAAACTAGGTTATCTTGTAAGAGGAGGTGACCCGGATTCTGTTGACTCCATAGTTCCTATGGCTTATGGTAACCTGGCGTTAGATTTAATCTTAAATGGGGTATATGGTCGTCTTGTTGTATTTAGACAAGGACAATATGATAACATTCCTATTGAAGTAGTTACCAGTAAGTCGAAAGTGGTCAAGGTGGGTCAGCAATACAATGCGGATAGATTAAGACCTCAGTACAAGAGCTTCGCTATGAAACCTATGTTTATCATTACAAGCGAAGTATAGAATATTCCCAATTTCGGTTTTCCAACCCTTCCCATGTTGAAAAGTTATGGGAAGGGTTGGTTTTTTAATATTCACCGGGTTTTGTTGATATTGTAATGGCGGCTGCTCCCAATAGCATAGGCTTATGCCGTGTATCTTTAAATCCTTGTTTTTCAATCAACTGGGTTAATTCCGGCCTGGTGTAAAACTTTTTTGCAGAATAGGCGAGATAGTGATATGCACCCCTGGCAGGAGATATAAATCCACCAACTCCGGAAACAATATAGTGAAGATAACTATGAAATAAAAAGCGCACCACCCTCGATTTGGGTTGACTGCTTTCTACAATAATAAGTTTCCCTCCGGGTTTAAGTGTCCTGTATATTTCCTTGAGATAGAGGTCGGTGTTGGGGTTCTTAAACGTTATATTGCGAAATGCAAAAGATATTCCTGTAACATCAAATTTATTATCTTCAAATGGCATTTGCGCGGCATCTCCCTCAATAAAGCGGACATTCCCCAGATCGTATTTGTTGGCTTTTTCTTTTGCATGTATAAGCATAGCGGGACTAAAATCATAACCTGTTATTCCTGAATTCTTTAATTTTTTAGCCACTCTGATAGCAAGGTCTCCCGTACCTGTGCCAAGGTCCATGACTTCCTCCGGCTCTTCTTTTAAAATGGCTTTTACGGCCATTTTTCTCCAGTATTCATCAAGACGAAAGGTTAGCAGACGGTTTAAAAAATCGTAATTATTCGGAACCTGATTAAACATTTTTTGTAAAGGTTTCCCTTTTGCTTTTATTTCAGCTTGTGCAAGGTTTTCTTTCGTACTCATTTGTCAATGATTTAGATACAATGCCGTTCTTCCGGCACTGCAAATGTACTATTTTAACAATGTTTTCCGGCTTTGGTTGATATTATTCTAAATATTTTTTTAAAGTATCAATAAGGCTTTGATTTTCAATAGGTTTGGTGATATAGTTGTTGGCTCCGTGTAACAACGCTTTTTCTTTTTCACCACTTAATACATGAGCAGTCTGTATGATTACAGGAAGGTCTTTATAGGATTTTTTTATGTGTTTAATAATATCGAAGCCGGACATATCTGGAAGACTCAAATCCAGAAGGACAAGATTAATTTCCGGGTGGTCTTTCAGATTTTGCAGCCCTTCTTTCCCATAGTAGCTGGTAATGATTTTTACGCCTGTTGATTTGAGGATTTCTAAGATAAGCTTTTTACTAATACTATGATCTTCAATAAGCAAAATGGTTTTGTCAGTCCAGTTGTATGGGTAATAAGAATTTTTATTAGTATTGTTTTTCACCTCTTGGTTTTCTTTGATTGGAAGAGTGAAATAAAAGGTGCTGCCCTTATTTACTTCTGATTCAACCCAGATTTTACCTCCATGCCCTTCAACAATTTGTTTTACAATCATAAGACCCAAACCTGTACCTGGTTCTTCCTGTGTTCCCTTGCTGTTTTCTTTGCTAAAAGGGAGGAATATTGACTGTTGTTTGTCTTTTTTTATACCAATGCCTTCGTCATGAAACGAAAAAAGAAGCATGTCTTCTTCTTGGGTAACCATAATATCTATAGTTGTGTCAGGGTAGGAAAATTTGATGGCGTTACTGATTAAGTTGTTGAACACCTGCTCAATTTTATGTGAGTCAATATAGAGTTTTAGAGGATGTGTGTTTATCTTCAGATTAATGGATATATTTTTTTTACTGGCTAAAGATTTGTTTAGTTCAGTATTGTTTTTGATTAACTCGGTAATGTCTACTATTTTCTTGTTTAGGTGGAGCTTCCCTGCTTCAATTTTGGATATGTCCAGCATATCCTCTATTAAATACAGCATGAATTGGGTTGTTGAGTAGATGGTATCTAAAAATTTTTGATGTTTTTCAGGCAGGAGAGGGGATGATTTTTCAATTAAGAATTGTGTGTAGCTTTGTATAACAGCGAGCGGACTTCTCAAGTCGTGCGCCGCCATTCCTAAAAACTGATTTTTTGTTTCATTAAGCCTTTTAAGTTCAGCATTTTTCTTGGAAAGTTCTCTTTGAAGATTTATGAGTTCATTATTCAGTTGGGTGAGATCATCGTAGCTTTGTTCCTTTTGCTGTTCAATAATGTTGCGAAACTGATATTTTTCTTTTACCAACTTTCTTATTGTATTGGCTTGTTCATTGTTAATTTGTTGCAGGTAATTGGTGAATTTTATGGCTTCTTCCTGACTATTGGCCCCGGTTATCAGCAATTCGTTTTTAAGACTTATGCCTAAAAAAGAAAGTGTTTTTATATCCTTTTCCATCCAAACGTTCATTTGGTAATTAATGGCGATGCCTTCTGATTGTAGCTCAACCAGAAAATCCATTGCCTTTGTCCGGTTTTTTTTCTCAATGAGATTAACGAAAAGTTTACCAATAAACTTATCGGTACTGCCTGGCGTATCATGCAAAACCTTTTTTATCACGCCATCTTTATTGCATAACAAAGCGATGCCATTTATTTTATAATTTGAGTCAGAATTTTTCATTGTTGAATTATTCTATTGGCCAATTCAAGAGCCTGTTTTGCATCCGGAGCATATCCATCTGCTCCAATTTTTTCCCATATATGCTGCTTGTTATTAATTCCGTTGCCTCCAACAAGAATTTTTGTTTGCTGTTTTTTAATTTTTTGCCTGATTCCTTTAATAGATTCTTTTAAAGTGCTCTGGTGATAGGGCATGGCTATGGAAAGGCCTAAAACATCTGCTTTATATTCTTTGATAGCTGAGATTATCGTGGAGACAGGTGTATTAGCTCCCAGATAATAGGTGTCCCAGCCATCCATTTCAAAAAAATCACTTACCATGCGAAGGCCTATTTCATGCAATTCCCCACCGGCACAAGCTCCGATAAATGTATATCCTTTACGTTCCGTTGAAAAAATGTAGGGATAAAGCTGCGACATAATCATTTGTGTTGCAGCAGATACATAATGTTCCTTGGCAACGCTGATTTTATTCATCAACCATAACCGCCCTGTTTCAAGCTGTGATTTTTGAAATACATTCAGGTAAATGTCCTGAATAGTTACTCCATCCTCAACAGCCTTTAAAATAAGATTGCTTGCCTTTGTCTTATTACCATTAATTAATGCGTTATTGAATTCTTTTGCCAATTGTCCCAAAGGCGCATTGATATCTATATAGGGAGGAACTTCTTTAACGCTTTTTTTTAGCTGTTTTATACCCTCATTGATGTAATGTTCAGCGGTGTTATAATCCGATGGTATAAGATGGTTGCTCAGTATTTCATCCATACATCTCAGAGTAGTGAACATCACTTCGTTGGGCAGGCTAATTTCTCTGAATAACAGTTTAACCCACTCAATATAGTCAGTGAAAATTTCTGAATCTTCCATCAGAATTGCCTCTGCAAGAAAAGAAAGATGATAGGAAGCATCCCTTTGGCTTTTTACTTTTCCTTTTTCACCGAATTTTGACCAGTAATCAGAATACATACCATATTGCTTTTCAGTAATTTCTCTGGCAAGAATGTTTTTTTGTTCCTGAAGTATGTTATGTATCCTATTTTTGCTCATATATAGTTTATAATATCTTAATCAAATATATAGATTCTTAAGTTTAGATCCAATGTTTTTATTAAATTGAGACATAGATTCTTGGTATTAAAAGAATCGATTCATGTGCTAAGTTGGTTACGTCTAGAACAACCAGATCATAGGACTGTTTTTCTGAAAGACAAAGCGCTTCTTGCTCACTATCGGTTATATTATAATTATAGTTTTCATCTATGATTATACTTCGTAATAGAGAGGTTTGTACCGCCAATAAAATGCTGTTCTTTGTTTATTGCGTTACTTTATGATTTTTATACTTGTTTGAATTTGTACTGATACAAAGTCTGTATAGACAAAAATAAGTATTGCTAATCTTTCAAAACAGACTAAAATAGTCTGAATTTGTGGACAAATAATTCTTGTTTTAAATTCCTGAATTTCGCCTTTACGTATTTGAGGATATTATTTGGAGACGAATAGAATTAGATCCATTAATTCAGTTGGATCAATTGGTTTGGAAATGTAAGCGTTACAACCCGATGAGATTGATTTTTCTTTGTCTTCTTCGGAGGCGTATGCAGTTTGTGCAATTACCGGCATGTTGGTTCGTATTTTTTTGATTTCCTGAGTTGCTTTGTAACCATCCATCACGGGCATTTTGATGTCCATCAGGACAATGTCAATATCGGGATTGTTTTTTACCATTTCCACTGCTTGCTGGCCATTTTTAGCGTTTAGTATTACTATGTTTTTACTGCTTAGCGCTTCATAAAGGAGCCTGTAACTCATTTCATCATCTTCTGCGACTAGTAATTTAAGGTTTTCCGGTTGAACATTTTTTTCTTCTGTTTGTACCTCTGAAATTTTTTCATCCTGTGCAGGTTTAACATAAGGAATGGTAAAGAAAAAGGTGCTTCCTTTGTTTGAAGTCGAATTTATCCAGATTGTTCCTCCCAGCATTTCTACGTAGGCTTTGGAGATGCTAAGGCCAAGACCTGCTCCTTCATATTCCCTGGTAATGCTTAGTTCTCCCTGTATGAACCGGTCAAATATTTTTGTTTGAAACTCGTTTGATATCCCTATACCAGTGTCTTTCACATAAAACATCAGCATACCGTTTTCCAGTGAATAACCAAAATCTATTTCCCCTGATTTTGTATATTTAATAGCATTATTTATTAAATTTACCAGTATTTGATTCAGTTTCGTACTGTCTGTAATTATCTGACTTTCTTCCCAGGTCAGTCGTTTATGACTGGTAAGTGTCAGATTTTTATCTTCTGCTTTTGTTTTGAACATTAGATGTAGTTCATCTATGAGCTCGTTAATGTTGGTTTTTCCTTTGTGTATCTCCACCTGACCAGCTTCAATACTGGCAATATCAAACAGGTTATTGATAATTTCCAGCATTCTTGTTCCACTTTTTTGAATCATGTCGATATATTGATTTTTCTGCTCACCGTTAAGCTGAGGCTTTTTCAGCAGTTCTGCAAAACCCAGAACTCCATTCATGGGCGTTCTTATTTCATGGCTCATATTTGCGAGAAATGCTGATTTAAGTTTGTCGCTTTCTTCTGCTTTTTGCTTTGCGTGTTCGAGTTTTTGATTAACCTGTTGGAGTTCTGTATTCTTTTCCTTTACTTTATCATGTTGGGCAGCTATTTCTTTATTTCTTTTTTTTAGTTCTTTATTCAGTTCCCGAAGGCTTTTTTCTGCCTTTTTTCTTTCAGAAATCTCATTTTGCAGTTCTTTTGTTTTTTTCCTTACTTTTTTATTGAGCATCCTTGACCAAAGAATAGCTCCAAGGAGAAACAGCAGCAAAGAAATTACTACAAATAATGAATATTTCAGAGATTCCAGGAAAGTTGACTGTGGTTCTTCATATACTCCCAGATGCTTATTATATATCTCCCTGTATTTTCCCTTAGCTTTTATGGCGGATAGTCCTTCTGAAAGTGTTGTAAGAAGAAGGGTGTTCCCTTTTTTTACCCCATAGCCATAGTCTGCTTTAAACACATTATTTTTCCCGATCTTCAGGTTTTCCCATTCGTTTTTATCTAAGAAATAGTAGGTCAGACTTCTGGATGTAATGGCAAAATCGTATTCGCCACTGGATATCATATCAAGTGCATCCTGCTGTGATTCCACTGGCACCACTTCTTCCTGTAGTCCTGTTTTCTTAACATGATCGTGCATAACATCGCCTTCCTGTACAAGAAACTTTTTTCCCTTAAGTTCTTTAAGGTCTTTTGGTAATTTTGTTTCCTCCCGGCCTACGATTACATAACTGATATTGGTATGCCCGGGAGTCATGTCAAAAGTTTCATCGCGCTCAGGTGTGTAGAGTATTCCCTGCAAGGCGTCTATATGTCCTTCATTTAATTTTTGTCTTATATCAGCCCACGGTCCTAATTGAATTTCAACATTCATTCCCATTTCTTCGGCTATAGCTTTTGTTAATTCAACATTAAAGCCAGCGGGCTGCCCGTTTTCATCTAAATATTCAAAAGGCGGGTAGTTATTGTCACCGCCTATAATGATACGTTCATTTGTTACAGAGGTTGGGTCTGTAGGTCCGAACCATTTCGTATGAAGATTGTCATAAGTTCTGTTTGCATTAACGATCGATAAACCTTCGTTCAGCAAATTTAATTTTTGCTTATCTCCTTTAGCCACAGCAAAACAGAATGATTGACTGAACAGGTTTGATGAAATACCGACAAGTTTTAAATTTGAAATATTATTTTCTTCTATAAGGTGAAGGGCTGTAAGTCTTTGTATAACCACCGCATCATATCTGCCGTCAGAAAGCTCTTTCAGAGCTTGTTTAAAAGTTGGGAGCTGAGTAATTTCAGCATCCAGATTTATTCGTGTGATAAATTCTTCGGCATTATCTCCTTTCATCACAGCTACCTCCTTCCCCTCAAGGTCATCAATTGAGCTGATTGCGTTTTCATTTTCCCGGACTACGATGGTTCCATGCATGGTGAGGTAAGGAAATGTAAAATCATATATCGATTCTCGCTCAGGTGTCCTTCCAACTAATGGTAATGCATCTATTTCATGATTTGCCAGCTCTTCCTTGAGTTCGCTCCAAATTCCTAATTTAAATTTAACTTGGAGCCCCATTTCAGATGCAGCAGCACGGAAAAGCTCAACAGAAAATCCATCCGCTTTTCCATTTTCGTTTTCAAAACAATAGGGTGGGTAGTCAATTTCACAGCCTACTACTAATTTGCCTAAGGTATCTTTGTTATAGGCGGTGTTCACATGACTCAACAGGATGTTTGGGAAGAAGATTATGAATATTGAAAAAAAGCATAAAAATGTAAATTGAAATTTATACGAAAGGGAATTTTTTTTTGAATCCTTTTTTGCTGTGAGCGCCATCTTATTCAAGTTATGCTATTAATACTATTTTATTGCAGGTGCTGTTAGTCAATCTGTTAACTGTCAGCCGTTTTTATGTTACCTGATTATAAAAACTGAAAGAAAATTTCAATATACGAAAAGTTCGTGTAACATAAAAAGGGTTATTATATACGGAAATGTCAGGACATTAGTTACATTAAAAGCTTTACGGTATAACCTGCATAAAATGCCAGCAGTATGACAGCTTCCCATCTGTCCAGCTTTTTTATTTTACCGGTGTACATGGTTATAAACAGAAAGAGGGTTCCGCCGCCAAGAATATATATTTCAGTATTAAAAGCATTGTTGAATGTAATAGGTCTGATTAATGCACTGATAGGCAGAACCAGCAATATATTGAAAATATTTGAGCCAATAATGTTGCCTACAGCAATATCCGTGTTTTTTCTCATGGCCGCAGTTACTGAGGTAGCCAGTTCAGGAATAGAGGTGCCTAAAGCCACGATGGTTATTCCTATAATCTTTTCACTTACGTTTAGAATTTCCGCCAAGTCAATAGCGTTTTTCACTACTATTTTTCCACCAATGATTAGACCTGCCAGTCCGACAATTATCTTACTCCAGGTTTGAAACCCGCTTAAAGTTTTTTCATCCGTTTTTTTGGTTTTGTTTTCTAAAATTAGCTGTTTATAGACATAGATAAGGAAAAATATGAATAGCCCCAGTAGGATTATGCTTTCAATTCTGCTAATTTCCTGGTTAATATTATTCATAAACCAGCCATTGGCTAGAAAAGCCAGCACGACTACGATGATTAGTGAAAAGGGAATTTCCTTCCATGCCGTGCTGGAATGAACTGTCAGGGGAGTTATAATGCCCGCTACCCCGAGAACAACGAAGAGGTTGAGGTTATTGCTTCCGAGTACATTGCTAAGGATAAGCTCCGGGTGATTGCCGATAGCTGCGAATATGTTTACTATCAGCTCCGGGGATGAAGTGCCAAATGCGACAATGGTTAACCCTATAGCCAGTTCAGATACATTTAACTTTTTTGCCAGCGAGGATGATCCATGTACAAACCAATTTGCTCCTTTTGCTACCAGTATAAGACCAATTGAAATGAAAATTAAGTTGCTTATGGCTGATGACATTCGATTTAGTTTTATTTTTTATCTCTGAATAAACTGGATATCCTGAATTTATCATCATCCCAATCTGAGAGAAATTTGTTTTCTTTTTTGTGTAAATCGTTGCTCATTAATGCTCCCATAGGCTTCAGAGCATCTACATGATCAAAGACCAGTTTTATAACGGCAGCTATAGGCAAGGACAGGATAATACCTGCTATCCCCCAGATTACTCCACCTATTAATAATGAAATTATGGCAATAAATGGATTGAGTTTAACATTATTACCTACTATATATGGAGTTATTATGTTACCCTCTAGTTGTTGTACTGAAACATACAGGGCTACCACAGCTACTGGCTGCCACCAGGACGTTGCTGTGGCAATAGCATACATAAAGGGTAATAACCCCCCTAAAGTAGTTCCAATATAGGGAATTATGGTTAACAATGCTGCCAGGCTTGCCCAGAATACTGCATAATTGATTCCTATTATACTTAATCCGATACTGTTTAATATGGCCAGAATTCCAACCACAGTAAGCATCCCATAAAGATAATGCCTGACCAGTTTTTGAATTTGTTTTAGTATTTCCTTTCCTTCATCACGCTTATGTTTTCCAAACTGCTGGAGCATGAAATTTTTAATTCCCCCCCGGTATAGCAAAAAAAAGAAGGTGAAGATAATTACAAGGAGGAGGTTCAGTAAAATGGTTGTTCCTGAAATCAGGCCGCCTTTAAAAAACTCCATTGGGGTGTCCAGCACTTTCGAAAAGTTTGATTTTAGCCACTCCCAGCTTTGTGCTTTAGTAATGCCGAAATTATTTTCAAGCCATGTGAAAATAAGTTCCGATGCATGTTGCAACCTGTCCGTTATTGCCGGCATGTTTTGAATAACATCTGTTAATTGATAGGAGAAAAAGTAGATTATTCCACTTAACGGAATGAGAACAATAATAAAGGAAATCAGTATAACAGGAACTTTTCGTTTTATATACTTGTCCAGAAAATTGCATATGGGTTGTATCATCATGGCCAGGAGGGCAGCAAAAATAAGAGGTACAATGATGAATTTCCCGATAATCATCACATAGACAGCAATTACCACAATAATAAAAAGTGAGGCTATGTTAACGAGTTTTCCAGGTGAATTATTCATTTGAATAAATTGCAGTTATTATGCTTATTTTAAATGATTTACAAAATGAATCTTAAGGCAATTATTAATTTGGATAAAGTTAGATTATTAGTTTCATGCTCTGAGACTTATTACTACAAAAGTCAACGTAAGTTAATTCTGCAACCTATGGAACCCTCACTTCTTATGCCTGAACTCTTGTGTGAGCTGAGGAACGAGGGTTTCATAATGCGTTGTTTCATGATATTAAAAAATATAAAAAAGGCCCGAACAAATGAACAGGGCCTTTTTTTCGGGTCAATGTTTATTTTGCAGTTTTTTTAAATACTTGTCCCGGGTACTTTCATCTGCATCTTGTATGCCAAATACATAATCACCACTCTTATAGAACAATATAGCCCCTACGTATTTAGCATCTACCGTGTTCACCTTTCTGTCTCTTTTATCTTCCGGGTAATTGTGCGTATCCATAAATTGATCCAGCATATCTTTTAGTTCATTCTTATCTTCAGGAGCGAGGATGAACATCTGAAATTCATCGTCATTATCCTTGTAATCAGCTAAAAATGCCGAATGCATATAATTATACCCTAAAAAGTCTTCAGCAATAAATCTTTCTGAATTTTCGACCTTGCCTTCTTCCGGGAAGAAACTGATTTCTCCCGGCATCTTTGTATCAGCTTCCAGAGATTTGTCAATCTCTCTTGCCAGTGGCTCAAGTTCATCATACACTCCTTCATCATTGGTTGAGAGTTGTACATAATAAGGTCCCTTAATGAAATATAGTGCCCCAGATGATTTAAAACCTTGTGCCCCAATATCAAAGAAATCATAATCCCTGTTTTTTTCCTGTGAGTAAATCCCAAACGCATTGGCATTATCACCGTGCTTAAAAATATACGCTTTGACGGATTCATCTCCAGTTTTTGAATATTCTGCCGTATATAAATTCTGAAAGTTGTAGCTCAGGTAGGTGTCTGCAGCCCCATTGATAAGATCCCAGAGGTTGTCCGGGTTGTAGACCTGATCTCCTACATTAACCTCCCAACCTTCCACCTCAGGGAACATAGAGGATGGATCCTGGCTATAACTTAACACCGGTATGATGGTGATTATAAAAACGATACCCAATAGTTTGCTAATCATATTATTTTTTCTCATAATTAAATATATTGTTATTTGTTAAACCAAAAATTCATCCGGAACTTTTGTAACCCTTGTTACATCAGCAATTTTTTCTGAAACGGGAAATCCTTTTACGCACTGAACTGTGCATACAGAGCACTCAGTGCAAGGATTTTCTTTTACCTGATATTCCGCAAGCGTAGCCTTTGCTTTTTTTACCTCTCTATAACCGTAAGCATACATATAAGCCCTCATAATTTCAGGAATGGGAATATTTTTTCTGCAATAGCTTACGCATGTTTCGCATCCGTTACAATAAAGTCCTTTTTCATTCGCGGCAGCATATAAAAAATTGCGTTCATCATCGGTTAATTCCAGGCTTTCCATTACCGACATGTTTTCTTCCAACTCATCGAAATTTATGATTCCGGGAATGCTTGTATGAACGTTTTTATCCCGGAGTGCCCATTTGAGAGCTGCTTTGTAATTCACCTTTTTATCTGTTTCTTCGTCCATCTTGCCACCTGCCATTGTTTTCATTGCAACAATACCAATTCCTTCATTGGCAGCTTTTGCAATAGCATCTTTCATCTTATCTTTATGGTCTTGCATGAAATTATATGAGGTCAGGATAACTTCGTAGACTCCGCTTTCAATGGCGGCTTCTATTACTTCCGGTTCATTTTTGTGAGTTGATAAACCTACATGCCTGGCTTTTCCCTGCTTTTTTGCTTCCAGAAGGGCTTCATGCATGGGTTTAAATAGTGTTGCCTGACGGGAAGAAAGGCTATGAACATATAAGATATCTACATAGTCCATCTGGAGTCTCTCAAGACTGATATCCAGTTTCTTCAAAAATGCTTTTTTTGTAGAACCCTCGAGAAGATGACCTGTATCACGATCTTTTTCTTCGGGTGGAACTTTTGTAGCTATGGTAAAGGAGTCCCTGGGATAATCTTTTAAAATCTCCCCCAGCATTTCCTCATTATTGCCATTTTGATAGCCATGAGCCGTATCAAAGTGTTGTATCCCTTCATCGAGGGCTGCACTTATCAGACTGGGATTGTCTGCACGCATTACTCCAAAGCTGACAATGGGGAGTTCTATTCCTGTATTTCCCAGTTTTCTGGTAATAAGAGATTTGTCGCTTTTATCTCTGGGTGGTTTGGTAGCATCATTTCCTAAAAGTCTTTTACTGAATACAGCACCGGCTGTACCCAGCAGTGATGTTTTCAGAAAAATTCGTCGGTTAAGGGAATTTTTTGTCATAATCTTTTTGTTTTAAATAAATTTGGTTCTACAATTTAATATTATTTGTGACAATTAAAAAAAATAAAAGTTAATATTCTTTGATTGTTTTTTTATAATTATATCTTTGCTTCTTTGATAAATTGTTCATAACCCCAACTGTATATGTCTACCGTGAAGTTAGTGTCCACAGGGAATTCTACGCATGATTATTACCAGTCTATTAATAAGACATACCACAAGTTATTCCAGAAGCTTCTTATGCTTCATTACCCTTTATTTAAAGAAAAAGGTGAATCCCTCGAAGAGAGGCAGATTAACCTGACAAGACATTGTATTTCAAAGTTGGATGTGGTAAAGGATAAAAAAATACTGGATGTTGGATGTGGAAATGGAACCCAAAGTTTTTTTATTAAAAACAACTATTTCCCTTCCAGAATAACAGGGGTAGATATTAATGATAGTAATATTCAACTGGCAAGATCAATTAAGGGAGAGCATGAGGAAATTGAATTCATGGTGGATGATGCTCAGGAATTGAATAGGATTCCTGATAATTCTGTTGACCTTTTGCTTTGTATTGAAAGTGCTTTCCATTATCCGGATAAGCATGAATTTATGAGCCAAATTCACCGTGTCTTAAAACCGACAGGCAAATTTCTTATTGCAGATATACTTACCCGGTCTTATAAAAACCGTTATATCATGGAAAAATGGAAGAAAAAAATGAGCTACTTTCATTGGACAATAGAGGATTATTTCGTGGCATTTAAAAAAAACAGACTGGTAGTCGACTCCACTGAAGATATTACTAAATCGGTTATAAGAGGCTACCGAGGGTTTGACAGGTGGATAACGAGGAGAGATGTGAAGTCATTTTTTGAATATTTTTTGTTCAAGCTTTTGCTGTATATTCAGGTAAAGCTCAATATTTTTTTACTGAAAAAACGAAGACAATACTATATTTTTGTTGGTAGAGTTTTAAAATGAAATTTCTTTATTCTCTGAGCATTATGTGGAAAATGAAGAGCCAGTTTACCTATGTATTAAACCTATCGTTTGTTTTGTATTCAAAAGTAATATTATAATTTTGGGTAATTAATCTATAAAAGTAATTCTTATGAAGAAGAGAAATATTCCGCTTTGGGTGAAGATTATCATTGGAATGGTATTAGGAATAATTTGGGGAATGATCGCTGTATTCACAGGTTTAGAAGATTTTACTCTTGACTGGGTGAAACCGTTTGGAACAATCTTCCTTAATTTATTGAAGCTGATAGCTGTTCCCCTGATATTTGTTTCTCTTGTAAATGGGATATCAAGTCTTACTGATATATCCAGATTATCTCGTATGGGGCTGAAGACCATTGGTCTGTATCTTATTTCCACATTGATAGCTGCCAGCGTTGGACTTGGACTTGTCAATGTCCTTAACCCTGGTGGTGCCTTTTCTCCGGAACAGCAGACTGAACTTCAGGAACGTTATGAGGTGGACGTTAAAGAAAAGGAAATTTCTGCCGAGGAGGTCAAAGAGAGTTCGCCGCTCCAGTTTTTGATTGACATGGTTCCTGAAAATATTGTTGATGCTGCTTCTGATAACAGCAATATGCTTCAGGTTATCTTTTTTGCCATTTTGCTTGCAATTGCAATGGTGACGATGCCCCGGGAGAAAACGAAAACGGTGAAAAGTTTCTTTGAGGGCATTTTTGATATCCTTTTAAAGATTATTGATTTCATAATGAAATTTGCTCCCTACGGCGTTTTTGCTTTGCTTGCCGCTCTAATAGTAGAGTTTTCAGGTGATGTCGATGTTTTCGTGGCACTGGCAAACTATTCTGGCGTTGTTGTTCTGGGGCTATTTACACTTATATTAATCATCTATCCTTTTTTCATAAGAATTATAGCAGGTGTAAAATACAGAGACTTTTTCTCTGCGATTTTCCCTGCGCAGATGTTTGCATTTACCACAAGTAGCAGCGCCGCTACATTACCGGTTACCTTGAAACGCGTTAAAGAAAAACTGGGGGTTTCTGATACTGTAGCTAATTTCGTACTGCCTATCGGGGTTACAATCAATATGGATGGGACATCCTGCTATCAGGCTATTGCTGCGGTTTTTATAGCCCAGGTTTTTGGTCTGGACCTTTCTATTTCTCAACAGATTATTATTGTGATGACAGCTACCCTGGCTTCAATTGGTACACCAGGTGTGCCCGGAGGAAGTATAATCATGTTGGTTATTGTATTGTCAAGTGTTGGAATACCTTCAGCCGGACTGGCCTTAATCCTTGGAATTGACAGACCATTGGATATGCTGAGGACAATGGTTAATATCACTGGTGATTCAACAGTTTCTACTATAGTTTCAAAAACTGAAGGTGATTTAAACTATCCTCCAGCAACTGTCACTGAGGAAGAATGATTTGACAATCAAGTGAAGGGGTTTGAATTTTAGTTTTTTCTTTTTATTTTAGTAGAGCTGCTGACGATACCTAAATCTGCTATGCTAAATAACCTGAAAAAACTTCTGCTATCATGGCACCCCTTCCTGGTAAGTTTGGTTATATTTATAATTCTATTGATAGTTGCACCTATCGAATGGAATAGATATAGAATTCAGCAAGAAAACAATCAGGCAGCCAACTCCAAAGAATTTGTCACTTATTCAGACCTGAATAATGATGGCAAATCCAATAAAATTGAATTTGTAAATTTCCATAATGAAAAAATAGCCTCTGTGCGTGTGTATAAAGGTGAACGTATCATTAATCAATGGAATTTTGACGGGCATATACCTAAAAAGAAATTGGCATACTTTGTAGGAGACAAGGATGAAGATGAGCGTAAGGAGGTTTATTGTTTTACATTTCGAAATGATTCTGTTTTATTGAATATTGTGGATCCCCTGTCTGACAGCTCCATAATCCTAAAGGACAGGTTTATAACCTCTTTTCAAAAAGAACCTACAGAGTCGTCGGGTTGTAACATTAAAAAAGGTGGATTTGCGGATTTTAATGAAGATGGTATAAAAGAGTTTTATTTTAGTACAACAGCAGGATATAATAGGCAGCCAAGGCGTGTTTTTATATATGATATTAAAAACGATTCCCTGAAAGTATCTGAAAAAGCAGGAATTGCACTGACGAATGTCTCCCATTTTTATACAGAAGATAAAACAAAGCCTCTTATTACCGGACATTCTAGAGCTTTTGGCAATCACACAGAAGAATTTCCTTATACCGATCAAAAAGGGTGGTTGATGGTATTTGATCATAACCTGGATTTCTTTTTCAAACCTGTTTCTTTTGATGAATACCCAATGAGGCTCCTGGTTAAACCCTTCAAATACAACGGTGAAACTTATCTGTTTGCACACAGGAATTACTGGGGCTCAAAGAGTATACCATGCGCTCTTTATGTTTTTAATATGGAAGGAAATCTTGTTCATGAAAGAAAACTAAAAAGAAAACACCATTCCAAAAATACCGGCATTCTTATTATTGACAATGATTTGTATGCCCTTTCCGGCGAGGGAGATGTTCATAAGCTCGATTTTAAATTAAATACAACTGAAAAATGGAAAATTGAAGGAGCGGACAAAGGAATGCCTGAGTTTAGAGGAGATTTAGACAATGACGGCAAGAATGAGTATATACTTAAAGGGAAGGAGCAAAATGAATTTTTGATCACCAATGAAAAACTCAGGCACCCTGTTTCTTTTAATGTTCAGTGCAATGAAATGGCGCACCCCGATTTTACCGTTATAAAAACAGGAGAGGGAGAGAAATTGCTTTATGCTGAGTCTGATCAGGTTAAGTTAAAATTTTCTTATGGGCAGAATGACTTATATAATTTCAGGTTTTTGGTTTATGTGCTTCTCTTTGGGGCTATCTGGTTCATTGTATGGTTGTTCAGTCATATACAGAACAGAATTGTCAGTCACCGATTTGAATTACAGCAAAGAATTAATGAATTACAGTTGAAATCCGTTAAAAATCATATGGCCCCGCATACTACTTTTAACCTCCTCAATTCAATAAGCGCTTTGTTGAATAAAGGGGATATAGAGAAGGCTGACGATATGATTGGAAAGTATGCCAAATTATTGAGACATTCGGTTATCTATTCTGACAAAACGGTTATTCCCCTGTCAGAGGAGATAAACTATATCAGTCATTACCTTGAAATAGAACAATACCGTTTTAATAATAGTTTTGATTATTCTATTGATGTTTACAATGATGCAGATTTGAATATTTCTGTTCCAAAATCACTGCTTCATACTTTTGTGGAAAATGCCGTAAAACACGGCGTCAGGCACCTGGTAAATAAAAGAGGGATGATCAGTATTGGTGTCAGCCAGGAGCGGAACGTCCACAAAATAGAAATCAAAGACAATGGAATAGGCCGGGAAAAGGCTGCCGGCAGCACAACGGAGTCCACCCAAAGCGGATTAAAATCCATCGATAAAATCATCAGGTTTCATAACCAGTATATCAAAAAGCAAAAAATTTCGTATCAAATTCAAAACCTGAAAGATGAATCACATGAATACCCCGGAACTCATGTGATAATCTATATCCGTAGATATGGAAGGAAGAAATAGTTGAGAGAGACGCGCTTAATCGCGCCTCTCTATGTTTGTTCGCGTATACACAAATATATAAAAATAACCATTTTTCACCCAACGGATGAAGGCAAATACCCCCGTTTTGGTTACCGTCCACTTTAGTGTGTCTGTAGGCAAGGTTTTCAATAAATGATTAAATGATCAAAAAAAGGCACAAGTTTAAGCTTGTGCCTGGAATAAAGTATTTTTATGCACCGATCAGTAGGAAAAATGGCCTTTTGTTTTCATTTTCAATTTGTAAACAGCTTCCGGGGATGTCATAAACAAGGTCTTACCCTCTTTTCCACCCCAGGCAAGATTCGTCAGACGTGGGGTATTTACCTGCTGAATAAGCTTTCCTTCCGGAGAAAAAATCCATAAACCGCCGGGTCCTGTTGAATATACATTACCTTCGGCATCCACTTTCATACCATCTGCCGCACCCGTCTCGTCCGACTCCATTTCTGCGAACACCCTGCCTTTATCCGGGGTGCCGTCTTCTTTTACATGAAAAACACGAATATGGTTGTGCTCGCTGTCATTTACATACAATTTCTTTTCATCGGGAGACAGTACAATGCCATTGGGCCTTTCAAAATCACTAATGAGGAGTTTGAGCCCTTCATCTTCCGTATAACGATAAACTCCCTGAAAATCCAGTTCCTTATCTTCTTTGCTTACACCGAATGGAGGATCCGTAAAATAAATGGAACCGCCGGAACTCACCACCAGGTCGTTTGGACTGTTTAATCGTTTTCCGTTATAAGAACTCACCAGCACCTCAAACGATCCATCTTCATTGGCTTTAGCAACAGCACCATCGTGTTGTACGAGCACTAAACGTCCTTCCTGATCGAAGGTTAGCCCGTTTGAGTTTCCGCTGGGCTTAATATATTCCGTGGTTCCTTCACCGGGAACCCATTTAAAAATACTATTCGCAGGTATATCACTGAACAAAAGATATCCGGAAGGATGCCATACAGGTCCTTCGGTAAATTCATGACCATCCGAAATCTTCACCGGATCAGCATCTTCAGCAACCATCTGTTGTCCTGATACCGTAAAAGCAGGTATCAATAAAAAGAACACAGTTGCGGTAAGTAACTGTCTGTAAGAATTCATGATCAAACCTCCTGTTTTTTTAAAATAACAACACCCGGGTATTTTTGTTTAACTTTTCCTGTAAAACGACTGACTATAAAAGGAATAGTTTGAGAATAGTTCGATTTAGAAGACCTGACAGGTTTCCAAAACCTGTCAGGTCTCTGGAAAAGCAAATGATTTGGAATGACAATAAATTTACACAAATCTGTCATCACTTTTTGGAGTGTAAATGTTTTATTATTAATTTCGTTGAATATTCATAATTTCAGATATTCAAAACAACCTAATTATCGAAATTTTCCATGCATCGGCAAAGCCTTACAAGCAAGTGATGTTTAAGCCTGTATTGCATATTTTGTTCAATACCTGACATAAATAATGCTCTGTAAAAAGATGATAAATCTATTTTTAATTACAAACCCTAAAACAAAAGAAGCGATGAAGCAAAACAAAGCGCATGAACAAGACCTTAACGAAATTTTCTCGCAACTGGCCTATGAAATGGTTCTCAAAAAATTAGTAGAAATTAAAGACTGGATGCCTTTTTTAATCAACATTCCAAAGCATAAACGAAAAGGAAAAAACGATATCAGTGATGGCCGTATTCCTTTTGTGCAGAAAGCACTGGAATATGCACGAAAGGATCCGGATCCGCTTCCCAGGAACATCGATGTGGACAAGCTTGAAATAAACCTGAATGCTGTACTTCGATTAAGACATGTCTTCCGGGAAGTGAAAAAGCTATTAGAAGCAATCAGTGATACATTCGGTGAATTTGGCGACATTGCCGATGCTATAGCCCGCCACATTTATAAAAGCTACGGACTGGCTACTAAAAACTCCGATTATCAGGGCATAGACTCTATCTATAATGATTTGAAAAAGCATAACATAAGAGGACCGTATAAGAAGCGAAAAGAATAGTTCCCGCTGTAATGGCAGGACAGCGGGCATAAAAAGATCATTGTGGTGAGCACTGAGAAAGGGAGAAAGAGACAAGTATGAAAGCGAAAGAAACAACCCCAAATAAATAAACGAGAAAAAATCCAAACCTAACTTTTAGTTGCCCTGTTTATGGTAAAAGTATAATATTTCGACACTTTTTGTCTAAATTTTAATACTTAGTATTGAATTTTGAACAATTAGAGTCCAGATTTTATCAAATACTGTCCAATTTTTAATAGTAAATGTCTAATTTTTGACATCTGCTATTAAATTTTAAGCATTTTTTATTCAATATTTAACAGTTTTTATCGAATTTTCGATACTTATTGTTGAAATTTCAACACATTTTATTGAAATGGTCTGGATTTTTTAGAGCGTGGTGTACATAAAGTATTTGAGTTTGTCTAAAAAGTCAAAACAATGTGTTCACGCAAAGACCGCTAAGGAAACGCCAAGGCCACAAAAAGTTTTAATTCAAGTAGTT
This sequence comes from Bacteroidales bacterium, assembly GCA_041686375.1. Lineage (GTDB taxonomy): Bacteria > Bacteroidota > Bacteroidia > Bacteroidales > UBA12077 > JAGXLC01. The sequence goes on from JAWLEB010000020.1 coordinate 49,101, forward strand.
GTCTTTTGCGTGCTTTGCGAATAACTTTGCAGACCTTTGCGTGAAAAACATTCAAGAACCTTTTTAGACACTCTTCTGGTCTCATGATATTAGCAGCAAACGTAGATAGAAACCCATGAGAAAAGCGCCATGCTTCAGCATGGTGAACCTGTACATCACCCAAGTCCCGACTAGTCTGCTTTGAGCAGGCTTTTCGGCAGCTTGTCTCCCCTCCCCGCACCCCCGTCCGAACGGATTCGTCCGGGCGGGCCTGACCCTGGCAGCTGCCGGGAGTATCCTTTCGCAGAAAAACCACAGGCGCAACCATAAAGCAAAGAACAACAAACGCAGAAGCTATGAGGGTGGCATCCCTTTAGGGAATAAAAGGGTGAGCGCGGGAGGATGGCTGCATTATAAACAACCCCGCACCCCTTGATCTCCGGCAGCTGCCGGAGAAACCCCACCCGCAGGAATAGCTACAGACATAACCATGTAGCTTAAGACTACCAACCGAAGCGGTTACGCGGGCTAGCCCTCTTTAGGGAACAAAAGGGCTGCTTTTCATTCCTTCCCGCACCCCTGGCCCCTGAAGAAAGTATCCTCCCGCACTAATAGCAACATTCAGGAATTTGAAACTAAAAAACTTCAATCGTTGAGGTTAGGAGGGCAGGGCCTCCCCTTCAGGGGACTGAGGGGTGCGCGCGGGGATTCAACTACACCCCGGATTCGAATTGTTTGAGGGTGGTGCCGTCTTTTATTTTTTATTCGTTGGAACCATTTACATTCCGGCCTATACGATTACCGGAATGAGTATTAAAGAAAAAATTGGGAGAAGAATTGGCAGTCATTAATTAATACTATAATCTATTTTTGTTTTTCGTTTATAATTGCCGGTTTCGTAACATAACCTTCCAAGAACAACGGCGGGATGGATTCTTTTTTCTTTTGCAAACTCTAAAATGATCTCATCTGTGATTTTGGGGTTGCTGTTATAAAAATCTTTCCAGGATTTGCTATCAATCAGATGGTTTTGAGCGAATATATCTGCCTCTCTTTCTTCGTTTTTATTCTGTTTTGAATGATTTTTATCTTTTAAATCAATGAATTCAGCTTCTTTGTTCTTTGTCAGGTGTTTGTAAATATGACCCAATTCATGAAACAAGGTAAATGCAAAGTTGTCAATTCGTTTGTGTCTTAAAGTTAAACCGATAGCCGGATTGTTATTTGACCAGAATGAAATGCCATCAATAGGAGTTTTCTCACCTTTCTCCTGGTAAATCAATTTTATACCATAGTCCAATAATAGTTTCTTCACTTTTTCTTGTGTACCCTTGTTTTGGTTTATAATTTCTTTTAGTTTTCTTATTAATTCATCCTTTTTTCCCGGATTAAATTTCATTGTTTTTTCATATTTTGCCTTATATTCCAGCAGTTTAACCCATCCGATTATATTAACCGGATTCACATTTAATTTTTCTGATTGTCTTAAACGGGCAAATTGTTTTTGAGCGAAAACATCATTTAGGTTTTCCAGTTTTTTTATTCCATAAATTGAGTTAATGATAGGTATATCATCCAGTGGATTACCTGAAATGTAGCCTTGTTTTTTAAAAAATTTTACAGCAATTTTATCTTTATATTTATTCCACTTTTCAATAGCAGCTTTTTGTTTTTTTGTCTTTTTACTTATTCTTGCTTTGTCCAGTTCATACTGTTTTTGTGTATTCATCCAAAAATCTGCGCTTATTCCCAGAACCTCCTCCAGAAGAAGAGCTATCTCTGCAGTCATGTTTCTTTTTCCCCGGATAATTTCATTTAATTGACTTTTTTCCATTCCTATTAATTTGGCAAGTTCTGCCTGGGACATACCTCTTGCTTCAAGTTCGTCTTTCAAATCTTCCCCGGGATGAAAAGTCCTTTGTGGTGTTAAATTATTTATTGTGTTATTTTTCATAGTGCTTGCTGATTTCTTCCAATTCTAACAATTCAATTTCATAAGGTGACTTTTCTGATGGTATCTCGGAAAAAATAAGACGGTACTGTTTGTTGATATACACAGCACTTTTACCTTTTAAATCACCTGTTTTCTTTTCATAGTGCAAACTTTTTAGTGCATATAAATCCTCTATTTTGGTAGCTTTGATTAATCGCTGAACTGTCTTCTGGTATTGTTTTATTAGTTGTGGATTTGATTTAAATCGTTTATCCTTTGTTTTTCCTGAGGTGTATAAGTCCTCCAGATATTGTTTTTTACACCGTATTTTCATTACGAAGTTAAAATAATTTTATTGTGTTCACAAATTTGTGAACAAAAATTTGATTGTAGAATAGATTGATTACTCTAAAATACCTAATATTTGAGAGAATACAAACTATCGTTATAGTTTATTACAGAATGATCGTTTTTGTACTCCCTTATTATATTGTTTGAGGGTGGTATATGAAAAAGCCTGCTAAAGCAGGTTGGGTGGCACAATGGACCGCCGGCATCCCTGCCGGCAAAACTGCAGCGTTAAGCTGCAAGTTCAGAAATAAACCGCCGTCCAAAGCTTGTAGATAGAAACCCATGAGAACAGCACTATGCTTCAGCATAGGGAACCTGCACATCACCCAAACTCCTATTAGCCTGCTTTGAGCAGGGTTTCCGGTAGCTTGTCTTTCCCTCCCTGCACCCCTTGATCCCCTGAAGGGGAAACCCCACCCGCAGGAATAGCTACAGACATATCCATGTAGTTTAAAACTACCAACCGCCGAGGTTACGCGGGCTAGCCCCTTTAGGGAACAAAAGGGTGAGCGCGGGAAAATGGCTGCTCACAAAAATTTTATTACATTTACACTAATCAAATCCTTTAGAGTTATATTAAAAAACGATCCGTAGAACGAGCCATGTTCTATAATGCTACTCCCACTGTATTTGAGAATGCTAGATTACTAAGAAGAAATATGACAGAAGCTGAAAAACTTCTTTGGGAACGATTATGTAAAAAACAATTAGGTGTCCGCTTTAAAGCTCAACATCCCATTGAAAGGTTTATTGCTGATTTCTATTGCCACAAAGCAAAGCTTGTAGTGGAACTCGATGGTGAAATACACAACTAT
>JAWLEB010000021.1:0-14036 GCA_041686375.1 Bacteroidales bacterium
GGGACAGTGGATTTTAATCCCAGTCCGTTTCTTTCCGCTACTCTTACTTCAAATGGGTCTTATGATGTTTTTATTACCAAGTTTAACCAATATGGAAATTATCAATGGGTAAAAAGAGTTGGAGGGACTGGTTATGATAATGTAAATTCGATTAAGCTCTATCATGGTTCACCAGGTGATGAAGGTATTTATATTACTGGTGATTACGTAGGAACAGTTGATTTCGACCCTTCAGCCTCAACAGATGAACATACTGCAACTGATGGCATTGATGCTTATGTGCTTCATCTTGACTTTGACGGGAATTGGAGAAATACATTTGCTTTCAGTGGTGACGGAGATGAGACAATTAAGGATATTAGAGTGATGGAAAACAAATTTGTTTTTGTTGGATATTATTATACTCAGTTCGATGTACTTCCTGATGATCCGGGAGGACTTTTTACTTCCGGGGGTAGTTCTGATATTATAATAGCAGCCTTTAGCCCGGCAGGAGGAATTTACTGGGCAAAGTCAATCGGAAGTACAGGTCCCGATAAAGCATTGTGCATGGATATGGATGATGCCAATAATTTTTACATAGCAGGAGAATTTACAGACAGTTTTGATTTTGATCCGGGTGCGGGAACTACCAATATTTCGGCTGTTGATTCAACAGATGGTTTCATGTCTTGTTTTGATTCGGATGGAAATTTACAATGGGTAAATACTGTGGGAGATACTCTTCACAACAGAGTTACTGCCTTAACAGTAAAGAATGATATGATTTGGTCTTCAGTGAGTTTCGAGGAGGAAATTTCTTATGTATCCGACTGGATGGGAGGTATGCCTGTTTATGATACCTTCTGTTCAAACGGTTCTTATGACCAGTTATTGAGAATAGAACAAACAGATGGTACGATTTTACCCGATTATCACCGGCATTTGAAAGGAGATGGGGATGTTCATATTACAGGGATGGATGCAGACGAAAGAGGTAATATTGTAATGACGGGAAACTTCAGGTGGAATAACCTGGATATGAATCTATCTGAAGAGGATAGCGTATTGTACAATTCAAATGGTGGTGAGGATATCTTTTTAGGAAAATACAGGGAAAATTATGATTATATCTGGAGTCATTCTTACGGCGGCTCTATGGCTGATAAAACAACCTTTGTAGAGGCACGAAGGAATGATACCATTTCACTCGGAGGCTTTTTTATGGAGGAAGTGGATTTTAATCCCGGGGGAACAGCAATGAACAGAACCTGCCAGGGAGCGTTGGATGCCTTTTTTATGGACGTGTTCCCCTATAACAATGAAACGGATATTCTTTCGTTTGAATTTGATGAACAGGCTTCTCCCGCTGAGATTGACAATGTAAATCATACAGTTGATATAGAAGTACCTTTCGGAATAGACCTGGGTTCTCTAATCCCTTCCATAACTGTTTCTGAAAGAGCAGAAATTCAACCTTCTGATGGTATCTCTACTGATTTCACCAGCCCCGTTGTTTATACTGTTCTGGCTGAGGACAGTGTGAATACACAGGATTGGACAGTGAGCGTGGTTTGGGCAGATAACACGGAAACTGAAATTCTGGATTTTGTACTGGAAGAACAAACAGAACCTGCAACTATTGATACAGCTGATAATACCATAGAAATTGAAGTGGCATACGATACTGATTTAACACAGCTCTCCCCGGAGATCACAATTTCTGATAGTGCAACAATAGATCCTGAAAGCGGAACTACTGTGGATTTCACAAACCCCGTAGTTTATACTGTTACTGCAGAAGATGGGGTTAGTACGCAGGATTGGACTGCCACCGTTTCTGAGGCAGAGGCAACGAGCATAGGAGATACTGATAAATACGGAATTAAAATTTATCCGAATCCTGCCTCTGATAATATTATTGTAGAAACCAAAAATAACAGAAAAGGCGTTATAGCAGTACTGAATAATACCGGCATTCAGGTCTTAAGAAAACCAATCGATGGGAATATTTCAGTTATCGATGCAACAAAACTCTCATCAGGTCTTTATTTTATCAGGATTCAACTGGAAGATCAATTTATCGTGAAAAAGTGCCTGGTGGTTGATTAGAAATTTTTAGAACGGAATATTTCAGAAAGGTAGCCAGCAAAAATCAATTAAGAAGAAAGTATTCCTCCTGAATAAGCCTTAAATAAGGAATACGGATAGTGTCACAGGTTGAGACATGGGAACTGTCAATTGAGTACTGAATCTACATTGATTTTTTATCAATGAAGATAATAGAAAAAATAACTCAGCAATCATGTCTCTAATCTGATTTTAACCTCTATTAAAACTGGTTTAACTGAGCACAGGACTGATTAATCCTGTTGAATGCATATAATTCATCGCTATTTCATTATGGCCTGAAGGATTTTTTGTATTCTTCTAAAATCTTTCAATATAATTTATTCATTATTAATAATTTATAAACAATTATTTGTAGCCACATCATATTCAGATACATAAAATTTATCATTGTTGGGAACCCATCCAAAATTGTTAATTATAGTGCAAAGCTTAATAGCCAACAACTCAAATGAATTAGGATTTATGATCATATCCGGACTGAGCAGTTCAAATAAACATTCATCAATTATCATTGTTTAAACATGGTAATAGATGCTTTCATTTTAAAGGTCAGTAGGAATGGGTGATAACATAACAATCGATTTAGAGGACTGGGTTGAACAATATACAAGCGATTTGTATTCATGAGCATTTTACAAAATATCGAATCCGGACATTGCAAAAGATCTTGTTCAGGATACTTTTTTGGCTGCTGCAGAAAAGATCAATGCATTCAAAGGTGATAGCTCACCGAAAACATGGCTTTTCGCTATACTTAAAAACAAAATTACCGACCATTACCGGAAAAAAGTCAATCACTCAGTAAATATAGATCAACAGTTCTTTTTAACTTTTTTTGATGAAGAAGGCACCTGGAATAATGGAAAAAAACCGAAAGATTGGCAGGAAGATGAACAACATCTCCTGGATAATCCCAATTTCCAGGAATTACTGGAAAAGTGCCTTGAAGCACTTCCTGAAAGCTGGAATACTGCTGTAAAACTAAAGTACCTGCTTAGCAAAAAAGGCGAAGAAATTTGTCAGGAACTTGAAATATCGCGTTCTAATTATTGGCAGATTATACATAGATCTAAACTACAACTAAGAGATTGTATTGAAACAAACTGGCTAAAGGAATGAAAAGATTATGAAAAAAATTATGCACATACTCTTTCTTTCATGTAAGAAAGCGACAGAAATGATTGAAAAAAAAATGAATTTCAGACTCTCCTGGTATGAGAAAATTCAGCTTGAGAGCCATAAGATGATGTGTAACGCCTGCACGAAATATGAAAAACAAAGTGAACTCATTGAGAAAGGAATTGCCAGAAGCAATGAAAAAAACTTTTCTCAGGAAGATATTAACCAATTAAAAATACTTATTAATAAAAAACTATCCAATAAAACATAATCACGCATAGATTGATCATAACAAGGTGTGCCTTTCGGTTACTTCACGCACACGTTGCAATTCAATCAACTTCCAGGGAAAAAATCTTAATTGGCATTGGAAAAGGGAACAATAGTGGCGGTGGATTAATAGCAGCAAGGCGTTTAACAGGCCGGGGTTATAAGATGTCTCTTGATTTACCTTCTGAAAAATCACACACTTTATCCAAAACTCTGTTAAAAAGGGCATTAAGCAGCGGGAAGAAAACTTATCTGACTGATCAACCCGATATCTTTATAGATACATACCTCGGCTTTTCTCAGCGTCTTCCTCTGCCGAATAGTATAAAGCAAACCATTATAAATGCCCCAAAATATCAATCGACCTTCCAGCAGGTTTTGATAAAGACACCGGCAAAATACTTTTTAAGCCAGATATCATTCTGACACTCGCAGCAATAAAACTAAGCTTATTCCCTTTTCAGGCAGCACCCAAATATTTATGGCAGACCTCGATATACCTATACAAGTTTATGAACATTTCAATATCAAACAGCCTGAAGGTCTAAGGAAAGCGGATTGGTCAGTTTAATTCCAACTTAATGAACCTATCAACGGGCTAACCTGGGGATGGGAGGGATAATACTTAAACTAAACAAAAAAATTTCCAAACATTTTTAATCATATTAAAACTCTTTTTCAGTGAGAGTAAAAATTCAGGCAACTTAACAGAAGAAAAAATCTTCTGTTAAAAAGTATAACAGAAAATGCAATTCTGAAATTTAATATGTAACTTGAATAAAAATATCAAGTAATATGGAAGTAATCTGGAACGGAAAAATTGTTACCGAAAGCAATGATATAGTGAATGTAGAAGGAATTAGTTATTTCCCTTTTGAATCCGTAAAAAAATACGTCAAAAACAATGAGACACAGACGGTATGTCCATGGAAGAGAACTGATGTTTATTTCTCACTAAAAGTGGCTTAAAAAGTTAAACAGGATGTTGCATGGTAGTATCCTGAATCCAAGGCTGCTGCCAGACGAATCAAAGACAGGGTGGCATTTGGCAGAAGTATGAAACTGTTGAAGATTAATACAAAGATGATAAAATGAAATATGTATTGAACCATAACGGCACTGCACTTGTAGACAACATAACAAATGTAAACCTGGTATAAATCAGAAAACTCAATAAATATGCTTTTCACTTCGTACATAGAAATAAGTAAAAGCGCCCTGAATAACAACATTAACTATCTAAAGCAAAAAGCCGGCCCCGGTGTAAAATACTCCATGGTGATTAAAGCAAATGCTTATGGGCATGGTATTGAAGATTTGTTACCAATGATAGAAGAATGCGGGGTTGATCATCTTTCGGTCTTTAGTGTTGAAGAGGCGCGCAGAGCATTGAAAGTTAAAAAAGATTTTTGCCATCTTATGATCATGGGCTTCATCGACTACGATTACCTGGCATGGGCGATTGAAAATAATATTTCCTTTTTTGTTTTCACCCCGGAGAGACTTGACGCTGTTTGTAAAGTAAGTAAAAATACCAGCAAACCTGCCCGAATACATCTGGAACTTGAAACAGGTATGCACCGTACTGGTTTTTCTGAGGATCAACTGCCTGAGGTAGTTGAAAAAATAAAAGCACATTCGGACAATATCATCATAGAAGGTGTCTGCTCACACCTGGCCGGCGCTGAGAATATGGTTAATTTTCCAAGAATTAATAAACAAATAAAAGCCTTTAACAGGTTATTCAATTCTATATCCAGGCAAATAGACATAAAATATAAACACCTTGCCTGTTCTGCAGGAGTCCTGAACTTTCCCGAATCTTGTATGGATTTAGTGCGTGTAGGTATTTCCAGTTATGGTTTTTGGCCCGGTAGTGAGACAAAGATGCTTCATCTGAATGATGAAAAGATTCCACACGATCCTTTAAAACAGGTATTATCATGGAAAAGCAAAGTAATGAGCGTTAATCACGTAAAAGAGGATGAATATGTGAGTTATGGAACCAGTTATGTGACCAATCGTGACAGTAAAATTGCAACTGTGCCGGTTGGATATGGTTATGGATTTAGCCGTAATTTAAGTAACATGGGGCACGTACTAATCAATGGCAAAAGAGTTCCTGTTGTGGGCGCAGTAAATATGAATATGATGGTTGTTGATGTGACAGATCTTCCGGATGTACAGGTAGATGATGAAGTTGTATTGATTGGGAAACAGAGAAATAAGGAAATTTCAGTAAGTTCATTCAGCGATATGAATAATAGTATGAATTATGAGCTACTAACAAGGCTTCCGTCCAATATTCCACGATATAGAATTGATTAAACCAAAATCTTTTAGATCATTTTCAGGGTGAATACCTTTTTAAACCTTCGGCAATAGCCTCTTATTCAGCTGGTATGTTTGGTGGTATGAGAGCTGCTGTCCACGTGAGGGCTATTCTGGGCGAACTGGGCATGCCTTCTATTTCTTCCATACAGCCTTTTCCAGGTATTGGGGAACTTTTTGATGAAAACATGAATCCTCAAAATGAGTATATTGATCCATCAACTTCCAGGTTTTTGGATGAATTTATCTGGTATGCAGAGGCTTTAAAGCGTAAAAGAGAGACAGGAACCCCATTCTGATGTTAGTTGTAAAACTTAAATTTTACAGTGCAACTCCTTTACATTTGTTATTATACAAAAATATTTTAAATATTTGTTTATTTCAAAGCGATTGCTTATATTTGTACAAAACTATATTAGATGCCAAGACACAAAGCATATGATAAGCAGGAAGTCCTTGAAAAAGCCATGCAGGTTTTCTGGGATCATGGGTATGAAGCTACTTCAGTAAGGCTTCTTGAGAAGGAAATGGGCATTAACCAGTTTTCAATCTACTCTGCCTTTGATAACAAAAAGAAGCTGTTCGTTGAATCGTTAAAAAAGTACCGGGCATATGTCAAAAATAACAGGTTTCATCCCCTTCTAAAAGAAGATGCGCGACTTAAAGATCTTAAAGAATTTTTAAATAATATACCACGCCAGATCAAAAGCGGGGAAACGAAAAGAGGTTGCCTGGTGGTGAATACCACCGGTGAAATTGGAGGGAAAGACCCGGAAATTGCTAAGGAGCTCAAAAACTATTACAATTTCATAAAAGAAATGCTAAGAAAAGTGCTCTGGAATTCTGTTGAGGCGGGTGAAATTTCTGAAGAAGCAGACCTGGAAAAATATTCGAATTACCTGCTGGGAGTCATGCAGAGTTTGTCTGTAGGAACCAAAGTACTGACCGAAAAACAAATTAATGATATCATCAGTATGGCTCTTATAAATATCAAATAATTTTTTTTAATCGATAGCTAAGCAATTGCTTATTTTTAAAACTTAATATTATGTCAAAATTTTAAACCAAACTATAAATATGATGAAAAAACAAGTAGTTATTATCGTGTTACTTTTAGCAATAGGGCAACAGATTTTTGCCCAGATACCCGAAAAAGCGGAAGGCATTTCACCTCTTCTGTATGGAGAAAAAATTCCATCAGGAGTTTTAAAAACTCCTGATGGTGAAGAGCATAACGTATCCACTATCTTACAAGAAAAACCAACGATCCTGTTGATATACAGAGGTGGATGGTGTCCTTATTGCAACACCCATCTTGCAGAAATTCAGCAGGCCGAATCGCAAATACTAGAATTAGGGTATCAATTGGTTGCCATCAGTCCTGACTCGCCTAAAAATCTAAAGTCGACAGACGAAGAACACCAATTGAATTATAGCCTATATTCCGATACAGATGGGAATTTTCTAAAGGATTTGGGCATAATCTTCAATGCACCCGGAAAATATTCAGACATGCTCAGCAAAAGATCAAACGAAAAGAACCAAGGGTTTCTTCCTGTGCCTTCAGTCTTCGTAGTTGACACTTCGGGCACCATATTGTTTGAATACATCAATCCCGATTACAAAACCCGGATAAGTGCCGGACTTCTGCTGGCAGTGTTGAAAGAATTAAAAAACAACAAACTTTAAATTTCTGATATGTACTTATATTCTTTATTAATTATACTTATTAGCATGACATTTTCACTCAATCCACAAAACAGCAAGATAACTCCACCAAGCAATGAGACTTCTGTCAACCAGGTTTTTAAAAGAGTTCGAGAACATAAATTTCACCCGCTTAACGAAGAAAATGCGATGACAATAGATCGCAACCTCGGAAAAGCAGGTATTGCCGACCTGAATGACAAAGACTGGCATATACGACTATTAGCAATAAGGGATTTAATACGTGCAGGCAATGACCAGGTAAAAGCAATAAAAGCCGGCTTAACTGACAAGTCACCTCATGTCCGTCAGGTAAGTGCTAAAGCGTTGGGTATACTGCGCGCCAGGAATGCTGTTTCTGAACTGGAGACAGTAGTTAGTGAAGACAAGAATGCAATGGTTCGCTCCCAGGCAGTAATTGCCCTGGGACAAATAGAATCAGCATCGTCCCTACAATTACTACGCAAAAAAGCCAAAGAAGATCCATCCAAAGATTTACGTCATCAATGCGAACTGGCAATCGATCAGATAGAAAAACAAATGGGTGCTACAAATAAATTGAAAGAAGCTTTTCTTTCTCTGGATGAATCAACATTTGAAACAGTTCAGGAAAAAGACATGGCCCCCGATTTTGTGCTGGAAGATACAGAAGGAAAAAAATGGCAGCTAAGTCAGTTTAAAAACAAAAATTGGGTGGTATTGATCTGGGTCTTTGCAGATTGGTGCCCCGTGTGTCACGGTGAGTTCAATGCTCTATTGAAGATGCAGGAAGCCTCTACCAAAGCCAATGTACAGGTTTTGACCCTGGAAACCCACGATAAATACCGCGGCAGAGTAATGGTTGGCAAAGAGCTGGAACCTGAATACTGGTTCACAGACAAATCATTCAAAGATGCCTATACTAACAAAATTTGGTGGCCACACCTACTCGACCGTGCCGGTATAGAGGCAGCGAAATATGGGGCAGACCCCTTAGCTTATGCGGTACATGCGGAATACATCAACAGACCAACAACCGTTATTATTGATCCGAAGGGTAAGGTTCGGTTTATTTACAGGGGAACATTCTGGGGGGACCGGCCTACTATTGAACAAACATTAGAAATGATTCAGGAAGAAGATTTTTCATATGAACACACTCAACGATTAAAAACAAACGAATAACAGATTAGTAATCAACTAATTAATTTACAATAAAACTAAAAAACCACAATTATGAAAGGTAAAATTTTATTATTCGCGTTCATAGGTGTACTGACACTTATAAGTTTATCAACTAATGCACAAGAGGAACGTCAACCGGAAAATACTGATAAACTGGTGGTATTATGGACCAGTGACGATCCATACGTAGCAGAACGGGTAGCCTTTATGTATACGCATGCAGCACAGAAAAACCAATGGTTCAAAGAGGTAACGTTAATAATATGGGGTCCTTCAGCCAAACTAATTTCTGAAAATACAAAGCTCCAGGAAAAATTGAAAACAATGCAGGAAGATGGAGTAGAAATTCAGGCCTGTATTGCATGTGCAAGCAGCTACAATGTAGTTGATGATCTAAAAGCTCTGGGTTTTGAAGTAAAAGGTATGGGAAAACCCCTAACCGATTATCTTAAAAGTGATGCCAAGGTTATAACGTTTTAAACAACAAGGTTGAAAACCCGCAAACAAACTGGGAGTTTAGGGAATATCCCGGGCTATCACGATAAAGAGACTGTGTAAAAAAAAACAAATATAGACAAAAGCTATGCAGCAGGTGAAGTTTCCCCGTCTGATCAGCTCCAAGTCGGACATATAGGAAGAATCGACAGTGATATCTCAAAAAAATGTTTATAATGCCAACAAATCAAAGACATTCAGGATAGTACCCAACCATAAAAAGGAGATACTATGTTAAAAAATTCAATTTACAGTTTTATGGCAGTGATGTTTGTTTTCATGGGAGTAACAACCGGTTTTTCTCAGGAAGACATAGAAGGCGGTGAAGACCACCCGATGATTTCCCGATATGAGGGGGGCTACATAAAAGGCTACGAGCATTATGATTACGACCAGTTGACCTTTTATAAAGAGGAAAACAATGATCTTCAGGAGCTTACGCCGGAAGGAGAAGCAACCCGGATCTTATATTTCTTACCCGTTGAAGGCATATCTGTATTGCAGGTACAGCGGAACTATCAGCAGGCCCTGAAGGATGCCGGTTTCGAAATGGTATATGAATGTTTTGGAGGTATGGATAAAATCCCGAGAAATATTTATACGGATTTTGATAATATCAGTGGTGATTATAACAAAAATGTTTTTATGGGAAAGGATGCCAGCTACTTTTTAGCCCGGCTTCCTCAAGAAGACGGAGACATTTATGTTTCTGCCCACACCCTGCTTAGTGAATGGGCTGATGAGGACAACCAGCCTGTAACAGCTCTTCAGATTCTCGAAGAGAAGCCAATGGAAACCGGCAAGGTGGAAGTGGAAATAGATGCCGAAACAATGGCAAATGATATTGATGAAAAGGGAAGTGTTCGTATTTATGGTATTCTCTTCGATACGGATAAAGCCACTATCAAGGAAAAGTCAGAATCCGTACTAGCTGAAATAGCAACACTTCTGGAACAGGAACCGGATCTTAACCTGCGTGTTGTCGGACATACCGATGCCACCGGAAGTATGGAGCACAACATGGAATTATCAAAGGAACGTGCTGAGTCCGTAGTAGAGTATCTTACAACCGAATACGGGATATTGGAAGACAGGCTCGATCCTCACGGAGTGGGTTCGCTTGCTCCTGTTGCCAGTAATGAAGAGGAAGAAGCCCGGGCACGTAACAGAAGAGTAGAGTTGATTAAGATAATTGAGTAAAAAAAGACATATAAGGACATGTAATCCATAAGACTTATATGACCTTATATGTCTTATGTGGTTCAAAAACTATTCTTTCAATTTCTGCTCATAAATTTTATAATCACGCTCTCCAAAAAGGACAAAACGGATTAATTTAACTTTTTTAAGCTCAGGGATGGTATCTTTCACAGTTTTCAACGCAATATCCGTGGCTTCATTAAAAGGATATCCAAAAGCGCCGGTAGAAATTGCGGGAAAAGCTACTGAATCGATCTCGTTCTCATCTGCTATCCGCAATGCATTTCTGTAGCAACCGGCCAGCAGCTTATCTTCAGGTTTATCTGAACCATAAACAGGTCCCAGACAATGAATCACATATTCATTCGGAAGGTTATGTCCCCCGGAAATTACAGCTTCACCCGGACGAATCGGAGCCATGGGACGACATTCCTCGGCCAGTCCGGGGCCAGCAGCTCTGTGAATAGCACCTGCTACTCCACCCCCAATTTGTAACTGAGCATTGGCTGCATTAACAATTGCAGTAATGTCAGACTGACTGGCTATGTCTCCCTGAACCGCTTCTATTGTTACGCCATCAATTTGTACCTGCATAATATTTCCATTTTTAAGTTACAAACCACTATTAGCATGCATATACATATACCAAATTAATGTATTTTAAAAAGGAAATCAAATACTCAAATAAATCTTCTTCTATTTTTCATTATTTTTGTTTAAAAACATATAAGATGGACAACATAACAAAAACAGCCACATTTCTTAAATCATTATCCGACCCAACACGACTGCGAATTATAGAATTCCTGGTTTCAGCCGGACAACCCAGATGTGTCGGAGCAATTTCAAAACACATTAACGTAAGCCAGTCGGCCACTTCACAGCATTTACGTATTTTACGACAGGCTAATCTTGTACAAAGCGCGCGCAGAGGTTATCATATCCACTATGAAATAAATCATGAAGAAATGAAAAAGTATATGGAACAACTTCAAAAAATCCTCAACTTATAAAAAATATTTTTTTATTCATATACTATTTAAGTAAACTTGCATAAACTAACTTAGTTAATAATTATGACATACGGACATGGATTTTCATTACTTTGGCTGATTATCATCGTAGCAATTATCATTCTGGTAGTAGTTGTTATCGTTAATAACACGAAATCCCCAGCAGGAAGCCCAAACATTAAGACAGAAGAGTCTCCCCTGAAAATTTTAAAGCGACGATACGCAAAAGGAGAAATTTCCAGATCGCAATTCGAGGAGATGAGAAAAGACATAGAGGAATAAAAAATAATCAACGTTAGAAGACCACTGAAATGGAAAATCGAGAAACACAACTTCAATTCATCAGGGTTTCAGACTTAAGTAAGCACTTTGAAGAGGTTACCGCGGTCAATGGGATATCCTTTACAATCAGCAAAGGAGAATTATTTGGTTTCCTTGGTCCAAATGGCGCAGGAAAGACAACCACTATCAATATGCTAACCGGACTTGCAAAACGGGATTCAAGCATGATCCAAATTGCAGGTTTTGATTGCTCCTCTTTACAATCAACATGAGAAATATTCATCGGAGATGGATCATTTAATGTCTCCTTCAGCCAGGCAAAAGCTACATTTTCTCCTTTCTATATCTCACAATCGTGTTTTGGCTGTATCATTTTTGTTGTGTCAAAACCTTTCTCCTTAGCCTTTTTGATAAGCTTATCATATACCGGCTGCTCCATCTCTTTATTGCGACTGAGAATCCACAGGTATTTTCTTGAAGGAGAACCCACCAAAACGTTTTGGTAATTTTCATCCAGTTCCAGAATCCAGTACTTGCCAAAGAAAGGCCAGAAAAAGGTTACCTTTAGCTTCCCCGGCTCACTTTTATCTGGAACCTTTGCCCATCCTTCAACCCTTTTAAGTTCTGAGGGATTATCAATTTTTCTACCCTTGTTGATAACAGTAATCTTACCGTCTTCCCGAAGCTTATAAGTCGCTGTGATACATTTAAGACCCTTTTCAAAACGGTTTGGCAATCTGGCTATTTCATACCAAGTGCCTTGATATTCTTCCAGTTGAATATCCTTCACAACTTCCAGGGATTCTTTGCCGGAGGAACAGAATTGAAACAAAGGTATCATAATTAACAAATAGATTATTTGGGTTTTAACTGCTCTCATATTAGTAAAATTGCTTATTCAATTTACAGAAAATAATTAACAATTCACAGATTTCTCTTTTTTATCAGTCAAGGGGTAAAGGGTGATCTTCAATGGGTGTTGATAAGACAATTGAAGTTGTCGGCACACCAAACTCAATAAAATAATTAATGATCCTTTCCAGTTCCTGAGTCTCCTTCAAAGCGACTTTTATAATCATATTGTCACCACCTGTAATACGGTTGCATTCAATAACTTCTGGCATATTCTTTAACTTGACAATAAAACGATGAATATTCCCCGGATTCATTTTAAAATTGATGATGGCAAAAAGAGAAAAGCCAAGTTTACTGAGATCCAACCTGGTTGTATATCCCTTTATAATTCCGGATTCTTCCATTTTGTAAACCCTTTCCTTAACAGCAGGACCGGACAAACCGATTTTCTTTCCCAGGTCAGTATAAGAAATCCGGGCATTTTTCTGCAGTTCATACAATATTTTTCTATTATAGGAATCCATAACCTGTATTTTAAATTTTAAAGATTTCACAACAAAATTAATCAATTTTTAAAGTTATATATGACAACAAAATATATTTTTAAATATATTCTTTGAAATACATAAAATACTTTTAAATCATAAAACGCAACTAATGGGTATATTGAATTTACTTGTAGCAGGAATTGGAATAGGGGTCGGTTTTTATGTACAGACTGTAGCAGGTTTTGCTGCCAGTCTTTTTGCCATACCTGTTTTGCTGAATGTCCTTCCCATGCAGGAGTCTATTGCCCTAATGTCTGTTTTCCTGCTACTTTTTAGTATCATCCTCGTTTATAAAAACTGGATCAGTATAGACAAAAAAACTGTATTTGAGCTATCCATAGGGATAACAATAGGACTTAGTGCAGGCATACTGATACTTAAAACAGGTAATCCGCTGATTTTAAAAAAGTTACTCGGCGTCTTCATTTTCTTTTTTATTGCATATAACTACTTCAGCAAAAAAAGATTCAAAATTCCCGGAAAGCTGGGGATTCTCTTTGGAATAGCCGGAGGTGTATTCTCAGGAATGTTTTCTGCCGGGGGACCCACTTATGTAATGTATGTATACAACAGAATTGATGCTTCAAGTATTTTCAGAGCTACTCTTATTGGTATTCTGGCCATTACCAATATCATAAGAATACCAATGCTGATTATTTCGGACATACTGACGACCGAAACATTGAAAACAGCCTTGTATCTTCTGCCAGTCTTTGCTATTGCATTAATGACAGGCAACAAAACGTATCATAAAATCAATGAAGAAAAATTCAAACACATATTGATGATATTGTTAGGAATTTCAGGCATATCGATGTTCGCAGGTTAATTTATTATCTCTTGATTCGCCAAATCTTCCGAATAATAAAACCTGCAACATAGAATGCCTGAAATTCTTTGCTTAAATCCTGGCGGTTTTCACCTGAAAAGCTGTCGTTTA
>JAWLEB010000021.1:14136-48944 GCA_041686375.1 Bacteroidales bacterium
TATCAAGCTTTGGTTAAGATTTTGTGAGGTTACACTAAACCATGGCCCCATTAATAATATAAGGAGCACAATTATTTGCTTGATATTTATGTTATTGGTTTAAAATTAAAAATAATATCGAATTTAACTAATATGACGCTAAATAATTGCAAGAGTCACAGATAAAATAGAAAGACAGAATAAAACTTTTGATTGTAATGTGTACAACATGATATAATAAAAAAAATCATTATTTTTATTCCATAAGAATTAAGCTAAACCATCTTATCATGCTTCAGAACAAAAAAGTCTCATTCATTAAAAAATGGTGGATTTCTATTCGCCCATTTTCACTTCCGGCATCTACAATGCCCGTAATATTTGGAACCGTGCTAGCTATAGTTTATGGAGAAGCAAGTTTCAACCCCTGGTACTTTTTAATGTCATTTATGGGTATGGTTATCTTACATGGTGCCTCGAATATACTAAGCGATATCCATGATTATAAGCGGGGTCTTGATACCCAACCGACACCTGTTAGTGGAGGTGTTGTAAGAGGATTGATTTCTATCAAAGAAGCAAAAAATGCCTCTATTGTTTTGTTCTCAACCGGTGCGGCAATTGGACTTGTATTAACATGGATCACAGGTATATGGCTGTTGCTGATTGGTATCATGGGGTTGCTAATCGGAGTTTTTTACACCACCGGAACCAAGATATCTCTCAAATACAATGCGCTTGGCGATTTGGCTGTTTTTATGGATTTTGGGATACTAGGTGCATTGGGTGCATGGTATGTGCAAACCAGCCATTTAAGCTGGATTCCCGTACTTTGGTCAGTTCCCATGGCAACGCTGGTGATTGCTATTCTTCATGCTAACAACTGGAGGGATATAAACTCTGATTCAAAAGGAAATATAATCACAGTTGCTTCTCTATTGGGCGATAAAAAATCATTGAAATATTATGGTATTCTCATTTACGGACCTTTCTTCATGGTCTTGTCGCTTATATTAATACCCCATTTCATGGCTGTTGGTTTCACAGCAATGCCCTTCACTTTCCTCATAACACTGTCAGCCCTTCCCATCTCAATCAAACTGTGGAAAAAGGCATTAAAGAGAGAAAGTCCCGAAAATCCGATGGATTTTGTTACACTGGACGGAGCAACGGCCAAACTCAATCTTACCTTTGGAGTGCTTTGCTCCCTGGCATTGATTCTGGATATGGCGATACATACAATTTTCTAGTTAACGCATGGACAGAAAAAATATAAAGCAAAACAACCGATTCTTTGTCATATTATTCCTGGCGCTTATAATATTTGTTCCACTTTTCACCATTCAAAGTATCGAGGGGTTCGACTTTTGGTGGTGGATGTCTGCAAACCTGTTTCTACTGGTTGCATTAATTGTAGGGACTGACAAAAGTTTTCAGAAAGAATTCAAAAAAGACATACAAGAAGGAATAACAAAAAAGATTCTGCTGGGATTGCTATCCGCAGCAATTTTATATGCTATATTTTACATCGGTAATTTTGTTGTCCGGTGGATGTTTGACTTCGCCGGCGAAAATATAAATAACGTATACGGTTTTAAAGGAGGCGCCGGTGCATTGCGCATAGGCCTTCTTATGTTGTTTGTAATCGGTCCGGGAGAAGAATTGTTGTGGCGCGGATATTTCCAGGGCGCATTTGCAGGTACTTTCGGTAAATACAGGGGGTTCGTAATGGGCGTTATACTCTACACCATTATTCACCTGGCAACCGGAAACACCATTCTTATCCTGGCCGCATTAACAGGAGGAATTTTTTGGGGCTGGATGTATATGAGATACAAGTCAATGCTTATGAATATTGTAAGCCACATTACCTGGGATATTTTAATCTTTTTGCTCTTGCCATTACATTGAGTTATTCAGTGGTCATTCGGTGGTCATTCGGTTGCTGTTTCACGTTCCAGGAATCGGTAGTTATGCGATTATCATGCATTAACTGTTGTAGTCCCGTTAGGCACGGAATTATGGTAGAAAAATGTAGTACAAGATACAAAAGAGAACCGCAGGTTCGGCATTATTTGTGGAATCGCCAGAAGTTGCCAAGATAAAGAAGAATGTCAGATGTTATACACGCAGATTTAGCTCTGCCTTAGCCTCAACTTAATTCAACCTATCAACTAATTAACAATGAAACAACATCTACCTTCATGTACGAAGTGAATAATAGAACAATATTCTGTAGTTTAATATAAGAATCAAAATACAGCGAAAATTTCCCCTGTAATCATGAATTCAATTTATCTCAGAAACTCACCACTTTATCACTATCTACCACCCAATCAGTAAATTCTGCCATAGTACTTATCTCAGCTCCTTCAATAAGCTGAACATCTTTCAAACCTCTTGCTTCTGCACAAGAACCACAAATTTTAACCTTTGCCCCACGTTTAATTGCAGCCTTTAAAAATCGTTCTATATTGTAATATCCATCCGGTGTTTTTTGATTTGCTACGGCACATGATGCAGCATCAGCCATGAGAAAAATCCTTACTTCAGTTTCTTTGTGATCTTTTCCAATCTGGTTAGCCAACCTGAATGCGTTATAAGCTTTCTCGGTTCCATAAGGTGCATCATTAATAATAACTAAAATCTTCATAACCACTCTTTTTGTCAGTAAAATGTCAAATTAGTATAAAAACAGGCAAATATATACATATTTATATAACAACCAAAAAACATCTCCCGGTAAATAGCTAAAATCTATAGAACGAACTGTAATTGTACAAATAATGCAAAGTTTATTTCATTGTTATCACCCTGTGAAAAAGCCATACCATTTACTGACAAATTCGTGTTATTCGCAGGAAAATAATTCAACCCCAATGTAACTCCCTGGTAATCCCTAGCATTAAAATCAGAGTCAAAATATTCTATTCTTCCGATTGTTTCCCAATTATTATTAATTTCATAACCTCCCAGTAAATACCCACCTGATGATTGTGCATCTACTTCAGGTGAAATTTCATCCTCACGAATCATCATTTCTCCTCTTGCAAAAAACGGACTTCCGTCATATTCGCCATGTATTCCCCAACGCTGCCTTGATCGCCTTTCCAGGTTATTCGTTTCATAAGTACCAATATGGCTGGATAACCCTGCAATAAAATCATCAAAAATCTCAAAATCTACCTTTCCGATCACATCTTTTGGGTTCAGATTTTCCGCGACATTTGCACCATTTCCATTCATAACGGCAAGAGAATAATTCATAAACGAGTAGTTACCATATCCCATTATTCCTATATCCCGGAACATTCTGAATGGGTTCATCTGCCTGCTGGTGTAAGAACGCTCT
Organism: Bacteroidales bacterium; assembly: GCA_041686375.1. GTDB lineage: Bacteria > Bacteroidota > Bacteroidia > Bacteroidales > UBA12077 > JAGXLC01. The sequence continues at coordinate 17,468 of JAWLEB010000021.1, forward strand.
ATTGCCGGATTAATTGTGATAGGCTCAGGGCCTTCCACGCCAAAGGGTACGAAAAATTGCCCTGCCCTAATATTGAAATATTGATTCAGAGAAAAATCCGCAAATGCATTCACCAGTGCAGGTGAATTATTCGGTGGCTCTGTAGCCCCCACCACCATATTCACACTAATTTTATCGCTCACCTTCCCTTTCAGTCCCATACGGGCACGATGAACAGAAAAGGCAGCAGGAATATCTTCCTGATCATTTGCACTGAAATGCATTTGTAAGAACCCGGCAGGAGTCCATACGGGATAATTACTTTCCTCGTCCTGGGCTTGTGAATATGCCGGTTCAGATATCAACATTAAAAAAATAAATAATGCTGATAATCCTGTAATTTTTATAACAGTTTTTTTCATAGAATAAAATGTTGACATAATGACTCAATTTTTTATATCCAAACAATGAAAAAAGGGCAATGTTTAATTTTCTGTTTGTATAAAATGATTTTAAATTACCTGATAACTTTCTCGAACTAATATTGAATATTGAAATATTGGAGACATTCCACGAAATTATTGAATGGACATAGTTCCTCCCGTAGACATAAACCATTTATTTTGCTGGCTGATAGACCTTTAGTGTCATAAAAATTCAACAGTTTTAGTTCATAGCTAAAGTCTCCTTTTTTTGTCTCCCACACAAAAAAAGGAGCAAAAAAAGGTCACCGCTGGAATTAAATTTTTTCATAGTTAGATATTTCACTACTCTCCGCTACTAAAAAAGGGAAGGTTGAATCAAGCAACTTTCCCTTTTTTTGATTTTGGTAGTTCCTTTTAAATTTATCTTCCGGCCTTTCTTTCAAGCTCTTTCATTTTGGCTTTGAATAATTTCAGCCGGTCTGGCTTCCCAATTATGGTTACCACATCGTTGTGAAGCAACATTGTGTCCCCATCCGGGGTGATGGTCTCATCTCCTCTCTCTATGATAGCCACTAAAATACCATTAGGCACATCAATTTCCTTTATCTTACGGTTCAGGAAGCGCCTGTGTACGAGATTGTTCTCATCCAGTACGATGCTAATATATCTTTCATCATGGAGTAAATACTCCTTCACTTCCCGGGACGACTTCTTGGACAAGAGTACCTCAAGGAAATTATCTCTTTCAGCAATATCCATCAAACGAGACAATATTCTCAGCAACAGCTTATTATTTTCTTTAGGCGCAACAATAAAAAAGAAAACATGAATCTTGTCGACTGAAGATATTCCATGCTTGGTGACATCTTTTTTTATACCTTTTTCAGATAAAACTATATAAGCAAAAGGTTCCAATACTTTAGCGCATGAGGCAAATGAAATGGAAATCTGCGGAATAACCAATTCAGTATCAAAAGGACTCGTCCTGTAAAATTCTTCAATAAGTTCGTCTTTGGGCACTTTCTGTTTGCTTGCAATCTCCCTTGAAATCTTATCAACCAAATCATCAAATGATAAGCGTTTTATACTCAACATCCCCTCTCTAATAAAAATCACCTCTGCATCTGTAACAAGCCGATCAAACTTATCCTCCTCGCGCAGTCCCTTTTCTTTAATAATATATAAAAATTCATTTTCAATCTGATCGTATTTATGCCGGCCCAGTAAAGCAAACCAGTGATATACAGCACCTTTTCGACCCACTCTTCCTTTAACATAATAATTATACCACGCAATACTAATGATTATTAAAAGAAAAGAGAAAAGCGTAGGCCCCCATCCCATATACACAATAAGAACAAAAGATGAAAACATGCCAAAAACCTGTACCCATGGATAAAAAGGAGACATGAAGCCGGGGTCGTAAGATTCTATTTTACTGTTTCTGAATACGATCACAGCAAGATTAATAAAGAAAAATATCAATAGCTGAAAAGCACTGGCCATCTTGGCTATACCTTCCTCACTAACAAAAATTATGATAGAAATCATTACCAAGGAAGTTATTATGATGGAGAAAACAGGCACATGAAACTTTTTATCAACCTTTCCAAACACAGGAGGCAAAATTTTATCACGTGCCATAGCTAACGGATAACGGGAGGAAGACATAAGACCGGCATTGCCTGTAGAAGCAAACGCTGCCATAGCAGCCAAAACAACAATAATCAATGTAACCCGACCCGGCAACCATTCCAGGGTATTATAAGCCAGGGTTGCCACAGGAGTTAAATCATTGACAAAAGATTCCTGGTCAATAAAAGCAACCATCAGGAATGTACCAAGCACATAGATCAGTATAGTAACCGTAAGCGAAAGAATCATCCCCAGCGGAATATTCCTTTCCGGTTTTTTTATCTCTTCCGCAACACTGGCTATTTTAGTTAGTCCGGCATAAGATACAAAAACAAAGCCTACAGTGGCCAACAAACCTGCAATACCATCCTCCAGAAAGGGTGAAAAATTCTTATTTTTTGCTATAGATAGTGAATCATCACCAGCGAATTGGAATATTCCATCAACTATGATTAATCCTAATACAGAGACAAGAAGGACAACAAACAAGTTCTGTATCCATGAACTTTTCTTCGACCCCATAATATTAATGAAGGCAAAAAATACAGTTAATATAACCGCTACAGGCTTTATGGGGATGTCAAAAACCAACGAGCTATAGGCTCCAATACCGATCAAAGCAAAAGCCGATTTAAGCACCAGCGCCAAATAAGTTCCTACTCCACCTACTGTTCCGATCAAAGGGCCAAATGTCCTGTCAATTATGTAATAAGCTCCGCCTGCCTTGGGAATTGCTGTTGTAATTTCTGCAAAACTCAACATGGGTGGAATAATCAACAAGCCGGATAAAAAATAGGCCAGAAAGACAGAAGGCCCTGTGTAACTAGCTGCAATACCCGGTAACAGAAAAAAACCACTACTAAACATGGCTCCTGTACTCATTGCAAACACACTGAACAATCCAAGCTCTTTCTTTAGTTTCTTATCTTTTTGCATAAATTTTCTTGCAGTATTACTTAATGTTAAAACATATGGCCCCCATTTGGCATAAGTTCTTCCAGACTATCATGAAATGCTGGTCATTACAAGTTAAACAAACCAGTTATAATCTAACGAATTTTATCTTAATATCTTTTCTTCTTAATAAAAAAGTTTAAACATACCTAAATATGTAAATATAAATAATAATTCATTCCTTGTAGCAGAATAATATTTTCCCCCATATACACAAAAAGCCGTAACGATTTGTTTGATAATGTGTTAAGTATAGCAAAAAAACACAGGTTGTTCTCTAAGTTTTTCCTTTTTTTTATTTCCTTCGATTCCCGCTTTGCGTGACAGACTATGAGAACGCTCCTTCTCCGTAGTAAAACTAAGAAGGAAAAGCTTCGCTTAGTTGAGGCAATGCCAAAAAGAACACCCAGGATAATGGCAGCAGCGATGTTAACAGGAAAGAAAAGAAAAATCAAACATTTTTATTTCATTACGCCTCTCTGCTAAACCCCAATGTATTTACATAATAGAAAAAAGCACGCTTTTAGAGGGACTCCAATATACATACATCCAAAATAAAAAATAAATAAGAGAAGGATACCACCAAACTGCTTTAAGGAATTAAACCAAATGTTAAAATTTAAATCATAATAACATTATGTTATAAATTATAACACCTCAAAAGAAATGATTGTTTTATCATGGTCAATTCTCCGCTTTTGGCAAAAAGGATTTCTTCCGGCGGATAAGCATTTGACTATTAATTAATAAAAAATAAATATATGAAGCGTCTGATTTTTATTCTGACCATTCTGTGGTTCCCATACTCACTATTTTCCCAAACTACACCAACTATAGGAGTTAGCGACAAAAGACCCGGGAAATATGCTTTTACAAATGCGGTTATATATGTGGATTATCAAACAAAAATAGAAAATGCCACCCTGCTCATTGATAAAGACGAGATTAAAGCAGCTGGGCAAGACATTGAAATTCCCGAAGGTTATCAGGTAAAGGATTTACAGGGAAAATATATTTATCCATCTTTTATTGATCCATATAGCTCTTATGGAATACCGGATAATAAAGACAAAGAGGAAGACAATTCTTCTTCCTCAAGGCGTAACCAAAGAGCCAATTTTAAAAGATCTGAGGATCATCCTGTAAACTGGAATGAAGCAATCAGGCCCCATTATAATGCGGTTGAAGATTTTACAATAGATAAGGAGAAAGCAAAGGAACTTCGCGAAATGGGATTCGGAACTGTGACAACTTTTATGCCGGATGGGATAGCCCGTGGTACATCTGTATTGGCAACTTTGACAGATGAATCGGAAAATAAAGCAGTAATAAACAAACGCGCCTCAGCTCATTATTCATTTGATAAAGGCTCCAGTTCACAAAACTATCCTTCATCCTTAATGGGAAGCATTGCTTTGCTAAGGCAAACTTATTATGATGCCCGGTGGTACAAGGAAAACAAAAAAAAGCCGTTTTCAGATATTACACTGGAGGCATGGTCTCTTAACCAGTCGCTGCCACAGGTCTTTGAAGTGGAGAACAAACGTGAACTGATGCGTGCCAACAAAATCGGACGTGAATTCAATGTAAATTATATCATCAAAGGCGCTGGTGATGAATATCAAATAGCTGACCAAATAAAAAACACAGGAATATCATTGATCCTCCCTGTTACATTTCCTGAACCTCCAACTGTAGAGAATGCTTATCAGGCTGATGAAATTGAGTTAAAAGATTTAAGGCACTGGGAGCTTGCTCCTGCCAATTTCAAAGAACTTAACGCCCGGGAAATACCTTTTGCCATTACCAGTCATGGAGTAAAAAATAAAAATACCTTCTTTCAAAACCTGAAGAAAAGCATTAATCATGGTTTTGATAAAACAGCTGCACTGAAAGCATTAACCTGGACACCCGCCCATCTTATGGATGCACAAAACAAAACCGGCAGCCTTGAAGAAGGGAAGTTGGCCAATTTTATTGTCACCTCAGGCGATATCTTTGATACATCATCTAAAATATATGAAAACTGGGTACAGGGAAAATGCTTCGCAATTAACAAAATTGACCCTTCAGATCATACAGGTACTTATAACCTGAATTTAGACGATCAAACTTACACACTGAAAATAACCGGTAAACCAAGCAAGGAAGAGTTTTCAGTTGTAAGAGACGACACCATGGAATTAAAAGCGAATGGTGAAATTGATAAGGCAACCCTCTATTTGAACATTAAAGATTCTGATTCAGAAAACAAAATCCGCTTATCCGGCTGGGCAGAGAATAACAAATGGAAAGGAACGGGGTATACACCTGATGGTGAAGAAATAACATGGAATGCACAGCTGACCGAGCGCATGTCTGAACAAACAGAGGATAAGAAGGAAAAAGAAAGTAAACCTGAGATTATAAGCAATAAAACCTCTCCTTTTGTGGCCTATGGTTATGAAAGCAAGCCACAGCAAAAGACATATCTTATAAAAAATGCCACAGTATGGACTAATGAGGAAGAAGGTATTGTGGAAAATTATGATGTGTTGGTTCGTCAGGGTAAAATAGAAGAAGTTGGCAGAAACATCCAGAGCAGTGATGCAGAGATCATTGACGGCGCAGACAAACATCTGACTTCTGGTGTAATTGACGAACATTCTCACATTGCCATTGAAGGCGGGACGAATGAAGCCTCCCACGCCGTCACTTCTGAAGTCAGAATAGAAGATATTCTCAACCCTGATGACATCAATATTTACAGGCAGCTCTCCGGTGGTGTAACCATGGCACAACTGCTGCATGGTTCAGCCAATCCCGTTGGCGGACAGTCTGCTATCATCAAGCATCGATGGGGTGCTAAAGCGGATGAATTACTTGTGGATAATGCAACCCCATTTCTCAAACATGCCCTGGGTGAAAATGTTAAGCAATCAAGACACCCATATTCATCCAGATATCCCCAAACGCGAATGGGAGTGGAAGCAATCATCAAGGATGCATATCTGCAGGCAGAAGAATACAAGGAAAAATGGGATAATTATCAAAAGCTGTCAAACCGGGAAAAAACCAAAACTCAAAAACCACGAAAAGATCTACGTTTAGAGGCTATTGCTGATGTACTGAGAGAAGAAAGCTTTATTACCTGCCACTCTTATGTACAATCCGAAACGAATATGATATTAAAGCTTGCTGAGGAATTTGGAATAAAAGCGCATACATTAATTCACAATACAGCAGGATATAAAATAGCAGACAGATTAAAAGAACACGGAGCGTATGCCTCTAACCTACCCGACTGGTGGGCATATAAATTTGAAGTCTATGACGCTATTCCTTATAACTCTGCATTACAAGATCAACAGGGAATACTCACGGCAATACATTCAGACAATGCGGAGCTTGCAAGGAGATTAAACCAGGAAGCAGCAAAAACAGTGAAATATGGTGGACTCAGCGAAGAAGAAGCCTGGAAACTGGTAACGCTTAATCCTGCAAAAATTCTGCATCTTGACCACAAAACAGGAAGTATACGTGAAGGCAAAGATGCGGACCTGGTACTTTGGTCAAACAATCCTCTCTCAATCTATGCAACAGCAGAAAAAACAATGGTAGACGGAATCATCTATTATGATAGAGAAGAAGATGAACAGATAAAAAAAGAGATTGAAGAAGAAAGGAATATGCTGATTAATAAAATTTTAAATAAATCGAAAAAAGAACAAGATTAAAACTCCATATCATGCTACGAATATTATACATTACAGCTTTATTGATTCTTCCGGCTTATTGGGCTAACAGCCAGAATCCATCACCTGCTCCGAAACAAAAAGAAAAAATTGTCATTACCGGAGGTACAGCGCATATTGGAAACGGGGAGGTCATACAAGAGGCTACAATCGAATTTGAAAACGGGAAGATCACAAAAATTAGCAACAAGGATGAAATTACATACGATAATGAAGCGCATGTCATTGAAGCTAAAGGCAAACATATTTACCCGGGATTGATATTGCCCGATTCCCAGCTCGGATTGGTGGAAATTGGCTCCGTACGTGCCACCAATGACACAAGAGAAACCGGAGAATTAAATCCGAATGTAAGAAGTATCGTGGCATATAACACTGACTCCAGGCTCATACCAACGATTCGTTCCAATGGAGTGTTAATGGCTCAAATAGTTCCCGGCGGAGGGATAATATCCGGAACCTCCAGTATTGTTCAGCTTGATGCATGGGATTGGGAACAAGCAGCCATAAAACTGGACAACGGAATACACCTGAATTGGCCAGCAAAATTCAAAAGTAAAGAGAATGGGAAGCGGGTAGAGAGAGAAGAATACAAAAATACAATAAAAAAGATCAAAAAGCTTTTCGATGACGCCAGCGCTTACGGGAAATCGCAAAAAGAACATGATACCAACCCCAGGCTTAAGTCCATGCAAGGACTATTCGATGGTTCGACAAAACTGTATATCAACACATCCTCTCCGGAAGAGATTATTGAAAGTGTATCTTTTGCAAAGGAATATGATATTGAAAACATTACAATAACCGGTGTAAGGGAAAGTGCATGGAAAGTAAAAGATTTTATAAAAGAACAAAATGTCTCTGTCATACTTAGTGAAATCCACAGTCTACCTTCAAAATCTCATGCGGATATTTGGGAGCCATCCAAATTGCCGGCAAAATTTTACAAAGAAGGAATTCCGGTTAGCCTAAGTATATCCTGGTTACAAGGTTCAATGAATTATGCTTTTCTTGCAGGAACAGCTGCTGCATATGGATTAGACAAAGAAGAGGCACTTGAACTGGTCACCAGCATTCCCGCTGATATAATTGGCATAGATGACAGAGCGGGAACATTAGAAACAGGGAAAGATGCTTCATTGATTATCTCAGAAGGAGATATTCTGGATATGAAATCGAATAACATAACTGAAGCGTTCATTCAGGGAAGGCAAATTGATTTGGACAACAAGCACAAAAAATTGTATAGAAAATACAAGGAAAGATACGGAGAATAGTTTATGCTTTCCATGTTCCAGGTTTCAGTCATGCGATTGTCATTCAGTAGTCATTCGGTGGTTATTCAATAGCTGTTGGAGTGCCGTTAGGCACGGCATTTCAGGTTTCACGTTCCAGATCATTGGGTTATCATTATCAATGCAAAGAGGACGTTACGATAGGTCATCACATAAACCTGAAACATGAAACATGGAACCCGAAACATTCCCGGTAAGGCTATACCTGAATTTCCACGGCTTCATTGTATTTAACTTGCTGTTCCGGATAGATAACAACAATATTATTCTTTTTATAATGCTGGTCAAGTTTTTCAGGTATCTGCTTCATATCTTTACTATAAGAAACCGTAGCCTTTCGTGCCTTTACAACTACCAGCAAGTCTTCTTCTTCTATGGTATCATAAAGTACACTTAGCATCTCTACACACCTTGCATTATGATAGACAGCATCAAAATTTCGGGTTTGTTTGTCCAGGTAATGCTGAATCCATTTGTGAGAACCCTCATAACTCCAGAACACCATCTGACTGTCTGTGTGAATACAAATATCGCATATATCTGACACCCATTCAAAAAAGCCTTCCTCATATTCAGCATTGGGAGGCATCAATACATGAATTTTATTAATAAGATTAACAGGCGAATTAATTCTTACTACATAAATTGTTTTGCCTGTCTTCCTCAATAAGTTGCTCAATAAAGAACCAAAGAAAAAATCCCTGGTTGGTGTTTTATCATGCCAGCCAATCACTACTTTATTAGCCATCAATTCCTTAACAGCTCTAGAAATACCATCAGCTACATTTGTATCAACCCTTGTAATGACTTCAGCAAACTGATCAGTAGAAGCTGCATGTTCTCTTGCCGATTCAAGCATGTTGGAATAGGAATGAACTTTGTTTTCAGCATCTACATCGTCCTCGACAATATTGATGGGATAAATAGGTTGATCCAGATAATCATCTTTAATAATCAATGCAAATGATATCAATTTTTCAATCGTAGTTGGATTGGATATGGGAATTAAAATACGTTCTTCAGGCCGCGATGCGATATCGCCTTCTTTTTCCTTAGCAATAGCAATATTCTTCCCTGCTCTTTCAGTTACAAAACTACTCACCAGGCAGGTTAAAAGCACCAGAATTATTGTGGCATTCATCGTAGTTTCGTGCACAATATCCATATTATACCCCACTATGATGATAGCAATTGCAGACGCAGCTCTTGAATTGGTCAATCCAAAAATCAAATTACGCTCGTTAACCGTAAATTTAAATAATTTCTGTGTAATATATGCAGACAGAAACTTACTTACCATTGCTACAACCACTAAAACAGTTATAACCCATAAGATTGTATTGCCCTGAAAAAGAACCTTAAGATTAACCAGCATACCCACACTGATAAGGAAAAATGGAATAAACAAAGTATGTCCTATAAACATAATCCTGTTCATCAACGGTGATCCTTTGGGTATAAGCCTGTTTAATGCCAGCCCTGCAAAAAAGGCACCAATAATGGGTTCAATATGTGCGAATTCAGCAACAACGGCAGATACAAAAACAATAGTCAGAACAAATACATATTCCAGACTGCTGTATCCATCATAATTTCTAAAGAACCACTTGCTAAGACGAGCAAAAACCCAATTAACTACAAAGAGAAAACCAACAAAATAACCTATATATTTGACCCAAAAAAAGAAATTGATTTCACCCACAGCAGATTCTGCTATAACCGCCAGCATGAGCAACGCAATAGTGTCTGCAATAATAGTTCCGCTAATACTCACATTAACACTGCGATTTTTTGAAATCCCCAATCGACTGACTATTGGGTAAGAAACAAGTGTTTGGGTGGAAATCATGCTGCTAATTAACAACGATGGCAATAATGAAAAGTCCAGTAAATAATAAGAAACAACATAACTTAAACTAAAAGGAATCAGAAAAGTAAGCACTCCATATGAAATACCTTTTTCCTTATTTTTTTGAAAATCCTTTATATCGATTTCCAGTCCTGCCAAAAACATCAGGTATAACAAACCAATGGTTCCAAAGATAGAAAACTCCAGATCTTCCGATAATAGATTAAGTCCGTTTGGACCAACCAGTACACCAGCCAGAATCAAACCAATAATTTCAGGAAGTTTAATTTTCCTGAATACAGTAGGTGCCAGTAAAATAATAATAAGCACCAATGCAAAAATTAGGACAGGATCCTGCAGGGGCAGAGTAATATTCAGCTCTTCTAAAATTTGTTGCATAAAAAACACTATCTCTATTCAAACATGAGATATAGTAATCCATTGAAACTTAACAAACTATCTCTATTATCAAATTGATTTCAGAGAATCATGTTATACCGTTGACAAAGATAATTTTTTTTCAAAAACAATACGGCGACTAATTTATTTAAGTTTTTAATAAAACACTAAATAAATTATCGTTATCATATATCAATAAAGCATTCAATTACAAACCGTCAAACATACAGCTTGTCTCCATCAATGTGAGAAAAAAACCGACTCTATTAATCTATAAAGCAGGGCAAGGCAATGGCGCATATTCTGTGTTCCCGAAAATGTCCTCTGCATCAAACTTATAGACGAACGACAATTCATGAGCCCCACCTGTATAAGTTATAAGTCTCGATATAGTTAGATCATAACTATAGCCTACTGTAAAATTATTATCTGTATATCCGAGTAAAATGATCAAGGCATCAGTGGATGGAGTTTTTGTCAGCAAGGGAATTCCCCTGTACCACAAACCAGCCATTAATGAATTTTTCTGGTAATAAGCCCCCAAATCCATTTGCTGTGTTTGTCCTTGTACCTTTATTTGAAAAGCCCCTGTTAACCTGTGCAGGTTCCTTTTATAATTCATTCGCCCGATGGGAATATTAGCCCCCCCGAAAACAGTATATTTCAAAGGCGCATAATTCAGGTTATCACTAAAAGAAGGACTAGCTTTAATCAAATGATCTACTGAAGTCCCGATCCAATATTTTTTATTATGAAGGAGAAAAGAGGCTCCAAAATCAACATAGTTGCTCCTGTTATCCTCAGGTATTTCCACAGAGCTTGGATTGTCATTCTCAAAATCCAGTTGATCATTAAAAACTATCTTATTATAGTTAATAAAATTTTGATAATAAAAAGCTTTAATCCCAGGTCTGAAGTACCATTGGTCATTCAGTGTCACCCTATAAGAATAATTCCCTGCAATATTGGTAATATCGATTTTTCCATCACCTGCCCTGTCTTTCATAACAAATAATCCCACACCGCTCTTCAATTCAGGAATGTAATGATCGGCAGAAAAAGAATATGTAACGAATACCCCAGGTATCTTAGGCCATTGGTCTCTGTAATTCAACATCAATCTTGTTGACTCCGAAGATCCTGCAAAAGAAGGGCCTAAATATAATGGTGATGCATAAAATTGTGAAAATTGCGGATCCTGTCCCGCAGTCAATTTTACAATAATCCATAATAATATAACTAACCCTGCTTTCTTCATAACTATTCCTATTTTCTTATTAACACAAAATCTCCTACTCTTTCAAAACTTTGTCCGTTGTTATACCTTCCGGAAACCTTATATATATAAACCCCTTCAGGAGCAAGTTTCCCTTCAAAATAACCATCCCAGCCAATTTCTATATTGTCTGAGCTAAATACTAAAACTCCCCAACGATTGAATATTTCAAGATGGTATTCATCCACTCCTTCAGCAATTGGATGAAATATATCATTGTCCTTACTATTTGGATTATATCTTCCTCCTACAGGTCCATCTGTATTTGGGGTAAAACCACTCGGAAATTTGATTTGACCACTTTGCTTAACGAGTACAGCATCTTCTTCTCTCGTTGAATCGTAGCATTCATGTTCAGACCATACATGCAGTTCAATAGGGTATGATCCCGTATCCTGATATTCATGTGTCGGATTTTCCTCTCTGGAAGTAGAATCATCTCCAAATTTCCATAAATACTTCTCAGCATCTACTGACATATTATAGCACTGAAGATGTTGTTCAGGAATATATAACTCATTAGGAGCTATATCAAATGCAGCCTGTGGTACATCATGCACTGTTATTATAGTATCAGCTGTAACTTCTGAACCATCAGGTCCTGTAGTGGATAACTCTACGGTGTATTCACCTGATTCATAATACGTATGAACAGGGTTCTCATGAGTAGAAATATTGTTATCTCCAAAATCCCATTCAAACTCAGAAGTAGCATTTAAGGACTGATTAAGGAATTGAACCTTCAAAGGAGGACAACCATTGTTGGTATCCACTGTAAACTGAACATCAGGCATTTCATAGTAAGTAACACTCACCTCATCAGAGGCAACACAACCATTATTGGTTATTGTCCATCTAAATGTATTCACCCCAGGAGACAAGTCATGAACTTTGGTCTGAGCATTGTCAGCATTTTCAAATGTACCAGAACCTCCTAGAATTATCCACTTACCATCCCCTCTTGATGGAGTGTTACCAACCAAATGAGCAGTTGATTCATATACCGACTGATCTTCACCGGCATACGCAGAGGCAAGATCATTATAAATAGTAACCTCATCAATCGAAGTACAGCCATCATGTGAAGTTGTCCAACGCAGTGTATTTGGACCAAAGCTCAAACCTGTAACTTTGGAATTTGCAGAATATTTATCTTCAAACTCGGCAGTACCACTTACAAGACTCCATTCTCCGGTTCCAATAGTCGGTTCCCGGGCATTCAATCTGGTTTCATCTCCGCATACATGCATATCATCTCCTGCAAATGCTACTGTTGGAGAGTTGTTATAAATAGTAACTTCATCATATAAGATACAGTTATTCTTTTCAATGTTCCAGCGCAATACATTTCTACCATAATTTAACCCCGTAACTTTTGTTTTGGGATCACTCTCATTCTCAAAATTTGCGCTTCCTTCTACAATCTCCCAATATCCGGTTTGTCCGAGAGAGGGTTGATTGCCCTGCAAATACGTACTATCAGAACAAACAGTTTTATTCGGTCCTGCATTCGGGTTATCCGGTTTATTAACCACAATAGATACTTCATCGGTTGTACTGCATTGTCCGTTATAAACTGTCCACTTATAGGTATTTACGCCCTGTGCCATATTATTGACTGTGGTTGATGAAGAAGAATCCTCCTCAAATTCACCTGAACCAGCTACAACTGACCACTTACCATGTCCAAACGGTGGTTCATCAGCATAAAGCTCATAACTGTCTGTACAGGTACTGTCGTCTTCTCCTGCATAAGCCTCTACAGGTAGATTATTTCTAATCGTTACTTCATCAGAATAAATACATCCATTGCGGGTTACTGTCCATCTAAATGTATTATCTCCTAATTCCAGGTTAGTTACATCAGTGGTCGGACTGGAAGGATCGCTTATATCGCCCCCTCCTACCAGAGGTTCCCAAACTCCCACTCCGATATAATTTGGATTTGCCTTTAAAGTGATAAAATCATCACAAATATCTTTGTCTTTACCGGCATAAATAATTCCCGGGTGATTATTATAAACAGTCACAGTATCCGTGGAAACACAAGATTCGTTAGCAATTGTCCATTTCAGGTTATTTTCCACTGTGTAATCCAGGCCGCTTACGTCTGTATTAGGATCAGACGGATCTTCGAAATTTGCAGATCCTGTAATTACCGCCCAATATCCTTCTCCTGGCTCCGGATTATTTGCTGATAAGGAAGTGCTGTCAACGCATATACTCTGGTCGATGCCCGCATTCGATTCCACAAAATCATTGGATATTTCCACTTCATCGTAGGACTCACAACCCTCATGCTCTATAGTCCACCTTAGAATATTACTTCCTCCGTCTAACTCCCTGACTGTCGTTTTATTATCCGTGGTATCATCGAATTGACCATAGCCGGTAATCACTTCCCATTCTCCTGTTCCAACAGTCGCTTCATTAGCATTCAGGTCAAATTCATCCACGCAAATGGATTTATCTCTGCCTGCATTCGCCTTTGTCGGATTGTTATTTGTGATTGTCACATCATCATATGAAGAACATTCGCCTTTTGTTATTGTCCATCTAAGCACGTTATCTCCCTGTCCAAGATTTTCAACCACGGTATTGCCAACAGTTTGATCATGGAAGGTAACCGATCCTGAACCACTAACCAAAGTCCATAATCCTTCGCCTTCTATAGGGGCATTACCATATAAAACAGCCTCATCAGAGCACAATTCCCTGTTGTCTCCAGCATTTGCTTCAGTTGGTGTATTATTGGTGATTACCACCTCGTCAGTTGATTCACATCCCTCATGCGTCACAGTCCAGCGTAATGTGTTTGTGCCTGCACTCAAGTCATGCACCATTGTATTGTTTTGTGTCGAATCCTCAAAAGTTCCCGAACCTCCAATCACTGTCCAAACTCCTTCACCAACTGTCGGTGAGTTAGCTGTCAGTTGAGCGGAATCTGCACAATAGGTCATATCAGGACCTGCACTGGATTCTGTCGGCGCATCATTTTTTATAGTGACTTCATCAGAGACTATACCATTTCCATAAACAGTCCATTTTAAAACATTTTCACCTTTAGATAAATTACGAGCCATAGTATTGGGATCATTCTTATCATCGAAGCTTGCAGAACCATTCACAACACTCCACTCACCCTCACCCTGTTCAGGCTCAGAAGCATTTAACCTAACCTGATTTGTACAAATCGTTGTATCTTCCCCTGCTGTAATATCTCCGGTATACTGATTATCCACAACCACAGTATCTCTGGCAATACAATCCTCATAAGTAACCGTCCACTGAAACTTATTTTTTCCATAGGCAAGCCCGGTAACTTGTGTTTTAGGATCATATTCATCCTCAAACTCTCCTCCCCCTTCTAGTACTGTCCATACTCCTGTTCCTTTCTCAGGATCCTTTGCGTCAAGATAAGTTTCAAATTGGAAGACCACCTGATCAGATCCGGCATTAACCACTGATGGTGAGTTGTTTATGATCGAAACCGTATCGTATGATATACATCCTTCTATATTTATACCCCATCTAAGAACAGTTGTATCACTAGAGCCAAGATATATCTCTGTGGTAGGAGACTCTGGATCATCAAAACTTGCTGAACCCTCAACAACTTCCCACAAACCTGTAGCGCCTGCAGGCGGTACACTGGCATCTAAATCGGTACGGTAGGAACATACTATATCGTCTTCACCCGCATATACTTCGGTTTGATTATTGGCAACTGTTATGTCATCAGAAGACGAACAGTCATTTTTCGTAATTGTCCATTTAAGCGAATTTTCTCCTTTAGAGATATTTGTAATCTTGGTATTCGGATCATTAATATTTCCAAAATCTACGAAACCATTATTAATTGTCCATTCACCATACTCATCACGTCCTGGTTCCTTCGCATTCAAATAAACGCTGTCTTTACATATCTCAAGAGAAATGCCTGCATCAGCTTCTGTAGGAGCATCATTAATTAAAGTTACCTCATCATAGCTCTCACACCCATTTTTCGTAATTGTCCAGCGTAAAACATTCACCCCTCTTTCCAGATCTTCTACGTAAGAATCATGGGCGTTGGCGTCTGCAAATGTAGCTTTACCTTCTTGTACTGACCAATTGCCTGTTGCACTGTCACCAGGCTCACTAGCCGAAAGTGTATATGAATCCTCACACAAGGTTTTATTAGCTCCTGCATTAACGAATAACTGGTTGTTTTCAATAGTTACAGTATCCATGGAAACGCATGTGCCATCATCCAATGTAACCAGGAATTCATTGATGCCCTTTCCAAGTTCAGTTACCTCAGTTGCGAAGCTGTTCGGATTCTCAATATTGCTCTGACCCTTTATTAGCTCCCATGTAATACTTGCCCCACCCGGATCTTCGGCTATAAGTGAGTCTACAGTAGAACAAACAGACATATAATTGTCCGTTATAATTTCAGGAGTTGAATTTATAGTAAGGTTATGATTTGGAGACTCAGCTCCGGAACCACAACCATTTGTGCCTTTAACATGAATTATGCCGCCTGTTGATGATTCATCAAAATCAACAATTACTTTTCTGGAAGCCTCTCCTGATACAATATTAGCCCCTGACGGCAGAGTCCATTCATAAGCATTGGCGTAATCTATCTTATCCACCTCAAATACAACACCTTCCGCACCCTGGCATATTTCATCAGTACCGATGACAGCACCAGCAGAATCCGGCAGGTTTTTCACATTGATAGCATGTCCTACGGATTTATCTCCATCGCCACAGGAATTAGAACCGTAAACGGTTACCATTCCATCCTGGGCAGTATCTGAGTAATGGACTGTAATGGTAGGGGAATTATCTCCTGCAATAATCTCAGCACCAGTTGGAACAGACCATATATAATCATCTGCATACTCAATCTCAGGCACTGTATACTCTATATCAGAACCTTCACAAACTAAAGAATCACCAACAACAGTTCCCGGTTCTTCTGGTAAAGGACTCATGCTAACTATTGCTGTTCCGCTCATTCTGACTTTACAACCATTATCCCCTGTAGCATAGGCAGTATAAGTACCATCAGCTGTAATATTTCCAAATGATAAACTATCTCCATCTCCGTCAATACCTGTAATATATGCATTGTCATTCTGGTGTAATTCATATGTAGCCGAAGCTTCTGAACCATCCAGGGAAACTTCAACGCCACCTGTTCCTTCACAATACGTTCCTCCTCCCAGCAAATCAAACTTCTCAGGATTCGACAGAATTATATAGGTTACTTCGGTATAGTCACCTGCACAACCTGAACTGTTGGATTGTGTTACATAATAAGTATACGTTCCTGAAGTATTTTCATCCGGTGTAAATACATTACCCTCAGCCACTGGACTTGCCGGAGGTTCTGAATTATACCATTTAATATTGTCGCCATAGGCAAAGAAAGACTCACCCTCCGAACCATAGCACACCTCAATGGTATCTTGTTCCACTACAGGCGCAGAAGGGAGATCATTAATAGTGAAATAAGTTTTCTCCTGTTCACTTTCACAGCCATTCGAATCAACCTGGGTTACTCCAAATTCATAAGTTCCAACTGCCGTATTTTCAGGCTTGTAGGAATCAGAGACAGAAAGCAGGCTGTCGCTTGTGTTGTACCAATGAACATCATTGTTTGAATCCGAAGGATAAGCCTGCAAATAAGGATTCGGTTCTCCAAAACAGATTGATTCATCAGAAGTAGTTGGCTTACCGGGCAATTCATAAATTGTATAGATAACAGAAGCGGGATCACTTTCACAACCGTTATCGCCGGTTTGAGTAACATAATAAACATAATCGCCGGGAGCTGATACGGCAGGAGTATATTCCTCGCCCGTGCCCACCTGGTTGGTTAAAGCGGCATCATCATACCACCTTATCTCTGCGTTGGATATGGTAGCTGTTGCTTCTACAGGCACATTATCAGATCCTTTACATGCTCCTGTATCAGAAACCTGTGGAGGAGAGGATGCAGTGTTATCCTCGTCTACAATTACTGAGCTGTCGTTTTTACAACCTGTAACTTTATCGGTGACGGTCAGGGTATATTCTCCTCCTTCATCCACAGTGGTACTTCGGGATTCACCATTACCTGTAATACTTGGGCCTGTCCATTTGAAAGAAACATCATCTGATGATCCGCCCTCCAGTTCAACTTCAGGATTGGAGCAGGTAATATCATCAACCGGTTCAATGAATACAGTTGGCGTAGTAAAAGTGGTATCCACCCATACACTGTCTTCCACATAACAGCCGTTATTATCTTTTGTAATACGCAATGTATACCAACCAGCATCGTCAACAGAAGGTGTCGGAGTATTTGAATTGGCTATATTCCCGTCACCGGTTGTAGTCCATTTATAGGAAACATCCGTTTGTCCGGTATTGTCTTCCAGTGTAACCTCTGACCGTTCACACGTAATGTCTTCCGGATCTTCGTTAAGGTTAATAGCTGGTTTCGTTTTGTTTTCTCCAACTTCATGGGTTGTTATTGTTTCACACCCATTCACCTCATCCGTGACGGTAACATTGTATGTTCCGGCAGCGGCAACTCTCGGATTAGGCAAGTCTTCATCACCCGGAACAATATCTCCCCCTGACCACTGGAACGACACCTTTGTCTTATCAGTGGCATATTCAATACGACTCTCTATACGAACGGTATCAACCGTGCACGTCAAAGTATCTGATGAAAAGTCAACATTGGGTTTTTGTTTATCCTCGTATATAGTCACTGTCTTGGAGTTGGTACAACCCGTTACACTGTCAATAGTATGGAAAGTATAATCGCCCGGCTTATCAACCGTAACATTCAGCGAACTGTCTCCTGAGACTATATTGCCATCTGAGGTAGTCCACCAATAGTCAGGGACATCAACAGAATCCACAGGAATCTCAATTTCATCCAAACTACAGGTCAAGGAATCCTTATAATAACCCATCAATATATACGGCACATTCTGTGCTGCCTCTACTTCTACACTATCTTTATCGGTACAACCACTATGGGGATGCTCTACGGTTAACACATATACGCCATCTGAGCCAACCAACGGTTCTTCTAATGTAGGATCCGTCAATATATTACCATTGCTGGTTGTCCAGTGGAAATTTATTCCTGACGATGCACTTCCATCCAGTCGAACTGTATCTACAACACAGGTAATCTGGGCAGGATTTTGATCCACCACAGCTTCGGGCTCTTCAAAATTTTCATGTACTTCCACACTGTCTGCTCTTGTACAACCTGTTTCAGAATGGGTGACTGTCAAAATATACGTCCCAGGTGCATTTACTTCAGGAGAAGAAGTAGTTTCATAGTCTATATCGCCTGTACCGGTAGTAGTCCAAAGTAAGTCAGCATCAGTCGTAGAACTTCCTCCGCTTAGCTCTATCCATTCATTTTTACAGGAAATGCTGTCTGGTTCAGTATCAAAACCTGTTATTGTTGGTTTCGTATAGTTTGTATCTATTGTTACCTCTCCGGTTGTTGTGCACCCATTATCTCCTGTAATCACTATTTCAAAGGTACCCGAGCCATCTACAACCGGATTTTGAGAAGTGGTATTGGTTATGGTACCTGAACCGCTGCCGGGCACTTTGCTCCACTGGTAAGTTACATCCGGCGTAGTTGATGAAACCTGGAGAGTGTCATGAGTATTGATGCATGTAATCTCTTCATAATCTGTTATAAGGCTCATTGTAGGACTTGTCGTATCTGCGGATACATCAATATGCTCAGAAATTGTACATCCATTATCTGCTGTGGCTGTAAGTGTATAGGTACCCGGAGCATCAACAGTAACGGTATCTGCATCATCGGGGGTTATGTTCCCGCCATTGCTGGTTGACCAGGATAAAGACGAATAGTCCGAAACATCAGCATAAAGTTCCACATCACTTTTGCAGGTTATCTCATCCGGATTTCTTGAAAGATCATGAATAACAGGAGATGCTAAATCGCTTGAGATATCCACGCTGTTTGTCCCGGAGCATCCGCTAGTAGTATCGGTAACGGTAACTGTATAAGTTCCTCCTGAATCAACGATAAGTTCAGGATTTAAAGCGCCTGAAACGATATGCCCGCCATTAGATGCGTTCCATTCTACAGTTTTATCAGTTAAATCAGAAGAAACTGTAAGGGTATCATAAGGTTTTGCACATGTAATCTCACCGTAAGTAACATCGATGTTAGCATCTACGGAATGGGTGTTATCGTCCACAGTAATGGTGTCTTCCGTTGTACAGCCGGTGGAATTTTTTGTCACGATAACAGCATAATCATCCTCTTTGTCAACTAATGAAGTGTTACCCGATATATCCAGAATATTTCCTGTTGAGAGTTCATAAAAATCATAAGAGACATTTGAAGTATTTGTTGTCACCTCCAGGCTAACCTGTGTTTCATCGCAGGTAAGATCGCCGGACTTGGTATAATCTTCAATAACAGGTTTACTAGAATCAGCCTCAACTGTTTTCGACCTGGTTGCACTACATCCATTATCATCACGTGTAACTTTCAATGTATATTCCCCAACTTCCTTCACTGTGATTGAATTCGTTCCCTGTCCATTATCAATATCCGGGCCTGTCCATTCATAAGTTGCATCGGATACAGAGGTAGATGTTATAACTGAAGAGTCACGGGAACAAGTTATATCCAATGGATCCGATAAGCTGAAAGAAGGCTTATATAAATTATCTTCGACCTCTATTGACGCTGTATTGGTACACGAATTTTCCAAATTGGTAACAGTTACCGTGTATACTCCTGCTGAATCAACTGTTGGAGTTCTTGTTGAATCACCGGAAACAATACTGCCATCATCGCCTGCAGTCCATACATACTCTGGGTTACCGGCATCAGAAGCGGCTTCAAGCTTAACAGTGGTGTCATTACAAGTAAGTGTGTCAGGTGTATCAATTTTAATGGACGGTGTCGTCTTATTTTCAGTTACAGTTACCGTGGAATCCGCAATGCAGCCATAGGAATCGATCGTAAGTGTATAGTCTCCGGACTCCGCAGCATAAATAGAATCATTCTCAACAGTTTTTCCTCCCCCTGCCCAGCTATAACTTACATCAGAGGGATTTCCGGAACCTACAATAAGCACAGAATCGCCAGAGCAATTTATCTCTCCATTAATACTAATGTTGTTAATTACTGGAGTTTGATTTACAGTAACATACAGAGAATCATCATCGCCGGCACCAGATTCATTAATGCCATTAGCAACAACATAACCACTACTAGCGCCTGAACTATCAATATCCACATTGATTGATGCTGTGCCGCCTCCATTGACTATATTAAATCCTGCAGGCAATGTCCACTCAATAGAATCTGCTTCGGGAAGTTCCGGGAAAGCTTCAAATTCTATGCCTTGTGCACCGGCACATACCGAATCGGGACCGGCAATGGAATCAATTGCGGCAGGTCCGGGCATCACGTAGACATCAAAAGACGCTGTATCTCCTACTCCACAACTATTCGACCCAAACACTTCCAGGGTATGCACGCCTGAAGAAACTCCG
The DNA here is from genome assembly GCA_041686375.1 of Bacteroidales bacterium. GTDB lineage: Bacteria > Bacteroidota > Bacteroidia > Bacteroidales > UBA12077 > JAGXLC01. The sequence goes on from JAWLEB010000021.1 coordinate 38,569, forward strand.
GTGAAGTCGATCTTTATATGGTTTGTTCCGTCACCCGAATCGATTATTGCATTAGTAGGTTTGATCCAGTTATACGTATCTGTGTTAGCAATAGGTGGTACGCTATAATAACCAATCCCGTCAATTTCTACTGTATCATCCCCCGAAATATTATCTGCGTCACCAGGCAACCCCCATTCCACAGTAGTGACATCATTCAGCATGGTATCTATACATCCGGCAGGAGAAGTAGCAACAACCTGATACGTATCCTCTGTAAAAGCAGTATCAAAAGTAAAATTGCCAGAGGTAGTAAGTGTAGTATCATAGTAGCTGGTGTTTCCGTTTCTTATCACTTCATAATAAGTATCTGCCTCACCACCTTTCAGAGAAATTGAATCACCAGGGGTATTTTCACAATAATGCCCCGTAATCTCAACGGCATAAGCTTGGGGTAACTTTCGCACATAAACATTTTTCGATTTGCTGTTGGAACATCCCGTTACAGGATCAGTATAATGATAAGTAATAGTATGATCTCCCGTGCCTGCAGAATCTGCTTCAAAAATTGCAGTGCCGTCTCCATTATCGGTAATGCCATCTCCAACAAAATAGCCACCAGAATTTTCAGGGTTACCAACAAGTGTGACAGTATCCGCATTTCTGCATAGCGTATCAGGCAAACCTGAAAAATTCACGTTGGGAATAAAATTTACTTCTACCTGCATGGTGGTGTCGTTGCTGCACGTATTACTACCAACAGCTTCATATTTTATGTTGAAAGTATCTTCATCAGAAACATTCGACGGATTAAAGTATGCCTCTCCATCGCCCCTGTCTTCAAATATATCAGAATCACTCCAGGGGGATGAATAGAAACCACTATCAGGTGTGGCATGGAAAGTAAAGCCTGTAACGTCATTACAATAAGATGAGTCCAAACCGGAAATATTAATATCAGGTAGACTCTTCACGGCTACGTTACTGCTGTCAGTATCTGAACAATTTGAATCTGAAGCAGTTACGTAAAATTTTTCATCCGAATTGGGAGACACTTCAATAGATTGTGTAGTCTCACCGGTATTCCAGGAATAAGAATAGGGCCCGCCATCACCATCTAAAGCAAAAGCTTCTAAAGTAGCGGTGTCACCAGGGCATATGGAAGTATCATCGACACTAACTGAAGGATTATCATAAACCGTTACAGAAGAAATATCAGTTGCTGAACATCCATTATTGTCTGTGACGGTAACCGTATAATCACGTGAAGAACTTGGTGAAACTATTGTATAAGAATTTGTTGAGCCTGTGCTCCACTCATAAGAAGCAATACTGGTCACAGCAGTAGCCGTAACCGTTAATATTGCAGTTTCTCCTTCGCATATCTCTGCATCAGAAGCATTTGCCGTTGGGTTTGTCTTCACTGTAACATCTATGGTGTCAGTATTGACACAACCCTTGGTATCCCATGCCTGAAAGACATGATAACCTTTCGGTGCAGAACCAATTGTGACGCTTTTTGATGAATCTACATCTTCCCAGTAATAACCATCTACCGGAAGAGAATTCGCCGTAGCTGCACCTGAGAGCGTAATACTGTCACCATAGCAGAATGATGTGTCTTCAGGTCCGGCATTTACCGTAGGAGGCTCTACCACCTCAACCAATATATCTCCGGTATTTGAACAGCCATTGCTGTCCGTTACGGTAACCGTATATTCTGTATTGGAATCTGGCGAGGCTATTGGATTAGAAACGGTAGAATCACTTAAGGTTTCTCCTGTGTTCCATCTGTAGGTTTCCCCTCCATCAGCCCAAATCTCTGCGGAAGTACCCGGGCATATTGCTGTATCCGAAGAAGTTGTCACATCAGGCAACGGATACTTCTCCAGAGTAACCTTCCCGTCCATCATTCCCTCACAGCCTGTTGAATCATTAACCGCCATGACATAAAAAGTCCCTGTATCCGAAACACTCCATGTAAGTGGGCTGCCTGTTCCATCTCTTGTTCCGAAGGAGTTTCCATCATACTCTCTGTATAATGTGTACGTTACTGAATCATCAGAATTGTCCAGTTCTAAAGTAGCTGAACTTCCTTCACAGTAACCATCAGGGCCGCTCAAAAAGTATGCTTCGGGCTTAGGATTGGAATAGACTTTCATAGTGTCTTCATTTGTAATTACACATAACCCATTGGTCATATCCAAACTATAATATCCCGAAGTATCTGTATGAAAGCCCAAACTTTCCGAGGAACCTGTTCCGGAAATATAATTAACCGTATCAGTATCATCATGAATCAGATAATAATCAACACCCTGTTCTGTATCATCAAGCCCGAGCTCAACACCTTTTCCACCTTCACAATAAATCGAATCACTAAAATATTTTATGTGTGGATAATCCGGGGTAATCACAGAAACTTCTGCTGTACCGTTCATCGTATTGGTACAACTTCCGGTATAAGCATAAGCCGTATAAGTTCCCTCCTGATAAATTCCGGAAAAGGTAAGTGTATCTAGACCATCACCTGTAACCGTATCCACAGGGGTTCCATCTTTCTCCAAAACATAGTTCACTCCATCTTCATTCTCCGAAAGCCAAATTTCTACACCCTGATCACCCACTCCCTGGCAAAAGGAAGTGTCGGAAGGAAGCAGATCGTAAGCTGAAGGAGGATCAGTCACAGTTACTGTGGTTGTATCTCTGCCGATAAAGGGTGACCCATTATCATAGATGGTATCATTGATAAAAACATTATAAATACCAGATACAACCGAATCTGGATAGAAACGTCCATTAACCACAGCATTGTTGTTGTCATAATAATAGATGCTCCCTCCGCCAGGAGTGTCAAGTGCGTGGGTTAATGCGAAATCCGGATCATTGTTACAAACAGAGAAGGTTGTATCGAATTCGATGCGTGGTAATACTGTAATAACCAGAGTGTCAGTGTTAGTAATATTATTTTTATAAACAATTAAACTATCATAACCGACTCCAGTCTGTGCAGGATTATAATCCCAAGTAGTGCCACTAATTTCTGTAATTCCTCCTCCATGTCCATTTAAGGTATCATGATCACTATTCGCAACTTCAATGTAATCATCTATAATAGTATCTTGTATAACAACAACAGAATCATCACCTGGAGGATACTGCCCAAAATTGATATCGATACCTACACTTTGACCATAAGCATTTAAACCTATAAATAAAAGCAACAATCCAATAACAAAAATCTTAATAAATAAATATTTGCTAGACACTCTTTTAAACTGTATGTCAAAAGTTCCCATTCCTCAATTTTTACAAAGCATAATCAGATTTGGTCATTATACGGGGTAGTATTTAAAATGTTTGACTTTGAAAAGGTGATACAGCTCACCTTTAATTTTTTTGAAATTTATTTTTGCTTCCAGGAATCAATTCCAGATAAACATTCTCCCAAATTTTGAGTTATTCTAAATATTATTGTAGTTTAGAGCGCTTATAATAAAAAAACAACCATTATGATCAATATCGCATTAATAGCACATGACGGAAAGAAAGCAGATATGGTCAAATTTGTTATGGATCATAAAACGATTCTGAGCAAATATAATCTGCATGCCACAGGTACCACCGGTAAAAAAGTCAAAGAAACCGGGCTGACTAATATAAAACGCTATAATTCAGGTCCCTATGGAGGTGATGCTGAAATAGGAACCTTAGTGGCTAATGGAAAAATTGATATGGTTTTCTTCTTCAGGGATCCACTTGGAAAGCACCCGCATGACCCGGATATTGCAACACTAATGAGGTTATGCGATGTCTGGAATGTACCCCTTGCTACCAACAAAGCAACGGCCAAACACTTACTTATCAACTTTTCAAAGGATGACTAAACTTATCTGATATAATATTTAAGAATATTTATGAGTTTGGCAGGAATCTTTATTATTTTTATCCGATTAAGAATTCTGGTCAAAAATAAAGAAATATGATTGAAGCAAAGCAGATATCCAAATCATTCGGTTCCCTGCAGGTACTGAAAAATATTGATTTGAAAATATCCAGGGGTGAGATTATATCTATTGTAGGTCCCAGTGGAGCCGGAAAAACCACATTATTACAGATTTTAGGAACTTTAAATCCGCCAACTCAAGGAGCAATATATTTTGGAGACCAGAATATTAACACCTTAAAAGAGAAAGAACTGGCAACATTCCGTAATAAACAGATTGGATTTGTTTTCCAGTTTCATAATCTCCTTCCTGAATTTACTGCTCTTGAAAACGTTTGCATTCCGGCATTTATAGGAAATACTCCCAGGAAAGAGGCCGAAGACAAAGCCAAAGAAATACTTGGCTTCCTGAACATCTCAGACAGACTGGAACACAAACCCAATGAGTTATCAGGCGGAGAACAACAAAGGGTTGCAGTTGCCAGGGCTCTGATTAATGAACCATCCGTTATACTGGCTGATGAACCATCCGGAAATCTGGATACAAAAAGTAAAGATGAATTACATGACTTGTTTTTTTCTCTTAGAAATAAATACAATCCATCCATTGTAATTGTTACTCATGATACTTCACTTGCGGATAAAGCAGACCGGAAGATGACATTAACAGATGGCGTTTTCATTTAACCGGAGCTATTGTGATTGAAAACATAACTCATAAAACGCTTAAAGATTTTCTTGAAGAAAAATATAACCAATATAACCAAGAGGTATTTATTGCTTCAGACCCCATTCAAATTCCCAAACTATTTGAAGACCCTAGAGATATTGAAATAGCTGGCTTTCTGACAGCTACCATAGCATGGGGACAACGCAAAACAATAATTGCAAATATGACCCGCCTGCTAAACGGTATGGATAACACTCCTTATGATTTCATTATTCATGCTGACGAAAAAGAGATCAAAAAATTTAAGGATTTTAAACACCGGACATTCAATGGCGAAGACTGTATCTTCTTTCTCAGATCATTGCAAAATATTTACAAAAATCAGGAGGGACTTGGTGGAATTATTCAGCAGTCATATAAAAAGCATGGTACTATTCAGGAATCCTTAAAGGAATTACGAAGGATTTTTTTTGAAATTCCCCATCCGTCAAGAACACGTAAACATGTCGCAGATGTTTCTAATAACTCCTCCGCCAAAAGACTGAATATGTTTCTCAGGTGGATGGTCAGAAAAGATGACCGCGGGATAGATTTTGGCCTGTGGAAACTGGTTAACCCTAAAGATCTCTATATTCCGCTTGACATTCATAGTAGCAATGTAGCGCGGAAACTTGGATTGCTAAAACGAAAACAAAATGACTGGCAGGCAGTAGAAGAACTAACCAACATCCTGCGCAATTTTGACCCCAAAGACCCTGTAAAATATGATTTTGCGCTCTTCGGACTGGGAGCATTTGAAAAATTCTAAACGAATTTGAGTATCGACTTTATTTAAATTATATATCTATGAGTTGATGAATAATGCAGGCTAAGTTGTATGCATAATATTAAAATGAAACCCTCATCTACTAACGTAGACAAAAGTCTATCTATAAAGCATGGCCATGGGATGCAGAATAAACTTACGTGGAATTTTGCAGAACTGAACAATTGAGATGACTTTTAATTCATAATTCCTGACCAAGCTCAGTCAAAATAAGGCATGCTGATGATTCTGTCGATTTTTCCTTTGCTGAAATAGAAGGTAAATACGGTGGATCGCTCTTCGTCGCCTATACGAATTGTATCGCTGAGGGGTTCCTTTATTCCGAACTTATTCGCCAGACTGTCTTTGGGGAGTTCCACCGAAACGCATCCGTGCAGGGGGAATACCGATGATGACACATCAAATTCTTTTAGTAAGTCCTTATGTCTTGCACGGTAAAAGGATATGATATTGTTTTTATTTTTGAATTCATAGATGGTATCCACAATTGTTGTGTCGTGAATATTTCTTGTGGGTGTTTTTTCCAGCTCCAGAAATCTATCGTATTGTTCTATTAATGATTCCACTGTATATTTTTCCGTTGCGTTATAAACAAATTCTTCCTGGATATAGTATTTCACCCCTTCGTTATCGGTGAGTGAAGAATCATACCGGAAACTTTCATTACTGCATTCAAACTGCTCTACACTTAGATTTCGTATTGAGTTGCAGCCTGCAGAAAATATTATGATAAGTGATATAACTATTTTTTCTTTCATATTCCGCCACATTATATAAGCAAATTACTAAAAAAAGTTGAATAATTACAAGATAAATATAATTTGCCTGCTAAACCTGCTACTACTAAGCACTAATTGATTTCTCCTGTACTTTTTATAATTTGCAGCGACCGGTAAAAATCAATTAGCACTCATAAATAAATGCCTTAGCATTATTAAGTTTTACCTAATGTATTGCTTCATCGATGACGTCATCATCTGCAACGTTCGGTATTGTCACTTTCAGTTCCGGAGTTCTTTCCATTTCTCTTTTTATGGCGAACATTGCTTCTTCATTTCTTGCCCAGCTTCTGCGGGCAATTCCATTGTTAACGTCCCAGTGCAGCATCATTTTCAGTCTTCTTTCGGCCTCTTCAGTTCCATCCAGGACCATTCCAAAACCACCGTTGATGACTTCCCCCCAGCCGACGCCGCCGCCGTTATGAAGTGAAACCCAGGTAGCGCCACGGAAAGAGTCGCCGATAACGTTTTGAACGGCCATATCAGCAGTGTACATGGAGCCGTCATATATGTTTGAAGTTTCCCGGAAAGGGCTGTCAGTACCCGAAACGTCATGATGGTCTCTTCCCAGTACTACCGGTGCTGAGATTTTACCTTCTTTAATGGCGTCGTTGAATGCTTTGGCGATTTTTATCCGGCCTTCTGCATCAGCATAAAGTATTCTTGCCTGGGAGCCTACCACCAGCTTGTTTTTTCCTGCTTCTCGTATCCAGTGTATGTTATCCTCCATCTGTCCTTTTATCTGTTCAGGAGCATTTGCGGCTATTTCTTCCAGTACATCGCCTGCTATTTTGTCCGTTGTTTCCAAATCTTTAGGATCATTGGATGTACAGACCCAACGGAACGGGCCAAAACCATAATCAAAAAACATGGGGCCCATAATGGATTCTACATACGAGGGGTATTTAAACGAGCCGTCTTCTTTCATTATGTCCGCTCCTGCTCTGCTTGATTCCAGGAGAAAAGCATTGCCATAATCCCAGAAGAACATGCCCCTGTCTACCATCTTATTGATGGCATTTACCTGTCGTTTCAGTGAGTCATGTACTTTTTCCCTGAATTTTTCTGGCTCATCAGCCATCATACGGTCGGCTTCTTCCATGGTTAATCCTGACGGGTAATACCCTCCTGCGTATGGGTTATGTAAGGAAGTCTGGTCGGAGCCCATATCCACATGTATTTCCTCTTCCACCAGTTTTTCCCACAATTCGACAACATTGCCCTGATAGGTCATGGAAACCGCTTCTTTGTTTTCCACTGCCTCTCTTAGGCGGTATACCAACTGTTCCAGGTCTTCATACACCTCGTCTACCCAACCCTGTTGGTAACGCTTTTGAGTAGCTTTTGGATTCACTTCTGCTACAACACATATTCCACCGGCTATTACGGTTGCTTTGGGTTGTGCGCCGGACATTCCTCCAAGTCCTGATGTTACATATATTTTTCCTGCAAGGTCTGTCTCTCCTTCTTTCAAAGTCATTCGCCCGGCATTCAGCACGGTAATGGTAGTGCCGTGAACAATACCCTGTGGACCAATGTACATGAATGAGCCGGCTGTCATTTGCCCATATTGGGTGACGCCTAAAGCGTTGTATTTTTCGTATTCTTCTTTGCTCGAATAATTAGGTATCATCATCCCGTTGGTAACCACAACACGTGGAGCATCTTTGTGGGAGGGAAACAATCCCATTGGGTGTCCGGAATACAGCACCAGCGTTTGCTCTTCTGTCATCTCTGCCAGGTATTTCATTGTTAACCTGTATTGTGCCCAGTTTTGAAATACAGCTCCGTTTCCGCCGTAAGTTATCAGTTCATGGGGATGCTGCGCTACTGCTTTGTCAAGATTGTTGCTTAGCATAAGCATGATAGCCGCTGCCTGTTCCGATTTGTGTGGAAACTCGTCTATTGAACGGGCATGAATTTCATAATCCGGTCTGAAACGGTGCATATAAATCCGGCCGAAGCGCTCAAGCTCATCGGCAAATTCTTTTGCAAGCACTTCATGGTGTTTCTTATCAAAATAGCGCAGGGCATTTTTTAATGCCAGCTTCTTCTCTTCTTTACTCAAAACATCTTTGCGTTTCGGAGCGTGATTAATGTTTCTGTCGTATGGCTTCGGTTCTGGTAATTCATCAGGAATGCCTTCAAGAACGGCGTTTTTGAATTCTTCTGTATTCATAATTTATATATTATCTTTGGATTTTTAAAAGTATAAAGTTACAATAATCTGTTCATTTTTGATAACACTGAGGGAGAATTGTATTGCTGAACCTAAGATAATCAAAGGAATAAAACAATCATAATAATTTAGCAATGACTGGATCTACCCCTTACCTTTTTCCAGTCAGTAAAACTACTATCCATTAAAAGTCCCGAGTTAAGTACTCTTTTCCTAAATCCTTTTCTCTCCGGAGAGAAAAGGACTATTGCCGCAGCCTCGTCTTTTCAGCTAATGTTACTTCCATTTTCTAAAGCAATATCCAGAGACCAATCCCCTAAACTCCTCCAGCAACCTACTCTATGGCCTGAGACTTCAGCCTCAGCCCCTCTCTCCGTGAGAGAGGGGTTTGGGGAGAGTACGATTTTAAATCAGCAGTTACGAGATTTTCAGGAATTAAAATCCAAATTAATAAAAAATTAAGGTAAGCATTGATAAGAGAACTATTTTAATTGTAAATTTACACTCTAAAAGAAGTTAATTATAAAAAAATAAACATATGAAAATAAAAAAATCCTGGATTATAACCGGTGTAATCATCATTTTTGCTCTTATTATTTATGGTTCTGTCAAAAACACCTATAACCGAATCGTACAGATGGAGCAACAGGTTGAATCGCAATGGTCTAATGTGGAAACTGTTTACCAGCGAAGGGCAGACCTTATACCCAATCTTGTGAATACGGTTAAAGGATACGCGGAGCATGAGCGGGAAACCCTAGAGGAAGTCATTGAAGCCCGTTCTAAAGCTACTTCTACTAATATCAATGCGGATGATTTAAGCCCCGAAAAACTTCAGCAGTTTCAGGAAAACCAGCAAGAGCTGGGTTCCGCTTTATCAAGATTGATGGTCGTTGTTGAGAGATATCCTGATTTGAAGGCAAATGAAAATTTTTCTCAGTTACAGGCTCAGCTTGAGGGAACAGAAAATCGTATAAGTGTGGAAAGACGGCGGTTTAATGAGTCGGTCAGAAATTATAATACATACATCAATCAATTTCCACAAAAGCTCTATGCGAATTTGTTCGATTTTGAAGAACAAGTGTACTTTGAATCAGATGAAGGTTCGGAAGAAGCTCCGGATGTTGAATTTTAAATGAACTGTGTTGAATTAAGTAATATAAATGAATATGAAGCCATCCAAATTTTTTACAAAAGAGCAGAAGCAGCAAATTACTGATGCTATCAGGGAAGCGGAATTGAATACTTCTGGTGAAATACGATTGCATGTTGAAAAGAAATGCAAAATCGATGTGCTGGATAGAGCAGCCTATATCTTCGATAAGTTGAATATGCAAAAGACAGAAAAACGTAATGGTGTGCTTTTTTATCTGTCACTGGAAGACCATAAGTTTGCTATTCTGGGTGATGCAGGCATAAATGCCGTCACACCTGATGATTTCTGGGATGAGATTAAAGATACTGTATTGAGCTATTTTAAAGAAAATAAATATGCTGAAGGTTTGGTAAAAGGTATTCGTATGGCAGGGGAGGCCCTGCAAGAATACTTTCCTTATCAGACAGATGATGTTAATGAATTGTCGAATGAAATTTCTTACGGTAAAGATATAAAGTAAATTGTTATGAATATACGGTCAATAGGATTGCTATTATTAGCAGCATTGCTTTTAGGAACAACAAGTTTTGCACAGGATAAAGAGTTCCCGGAACGACCCCAACCGCCAAAAATTGTTAATGATTTTGCCGGTATACTCGATGATTCTGATAAGCAGAAGCTTGAAGAGAAGCTGGTTCGGTTTAACCGTGAAACATCCACACAGATTGCAGTGGTTACCTTAAATGATTTGCGGGGGTATGACATTTCTGATTACGCCGTCAGACTAGCACATGAATGGGGTGTGGGACAAGAGGATAAAGACAACGGGATACTCATACTGGTAAGCCCGGAGAAACGTGATGTATTTATTGCTACAGGTTACGGGCTGGAAGGCGCTGTT
>JAWLEB010000022.1:0-45928 GCA_041686375.1 Bacteroidales bacterium
CTGATAAACAATAATACAAAAAAACATGAAAACATTAAAATGAACAACATTAATCGCACTATTGGAATTGCCATTACCATAAGCTACGAAGAATGCATTGCATGCCATGTACAAAATTCAATAAAAGCATTAGCCACAAAGAATGAAATTGTAGAAACAATTTTGGGGTAGTTTTAGTTATGGGTAGTGTACTTTCTATTGTATGCCTATAAAGCAATACAGAAAATGATAAAATATTCAAAAGCAACAAAAAACCAGGTGTATATTAATGATTATTTTATCATAGATGTTCCAATACATTTTTCGTATTTTTACATCAAATCATGCTATTGAATTCACAAAAGAGGATACAAAATGATTCAAGATATTATAAAGATCCGGCCGGAAACCAAACAGAATTACTACACCGGAAAGACGGAGTTTGCGACGCCTGTTGTAAAACCTAAGGAAAAGGCAAAATACTATTTCAACTGGGGCCTGGTTTTTCATGCCCGGGGTAAGCCAGCTGAAGCATATAAATACTATGAAAAAGCTATTACATTCAATGCTTTACCCTTATACATAAAGCAAATGGGCATTTTACATCATGAAATGGGCTATTTTAATGATGCGTTCAGATATCTAAGAAAGGCATTTGCTATTGAGAAAGAACTAACTCTCAGAAATAAGGAAGAAGAGAATACCTCCTGTTCATCCACCGTTATTAACAAAAACTCACCTCATGAAGTGGTTGTAAAATATATTTATAATAGCAAAGAGACCAATAAGTATTAATAGAAACTCAGGTTTAATAAGTAATAAAATACATTATGAGTGAACAACCAACTATTCTTGTACCTGTAGATTACCGTCCACAATCAATGGCAGCATATGAATATGCCAAAATCGTAGCTGAAGCAACTAGTTGCAGTCTCACATTACTTTATGTAATTGAAGAACAAGGATTTTTTACAAAAAAAATTCTTAATAAAGAACAAAGAGCTGCGATTATCCATAAAGCAGAATCAACTCTTAAAGAGTTAATACAAAATGATAAAAATCTTAAAGTAAGAGGTATCAGCGCCTTCCCAATAATACAAAAAGGTAAGGTTTACCAAAGAATTATTAAAATAGCTGCGGAAATCAAACCCAAATTAATAATCATGGGTAGAACAGATTCATCAAACTTTAAAAAAAATATAGCCGGTACCAATACCCATCATATTGTCCGTGAAGCTAATACCCCTGTAATAACAATCAAAGGCTGTGATGAAGTAACAACAACTAACCACATACTTTTACCTCTTGACCTAACACATCCGGTAAGAGAAAAAATAGCAAAAGCTATTGAAATGGCAAAGTTTCTGGATGCTAAAATATGTGTATTAGCAGTTTTGCAGTCCAATTGGTTAAGCAAAAAAATAAAATTCAAAAAAATACTAAACGAGATAAAGCGTATTTTCAACAAATATAATATAGAGTGTAACACATATCTAAAAATCACTAAAAAATCCCCAATATCAAAAATAATTAATGATTTCGCTTTAGAAATTAAAGCCGACATGATCATGCTTATGACTCAACAGGAAATGAACATTCACGAATATTTTATAGGGTCAACAGCCCAGGAGATTATCAACGAATCTGATTTACCGGTGCTTACCATTATTCCACATCCTGAATTAAAAATAGACATTAAACACCATTTATTCAAAGCATTGGTAGACCCTATGCGTATTTTTGGGAAATTGGAGTAAGTGCACTCCATAATAAACACCAGAGTGAATCCAAAAAATTGGATTCACTCTGGCAATTTGATTATATATTTTGTTGAATTTTTCACATAAGAGGAAACATAATTGAACTTAGTTTGAGCACCCTCAATCACAGTTTTTTTACCATGTCTTGGAAATATTCAGAAATAATTTTGACAGAACGCTTTTTACAACCTCTTTATCAGGATTAATATCAAAAATGTGTGAAGGTTCTAAATAATGCAAATGGTTTTCCTTCTTAAATAATTTTTCTCCTCCCCCTGTGATATTCAGCATTATAATAGCATCTCTGTCCACTTTTTCCTCCTCCACAGCCTTCATTAAGGAAGCAGTTGCAACAGCAGCAGCAGGGTGAATATCAATTTCTTCCAATTCTTCAAACACTTCACCCGCTTCCTTTGCTTCCTTATTGTTTGCAATTAATACTTCTCCTTCCGTATCTTTCAGGGCATCATATAAACCACCATATATACCGTAAGGAGGTTTCCGGTTAGATAATACCTTAGCTATAATAGCTTCAACCTCCTTGCGAGCTTCATCATCATTCATCTGGAAGAGTTCTCTTGAATCAGCTTTCCATGCATCATATAATGGAATAAATGGCTCATTCTGGGACACCATGAGCTTCATTTTATTTTTCCCAAACCTCCCATCTTCAATTAGCCTTAAGTTAGCTTCCCATGCCGCAATAGCACCTGTTCCACTTCCAACAGCCTGGAAATAATAATCTGGTATTTGCTTTATAACTTCAACAGCAGATAAAACAGTTGTTCCCATACCATCACGCCTGGCTACATTTTTTGCTCCTCCTTCAGGAATAAACCCATCTATCTCACAAGCAAGATTTGATAAATGGATAGCATCAAAATAATCGCCACCAGTACGTATTGCAACAAGTTTGACATTTTCATTAAGGGGCCCATCGAACCATAAGGCATCCAGATTATCTTCAGGTACACACAACAACAAAGGTATATTATTATCTGAGCAAACATGGGCAAAAGCTCTTGCAGTGTTTCCTGCGGAAGCTACAACAAGGATTTTGTCGTTATCATCTGGCAAACGTCCGCATACAGAATAAGCTTCGGTTTCTTTAAATGAGCATGTGCGCATTAAAACATCATTTTGAGGCCAGTAACCACTAAAAGTGATATATAAATTATTTAAGTTTAAATATTCCGCTAATCCCTTGCTCTTGTAAGTAAATGGTGCATATGAACCTGCTATTTTTCTATGAATCGGTAACCATTCCATAAATTTATACAATCCCTCTTTATGCGGTTTAATATCGATCTGGGCTTTCTCATATTTAGCGCGAACCAAGGACGAACCATCTTCTCCGGGTGCAGTCAGTATCCACCCGGAATCACCAAATTGCTTACCCGTCTTAACCGATTCCAGCCAGTAATTTGTTGGTTGAAAATTTTCAGCCATATACAAGAATGTTAAATTAATAATTTATCAAAATAAATAAAATGATTTTTAAAATACAAAATTGTAATCATTCCAGCACTAATCTTAAGCCATCAAATATCAAATGTAAAAAAAGCCACTTTTTTAAAGCTGGAAAGTGGATTGTAATCCCGCCAGAATCATATCCGATTTGTTTATATGGTCAAAGATATAAAATAATTTAGTATGATTATAAGTATAAAAAAGGTTAGCAATTAGAAAGAAAACTAAAGCACACAGGTTTAGATCAAATATAACTGAGAGTCCTTACAAAACACAAAGGAATAAACTACCGAAATTTTCTAACTGGATTTTTTGTGAGTAAATTAGGGGGAGAGTTAAAATTTTAAAAAAAATAAATCTCTCCCCAATTTCTCCCTTAACTATGTAACTCTATGATTATCAGACGAGTTTTCTTGTGATCCCGCCAGGATTCGAACCTGGGACCTACGGCTTAGAAGGCCGTTGCTCTATCCAGCTGAGCTACAGGACCAGTTTACATAAGGCGTTGCAAAATTATAAAAATATCTCCAACCAAAAAATTTCCATAACGAATTTTCACAAATATTATAAATTAGGATTCAGACTTTATCCAATTCACAAGTCCCTTTTTCTCTAATATCTGCATCAACTTTTCTGGTAAGGGGGCAAATTTGAATTCCTCGTCATTTAAATAGATGGTCCCCGTTTTAAAATCAATTTTTACCTTATCTCCGGGTTTATATGAATCAACCACCTCCGGCATTACAATCAACGGAAGACCCTGATTTATAGAGGATCTATAGAAGATACGATTTGCAGATTTCACTATAACAGCCTGTATTCCTGCATAGGACAATCCTACAGCAGGATGCTCCCTTGAGCTGCCACAACCAAAATTCTCCCCGGCAATAATTATGTCGCCTTCTTCAACATTATCAACAAAGTTTTCATCAAACCCTTTGAATAAGTGCGGCATAATCGATTCCGGATTAGAGCTGGCAATTTCATAGGTAAGATTACCCGCAAACATCTGATCTGTATTAAGATTATGAATATCACTATAATTCCATACGCCAAGAGTTTTTCTGTTATCAGATTGCTCTATTGTAACTGACGGGCTTTGATCCTTCTCGTATGGAAACTTATCTGAATGTTTATCGCCTCTTGGATCAGAAATTTTGCCCTGTATAGCAGAATATGCAACAGTAGCAGGGGATGCAAGATATATTTCAGCGTTCTTATTGCCCATTCGACCTTTGAAATTCCTATTGGCAGTTGAAATGACTGTAAAGTTATCTGCAGGAATACCCTGTCCTGTACCCAAACATGGGCCACAAGATGAACTCAAAACTGTAGCCCCTGCCTCAATCAATTTTGTAATTATACCTTCTTTTATGGCTTGTAAATAGATTTTCTGGGAAGCGGGTATAACAAGCAGTTGAAATCCTTCTGAAACTTTCTTTCCATCTAATACTTCGGCTGCCTGATCTAAATCCTCCAGCCGTCCATTTGTGCAAGTTCCAATGAGTCCCTGATTCAAGGGTTCCCCTTCCACTTCAGAAACCGCTTTAACATTATCAACATGATGAGGTGCGGCAACCAATGGATAAATTTCACTTAGATCAATTTCAATCTCTTGAGCATACTCAGCTCCATCATCAGCCCATATACCATCAATACTGTCTTTCCCGTAAAACTGTGCCAACACATCATCGGGCGGGAAAACAGCATTTTTAGCTCCCATCTCGGAAGCCAAATTAGCCAATGTCATTCTTTCCGATATCGATAATGTTTTCACCCCTTCACCGTGATACTCGATGGACATATAATTGGCCCCAGCTGATCCAATCATTCCAATAATCCACAATGAAAGATCCTTAGCGTAAACCCCAGGTGGCAATTTTCCTTTAAGCACTATCTTCAAACTTTCAGGAACACGGAACCACGTCTCTCCTCGTTTCCATATCCCAGCTGCTTCTGTTCTGTCAATACCCGCTGCCAAAGCATTAAATGCTCCAGCCGTACATGTATGACTGTCACTTCCCACAATAATCATCTTAGGTTCTGCATGATAAGAAATAATTTGATGACAAATACCTCTCCCCGCATCATAAAATTTATTAATTCCTTGTTCTTTAACCATATCCCTGACAATCTGATAATTATTTGCTAACTTCGCATTAGTAGGGGGAGCATTATGGTCTAAAACAATCAGCAATTGATTGGGGTCGGCGACTTTTTTGCCTTCCATCTTCAGAAAGGTATTCTTAATACTGGCGGTGTTGTCATGAGTAAGGACAATATCAGGTTTTTTAAAAACTATAGAACCTTTATCTGCATTAAATATTTTTTCAACAAATGTATGTGCCATAATTATTGGTTTTTAAGTTTAAAATAAGCCACCATTTTGATATATTTCCATCTGAACATCAGAGAAGGGCTCAACATTGATGGTTTTTCCGTTTTTCAAGTTAGTAATTTCACCTGTTTTAAAGTTAACCTTTATTTCATCGCCAGTTTGAACATCAATTTGTGACAGGTCATCATATTTCAAAATAGGAAAAGCAGCATTAATTGCGTTACGCTCATATATTGCACCAAAAGATTCAGCTAATATAGCCTGTACACCAAGTGATTTAAAGCAGTCCACTGCCTGTTGCCGGGAGCTTCCGCTTCCAAAATTTTTACCTGCAACAACAATATCTCCGGTCTGGGCCTTTTTTGCAAAATCCTCATACCCCTCGAGATTATCAAAGGTGTATTGCCCCATTTCGTTAATATCAGTTACTGAGAGATATTTGTTATGATAAATCATATCTGTATCGACATTATCTCTATCTATAAGCCACACACGCCCTTCAATTTCTGTAGGTTTATCGTGACTAACCTTTTGCTGTTTAGCTTTTGTCTCTTTTTTTACTTGTTTTTCTACAGGAGAAAAGACAGCCGGTTCTTCTGGTATATTATTAGGAGTTGTAATGTAGCCAGCCACAGCAGATGCTGCTACAATTGAAGGTGAAGCAAGATAAACCTCTCCTTTACCTTGTTTCCCTGGGAAGTTTCTGTTACCTGTGCTAATGGTAACTTCTCCGGGCCCGTTTTGTCCAACCTGTCCTGCAGCACATCCGGCACATCCTGCATTAGAGACCAGTGCTCCTGCATTTTTAAAGATCTGTATTATTCCCTCTTCCATACACTGCATCCATACTTCATTAGTTGATGGGACAATTTTTAACACTACACCCGGTGCTACCTGTCTTCCATTAAGCACCTTTGCAACTGCACGCATGTCTTCCATTCTTCCGTTGGTACAGCTACCTACAAAAGCTGAATCGATTTTTGTTTTTTTTACCTCATTAATATCCGCAGTGTCATGTGGTTTACCCGGTCGTGAAACCCGATGTGTAAATTTACTTATATTAAGATCAAAAACCTCTTCATATATTGCATCTGCATCAGCTTTAACAAGCTCTATTTTTTTCTGCGCCCTGCTTTCGCTGTATTTCATTATCTCGTCATTGGGCGTAAATAAGAGTATAATAGCACCCATTTCCGTTCCCATTGAAGCAATTGTTATCCGTTCATCAAGGGTAAGCTTATCTACCTCTTCTCCATAGAATTCAACCGAATATCCCAATAATTTGCTAGCCCCAAAATGGTCAAGCAAATTTAATATAATATCCTTACCAGTAAGGCCTGCAGGACGATTCCCGTGTAATTTGATTTTAGCGGATTTCGGAACTTTGAACCAGACTTTACCTTTATTCCAGGCAGCTGCTATATCTTTATCACCCATGCCTTGTCCAAATGCTCCTACAGCACCAAGAATGTTGGCATGAGAATCGGTAGTTACTGCTGTAGTTCCTGAATAGGATAAGCCCTCATGTATCAAGGTGTGCGTACCTATACCATTGTCAATATCATAAATGTTTATTCCCCGCTCACGTGCATATTGACGGCAAATTTGCTGGTTTTGTGCATATTTTTGGTCAGAACCAGTTGGATTACAGTCAAAAGTAAAGAATGTCTTCATTGGATCATCAATTGACAAGTCATTGTCTACGAGATTTTTTACAACGTTAGCGCCACCAAAGTCTCGAGCAGCACGTATATCAATATCAATATCAATAATATCACCCGGTTTTACTGAATCATAATCCGAATGTGCAGCAAGAATTTTTTCGATAAGCGTCATTCCCATGATAAATATATTTTAAGGATTAAGTACTAAATTAACAAATTTAAAATTTTTCCCATAGAGATCCACACCATCACAAAATCTTTGACTATAAGATTATTTTATCAAAATAGCAATAATGTATGACTTCACTTTAAAGATATTTTTCTTCAAAAAGTATTATGATCTTTTTGAATTCATCAGGGATACGAGCATAAACATTCTCTACGATTTCTCCAGGAATTTCTTTATAATATGCTTGTGCTATAGCCCCGGTAATGCAGGCCATGGTATCGCTATCGCCTCCTAATGAAACTACATTCCTAATAGCACTAACAAAATCTTCCGATTCTAAAAAAGCAATTATAGATTCAGGTACAGACCTTTGGCAGCTAATTTCAAAAGTGTAATGTGGCCTGATTTCATCAAGCGTTCTATCTAAATCATAATCAAATAGTTTGGTTATCTCTTGTTTTATATCCTTTTTATCATAATGTGCTTTTGCCAAAAAAACAGACAGAGCTGTTGCCTGTGCTCCTTTAATACCTTCCGGATGATTGTGAGTTACTTCTGCAGTATTTTGGGCTTCAGTCAACACTTTTTCTTTGGTATTAAAGGCGAACCCGACAGGACTCACCCGCATAGCAGCGCCATTACCATAGCTATTGTATGGTCCCCGTATCTGGCCAGATAACCACTTTACAAAATTTGCCCCATAGCCTGCGTCACGATATTTTCGTCCATAAAATAATAAATTAGATTCATAAGAATTTCCGGTTAATATAGAATCTGCCACAGCTACAGTTAATACAGTATCGTCTGTGAAATTACTCAATGCAGAGAACAGGTCAAAGTCGGGAGACTTAGTTGGAATAACTTCAAACCTGGAGCCTATAATATCACCAGCAATAGCGCCAATCATAATCTATGTAAGTTTCTTTATAATACTTTTTTTATCGGGAAATTGTTCAAATAAATCTTGCTCAGAAAACATTTCAAAATCTTCAAAATGGAATCCCGGAGTCATATTACAGCTTACCAATGTAAAGGAATCAGGTTCCTGCACTAAAGCTCCAAAAATAGTTTGAGCCGGTACCAATAAAGACAAATGTTCATTTCTCTCAGGATCCAGACCCAATATATATTCTTCATAGTGCCCATTAGGGGTGAAAAAATAAAACGTCAGCGGTGAGCCGTAATGAAAATACCATATTTCATCGCACTGAAGGCGATGGAACTTAGAAACACGATCTGAAGGTAATAAATAAAAAATATTTGTAGCTAAACTACGTCCTTCATATTCCAGATCTTTTCTATATGTTTCCTTGTAAAAACCACCTTCTGGATGTTCTTCTAAATTAAGCTGTTTAATCCAGTAATCAGCTTTTTCTTTATGCATATATCATTTTTTAAAATTATCAAAGCTCAAAGGTAATATAAAGAATTAATCTAAGAAAATTGGTATTTTTAGCTGTAATTTATATTTTAGGGGCCGAGAAGGAAATCTTATGGACAAGAGACACTGATTATGAAAGAGAAAATATTACCAACTTTATGAGATTTTTATATTTGACAACAATAAAGATTTTTGGAGGAAAGTAATCCGCAGGGAATGTTTGATAATAAAAACCGTTTTAAGTGGATAAGTTAACAAACAAAGCATATACTATATTAATTGCAGATGATAGCGAGCTGGATTTAATGTTTACTAAAAAGGTTTCACACACTTATAATAAACAATTTCAGATTCTGGCTCGTGATGGTTTGGAGGCATGTCAGAAGGCAATTGAAGAATATCCTGATATGATTCTAATAGATTTAGATATGCCAAAAATAGGTGGTTTAACAGTCATTAAATTTCTTAAAAATAACTTCAGAACAAAAAACACTCCTGACATACCAAAAAAATATGGAATAAATATACCTGAAATGGAAAAGTAATTATGAACAAATTGATGATGTATTTTAATATATTTTAACCATTGAAACAACAAACTATCATACTGTGCTTTTTATGCTTTTCTGCACTCATGTTGCAGGGAAATGTACTCTTTGCCCAGCTTGGAAAGGAGGACAAGCAAAATATAGATGAATACAAGCAACTCATAGAGCGGTATCATAAAGAAAATAATGAAACAAAGGAACTAGAGTATAGTAACAAAATCGCATTTATTTACTGGCAAAACAATCTTTACGAAGAGGCAGTACAATATTTTACAAGAAGTCTTGAATTAAACCAGCAAATGGGTAATCAGAATGGAATAAAATCCATAAGCTACTACCTGGGAATGATATATTCAGAACAGGATAAATTGGAAGAAGCCGTTGAAGCATTTGAGAGAGGAATTAAAATAAGCCGGGAACAAAAAATGAAGAACAGTATCGTTTCCGGGCTAATTAATCTGGCACAAGCATATCAAAATGCTGATAAATTTGAGCTGTCTAATGAGAATGCACACAAAGCGCTTGAAATAGCCCAGGAAATTGAAAATTTGGAGTTTATCCAAAGCTGCTATGGATTGCTTTCCGAAAATTATAAGGAACTGGGTAATTCGGAAGAAAGCATGAAATATTTTGACCGTTATTCCTCAATAGACAAGCATCTTAAAAACAGGGAAATATCGAATATAAAAGAAGAAAAAGAAGGAGAAATTCTAAAAGCAATTACGGAAAAAAGCCAGACGGAAAAACAACTAGCTGAAGAACAAGGAATAAGAAAAAGAACTGAAGATAGCCTCACCAAAATAGCCAGAATCAACAGAGAAAGGCAGATGCAACTCGAAATGAATCAACTCGAACTGGAAAGAAAAAAAGCACAGCTAAAACTGGAAAAGACAATCAGGCAGGGACTTCTATTGGTGATTGCAATTTCAATCATTTTTTCAATTCTTCTCTTCTACTTTTACAAGCAGAAAAAAGAAGCTTACAAATTATTGGAAAAGCAGCATAAGAAAATAAATGAACAAAACATTAAAATACAGGAACAAAACACCAAACTCAATGACAGCATAAATTATGCACAAAATATTCAGCAAGCTATTTTACCTGTGCAATCTGAACTAAATAAAAATTTTGAAACATTCACCATCTATAAACCCAAGGATGTTGTGAGTGGAGATTTTTACTGGTATACGGAAGTTAACAATTCACCTGGTGTCTTGGAGAAAGTTTTTCTTGCTGTTGTTGACTGCACAGGCCATGGCGTTCCTGGCGCATTTATGTCAATGATAGGAAACCGAATATTTAATGAATTAATAAATGAAAAAAATATTTATGAGCCTTCACAAATATTATACTATCTGAACCAATATATAATCGAAGCCCTCAAGCAAAAACACACAGATAATACAGATGGAATGGATGTATGCTTAATTGTTATTGATATGGATCATTCAAAAGAAAAAAGAGCCTACTTTGCCGGCGCTAAAAGGCCTCTGTATATTTTTTCTCTGGAAGATAAAAGTCTGAATAAAATAAAAGGCGACAGAAACTCTATAGGAGGAATAACAAGGAACAAAGCAGAAAAGAAATTTTCAACTCGAGAATTTACACTGAAAGAAGGTGATATGATCTACCTAAGCTCAGATGGAATGGTTGATCAGGTTAACGTAGCCGGGAAAAGATTTGGCTCCAGGCGATTTCAAAGTTTAATTCAGCAAAATGGCGAACAACCTTTATCATACCAAAAAACCATTCTTGAAGAAGAATTCGAAAAATTTAAAACCAATACAGCGCAGAGAGATGATGTAACGATAATTGGAGCAAAAGTTATTTGATATGGTTAAAACCAATAAGAATTTAAAATCCCCGCTTATAAGGTCATCACACAATTTACTTTCATATGAAGGGCCTTTTTTTATTGATTTGCTAACAATTTTTGGCAATTACATCAAAATATATTTACAAAATAATTGTAATGCACAAAAAAAATTATTCAAAATATATGTCGAACTCGCTCAAAACGTTGCGTTCTACTCAGAGGAATTTCATATTTTAAAAAATGAAAACAAAAAAATTGGTATAGGCGAGATGAATCTTAAAGAAACAGATGGTGAATTCAGATTTACTACCCGAAATTTAGTAAAAGCCAAAGATGCCAGTATACTCTCACAACGATGTGAAATTATTAATAATTCTAACTTAGAGCAATTAAAGGAACTCAAAAGGGAGTTGAGAACTAGCTCTCCCGGAGAAAAATACGGAGCGCGTATTGGTTTGGTGCAAGCCAAACTTATTTCCAAAAATAATATAGAATATAGTTTATTGAAAACAAATAAAAATTATTCAATTTTTAAAATAACAGCAAAAATCAACAATAATGGATAATATTATAATTAACAGGTCGCCTGCAAAACCATACTTCCCAAGTATTAACTTTGATTATGAAAAGGGAATATGTGAGATAATTGGTGAATCCTATATGGAAGAAGCTTATAAATTTTATATCCCTTTAATAGAATGGATAAAAGAATTTACAGAAAATGAAAACAGAAAGCTCACGTTGAATATTAAACTTATTTATTTTAATACAAGTACTACAAAATGTTTGCTCGACATTTTTGAATTAATGAAAAAATACAAACTAAAAAATAAAAAAACAGAAATTAACTGGTATTATGACAAAGATGATCCGGATATGGTTGATGAGGTCAAAGACTTTGAAAAAGAGGCAGACGTATCTATAAATATATTGAAAATCTAATCCTTCACCATTATAATTCCAGAGATTTTTCCTCTTTGCAATATGTCAGGTTCGATCAGGACTCCCTAGTATAAAAATCTTCATGAAAATTTTCTTATCCTTCTCAAAAGAAGCAATCAATTCATATTAATACTACATCTGGAACGTTTGAAATTAAAACAATATACCAGGGGTAAATTTTTCAAACTTCTGTTTATATAAATTTTATCATTGGTCAGCATCTGTTGGCGTGAATTTGTTCCCCTTACAATAAAAAAATTCAGATAAATTTAAATATATTTGCAGTTCGGACATAATTAAAACACAGTAATAATCAACAAATTAAAAAAAACATAACAAAAATGACCAAAGTAAAAAGAGTCTACAGTTTCGGAAATAAAAAGGCAGAAGGAAATACCAAGATGAAAAATCTTCTTGGTGGAAAAGGTGCTAACCTTGCAGAAATGAATTCTATTGGAGTCCCTGTACCTCCTGGTTTCACTATCACCACTGACGTATGTACAGAATATAATAAAGTAGGAGCAGAAAAAATTAAAGAACTTCTCAATGAAGACGTTCAAAAAGAAATTAAAAAAATTGAAGAACTAACAAACACAAAATTTGGCAGTAATGAATCCCCCTGCCTGGTGTCAGTTCGCTCAGGAGCAAGAGTATCAATGCCGGGTATGATGGACACAGTGCTCAACCTTGGACTTAATAATGAAGCAGTAGAAGGCTTGATCAAAAAAACAAATAACCCAAGATTCGCATGGGATTCCTACAGGAGATTTATTCAGATGTACGGCGATGTGGTTATGGGTCTTAAACCCGAATCAAAAGAAGATACTGATCCTTTTGAAGAAATCATAGAAAAAAAGAAAGAAGAGAGAGAAGTAGAAAAAGATGTTGATCTTACTACAGAAGACCTTCAGGATTTAGTGAAAGAGTTCAAAGCCGTTATTAAGAAAAGATTAAACAGAGAATTCCCGACAGATCCATGGGATCAATTATGGGGTGCAATTCTTGCAGTATTTGATTCATGGAATAATGACAGAGCAAAATATTACAGGCAAATAAATAAAATACCTGAAGAATGGGGAACAGCAGTAACTGTTCAGGCCATGGTATTCGGTAACATGGGTGAAAATTCTGGTACAGGCGTAGCATTTACAAGAGATGCAGCTACAGGAGAGAATGTATTCAATGGTGAATATTTAATGAATGCGCAGGGGGAAGATGTCGTTGCCGGTACTCGCACACCTCAACAAATCACCAAAGAAGGTTCCCAAAGATGGGCTAAACT
Source organism: Bacteroidales bacterium (assembly GCA_041686375.1). GTDB lineage: Bacteria > Bacteroidota > Bacteroidia > Bacteroidales > UBA12077 > JAGXLC01. The sequence goes on from JAWLEB010000022.1 coordinate 13,350, forward strand.
GCAGGGTATATCTGAAGAAGAAAGGAAAAAAGTTTATCCGTCATTAGAAGAATCTTTCCCTGAAATTTATAAAGAACTGTATGAAATTCAGGACAAGCTTGAAATGCATTATAAAGATATGCAAGACCTTGAGTTTACTATTCAGGAAGGTAAACTATGGTTGCTGCAAACGCGAAATGGTAAAAGAACAGGAGCGGCTATGGTCAAAATAGCTATGGATATGCTGGATGATGGAATTATTGATGAAAAATTAGCAGTACTGAGAAATGAGCCAAACAAACTTGAGGAATTACTTCATCCCGTCTTTGATCCTAAAGAATTGAAAACAACAACAACAATTGCAAAAGGATTACCAGCCTCACCAGGAGCTGCAACGGGTCAATTGGTTTTCTTTGCTGATGATGCGGAAAAATGGGGTGACGAAGGTAAGAGGGTTATTCTGGCAAGGATAGAAACTTCCCCGGAAGATCTCAAAGGAATGAATGTTGCTAAAGGTATTTTGACCGCACGTGGAGGAATGACTTCTCATGCTGCTGTTGTTGCAAGAGGTATGGGCAAATGCTGTGTATCAGGAGCCGGAACTATTCAAATCAACTACAGGAAAAAGACAATGACTATTGATGGAAAGGTCTTCAACGAAGGCGACTGGATTTCATTGAATGGTACCACTGGCGAAGTATACGAAGGAAAAGTTCCAACACATGATCCTGAATTAAGCGGCAACTTTGCTAAGCTCATGGAACTTACCAATAAATACACCCAAATGTTAGTCAGAACAAATGCTGACACTCCCAAAGATTCAAAAATCGCCAGAAAATTTGGTGCAAGAGGAATCGGACTTTGCCGTACGGAACACATGTTCTTTGAAGGAGACAGAATCACGGCCATGAGAGAGATGATTCTTGCAACCAATGAAGAAGGCAGAAGAAAAGCATTATTCAAACTTCTCCCTATGCAAAGAGAAGATTTTGAAGGAATATTTGAAGCCATGCAAGATCTACCAGTTACAATCAGGCTGCTGGATCCACCTTTGCATGAATTTGTTCCACATGAAGAAAAAAATCAGAAGCAAATGGCTGAAACGCTCGGTGTGAGTCTGGAAGAAGTTAAAAAAACTGTGGATTCACTGCATGAAATGAACCCAATGCTGGGTCACCGGGGATGCCGATTAGGAAATACATATCCGGAAATAACAGAAATGCAAGCCAGGGCAATTATTGAGGCCGCACTAAACCTAAAGAAAAAAGGAATTAAAACACTTCCCGAAATAATGATCCCACTTACAGGAACCTTTGAAGAGATGAAAATGCAGGAAGAAATTGTACGTAATACCGCAAATGAAGTGTTTGAAGAATTCAATGATAAAATTGAATACCTTGTTGGAACTATGATTGAAGTTCCAAGAGCAGCCCTGACAGCAGATAAAATTGCAGAATCAGCTGAATTTTTCTCCTTTGGAACCAATGACCTGACGCAAATGACCTTTGGTTATTCACGGGATGATGCCGGCAAATTCCTGCCTGTATACCTCAATAAAGGAATTCTTAAGAATGATCCTTTCCAGGTTCTGGACCAGGAGGGCGTAGGACAACTGGTTGAGATGGGAACGAAAAAAGGCAGAACAACAAAAAAAGATCTAAAAGTAGGAATATGCGGAGAGCATGGTGGAGAACCAAGTTCAGTGGAATTTTGCCACACTGTGGGTATGAATTATGTGAGCTGCTCTCCATACAGAGTACCAATTGCCAGGCTAGCTTCTGCCCAGGCTGCAATTAAAGAACAAGAAAAATAACTACACTAACAATTACAATAATTATTCAGAGGGTTGTAGGTTTCTACAGCCCTCAGTTTGTTGGATGATAAATTAAATTTACGCTATTTTAACGGGCTTTTATTTAACGAATAGTATTATTAACTTAGCCATATTTAATACATATTATACCAGTGGCTAATATAATTGCTCGGTTGCGAAATACAAGATTTTTTTTTATTATAGGGATACCATTTTTGTTGAAAATTTTGATAAAAAACAAATAATAAAAAATATATACAAATGGAACAACAAACTGAAATTGAATTAAAAAATAAAATTATTTCACTTGCAGAAAATGCTGAAAATGTTTTCAATAATCCTGAGAGAAAAAAACTTATCCAGGAGGCTCTAAATAAAAAAGAAGCTATAATTTCTGAGAGCGGAGCATTAGCAACCTGGACACCAAAAGAATCAACCGGAAGAAGTCCAAAAGATACGGTGATAGTTAAAAGGGGCAAAAGTCAAAGTACTATAGACTGGGATTCTCCAAATAACATTCCAATTGATGAAGAAACCTTTAAAATGGCATTGGAAGATGCCCGGAAATTACTGAAAAAAAAGAAAAAAATCTATGCTACAGACAGAATTATTGGTGCAGACCCATCATTTGCTTTACCGGTGAGAACTATAACAGATCACGCTTTAACTGCACTTTTTACTGACAATATGTTCAGACCAGTTCAAGAAAGGATTGAAAGCAGTGTTTTTTATGAGACGCCTTTTACCCTCATTACATTACCTTATGATAAACTCAACCGAAAACGCTTTCAGGGAAAACTAAGAAAACTTCCAGACGGGCAAACTACAAATATGATAGTAGCTATGGATTTCGATCACCGAATTGGTATCATTATTGGTTCAGCTTACCTGGGTAGTGTTAAAAAACTTATGTTTACCGTAATGAATTATTATCTGCCCTTTGAAAATATACTACCCTTGCACTGCTCGGCCAATGAAGGTCCAAATGGAGATTCCGCTCTGTTATTGGGATTATCAGGAACAGGTAAAACCACCCTTTCAGCAGATCCGAGCCGGGCTCTACTTGGAGATGACGAACATGGATGGGGTGATGAAGGAATAGCCAATTTTGAAAACGGATGCTATGCAAAAATGATTGACATAGATCCTTCAAGGGAACCGGAAATATATAATGCAGTAATGCATAAAGACGATTACTTAAATCATGGAGCAATAGTGGAAAATGCTATGATTTATCCAAATGGGCAATTTGACTTTTCTGATGATCGTTTTACTCCAAATTCAAGAGCATCATATCTATTGGATTATCTGCAGAATATTAAAAAAGAGTCTACTTCTGGTCACCCCAAAACTATTCTTTTTCTAACTGCTGATGCATACGGAGTTCTTCCTCCAATATCAAAACTTAATGCAGACCAGGCGATGTTTTGGTTCTTAATGGGGTACACAAGTAAACTGGCAGGAACAGAAACAGGGATAACAGAACCACAAGCCACATTTTCAAGATTTTTTGGACAACCTTTTATGCCAGCCAATCCCGATATCTACTCCAATATGCTTGGACAAAAAATGGAGAAACACAATACTAAAGCTTATCTGATAAATACAGGCTGGACTGGGGGACCATATGGCACAGGGGAACGAATAGATATAAAATATACCCGTAAAATGGTGGATGCTGCATTAAATGGCACAATTGACAGTGGGCATTTCAATTATGATAAACTTTTCCATCTTGACATTCCTGTAAAATGTACGGGTGTTCCTGATAAAATACTTATTCCTCGCAATACATGGGAAGACAAGAAAGCTTATGATAAACAAGCAAAAAAACTGGCCAATGAATTTCAAGCTGCATTTGAAAAAGCATATGGCAAGAAAAACATTAAGGAAAGTGTGAGAAAACAATGCCCTGGAAAATAAGTTGCTAAATTTGGAGTTTTATTTACAGGGTTTTATAGTATAAAAACTTCCTTATTAATATAAGAAACACAGTTTAGTAAAGTTTTAGATTCACAGGATAATTATTTTCATTATCTTGCGACCGAAAATTAAGGAGGACATAAAACATGGATTACAGTATTATACCATTTATTATACTTGCTTACTTAATTGGATCAATACCAACTTCAGTCTGGATTGGAAAACAATTCTATCATTTAGATATTAGAGAATATGGAAGTGGCAATGCAGGCGCTACAAATACCTTCAGGATATTAGGAACCAAAGCGGGAATTATCGTTTTTATCCTCGATTTATTGAAAGGTTTTATTGCCGTAAACCTAATTCACCTCAACACCGCTTTTGCAGGAGATTCTGAATTATTTACCACTGTACAGGTAGGTTATGGAATTGCAGCTATTTTAGGACATATTTTTCCCGTTTATGCTGATTTCAGGGGAGGCAAAGGCGTAGCTACATTATTTGGGGCTATTCTCGGTATAAGTTTTTACCCAACACTAATTATGGCGGGAGTGTTCTTTTTAACCTTATTCCTGACAAGATATGTGTCTTTGAGTTCGCTCCTGGCAGGCATTTCGTTTCCAATTCTTATCATAACAATATACGATGCATCAGCCCTTTCACTGATAATCTTTTCAATTCTGATTGCTATACTTATTATTTTAACTCATCAGAAAAATATAGAGCGCTTACTTCATAATGAAGAGTCGAAAGCCGATTTATCAAAGCTTTCATTAAAACAGGTAAAAAGCAAAGAAGATGAATAAAATCTGGAAGCAACCCGATTTTCTAAGATAATACTAATGATCAGGCTTGTTTATGATTGATGTACCATATGCCTGATGATTTCTTACTTAAACTATTTTTTCTAAAATCCTTTATTTCCCCTTTAGGACAGCAGAAAGCATTTCAATACCTTCATAATCATCTTTTACGGCCACTATTCCAGGCATAGAAAATTCTGCAAGAGCATCTTTTACAGATAATATTGATTTTGCAGAATCTTTTCTCCCTGTAAAAGGAAATTGATCGGGCCCTCTTTGACAAATTGTATTAAGATTAACCCTGCCTGTCTGGTGTAATACAGAACTAACAACATAATTCATTGTCGCTCTGTCATTTCCAAAAAGACTTATTTGTTGTCCGTATTTTGATTGCCACACATATCTTATAGGTTCCTGAATGTCATCAAATGTTACCACGGGTATGACAGGCCCAAATTGCTCTTCATGATATATACTCATTGATGAATCCACGGGATATAGTAATGTTGGGAAGAATAAACTCTTATCATGATATCCGCCATTGTCATTTAATACCAAGGCACCCTTATTCCGGGCATCATGTACAAGTTCACTGAGATATTTAATTCTCTCCGCATCAGGTATAGGAGTTATCGTTACATCCTCATCCCAGGGCATTCCGATTTTAATTTTTTCTATCTCAAACTTTAACCTTCCAAGGAACTTATCGACAATGGATGAGTGAACGAATAATATTTTCAATGCAGTACAACGCTGTCCATTAAATGTCAGCGCTCCTTTTAAGCATTGCCTGACACTGTTTCCAATATCAGCATCTTCAAAAATTATAGCAGGGTTCTTCGCCTCTAAACCGAGAACTTCTTTTAATCTATTGGGCTTCGGATGGTGTGAATGTAAAATATTAGCCGCTTTGCTGGTTCCAATAAAAGCAAGCATATCAATCCTCCCGGTATTCAATAATGGAATAATGACATCCTCATCGTGCCCATAAACGGTATTAAAAACGCCGGAAGGAAAACACTCAGAAAATAGTTCTAACAAAGGCTGATATAGTAAGGAACCGTACTTCGGGGGTTTAAAGATGACTGAATTCCCCATCATCAATGCTGGAATTATGGTAGCAAAAGATTCATTGAGCGGATAATTAAAAGGTCCCATGCATAAAACGACCCCAACCGGAGCAGCTTTAATATTTGCTTTAATGCCCTCATGATCATGAATTTCTAAATTATTTTCAGCAATATCTTTGGCTGCTTCCAAAGTATCAGATAAATAATCTATTGTTCTGTCGAATTCCTTCGTAGCCTCGTGAGAAGGTTTACCTATCTCCCACATCATAAACTTAACGATAGAATCATGAAACGATATCAATTTCTCCATAAAAGATGACATACACTCAATCCGCTCCTCAATCTGCATTAGTGGCCACTTTCCTTTTCCGTAGTTATAAGAAGTTTCAGCAGCTTTCAATACATTTAAGGCGGTGTCTTTATCTAACAAGGGATGTTTGCCAATTATTTTACGCTCATATTTCCCGGATTTATCAATATAAATCGGGGAATAAAGAATTTTCACGGGTCCATCCCATTCTTCTATCTTCCCATTAATAAGAAATTCAGTTTGATCAATAATATATTCATGCCTTAAATCCCTTGGAATATCTAACTCCGACGGAAACAAGCTGTGAATTTGCTTTGTATTCACCATATCTGCAAAGGTTAAAAAGTGCAATTTAAGCAACACCAGTGGGATTAAAAATGATAAGTATCATTATGTCCGATTAATTAACATGCCTGAACCTATACTTCAATGGCCTGAAAAATCTTACTTAAGTTATTTTAACGGATGGGTATATTATTTTTTTATATGTACATCCCTCTGAGGAAAAGGTATAATAACACCACTTTCGCGAAATTTTTTATCAATTTTAAAACGCAGGTCGCTTTTAATATTTTCCACTCGAAATGCATCGTTGGTGAAGAAATAAAGCTGAAAGACCAATGACGATTCCCCAAAATCCTGAAAACGTACAAAAGGAGGTGGTGTATTTGTAATATTTTTATGATCTTGGGCGCATTTTTCTAATATAGATTTGACAAGTTTAACATCCGACCCGTAAGCAACACCAATCTTAACATAGAAGCGGGTTCGTTTCTCAATGTGACTCCAGTTTATTACATTTTCACCAATAAATTTTGAATTCGGTATAATCAAAATAATATTATCCCTGCTTTCAATTTTGGTGGTACGGAAGCCTATCTCTTTGACAATCCCTACCTCTCCTTCTCCTTCTAATTCAACTACATCTCCAATTTTAAGATTGCCTTCAAACAACAAAAAAATGCCGGAAACTATATCCTTAAAAACCTGTTGAAGCCCTAATCCAATTCCCACCAAAAGAGCTGTCGAACCTGCCAGTAAAAATGTTATCCGTACACCAACAGTATCCAATATCAAAAAAATGGCTATTATCCATAAAACATATTTAATTAACTGATAGACAGTATAACCCTTACTGTATTCAATTGACTTTTTTTGGATAATACGGGTAAAACCCCGTTTTAAGATCCATATTAGAATACGCGTAACAATAAGAGTTAATAGAACAATAAGGATGTCATAAACGATTAGAGTAAAGTTATCCGTCTCGAACAATGTATATTCTAATATTGAATTTATCTCCATCTTATTAATTACTCCTTATCAAAAATTTGTTTTAGTATATCTCTAAGACGATTAGGTCCTATATTTGTTTCAATGTTTCCACTCTCAGCAAAAGAAATAGCACCCGTTTCCTCAGACACCACAATAACAACGCCGTCAGTACGCTCAGTGAGACCAATAGCTGCTCTGTGCCTCATTCCAAAATGTGGGGGCAGGTCGGCACGTTCTGAAGCGGGTAAGACACAACTTGCCGCATAAATTTTTTCTTTCCGGATGATTACAGAACCATCATGCAAAGGATTATTCTTAAAAAAAATACTCTCCAGTAAACGGCTTGAAGTGTCTGCATTTAAAATAATACCTGTTTTGGCATAATTTGCCAGGTTGTCTCGCTGTGCAATAGAAATCAACGCCCCTGTTTTAAATGCCGACATATCTGTACAGGCTTTAACAATTTCATTAATACGTATCTTGGGTTTGGGTTTGCTTTTAAAGAAAAAAAAGCTCGTAAGGGAAAATCTGTAATTAGATATATAGCGGCTTCCGATTAATAACAGAAAACGTCTTATTTCCTGTTGAAAGACAATAATCAATGCAATAACTCCCACCCCTATCACCTGACCGAGAATAGAGCCCAATAATTGCATATCTAATGCTTTCACTATCAGCCAAAGGAGATATAGTGCAAAAAATCCGATAAAAATGTTAATTGCTGCTGTACCTCTTATAAGCAGATACAATTGATACAAAAGAAAGGCTACAAGGATGATGTCCAGAATATCCAGAAAACGTAATGTAATAAAAGATGTTATCATATTTTCGTTACTAATCACTTACATTGTTGGAATATACCTCAAATTTAATAAAATATATTACACCAAACGCGAACCAGAATCATTCAGATTAGAGCGGATAATCTGCATCCTTATACTTATCAAACAGTCGCATTGTTTCCCTGGCTTCTTTCACGTCATGCACACGCAGAATATCAGCGCCCTGAAGTAATGCCAGCGTATTTAAAGCCGTGGTTCCGTTCAGTGACTCCTGAGGACTTATATCCAATGTTTTGTATATCATTGATTTTCTTGACAATCCCACCAACAATGGTAAATTAAAAATTGCAAAATCCTTTAAATTTCGTAAAAGAATAAAATTATGCGCTATGGTTTTACTGAAACCAAATCCGGGATCAATTATCATATCTTTAACTCCAAGCGTTCTGAGAAAATCTACTTTTTCAGCAAAGTAAGCTGTAATTTCCCCGATTAAGTCATTATATTGGGCTTTATGTCTCATATTCTGAGGATTTCCTTTCATGTGCATCATCACATAGGGCACCTGAAGCTCAGCAATTGTGGAAAACATATTATCGTCCAGCTCACCTGCTGAAATATCATTGACCATATCAATATTATATTCAGCTTTGGCTTTACCGGCTATTTCAGAACGAAATGTATCCACTGAAATAATTACATCGGGAAAATTCTCTCTAATCAGTTCCAAAACCGGTTCCAGCCGGTTCCATTCCTCATGAACAGGAATAGTATCGGCTCCCGGGCGAGTAGAATAACCTCCGACATCTATAATATCCGCGCCATCCTCGACAAGTTTTATAACCTGCTCTTTCGCAACATCCTGTTCATAATAATAGCCTCCGTCATAAAAAGAATCAGGTGTTATATTCAGAATACCCATAACTCTGGGAATAGAAAAATCAAGTAAAGTACCAACACAATTAATATAATTTTTCTTTAAAAATAATGTATCTTTATTAGCCATCTTTTATGAATTATTTCTAACAAAAGTAAAAAATATAAAATTCAAATTTCCTTAAAATGACTTTTTTAAATATAGAAGGACTTGATGGATCGGGTAAATCTACACAGATTAAACTGTTAATCGAATATTTCCAAAAGAAAAACATACCCTATAAATATCTGCATTTCCCAAGAACAGATTCTCCAATTTATGGAGAACTGATAGCTAAGTTTCTTCGTGGAGAACTGGGTAACATGGAAGAAATCAACCCCTACCTGATAGCTCTGATTTATGCAGGTGACAGGAATGATGCAAAATTTTTAATTCAAAAATGGAAGGATGAAAATTATTTAGTACTGATTGATAGATATGTTTTTTCAAATATAGCTTTCCAGTGTGCGAAACTTGAAAACGCTGAAGAAATTGACAAACTAAGCAATTGGATTAAGCACCTGGAATATGACTATTATAAATTACCGAAGCCTGATATAAGTCTTTTTCTGGATGCTCCTATTGAATTTATCCGGTCTAATCTTGCGAATAAAAGAACCGGCGAAGACAGGCAATATTTGGAAGGGAAAGAGGATATTCATGAAAAAGATATAAATTTTCAAAAAAAAGTCAGAGCAATATATTTGCAAGAAGTAAATAAAGAAAATTATTTTTACAGTATAAGTTGTTACGATGAAATGAATCAAATAATGCCGCCACAGGTAACGATGAATAAAATTTTAAAATTTATAGGCATGGAAATTCAATGATCATCTTATTATGATAACTTCTCCGCCTTTGGCAGGAACACTCCCTCCGGCGGACAAAAATTTGGAAATTAATTAAATTAAAAACAAATATATGAAGAAATCAACAACATTTTGGGTTATACTAAGCTTTTTAGTGTTAATTGCACTAGTGTTAGTGAGCGCAACGTTTGTAACTATCCAACCGGGGGAAAGAGGTGTAGTATTCCGTAAATTTACCACAGGACTGGATAAAGAGCACATTTTTCGTCCCGGTTTTAAAATCATAGCTCCATGGAATGAGATGTATATTTATAATGTAAGAGAAAAGCAGAGAGAAGAAACTTTAGATGTTCTTGATAATAAAGGACTTGACATTACAATGGATATATCAATCCGCTTTCACCCTAAATATGATAAAATCGGCCATCTCCATGAATCTTTCGGAGATGAATATATTGAAGAACTTATTATACCTGAACTCAGAGCAACAGTAAGGAGAGTAGCCGGCAATTATACAGGAGAGGAAATTTACTCATTGAAGCGAAAAGAAATAGAGTCTGATATAAAAGAAAAAACAGGTGAAGTGCTAAATCAAAATAATGTTGAGATGACCGCACTGCTGATTCGGTCAATCAAATTACCGGAACAAATAAAGGCAGCCATTGCAAAGAAATTAAAAGCAGAGCAGGAAGCCCGCGCATACGAATACAAACTTGAAAGAGAGAGAAGTGAATCTGACAGAAAGGAAATACAAGCTGAAGGCGAGGCAAGAGCAAACAGAATTATAAACGAAAGCCTAACACCAGCATTGCTTAAAATGAGAGGTATAGAGGCAACTCTTAAGTTATCTGAGTCAGAAAACTCGAAAGTAGTTATAATTGGCAGTAACGATGATGGTTTACCGGTAATTTTAGGCGGAGATAATTAACATACTTACAATTTTCAGGAAACAAGACCAAGCTAAAAAGAGGCTGTGAAATTGCAGCCTCTTTTAGTTTTTTTTCCAAATTTTACAAATAGAATGGCAGTTATTTATTCGCATTGGCAAAATCTTTCCCGGCACGGAAAGCCTGGATATTTACTTTAACCACTTGTTCTCCTTTACGGGAAAATATATTTTTGATTCCTTCTTCAAAACTTTCCGGTGGAATATTAAAAAAAGGTGATGCAGCGCCTAACATGACAATATTTGACGATCTTTTAGATCCAATATCTACTGCAATTTTATCCGCATCGATTGCTATATGATTTTTATATTTCTTGACTACTTCCATTATCTCTGCTTCATCCGGATAATCAGGAATATTCTTATATGGTGTAACATTAGTCACCAGCCATCCATCCTCATGAAGGAACGGCAGATAGCGCAATGATTCCATTGGTTCAACCGACAGAATGATATCGGCTTGTCCCTTAGGAATAAGGTCTGATAAAATCTCTTTGTCAGCAAGGCGCATATGGGATTGTACCGCCCCCCCACGTTGGCTCATGCCATGGACTTCAGCCTGCTTTAGATAAAGATCATTTTCCAATGCTGCCATGCCAATAGTAGCAGCTATTGACAAAATGCCCTGACCCCCTACTCCGGCTAAAACTATATCTGTTTTCATTTTTATAAAGTTTAATTATTAGTTTCACAATTTGAGACTTACTCTAAGAAAAGTCTCCATTTTTTGATTCTATATTCCATGGAATTCTCATGAATGATCCACCAAGAGGTATGACTTTATACATGGAATTTTGTCTACATTAATGGATGAGGCTTTCATAAAAATTATTTTTAAAGATTTATGCATTTTTTTTAATTTACTGATCGCATCGTTTACCTCCAAGATGGACAAACTGTTAATTATAGATATCCTATTTCAAATTCAGCTCTTTCAGTCGTTCAGCAAGTTTTTTATTTCTCATGGTCTGAACACACTGTCGTCTAGGAATTATTACAGAAACCCCCTCGTACTCCAATTCATCCTTTATGATTTGTGTCATTTCATCTATATTTTTCTTCGTGGGTCTGAATACCCTTATATGCTCTTCCTTGACACCTATTCCCGCACAAATATCCTCCAGTTTACCCAGGGCATGGGAATCCTGTCCACCAGTCATAGCCGTTGTAAAATTATCTGAGATAATAATTGTAACCGGGCTATTTTCCATTACACAGTCTAAAAGTCCTGTCATTCCGGAGTGTGTAAAAGTTGAATCGCCTATCACCGCTACAGAAGGGATTAAACCTGCATCAGCAGCGCCTTTAGCCATTGTTATTGAAGCTCCCATATCTACACATGAATTAATGGCATTATATGGTGGTAAGGCACCTAGTGTATAACATCCTATATCTGAAAAAACCCGTCCTGCGCTATATCCTTCAAGTGCATTGTTTAAAGCGGTATATGCTTCTATATGTCCACAACCCTGACACATGGCAGGTGGACGGTTGCGCACGATTTCCGGAACAGGGTGCCCTTCCCGAGTTTCAATACCCAAGGCTTTTGCAACACTATTTGGGTTTAATTCGCCAGTACGCGGCAAGCTGCCATCCAAACGCCCTTTTACGGGGACTCCTTTTTCCTGATAGCCTCTTAACATTTCCTCAACTAAAGGATACCCGTCTTCAATTACTAAAATCTCGTCGCACTTTTCTAATATCAGAGCAATATCTTTTCTGGGCAAAGGATACTGACTGATTTTAAGTATTGGATTTTCCGGTTTGCTATCCCTGAAATTTTCCATTAAGTAATTATAGGCGATCCCACAAGCAATAATACCGCGGCTTTTATCCTTACCATCAAAATATTGATTGTATTGTGATTCTTCAGCAGCCTGTTCCATATTTACCTGTTTTGATAACAGTCCGCTGTAACTTTTGCGTGCTATCGCAGGTAATAAAACAAACTGACGCTTGTTTTCAGGAACGGAACCTTCATTCTGTACTTTTTGTTCCAGTCGTGACACTCCAGAACGTGAATGAGCCAGACGGGTTGTGATCCTCAAAAGCACGGGAGTTTTTAAGGATTCTGAAAGTTCAAAGCCATGATAAGTCATCTCATATGCCTCCTGTTGATTAGACGGCTCAAGAATAGGAATCATAGCAAATTTTCCATAAAATCTGGAATCCTGCTCATTCTGGGACGAATGCATTGAAGGATCATCGGCAGAGACAATAATCATTCCTCCGTTCGTACCAGTAATTGCAGCATTGATAAAAGGATCGGCAGCTACATTTAAGCCAACGTGTTTCATGCAAACTATAGAACGTTTCCCGGCATAAGACATTCCTAAAGCCGCCTCCATGGCAGTCTTTTCATTAGCCGACCATTCGCGATGTATATTATTTTCTTCTGCATATTTCGAAGCCTGAACATATTCAGTAATTTCGGTAGAAGGAGTTCCAGGATAAGCATAAATACCTGACAAACCACCATCCAGGGCTCCCTGGGCAATGGCTTCATCTCCTAATAATAACAGTTTATCCATGTGATATATTTAATTTTTAGTTTTACAATAATTTAGTGAAATGAATTCAATACAGGGAAATTCTAATCTAAATAAGTATTATAAACTATCAAAAAATTTTAAGTAGCCTGCAAATATTGCTGTAACATATAGAAAAACTTTCTTTAATTGCACTATTTCAATCTTTTAGAAATTAACACAATCAACACAAAAATAAAACTAATTTTAGAAATTCCTAAAATATGAAAAAATAATATAAAACATACTTGAAATTCATGTTTTAGGAATATACGGTTATCACAAGCTTTCTTCTGTTAGGAGTGTTTCTGAATTCGCATAGATAAATACCCTGCCATGTTCCAAGATTCAACTTATGTTCGGAAACAGGGAGCGTTAATGAAACTCCGAATAACGAAGTTTTAATATGAGCAGGCATATCATCTGCTCCTTCTAATGTGTGGGAAAACATGGCAGCATCTTCAGGAATTAATTTTTTCATGAAAGACTCAAAATCATCTAGTACAGAAGAATCAGCATTTTCATTAATTGTAAGAGCTGCGGAAGTATGTTTTACAAAAATATTGACCATGCCATTTTCCGGTAATTCGCCAATACTTTTTATAATTTCATGTGTAATGATATGAAAGCCTCTCCTGAGCTTTGGTAAGGAAATTTCTGTTTGTTGAATCATAACTAAGATTTATTTGGCATTAGTAAAGATTTTTGTAATAAACTCATTAAAATAGCAGCAGTTACAATGTAACCAGAAAATCAGAAATAATTTTTTACTTCTTTTTTCAGATACTGTATAGCACCCTTTGTAGGTGTATTTTCACTCTCCATTATTTTCTGCAGCAATGATTTGCTTAATTTTATTGCAGGATCTCCGGACTTAAATTCCTGGGCTGTAGTATTAACTAATTTCACAACATTCTCACGTGCATTTTTTACCATAAGCCAAGCCTGAGGTGAAACATATATTTGCTGGGACAAATTATGGTCAAACTCGGAGCGAATGGTTTTCAGCATCTCATTTTGCATTTGACTGACCGTCATATTTTCTTTATTCAATCGCATAACTAAAGCATCAGGGGATATCCTTTCTAAAAACAAAGTGAGCCTTTCATATGCCTGGAGCCGAATCGGAGTGATTAAATTTTGATTTTTTAAGATCAACTCATGATTCCGTTTTTTCTGATCATTCTTCATGAGCATTCTCAGTGTAAAAAATGCCGTAACAAATACGATAAAAGCCGGAATAGTATATTTCAAAATTTCAATCATAGCATTTACAAGTTACATTTAATGTAAATATAAATTAAACAAACACAAAATTGTCATTTTTTATCTGATTTTGTGAATTGAAGTAAAAATTTTATCACTATGCAAGGTTGTGGAGGACCAACAGGCAGGTTAATGAAAAAGAAAAAAAACACTTTAGTGAAAATAATAAATTCAATGCTTACCAAAAAAGGCGTGAAACACCTGTTGGATAAAAAAATTAACATAATGACACCGGGAATGTCGAGCTTTTTTAGTAAAATTAGTTTCGCTATAAGTACAGTATCTTTTTTTCTTTCTTTAATTCCCTACCTTTTCTTTAAACTAAAGACAAAAAACAAAATCCTGAATACAGCCCCAATGCAGTTCTTCTGTCCAACTTTTTTTAATAACTCTTCTCATTAGTGTCTACTAAAAATTAATATACGTTCTTTGAAATCATTAATAATTCAAGTTTTTCAAGTTTTTTTACATCGTGACGATTTGCATTGATTAAGTTAAACAATAAAATAGCTAACATAAACCGCAGTAGCAAAATCTTTGAGGAATTTGCGTACTATCTTATTGCGATTGCTCGAAAAAATAGGTCAAATAATGCTTTCAAATCAACCGACAAGTCTGTGCATTTGACTCCTCCACAATTGATCTTTGTCTTAGCGTTTTTTGGTGGGCTAAGTTCAGAAAGAACAAGGGAGAAATAAAACTACATACTCTATTTGATATCAATACTGATATACCAGCTTTTGTACATTTAACTCCTGCTTCCATCCATGATGTCAATGCAATGGACTATACTTATTGAGTTTTTAAAAAATATGTATAATATACCATAATGTTTCATTCTAACATATGTATCATACAAATCAACTTAATATTACGGTAAGGTGTACTTGTAAAATCTTACTATCAAGGAATTATTAATCATATTATATTTTATTTTTTTAAACTAAAAGGAAAAAAAATTATCCTAATTTTGACATCTAATATTCTATTAAACCTTAAATTAATTTACGTCACTATGGCAAATATTTCAGAAAGAATAAAATCATTGTCTGAATCGCAGACAATAGCTATGTCTCAAAAAAGCGCAGAACTAAAAGCTGAAGGTAAGGACATAATTAATCTTAGTGTAGGTCAACCGGACTTCCACACCCCTGAACATGTTAAGGATGCGGCCATAAAGGCAATAAAAAACAACTATACTTCGTATCCTCCGGTTCCGGGTTACAAGGATCTAAAAGAAGCTATTGCCACAAAGCTGAAAGAAGAAAATCAACTGGACTATCAACCGGAGCAAATTGTAGTCTCAGCAGGAGCCAAGCATTCTTTAGCTAACGCAATGTTATCTGTAGTTAACAAAGGTGATGAAGTTATCGTTCCAGCACCTTATTGGGTAAGTTATGTCGAACAGGTCAAACTCGCAGAAGGTAAAAATGTTGTTCTAAAGACCACTCTTGAAAATCAGTTCAAGATAACCCCTGAACAACTCAAAGAAGCCATAACCCCAAAAACCAAGGCCATAATGCTTTGTTCCCCGTCAAATCCTACAGGCAGTATATATAGCAAAAAAGAGTTAAAAGAAATAGCTGATATAATTGCAAACAGCAAGCATAAAATATACATCCTATCCGATGAAATTTATGAATATATCAACTTTGAAGGCAAACATGAAAGCATTGCCCAGTTTGATAATGTCAAAGACCAGGTGATACTCATAAATGGAGTATCTAAAGGATATGCCATGACTGGATGGAGGATTGGTTATATGGCGGCTTCAAAAGATGTTGCAAAAGCCTGCGGAAAACTTCAAGGACAGGTAACCTCAGGAGCATGTTCAATAGCCCAGCGTGCTGCTTTATCAGCTATCGCAGGCAGTAAAGATTTTACAAAGGAAATGAATCAGGCATTCAAAAAACGGAGAGATCTGGTTTTGGAAGGCGTGAGTCAAATAAAGGGTATGGAGGAATATACACCTCAGGGAGCTTTTTATCTATTCCCAAAAATCAACCATTTCTTTGGCAAATCAAACGGGAAATGGAAAATAAATAACGATCAGGACCTTTGTTTTTATCTCCTGGAAGAGGCTAATGTTGCACTGGTACCTGGAAGCGCTTTTGGATCGGATGAAAATATAAGATTATCTTATGCCGCTTCCGAGGATGAGCTGAAAGAAGCTTTAAAAAGAATAAAAGCCGCATTGGATAAACTGAGCTAAATGCTATCGATGATATTTTTCAGTTTTTTTAAATTTAATGGCTTGGTCAAATAATCTTTTGCTCCCATCCTTATGGCTTTCTGCTGAGTTTCTATATCATCGTTTGCAGTTACCATAATGATGGGGCATTTTTCTGTTTTATTATCATCTTTCATCTTCTGTAATATATCAAATCCATCGATACCTGACATCATAATATCCAATAATACCAGATCATAAGTTCTCGTATCCAGTAATTGAATGGCATCTTTTCCTGTATAAGCATATTCTATATCACAACCCTCTTCTTCCAGTATCTTTTGCAGCAGAAAGACATTGGTTTCTGAATCATCAATTACTAATATTTTTCTGTTTCTTTCCATTAACTAAGGCTTATTGCTAAAACTGTCCGCATCTTGTGTTTCTAAATCCCATGGAACCCTCATGCATTGTATACCGACAGGAATAGCTTTCTACATAGGCTTTTTCCCATGCTAATGGATGAGGGTTTCTTTTGCTAAAATAACGAGTTTTTTAAAATCAACAAGAAAATAAAGTTATTAATTTTAAGCTAACTTGAATATAAAACTTATAAATTTGCATACTTTATTATATTATAACACTAATATGCGAAACAACAGAAGCCACAAAAAACGAATCGCCACAGTAATTATTCTTATCATTTTTATTCTGGGTGGAATAAAGGTTTTTCAGACCTTACAGAATATATATGGCCCCAATGTTACCATTGAAGAAGACTACGACTATCTCCACATCCCAACAGATTCTGATTTGAATGATGTTACAGAGATTTTGGCTGAAGAAAAAATTATAGAAGACACCTCGAGTTTTCTTTGGCTGGCAGAGAAGAAAAACTATCACAACCATGTTCAGCCCGGACAATATCGCATCACCAATCAAATGAGTAATAATGAACTGATCAATCTACTGCGTTCCGGAGAACAAACTCCTGTTTCATTAACCATTAACAATATACAAACCAAGGAAGAGCTGGCAGGGAAAATATCCCAGCAAATTGAAGCAGACTCTGCCAAACTGATAAAGCTCCTGAATGATAACGAATTTCTTGAGCAATATGGTTTCTCAGATAGAACAGTTCAAACAATGATTTTGCCAAACACCTATGAATTTTGGTGGAATACATCCGCTGAAGACTTCATGAATCGTATGCACAAAGAATATGAAAGGTTCTGGAATAGCGACCGGCAGGAAAAAGCAAAAGAACTAAATCTCTCCCCAATTAAGGTAAGTACATTAGCATCCATTGTAGATGAAGAAACAATCAGGAATGATGAAATGCAAAAAATTGCCGGGGTTTATATTAACAGACTAAAAAAAGGTATGAGACTCCAGGCCGATCCTACAGTAAAATTTGCAAGCGATGATATTACAATTAACAGAGTTTTGAAAAAACATCTTGAGATCAATTCCCCATACAATACTTATAAAAACTATGGTTTACCTCCCGGTCCCATTTCATTCCCATCCATTGCTGCAATTGAATCAGTACTAGATTACGAAGATCATAACTACCTGTATTTTTCTGCAAAAGCAGACTTTTCCGGGTATCATAATTTTTCAGAAACCCACCGGCAACATTTAATAAATGCCCGGAAATACCAAAGAGCTCTTAACAAAAAAGATATTATGCAGTAAATGTTATTTAAACTTTACATAGTAAATAAAATGCATTGAAGAGCTTACAGGCAAATATCGTTAAGCTCTATCTGATCAAAATTTCAAAATGGTTTATGCTGTTCATGCCCATCATTGTTCTGTTCTACAAGAACAACGGTCTTGGCATGCAGGAAATCTTTACACTGAAAGCTGCATATTCAATAGCCATAGTATTACTTGAAATACCATCCGGATATCTTGCGGATGTGTTGGGACGAAAGAAAACTCTTATCATTGGTACATTTTTGGGTTTCTCAGGATTTATCATATACGGCTTTTCTTTCGGTTTCTGGGGCTTTCTGGGTGCCGAACTAGTGCTCGGACTCGGGCAAAGCTTAATCTCCGGTGCGGATTCTGCCTTGCTGTATGATTCCCTGAAGAAACAGGAAAAAGAAACACAATATTTACGGTACGAAGGAAAAATGACTGCCCTCGGTAATCTTGCCGAAGCTGTGGCTGGTATTTTGGGTGGCCTGTTAGCAGAAATAAGTCTCAGAACCCCTATTTATGCTCAGATAGCAATTGCTTTTATTGCCATTCCGGCAGCTCTGACCTTGATTGAGCCTGTCAAGTATCAGAAACATTCACGGATTCGATTTATCAATATCCTGGGAATTGTAAAATACACACTTTTAAAATCAAGAGCACTTAAGTGGCACATCATTTTTTCTGCAGTAATAGGAACATCAACCTTAACCATGGCATGGTTCGTTCAACCGTATTTTGAATCCGTGGGATTACAACTGGCACTATTTGGTGTGTTCTGGGCATTACTTAATTTATCTGTAGCAATAACTTCCTATTATGCCCACAAGTTGGAATACAGATTAGGCCAGAGAAAAATAATTCTCTTCGTAGCCATAGCAATTCCTTCATTATATTTAGTGCTCAGCCAGATAGATATTATCTGGGGAATTTCTGTTTTATTTATCTTTTATCTTGTACGGGGCATTGCAACTCCAATATTGAAAGATTATATCAATAAACTTACCGATTCCAATATCCGGGCGACGGTATTATCCGTAAGAAATTTTCTTATCAGAATATTATTTGCCGGCGTCGGCCCTTTTCTCGGCTGGTATACAGACCACTACACATTGTCGCAGGCACTTTTCCTATCCGGTGGAGTGTTTTTCATATCTGCCATAGTCGTTTCACTATTCCTTTTAGGCAAAATCAAAAGCAACTTATCGTCGCAGCAGCAGTCAAAAAATGTAAAAGGAATTTAGAATTTAATGCATGAACATCTATATTACCTTATAAAGTGTTGTGACAAGCTATTTTGAAAAAGATGGAGGAATACACCCCGTTGCTAATAAAGCTTGTGAATTAGAATACATGTGTATCAACAATTCAATACCCTTACTTATACTCAATATTATACATTTGTTTTTTCGTTTTATGAATTGCTAATATTTCGAAATGTTTCTTGTCCTTCATATTATGTCTGTGAATTTCATGTAATTCATCAAATAACTTAAAATTTTCCAAATAAAATAAATGATAACCATGTTTATATACAATATCATATAATTCATGCCTTTCCTCTTCATTCAATCGTTTGTAACATTCAATCATAAGGGCCGGTTTGTATTCTTCTAATATTACAGGAATTGTTTTCAATATTTCTTTATCGTAACCCTCTGCATCAATCTTTATTAAACTTAATTTCTCCAATTCCCTTTTGTAATTATTCAATAAAAATTTCTGTAAATTTTTCCCAATTACCTCTAAGGTATATTTATGCTTATGATTCTTATTTTTTATTTGTGACAAGAAACCTCCGTTACAAAATGAAGCATCACTATAATTGAAGGTAAACGTTCCTTCTTTACTCGTGGCAGCAAAACATAGAGGAATAATATTCGTTAAGGTTTCGTTCAATTCAGCATTCTTTTCAAGAATTTTAAATACATATTTATTAGGTTCCAGCCCTAAAACTATTCCATTCTCGCCAATGGCCAAAGCCATAGGTACAGTAGTATCACCTGTGTGTGCACCTATATCTATTACCATTCCACCCTCTTGGGTTATCTTTTCATAAAATAAAATATTAGATTTTGATATTTCCTTTGGTTTCTCAAATGGATGCAGCCACTGTGCATATTCTACTTCACCAATCCCATCAATCTGGAATTTTTTAATCTCAAATCCATATTCTTTGAATGTCCTTTTTAATTGCTTCTTTTCAATTTTTCTTTTTATGTAATTCATCATTTCTTATATGCTTAGGTTGCGGTAAAATCTATCACATTATTGATAGACCTCATTTTTAGAGGCGGACAGCGTATTCTGCAGCAAGGATACAATAGTCATTGGTCCGACTCCCCCAGGAACAGGAGTTATGTGGCTAACCTTATCCTTCACTTCATCAAAAAGGACATCTCCCTTTAATTTCCAACCGGATTTTGTCTTGTCAGACTTTTCCCTGTGGATTCCCACATCAATAACTACAGCTCCTTCTTTGACCATATCGGGAGTCACGAATCCCTTTTTGCCAATTGCCACAATAAGAATATCTGCCTGTGAAGTTATCTCTTTAAGATTTTGGGTTCTGGAGTGACATACTGTAACGGTTGCATTGCCGGGTACAGCCTTCTGTATCATCAGATTAGCAACAGGTTTGCCAACGATATTGCTTCTGCCAAGCACAACACAGTGTTTTCCTTCGGTATCTATATTATATCTTCTAAAAAATTCAAGTATTCCGGCAGGAGTAGCGGAAAGATATGCAGGCAGACCAATTACCATTCTTCCCATGTTGATGGGGTGAAAACCATCAACATCCTTTTTAGGATCTATGGCATCGATAATCTTTTGGTCATCGATATGACCGGGTAAGGGAAGCTGAACAATAAAACCATCTATATCATCATCTTCATTGAACTCATTAACCTTATCCAAAAGCTCATCTTGCTTTATATCTGCTTCATAGCGAAAAACCGTAGATTTAAAACCTACTTGTTTACACGACTTTTCCTTATGCGCAACATATGTTTCGCTTGCTCCATCGTGGCCAACTAAAATTGCAGCCAGGTGAGGAATTTTGCCTCCCTCTTCTTCAATTTTCTTAACTTTCTCAGCAATTTCTTCTTTTATCTGTGCTGAAAGTTTTTTACCATCAATTAGTTCCATATTATTAATAATTTTACATTTTACCACCCATAGACTGTAAATTCTGCATCATATTCTTCATTCCTTTACCATTCTTCATCTTCTTCATCATCTTCCGCATTTCCGTAAATTGTTTCATTAAACGGTTTACTTCCTGTACACTGTTCCCGCTACCGTCAGCTATTCTTTTTCTCCGGCTGCCGTTAAGCAACTTAGGATTTTGCCTTTCTTCTGGTGTCATAGAATAAATAATAGCCTCGATGCCCTTGAAAGCATCATCATCCATATCAATATTTCTTAAAGCCTTACCCATGCCCGGAATCATAGATGCTAAATCCTTAAAATTCCCCATTTTCTTAATCTGGCGAATCTGGGACAGGAAATCATCGAAATCAAAATCCTCCTGGGCAATTTTTTTATTTAGTTTCTGAGCCTCTTTTTCGTCATACTGCTCTTGTGCCTTTTCAACCAGAGAAACAATATCCCCCATGCCCAGAATCCGGTCAGCCATACGATCAGGATAAAAAACATCAATATTCTCCATCTTTTCTCCTGTACCAACAAATTTTATGGGTTTATTAACAACTGCCCGTATGGAAAGCGCAGCACCACCGCGTGTATCACCGTCAAGCTTTGTGAGTATAACCCCTTCATAATCCAGCCTGTTGTTAAACTCTTTGGCGGTATTAACCGCATCCTGACCTGTCATGGCATCTACTACAAACAAAGTTTCATTCGGCTCCACAGCCTTTTTTATTCCGGCAACCTCGTTCATCATCTGCTCGTCAATTGCTAAGCGACCGGCAGTGTCAATAATAACCAGGTCGTTACCATCCTTTTTCGCCTGTTTAATAGCGTTTTTAGCTATTTTAACAGGCTCCTTACTATCTTCCTGAGTATAAACCGGAATATCAATTTGCTCTCCAACTACTTTTAACTGGTCTATTGCAGCAGGTCTGTAAACATCGCATGCCACCAGTAATGGATTTTTTCCTTTTTTGGATTTTAAAAACTTCCCCAGCTTTCCCGTAAAAGTAGTTTTACCAGAACCCTGCAATCCGGCAAGCAAAATTACTGATGGGTTGCCTGAAAGATCAGGTTCCTCTGCCGTTCCACCCATTAAACCGGCTAACTCATCATGGATGAGTTTAACCATTAACTCTCCTGGTTTCACAGACTCTACAACCTTTTGGCCAATGGCTTTTTCTTTAACGGTATCGGTAAAATCTTTTGCGATCTTATAATTAACGTCTGCATCCAACAATGCCCGACGAACATCTTTTAAAGTTTCTGCAATATTAACTTCGGAAATTCTACCTTGTCCCTTGAGTATCTTAAATGATTGTTCTAACCTATCCGTAAGACTTTCAAACATATTCTTCTATCTTTAATTTTTTATTTTTGACCTACAAAATTAATAAAATTATGTAATCACAAGAACAGTATTGATTATATATAAAACGTCCTGTAAATTAAATTTGTTTATTTTTATGAATAATGAATAGAATAATCGTTTTAATTACAAACATTTATCCACTGATTAAAAGAACAAAATACGATAAAGCAATATCTAAATGAACAATCCTCTGATCTCTGTAATACTGCCGTTCTTTAATGCCGGAAAAAGTTTATCCAGATCCATAGCCAGCATTGCCCATCAAACGTATGAAAATATAGAAATCATCTTAATTAATAACAACTCTACAGACGACAGTCTTTCAATAGCTTATGGATGGGTAAAAAAGGATGATCGGATCAGAATTATTAATGAACCCCGCCAGGGCGTAGCTTTTGCTTCCAATGCAGGATCCAAAGAAGCAAAAGGAACGTATATTGCCCGTATGGACGCGGACGATGAAACGCTCCCCGACCGGCTGAAAATACAGGCAGATTTTTTAGAAAAAAATCCGGATATTGATGCAGTAGGCGGTTTGGTTGAGTATACAGGCAAGGTTGCAAAGAATGAAGGCATGAAAAAGTATGTAGACTGGGCCAATAAAATTATTACTGCAGGCGAAATAAAAATAAACCGATTCATTGATTTGCCGGTTATCAATCCAACAGCAATGTGGAGAAAAGAAGCAGAAAAAAAATATGGATTATTCGTTCATGGAGATTTTCCGGAAGATTATGAAATGTGGCTTCGCTGGATGGCTCAAGGAGCAAATATAGCTAAGGTTAATCATATTATCCTGAAATGGCATGACTCTGAAAATAGGTTGACACGTACAAACCCTTCATACCGTGATGAAGCTTTCTACATGGTCAAAACTAAATATTTGTATAGCTGGCTGCAAAAGAGGAATCCATTGTATCCGAGCGTGAATGTTTGGGGAGCCAGTAAAATTTCAAGAAAAAGAGCAAAAATGCTGGAAAACCTCGGAATTAATATCGATAATTACATCGACATTAAAAAGACAAGGCAAATCGATACAAACATCATCTACCACAAAGATATTCCACCTCCGGGCAAGATGTTTATTCTTGTGTATGTAAGACAATGGAACGCAAAAAAACAAATAAAACAGTTCTTACAATCACGTGGCTATTCAGAAGGAAAGGATTATCTCTTCATATCTTGAAATCAATTTAACCTGTATTATTATTCATAAAAAAGCTAAATCCAAAATAACGATAGTGTTAATATCCTGAAAAAACCGGATCAAAAAGTATGACCCGGTTTTTAGAAAGGCAACTATGAAAACCAACAATTAGGAATATTAGCTGTATGATGTCATTGTATACTCTTAAAATAATCTGTCCCCTCACCGTAAGTTTCTATAGAGTCTTTCCACTGAACTTCCAGCTTCTCTCCGTATAAATACCCCTCTCCCAGTTGCAATGAACCATTCATCGACTCTAATCTAATCATACTATCTTTAATGTCATATTTACCAATGCTGCGAAATGTACTTCCCGAATATTCAAATGTTTTCCGAAGTTCAAACTCATTGTCTTCAAGAAAAAACAACTCACTCTTCTGATGATTTTCTACTTTGGGTTCGCCATCATTACTTACCATGAACCAACTTGTTCCCTGAATATCCTTTTGGTGAAGATTAATATCAATATCAGACCTTGAATCATTCTCGCATGAAGGTAAAAAAACTGTAAATAAAAAAGCTACAACTATTCCTAAAAATCCCTGATATGACATAACGAATTAAATATCAATTTATTATGTTACATTTGTTACTTGTCATATTTCTGTCCGCCGGTGATAATCCAATCTAGAACAACCGGAGAACCGATCATGGACAGTTAATATGTTCATCTTAAACAAGATTACGAATAAAAAAAAGGAGGGTTAACAAAACACCGCTCCTCTTTTATTCATTTTTGACGAACAAATCATAGCACAGTATAAAAATACTTATTGGGTAGGTAAATAAATTTTCCGTATAAACTGTTGACTATAAGAAATATAAGAAGAATACCAACACAAAAAACTGCTCTACTTCTTTTTACACTTAACAACCAATGGAAGATGACCCTTTTTTAAAGGTGTTTTATCAAAATCGCCATAAAAATATACATCCCCAAAACCACTGTCTTCCAGCATAAATTTCAAATCAAGCTTTTGAATAGGGAACAATGATATGGAATTTTCTATTATCTTATCCTCACCTTTAACAGTCAGTTTTGTTGAAAACTCAATAAACTCTGAATTTTCAGGGTAGTCATAATATCGTTCAAAACGGACATAATCATTATCTATAACAGGTAATGCTTCAATTTGATTTTCAAGAATATAGTCATAATTTAAAATCTGAATAGTTAAATGAGCATTTTTCTTTAATACGTAAGAAACAACTTTAAAGAAATTTTCAATGTTTTCATAAGATAACAAATGGGGTAAAGTATTTCCGAAGCAAATAGCTAAATCAAATTGTTCTCCATCAAAAAAACCAGATAGACTTTCCATATCCAGTTCTCTGAATTGCGGATACTGATCCAGTCCCATTCCTCGTTTTTTATCTATCGCTGTTAAAATCATCTCCTCGTCAGAATCAATAGCAAATACAGGTTTATTCTCTCTGGCTAATTCCAATGCCAGATTTCCAGTACCACAACCAACATCGAGAATTGAAGTAATATTTTCTTCCTGGATCAAATTTTTTACAAAATTTGCCTGACTTGAATTAAAAGGAAAAATATAATCATAATATTTACTTATACTAGCGTAAAAAGCTTTTTTATTGTTCATAAGGTACATTTTTTAAAAGATAAACATAATTACAATATTACAAAAAATATATTTTCATGTTTAGCCAAATTAATTATAAACACAGCAAAATTCTATTATAACTTGCGAATATGGATGGGTAAATCGAAAAAATATTGTATAACCGGATAAACCTAATTGTCCCATAAAGATAACAAGTCTTAATTCAATAACACCAATTTTCTATACCAAACTTACCTAAAAATTCCTTATCTTAGTTTTAACCAAAAAAAATTAACAATGCCAAAATATCCCAAACAAGATCTTATATGGTACAAATTTTTGGCCGGGTTTATATACGAATATGAATCCCTTTCTGCCAGTGGAAATGAAACCATCCGTATCCATATGGAAAATGTTCTCAACAAGTTGGATAATCTTGCAAATGATCCACTCGTTCAGCGTAAAGAACCCGCCACATTACCTGTAGTCTCATATTTAAAAGAAGCGATTATAAGAGAAATAGACCGCAATAATACACCTATTTTTCAGGCTATTAAAGAAATAAGGAAAAATTTATCCTGGGAATATGGCTACAATAAGATGCCCGAAGATTTAAAAACAAAATATGGCTATTGTGAAATTATAGGGCCAAACGGTAATCTCTACTCAGATCAAATCATTTCGGGTATTATGTTGTTAGCCCCCGGTTGCCATTACCCAAATCACAAACATGAAAATATAGAAGAATCATATATCTGCCTCAGTGGCGAGGTGAGTGTGAACAATACTGGAGTGTTCAGAACAAATAGCCTCATATATACAGCGCCGGGAGAATTACACCAACTGACTACTGGTAAATTTTATTCCTGTCTGCTCTTATTTTCATGGGTCGGTACTCCTGAAGTCTTAAGCAATTATAAATTAACTTTCAAGTAGTTTTCGTGATTACCCTCTTGCTTCAATCCTGTAATGCCCCAAAAAATTAGTAGTTTCTTCATAAATGTATGGTTTTAGGGTAACTTGCTAAAAATACTAAAAAAAAACAATATAATTTCTATAAAATTCTGTGAGGCAGGGAAGAATATGTATAATATTTGAAAAAGATAAATTCACGGAAAAGGGTAAACTTGTTTCTATTCTTTTACTTCTATTTTCATATTTTTTTCTACATTTATGTAAATATTTTTGACACCCGGTCCTATGATTATACCAGGAAAACTTCTTATTGTTGATGATGACAAGGGCGTTCTCCGCTCATTGGAATTATTGCTCGACAAAATTGTTGGTTTTACAGAAACCATAACTACTCCAAACCAATTGCCGGAAAAGCTGCGCGTATATAAACCAGATCTGGTGTTACTGGATATGAATTTTACCGCAGGAAAAAACACAGGCAACGAAGGTTTATTCTGGCTTCGGGAAATAAAAAAAACGGATCCTGACATTATCGTCATTTTATTCACTGCCTATGCAGATATTGATTTGGCTGTTAAAGGAATGAGAGAAGGTGCCATGGACTTCATAGTTAAACCCTGGAATAATGACAAACTGATCAATACATTAAAAACAGCCTATCAGCTAAAAGTTGGCCAGACCAAAATCCGGAAACTGAGCAAAGAAAACCAAACATTACGGAACGAATTAAGCAAAAATGATTTTAAAATCATTGGAGAGTCCGAAGTTATGAATGAAATTATAAAACTTTCGGATAAAATTGCCGGAACGGATACCAATGTGTTGATCACAGGAGAAAATGGCACAGGTAAAGAACTGATAGCACGCTATATTCATTATCATTCAAACCGATCATCGGGACCCCTGATAAATGTTGACCTCACCACGATTAGTGAGCAATTATTTGAAAGTGAGCTTTTTGGCCATGTCAAGGGTGCTTTTACGGATGCAAAAGAAGACAGGACAGGAAGACTGGAAGCTGCTGGTGGAGGTACAATATTCCTTGATGAAATTGGAAATCTGCCACTAGCCATGCAGGCCAAATTGCTAGCCGTATTGCAGAACAGGCAAATCACCCCGGTTGGTTCAAACAATCAAATTCCTATTGATATTCGCCTCATCAGTGCAACAAATAAAAACCTGGAAACACAAATCGACCAGGGATTATTCCGGGAAGATCTGTATTACCGCATCAATACAATCAGACTTGAACTCCCACCATTAAGAAAAAGAGATGAAGATGCTATTATCCTGGCGGAGTATTACCTTGACTATTACTCAACACAATACAACAAGCCCAATTTGAAATTAACAAAAAATACAAAAGATGAGATAATGCAATATCATTGGCCTGGTAATGTGAGAGAACTTAAGCATAGTCTGGAAAAAGCTGTTATACTCTGCGAAACGGATGAAATAAAACCGGAGGAACTTTTCTTCAATACAAAAAAGCACCCCCAAGAAAAAGACCGATGGCCGCTTAAATTTGAAGAAATTGAAAAAAAAGCCATCCTGCGTGCCCTGGCAAACCAAAATGGCATATTATCCGAAGCAGCCAAAGAACTGGGACTGACAAGACAGACCCTTTATAACAAACTTAAAAAATACCATATTGATACCAAGTAAAAAATAATCCTCCTGATGGTAAAAAAGAAGTTTCACCTCTACATAATTGCTCATATACTCGTCCTTATAGGTCTGACTATCTTTCTAACCTACAATATACAGCAGGAGGAGAAACTCTTTACCCTTACCGGAACCAGTATCTTAATTTTTCTTGTAAGCCTCAATCTTCTCAAACAAACAAACAGGTTGAACAAAAATATTCTGAGCTTCTTCGATTCAATAAAATATGAAGATTACACCTTCAGACTGAAGGAAAAGCAAGATAAAGATCATAAAAATCTCGCTAATCATTTGGATCAGTTGAATAATATGCTTTCAGAAGTGAGAATAGAGCATGAAATAAAATCCCACTATCTGAATACCATTGTTGAGCATATAACAGTAGGACTTATTGCCATAAAATCTGATGGTGAAGTGGATTTTTTCAATGCAGCAGCACAGAAATTGTTACATCTACACAGGATCAGCCATATCGAAACTATATCAAGCACCTATCCTGAGTTTGGTAACATTCTGCAAACCATTAAACCAGGTCAGCAAAAGTTGATTAAACTAAAAACACCAGAGGAAATAAAATACATCACTTTAAAAGCGTCAAATTTTTATTCCCGAAACCAATTAATTAAACTCTTTACTTTTCAGGATATTCAAAAGGAAATAGAAGAAACTGAAGCAGAAACATGGAAAAAACTAATTCGTGTACTTACCCATGAAATAAACAATTCCATGTCTCCCATCCACTCTCTTGCAGATTCATTAAATCATGCACTAAATGACACTGAAGAAATTCAGTCACCTCTAAAAAATAAGGCACTGGAAAGTCTTCAAATAATTCGTGAACGTAGTCAGGGTTTGCTTGAATTTGTTGATAAGTTCCGAAATATGACACCCAAAAGTGAGTTACATAAAGAACTTTTTCCTTTAAATGAATTGTTCTACCGGGTACGCATTATAGCCGGAGAATATGCAGCACATTCACGTGGTATATCAATTAATAGTTCTATATATCCTGACGCTCTTGAACTTAATGCAGATAAGCAGTATGTAGAACAAATTCTAATCAACCTGGTTAAGAATGCCATGGAGGCCATTCCGGAAAATATCCAGGGAAGTATTGAATTGAAAGCCTTTCGGAATATGGATCAAATTGTAATAGAAATCACCGATAATGGTAATGGCATAGATGAAGAAGAACGTGAAAAGATCTTTACACCTTTTTATTCAACAAAAAAACAGGGTTCAGGAATAGGCCTGAGTCTGTCCCGCCAGATCATGTTGATGCATGGCGGGCATATCTCTCTCCATTCTGAACCCGGCAGACAAACAATATTCAGTCTGCATTTCCCTTCTCACTCATAGCGGAGACTTTTTACCGGACTGATAGTAGCGGCGCTATATGCCTTATAGAATACAGTAACAAAGGCAATCAATAAACTAATCACCGATGCCAGTATGAAATACCCATAATAGATATCAATTTGATAAGCAAAATTTTGCAGCCAGGATCTCATAGCGATATAAGCAACCGGCCATGCAATAGCATTAGATATCAGCACCCATTTCATAAATTCAGAAGTTAATAAGGTAATAACGCCCATTGTAGATGACCCCATTGCTTTACGAATCCCTACCTCTTTTGTTTTTTGCTCCACCATAAAGGTAGCAAGACCAAAAAGCCCCATACATGCTATAAAAATAGCCAGAATACTAAAGATCATAAACAAACTTTTCATCCGGTTTTCTTTTCGGTAATTGGCTTCAAATGTTTCATCTACAAAAGCATAATCAAAAGAATAATTGGGAGAATAATCGTTCAATGATTTTTTAACAAATTCAAGGGTTTCCTGATGATCCTGGGTATCCATCTTAACATAAAAAGCCCTGTAGCTTAAAGGGTCAACTGTGAAAATCAAAGGAGTTATCTCGTATTGCAACGATTGGTAGTGAAAGTTCTTCATCACACCAACAATCTTACCTTTTTTGTTATTCTCCATATCCTCCATTAGCAGCTGATCACCAACCGCCTCCCTTGAGGAGTTGTAACCCAATTCCCTGACAGCTTCTTCATTCAAAATAAAACCTGCATTTTCCTGGGCGTTATGAAGCCGGGTAAAATTTTCTCCTGCAATAATTTCAATTCCAAGGGTAGGAATAAAATCCTTATCAACTTCACGAATAAAAATAACTTTGTTCTCACTTTCATCTTCACCATACTTTCTGAACAGCCGGTCACCAAATTGTCCTCCGCCAAAACCTGATTCTGCAGCTGATACTGACTTAATCGATGGATTGTTAAGCAACTCATCTTTAACAGATTCCATGTTCCGGCGGATGGTTTTATTCACAGGAACCTCCACCACTTGCTCTTTATCAAATCCAAGGTCTTTGTTGATCATAAAATTCAATTGCTTATTCATGGTCAGAACAGAAACAACAAGAGCGATAGATATAGCAAACTGGAATACCACAAGAACTTTTCGGAGAAAAGCTGAACCTCCGCTACTTTTTGAATATTCAAATCGTTTCAATATGGTTGTTGGTTTAAATTTAGCAATATATAGAGAAGGGTACAAACCTGCCAATATTCCCACCAAAACAGAAAATATCAGTAAAACCAACAGAATAAGAGGATTATCCCTATACCCTATCTGTATATCTTTACCCAGAAAATTTTGGTATAAAGGCATAATTGACTCAATAATGATCATAGAAAGAAGCACAGCAATAAAGCTTAAAACAACCGATTCACTGAGGAACTGAAAAACTACTCTGCGCTTAAATGCACCAAAAGTCTTACGCAGGCCAACTTCTTTTGCCCTGGTTAATGACTTGGCTGTGGAAAGATTGATGTAATTGATACAGGCAATAATTAACACGAGAAGAGCAATGGCGCCAGCACTATATAGCTTATTAATATCACCCGCTGGTCCGATGGAGTAATCCAATCTGGCATACAAATAAATCCGCTCCAAGGGTTGCAAATGAAAGTTCAAATGATATGAGGGCTTTACATCATCTCCCATCATCTGGCGATAAGCGGAAGACATATGTTTATCAATAAAACCAGGAAATTTAGCTTTTAAGGCCTCAATATCAGCTCCTTCTTTCAACAAAACATAGGAATATAAGTAATTAGCTATCCAACGGTTCAGGATGGATTCTCCAACAAGGCCATGCGCAGTTTGATAGGATAGTAAAATATCCGACTGCAAATGAGAATTAACAGGAAATTCCTTCATTACACCAGTAACTTTTAGTACAATGGAACTGTCTATAATTTCGGCAGGAAGGTTTTTTCCGAGAGCATCAGTAGTATTAAAATATTTAAGAGCCATCTTTTCTGTCAAAACAATACTGTTGGGCTCACTTAGCGCTGTTTTTTCATTTCCCCTAAGAAGTGAAAAAGAAAATACATCGAAAATAGAATTGTCTGCCAGGTAATATTCCTCATCAAACAGGTTTTGCTTGTAATCCTCAAATTTACCACTCCCTTTCCAAATTCTGACATAGTCTTCAATTTCAGGGAATGAGCGAGTAAGGGTGGGTGCTATCAAATGATTTGTTTGCGGTAAATGATAGTCGTTTCCTTTCCAGTTTCCAAGACGTTCAATTCGGTATATACGATCTGATTCCCTGTGGAATTTATCATAACTCATTTCATGGTGAATGTAAAGACCGATTAAGACAGTAGCGGATATCCCAATGGTCAGTCCCAGAATATTAACCATGGAAAGTACTTTGTGCTTCTGAATATTCCTTAATGCTGTTTTAATATAATTCTTTAACATGATTCATCGTTTTATTTCAACTTGATTATAAATAACCAAGACTCATACCAAAACACACAATAGTCTAAATATGAGTTTACTATAAAATATTTGTGTGTTTGGGAATATACCATGTGTCAAAATATTTGACTGTAATGTAAAAAATTTTTACGTAAAGAAGATTGAAACAAAAAAACAAATTCAGAACACCGTTTTAATAATTTTAACCCACACATAAATATATCTCACAACATTCTCTTAATCAAAATATAATACTTATACAACCAGAAAGCTTTATATGATTAATCCTTCTTTTTTGTCTTCCCCGACAAAAAAGAAGGATTAAGTCACCTTTGAAATATGTTTTGTTAAAAAGGGCTCCTCCTAAACTGTTTTATTCATACCGCAAACTATCCACTGGATTTGTCAATGCTGCCCGGTAAGCCTGGAAGATAACACTGAAAAATCCAACTCCAAGGGCAAATAAGCCGGCATGAAGGAATACAGTAACACCGATTTCCGTATGGTAAGCAAAATTCTGCAGCCAGTTATTCATATAGATATAGGCTAAGGGAGCAGCAATTACAAAAGAAAGGATGACCCATTTCAAAAAAGAACTGACCAGCATCTTGATGATTCCT